>CAKUGQ010000040.1 GCA_934654755.1 uncultured Oscillospiraceae bacterium | reverse complement strand
CTTTTAGTGTCCGTCAACGACCTCCTCAGGGGGCTGAGTTCGTCTGTGTTCCGTGTGGAGCAAATAACTCAAAATCCGTTGGGCTAATAACCCGTGCGGGTTCGACCCCCGCCACCGGCACCACACCGAATGGCTCGCAAACCCTTGATATGACTGGGTTTGCGGGCTTTTCTTTATGCGACGAAAAAGCCCGCCCTTCGGTCGGAAGGGCGGGTCGTTCATTCGTTTTCGCAGAGCAGACGATAGCCGTCCGGCGTTTGCTCGCGGAGCGTCTCAAAATCCGTGTCGAGCAGCTCGCGGCAATCGCGCTCCGCCTCAAAGCGGACGCAGACGCCGCAGGACGAGCTCAGCTCGCGCGGCACCGGCCCGGAGATCGGCTGCAGTCCGGCGTTTTTCAGTGCCTGCGCCGTGCGCAGTGCGCTCAGGTGCGTGTGGAAGGTTGCAATGTAGCGACTCATTTTTTCGCCGCAAGCGTCAGCGTGAGCAGAAATTCGTCGTCCGGCTCCGCCTTGACCTCGACGGAATAGCCCGCGTTTGCCGCGAAGCGCGACACATTTTCCTTTGCGCAGGCGTTATCCACCAGCACCTCCAGCGCGGCGGGCTTGTTTTTTTGAATTTCCTTCTGCGTCATAACGACGGGCAGCGGGCAGGAAAGACCTCTGGCGTCAATCATTTTGCGTCTCCTTTCTTTGCCGAAAGCGTGCAGACAAAGCTCAGCGCGGCTACGACGATCAGGCAGATTACGACAGCCAGACGGCCGTTTTCGGTCGTGCCGTCGGCGGAGGACGCGAGCTTGAAGTTGTGGGCGAAGGCCGCGCCGGCGATCATACCCATGACGGTAATGGACGAATCGGAGTTGCCCTCACCGGCCAGCACGAGCTGACGCAGGGGGCAGCCGCCGAGCAGTGCCGAGCCCCAACCGACGAGCATCATGCCGAGGAAGTTCCACAGACCGTCGGAATGCGCAACGGGCTGGTTGGCAAAGGAGAAGCCATTGAAGTTGCCGAGGACCAGGTTTCCGGCGAATACGGTGACGATCACGGTCGCAAAGCCGGCGATGAGGCCGAAGTCCTTGAAGAGCACTGCGTCGCGGATGCCGCCGGCCATGCAGAAGCGGCTGCGCTGTGCGATCGCGCCGACAACCAGACCGGCCAGCAGCGCGGCGTACCACGGGGCGCGCATGGAGCCCGGGCCGGAGGTGGAGGACTTAAAGATGCCGTAGAAGCCGGTCAGGCAAAGCAGGAACAGCGCCAGCAGCGCCACGGGGAAGGCGGAAGCCTCGGCGTTGGACTGCTTATAGGCACGGTTGAGCGTGAAGCCCTTTTTGAGGAACAGCGTACCGGCGAGGATGCCGACGATGAAGCCGAGTAGGCCGACGACCGCGTTCAGGTCGCCGCCGCCGATGCGGATGACCATGCGCAGCGGGCAGCCGAGGAAGACCAGCGCGCCGATCATGACCATCGCGCCGAGGCCGAAGCGCAGCGCGGGAGAGCTGCCCGCGCGGCCCCTGAACTCCTTGCGGCACAGGGCCATGAGCATCGAGCCGAACAGAATGCCGACGATTTCCGGGCGGAAATACTGCACGGCAGCCGCCGAATGCAGGCCGAGCGCACCCGCAATGTCGCGCTCGAAGCAGGCGATGCAGAAGCCCATGTTTTTGGGATTGCCCAGCCACGCCAGCACGACCGCGGCGATGCCCGTCACAAGACCGGCGAGAATGGGCAGCCAGTTGAATTTCTTTTTCATGTTCTCATCCTTTCTCTGAACATAGGGTTATTCTTTCTGTAGAATAACACTTTGTGAACGCCCTGTAAATACTTTTTTGCCGTTTTTTGAGAAAAATTGTCGGATTATGTGTGCGTGAGCCGTCAAAATCTCCTGCGGCTCTTGACAGCGCCGAAAAAAGCTGATAAAATATGAAAAAATCTTGACGAAGGGGGCGAAGGTCGTGTATCATATCTTGACAGACAGACAGACAGACAGACAGACAGACAGACAGACAG
>CAKUGQ010000039.1 GCA_934654755.1 uncultured Oscillospiraceae bacterium | reverse complement strand
TCCTCCGACAACATCGGGTCGATCTGCTGTAGCTGTGCCCTGACGGCTTCTGCGCTGCGCTTGGGCGTGTAGGTGCCGTCCATCAACTGCTGCGAAGCGGTATCCACAGCGGCGGCAACGCCGGCGAATACCTCCGGTACCACATGGGTGTAGATGCCCAGCGTGGTGGACACGTCCCGATGGCCCAGCAGCTTCTGGACGATTTTGGGATTGATCTCCTGCTCCAAAAGCATAGAGGCGTAGGTATGGCGATACCGATGGAGATTCAAGCCCTCGCCGGAAAAGCCGTTGCGATCCAAAAAGTGGCGATAACTGGCGCGGAAGCCACTGTATGTTCGCATGGACATGGTGCGTGTGCTGATGAAAACGAAGCCCTCCGGTGTCAGCACCTCCAACCCTTTTGGCAGAGTCGCCACATAGCGCATCCATTCCCGCAGTCGTGTCAGCACCAGATTCGGAGCCTGAATAATTCGATGAGAAGTGCGGGTCTTGGTAGAGCCCAGCGCATCGGTCATATCTACTGTTTTCCCATTTTCATCGAAGGTCAGCTCCCGCGTCACGGACTGCGCAATGGTGATGGTGTGGGTCGCAAAGTCGATATGCTTCCATTGGAGTGCCAGCAGCTCACCGATACGCATGCCGGTGAACAGCAGCGTGGTCGCATGATAGGGTCCTTCTGCGCCGCGGCCAGCACCGCTTCACGTTGAGCGATAGGGATAACTTTCTCCTCTGATTCCGGACGCTGCGGCTGCCGGGGCAGCTTTGTGCTACGGACAGGATTGATCGGTGCCAGAGACATCTCCACGGCGTAGTCGTACAACTGGATCAGGATACTGCGTACCAATGAAATGGTGCGGCGGGAAAGCTGCTTTTCCGCTTGCAGGTAATAGAGGAACGTCTGGATGCGGGAGGCTGTCAGCGCCGCCACAGGGATGGCTCCCAATGCGGGAACGATATGTAACCGTTCGCAGGAATAATACAGCTCCATGGTACGGCTGCAAACCTCGTAGGTTTTGAACGTGGTCAGCCAGCGGTGCAGAAAGTCCTTCAGCAGCAATTCAGATGCCAGCGAAGGGGCGGCCTTGGATGTTTCGGAAACCAGCGTCAGGGCGATCCAGTGCGCGGCCTCCTCACGGGTGTTGGCGTAGGTGTATTTGCGGATGGGCTTGCCGGTATCGGGGTGATAGCCCACTGTCACCTGACCGACCCATTTGCCGTCCTTGCGGCGATAGACGCTGCCTTCGTTCTTTCCGCGGCGTGTGGTTTTGGGTTTGCTTGGTTTACGCGGCATGAATGATTCCCTCCTTTTGCCGCGCAGGGAAGATCATAAAATTATTATACGACAGCAGGAGGTCATCCTGCAAATTTTTTCTTTGCGGCATTGTCATTTAAAACTTCCTCCCATCCAAAAACTCCAGCAGGGCTTCCTTCGGAATACGAATCTGCCTACCGATGCGGACGCTTCGTATCTGTCCGCTGCGGATCAGTTCATAGGCGGTGTTGCGGCCGATGCCGAGGATGGGCATCAAGTCCTCCACCCGCAGGATCATGGGGAGGTCGCTTAGATCACGGTACTTATTCTCCATGAGCAGTACCTCCCTTTACGGATGCCAGGTAAATGTCCGTCACATCGGGCCGCTCATGTCCCAGCAGACGGGACACGGTGAAATGGGCGTCCAAAGGAGTCATGCCGCCGCTGACCAGAGAGGTATACTTTTCGGCGGCGTAGGTATGCCCTTACGGTATAATTACGACAAACCGGAAAAGCCCCGTATATCAAGGGTTTTCGGTTATCTGGCAAGGTTTTTCATCCTTTTCCAAACCGAAAAATCGAGCCGCGAAGTAGTTATTTCGTAGGGGGTGTTATAGTAACGACAAAAATAAAATACCGTTTGGGCGGGCTGTCAGCCCGTCCAAGAAATCAGGACATTTCCTCTGAAAAGAAGAAATGTCCTTTTTTGTACCCAAAATCAGATGCCGACAGGAGGAACAAGATGACTGAAAAAACAGCGCAGAAAGAACCGGGTAAAAAGCCCACGCCATCCCAAAAGCCGAAACCGCAACAGGAAGTAGTCATTCAGATTCCGCTCTCCGAGCTGCATCCGTTCCCGGATCATCCCTTTCAGGTGCGGGAGGATGCTTCCATGCAGGAA
>CAKUGQ010000038.1 GCA_934654755.1 uncultured Oscillospiraceae bacterium | reverse complement strand
TGTCGAGCACCAGGTGGTCCTGCTCGCTGGCGCCAGCGTCCTTGCCGTCGAGCGTGTTGTAGCGCGCCTGGGGATTGCGGACGTTCGAGACCTCAAAGACATATTGACCCATCACAGTGTTTCCCCGCCCCGGGGCATAGGCAACCAGCCCCACGCGCAAGGCGGTGGAGATGGGGTTTGCCGGGTCCTGCTCGGTAAAGTCGATGCCCGACAGGTACACGTCGGTCGCGGCCGAGTTGGTGGCCAAGTACAGGGAGGTCTTGTAGTAGTCGGAATGCTCGGCGGCACCAAACATGTTGGCAAAGAGCGAGTCCTGCGTGGTTCCGCCGGTAAAGCCCGTCACCTTTTGGAATCCGTTGAGCACATTGTCGGTCGAGACGGGATCGAGCAGGCCCGCGAAGCTCAGGCCAGCGTTGGTTTTGTACTCACCGTCGTATTCGTTAGAGATGAGGAAGGTCACGCCGGTGCCCGCCGCCATCTTGACGTCGGTGATGTGGCGGTTGGCGTTGTAAATGTACCAGGCGTACGTTACGGCTCCAGCAGCAGCAAGGGCCACCAGTAACGTGGCGAGCATGCGATTGAACTGTTTTCGCAGCGAGCGCGCGTCCGACATGCCCCTCCCCCATTTGCCGCGTTGTAAACTGCCTGGGCACGATTTGCCCATAATGGACTTATTTTACGCGAACGTGCAGCTCATCGGGGGTACAAACGGGACTTTTCGCGTGCTGGTCGCGCTGCATCGGGCTCTGATGGGGCTGCAAATCGCCGGATTTTAAAAATAGTTCTTGCCACTGGGTGGGAGCTCCGTTATATTATTTCCTGCGCACTCGCGCACCCTTGATCGGGCGTTTAGCTCAGGGGGAGAGCGCTTCCCTGACACGGAAGAGGTCACAAGTTCAAATCTTGTAACGCCCACCAAATGTTCGCAGCTCAGAGGCTTCGCCTCTGAGCTGTTTTGTTTTACGCCGGCAAGTCAAGAGAGCGCCACAACACACACAAAGCCGCTTCAACAACGCCGACAATCACCCCACCCAAGCCCAAAACCGCCTCAATATCGCTGACAGTCATCCCGACCGAGGCCGATGCCACTTCGACATCGCCGGCAATCACCCCGGCAGGCCCCAAGGTCGTCTCTAAGGCTCCAACCATCATCCCACCAAGCCCAAAACCGCCCAAACAACCCCAGCGATCACCCCGATCATGCTCGATTGGGCCCCGCAGCCGCATCCGGACAAACCATCACAGATTGAGGGTGAATACTTTTCCGCGAAGTGAATGAGCTAAAACGGACCCCCGAAACATCGACACTTTTGACGGCGTGTTTCCTGCGGTTTTACTGCTGGAATCCTGCAGTTTTGACGTCGAAAAGTGCGGATGCTTCAGGGGTCCAAATAAGGTCGTTCACTTCGCGGAAAAATATTCACCTTCGATTTAGAGAACCCTTGTCGCTTCGAGATATTTGCCCCTACCAGTGCCACTGCGCCGCAATAACGGTTTGCCAGAGCTTAAACCGTCTTGTCTCGGTACGCGCTTGAGCCAAATAACGCGCCTCCTCGCTCATGGGCTTATTAAATAGAGGCCGCTTGCGACGATGCAGGTTGCGCCGGATGCGTTCGCACAGTCGAACGAGCTTTTCGTAGTCGCTTGCCTGGTCGGTCGTCACCGTAAAGTACGCTACCCCATTGAGCATCTGCAGTTCGTTGCGGCGCTCGGCATCCTTTTGGATCTTTTCGCTTCCGTCATGAATGGCGTCGCTGTCGTAATCGATCAGCGCGGTAAGCACTTCGGGCAGTAGGCCAGCCCTTACTTTATCCAGGCCCACCTCGGCTTTCGCCGTAAGCGTAATGTCGGGCGTGCGTTCCAACACACGCAGTTTGCGGTTGCGCCCATCGTTGTATCCATCGCGGATGAAGTACTTCTTGTTCAGCTCTGCCTCACCCAGCGCAAACCCGCCGTAATGCGTGGGTAGCGACATAAACATGCAAAGCCCCGACTCCCTTGGAGACCGTGAGCCCTCTTTCACATACGAAAGCAGCGCCTTGGCCTTAGCGGCGCCTCTCACCTTTGACGCCCGGCCAAGGTACGCCGCAATGAGCTCCTTGGTCGTAAGCTTTCCATCGCGCATGCCCTTATCCCTGCTGGTCACCCCACCGGGAGCAAGGTTATCCAACCGGTAGTCCGATGTCATGGCATAGCCGGCATAAATGGCCTCCGCCGCACCGCCGTCGTGCGCCGCCTGCAAAAATGCCAGCTCGGGAGAGCACACGTATGCATCCAGGTCGCCCCTCCAGTGGCCCAGCGAGATAAACGAACCCGCCGGGAGCTCGTTGGTGCAAAGGTGCGTCGCGACGTGCTTGGTCCGCCGGCGGTCGGCGCGCGTCGGCACCATCAGGTCCAGCACGTCAATCCCAAGGTCGTAGTGGTCGATAAACTCCTGCGCCTCTTGGTCCAAAAGCGCACAGGCACCCGCAATCGACACGACCTCTGGCTCCGAATCCCCAAATCGGGGGTTCGGCCGATGCGCCAAGAATGCCAATGCTGCGTTATGTGAAACGATAAAGTAGCTCATGGCGCGAAGATAGCACGCGCGTCGGCGGCCGTCGGCGGCCCTGGCAAGTTTTCGGCAAACAACCAGCGGTTTTTTGCCGCACCACGCCCAAAGTGTTCATTCGTCGACGTCTAAATGAAAATCCGTCAAGCTTTTGGCAAACTTGCCACTCAACTGACCAAAAGCTGACCATTTACTTGCCCGTTTGCTTGACGGCACGCCCCCAGCAAAGCGTCCCGTGACTTTTTGGACGGTCGAAGCATCCATCCAGCGACCGCACGGCGCGCCACAACCGCCCCGTCAAGACAGCAAACACCGCCGGCCACCAGCACAAGCACGGCCATCCGCAGCCGCGTGCATCGAGCACCCACCGCTGGGGTATCCTTGGAGCACATGCACCGCAAGCCGCACAAAGGAGCCGCCATGCGCACCGAGCTCGATGTTCC
>CAKUGQ010000037.1 GCA_934654755.1 uncultured Oscillospiraceae bacterium | reverse complement strand
GATCTTTCAGCTTATCCACGATGCGCCGGGCCTCGGTTTCAATCCGGCTGTCATGCAAAGCCGTAACGTGGGCTTTGAAGTCGCCGGGGACGGCCCGCCCCCGGCTGTGCTGCTCCTGCCGTAAAGCCTCCTGCAGCACAGCCGGGTCATGGGGCTGGGCCTCATACCGCAGGAAATTTCCCAACACCCGGTCAGGGCTTCCGTCAAAATACTGGCCATCCGGGATGTCACGGGTTCCATGCTCATAAAAGAGCCGGTTCACGCTCACCGGCTGGGAGGCTTCAACGACGTGCCGGAAATGCTGCTGATAGTCCAGCTCATAGAGATTACCCCGGATGGTGCCGCCCTGTGTGCCGGTCAACTCCACCGCATAGGCCAGTATCTTGTCACGGGTCTGTTCTCCATAGAACTTCCATGTGTTGTGCTGCCGGGTGCCTTTCAGGAAAACGTCACGCTCCCGAAAACAGTATGTCCCAGAGGGCCGGGACATCCAAAGCAGGGCCTTATCCACGGCCTGATCGCTGGCGGCGTCCCGATGGATAATGCTTTTGTCAATGTCAAAGTCATTCTGATAAAAGGCGGTATTGGCTACCGCTTTCATACCGATCCGGATGACGAATAAAACCGTCATCCGGTTTTTTCATCTCTAATTTCTCCCGATTTCATCCCTCATTTCACCCGATTAACACCCCTAAGATTTCCCTTTTATTTTCTATGATGTTACGCATAGCCGCATCCCTTGCGGCCAATTCTGCCCTGCCGCAAAGGAGCTGTCCAGAATTGAAAAATGCGTAGTTGCTTTTTGAATAACAGACCTTTTGCAGCGGCACTCAGGAGGATGCCGCCGTGCTTGTTTTTGGTTTTCTACACAATACCCATGATCTTCACCAGTTAAAAAAAGCGTAGCTCCCCCTCCGAAGAAGTCCGACGTTGAGTATGTAGTATACGGTGTAGCGTCTTGCGGTTCTGCATCCCTGCGCGCCCGATTGGTTTTGTACCAGTCGGGCGCTTTTTGTTGTTTTACAGGGCGGCCGAAAAAATATTTTCAAAAAAATCAAAAAAGGAGGCTTTTAGCGGGCAGCGAGCGGCCTTGCGTTCGCCTTGTTAGCGGAAAGGGAGAAACCCACCTCATTCCCCCAGGAAAGGGGGTGAAAAGATGGATGTGATCCCCCGTAATGACTATGGCGAGCGGTGCCAGTTCGATGCCTATTGCAAGCTGGTACTCTACCATGAGGCAATCGACTATCTTCGGGAAATGCAGAGACGCCGGGACAGGGAACTGTCGTTCAGCGATCTTCCGCAGACCGAGATGGACAAGCTCTATACGGTTGACAGCTATCCCAGCGACAGATTTACTTTCTCGTCACATGGATATGACCTGCATATCGACAATGAGCTTGTGGCTGATGCCTTTGCCGGTTTGTCCTCCCAGGAGCAGAGTATTTTGATCCTGCACTGTGTACTGGAATTGCCGGATCAGGAGATCGGACGCCTTGTGGGAATGTCCCGCAGCGCTGTTCAGCGGCGACGGACAAAATCGCTCAGCGAGCTTCGTATCAAATTGATGACGCTTATGCCGAAAGGAGGTTAACGCGAATGAAGCAGCCTAAATACAAAGGAAAAGAGCTTCTTTCTCTTTCGGTAATTGACGCCGCCCGTGACGGTGACGCCCAGGCCGTGGATAGCGTGCTGAGGTACTATGAGGGCTATATCAACAAGCTCTGTACCAGGACGCTCTACGATTCCAACGGCCAGCCCCGTGTTCGGGTGGACGAGTACATGAAGCGCCGACTGGAAATCAAGCTCATCCATTCTATCGTCAGCATGAACTGACAAAACCGGCCCTGGCAGCGGAAACAGCTTACCCTTTCCCTGTTTCCGTTTCCCCTGGGTTGAGGCTGCACTTTGAAAAAGAAAGCCCGGCGGGAGGCCTCCGGCGCAGCATAAGGCAGACGGATACATTCCTGTCTGCGCCGAGCCATACGGCCGGTGCGCCATGACCCTGTTGCAAGTCCGCAGGACGGGACCCCTACTAAATAGGCGAGCGATCAGAACCAGGCCGCAAAACAAGCGTGGAAGCTTGTGGGCGACGAAGCACAGACAGGGTTAAAGATACTCGCGCATTGAACGCCCACAAAGCATTGTGCGCCGCACCCATCAGCATGGGCCGGGGTGAGACTCCCGTGGAGCTGTGCCAGCAGCCATCCGTATTGCCTCTTTATTATGCGATAAAATTTAGTTAGTTTTTCTATGTGTCGCATTTCTGCGAAAGGGAGGTGCATCATGACTTGTGAAAAACAGGTTCAGATAAAAGATAAGTTTTGCCTTACGATTGACGAGGCAGCAGAATATTTCAATATTGGTGAGAAAAAGCTGAGAAAAATTGTTGCTGATTATATAGACTCCGGATTTGTGATCCAGAACGGAGTGAAGGTGCTGATTAAGCGGAAACGCTTTGAGGATTTCTTGGAAGATATAACGGCATTATAACTTCAACCTGTGACTGGCGCACAAAAAGGAAAAATCAAGCATATTTGAACATCGTGCAAAGCGGAGATTGTGTGTACCTCTTTAACTAAATATAGAAAATGAGCCTTGAGCATGATATAATGTTTGTATATCGTGTGCGAGGCTCTTTTTTATGGAAAGGAGCACGGTCATGAGCGGTAAAAGACGAGATAACAAGAACCGCATTCTTCGTAATGGAGAGAGCCAACGCAAAGATGGACGATATGCTTTCAAATATGTCGATGCCAATGGGCAGGTGCAATTTGTTTATAGCTGGAAACTTGAAAAGACTGATAAAACGCCAACGGGAAAACGTGATGATATTTCTCTGCGTGAAAAAGAGAAGATGATCCAGAGAGATTTGTATGACGGGATTGTTCCAAACGGCGGTGAAATGACGGTCCTCCAGCTCGTAGAGAAATATGTGCTGCAAAAGACAGGGGTTCGCCATAATACCGAAGCAGGATATAAAACGGTAATCAACATTATCAAGAAGGATAGCTTTGGTAAGCAGCGGATTGACAGAGTAAAGATATCCGATGCGAGAGCCTGGCTTATCAAGCTGCAGAAGGATGGCAGGAGTT
>CAKUGQ010000036.1 GCA_934654755.1 uncultured Oscillospiraceae bacterium | reverse complement strand
AGCCTATAGGCTCGGCCATGGGCATGCCCCAAGGGGGCTAGTGCATACCACCGGCACGGCCGGTGGTTATGATTCTATCCGTTTGCAAGCGCGCGTGCGCGCGCAAACTTGCTGTTTGCCTCCTCGTGAAGTCCGTAGCCCTTACACAGCCGAGCTGCCAATACAGTCAGCGGCTCCGGTACGCCGGCCTTCAGCTCCAGCTCCAACTCCTCAAAGGGCAGGATGCGTCCGCCGCCCGTCAATATGCCGGTATCGTGCGCCACCTCGGCCGTGCTGCCGTCGGGGAATTGCAGCAGCGCAAAGCGTCGGGTAAACTCCGCGCCGCACAGCGGCGCCAGCAGGTCGGCACGCGGCAGACCGTCGGGCGCACCCAGTGCGGTCAACGCCGCCAGAGTGTCGTCATCCGGTCGCTCCGCCTCGAGCTGCCATTCGCAGCGGGCATGTGCCTCCGGATGCGGCGCCTTCAGGCATACGACGCTGCGGCCGCCCTCCGACCGCAGCCGCAGTGTGAGCTTCCGTCCGCTCAGCAGGCGCTCGGCAGTGTCATAGTAGACGGTTTTCATCGACATCTCCTGCCAATGCAGCGCAAGCTGCGGGTCGTGCAGCGCTGCTGTAATATTGCCAGTGAGTTTGATCTCCCATTCCAGCGGCATATTCCGTTTCACCTCCCGTTTTTTTTTGATTATACCGCCCGACGGAAAAATGTCAAGCGTGAAAAAACCGGTTTTCCCGATCATTTCCCGACAGTTTCCCCGCGAATCGCGTGCTAGAATCAATACAGATTCCACCCTTTTCGCCAAAGAAAAGGGCGGAAGGAGAGGAGGAGCACGAATGAATCGTTCGGATTTGTTGCCGAAAAAAACGACGTTGCGGAAGATCTTGACTGTTTTTCGGGGGAATGCCCTGCTGCGCGACTGCACCGGGTATGCGCTCGCAGGCTTTGCGATGGCGCAGATTCACATATTCGACCGTCCGACGGCGGTTGCCGCCTGCCTGACTGCCGCACCGACAGGGACAGGGCAAAGTATCGCCGCTGCGTTAGGCGCGATGATTGGGTATCTTCTGACCGGCGACGCACAGGCCGTGCAATGGATTGCCCTGACGGGGCTGCTGTTTTGCGCAGTCTCGCTTTTCAGACCGACACCGCTTGGAACGAAGCGATTGTTTATGCCGCTGACGGCGACTGTAACGGCGGCACTGCTGGGTTCCGTACCGCTCTGGAGTTTTGGAGTTACGATGCAGGAGGCGGCGCTGCTTGCGGCGCAGAGTCTGCTGGCAGGAGTGTCCGCAGACCGCCTTCGCGCGGCGCGCGAGGGCTCCCGACGTGCACGGCTGTTCGCGGCAGCCTGCCTGACGGCGGGGGCGGCGGGATTGACGCTGCCGATCGATGTGGGTCTGTTCTGCGCCGCTGCACTTGCAGCTGCCTGCGATGACTTGCCGGGAGCGGTCACGGCGGGGGCGGCGTTGGATCTTTGCGGCGGTTACGGCGGCTGGGCCGCCTGCGCATTGTCGCTTCCGTCGCTTCTTTGCCGGGGTCTTCCGCGCAGCGAACGCGTCATGCGGTTGGCTGTCCGGATGACGGTGCCTGTTTGTGTCGCCCTTTTTCTCGGCCATGCCGATTTGCTGCTTTTGCCTGTGTATATTGCCGGTACGCTTACGGGAGCAGGCCTGCGCGGTATGCTGCCTGTCCGTGCGCCGGAGGATCGTGCGGCACGTTGTCTGAACGACTCTGCCGAGCTTCTCGAGCTTCTGAGCCGTCAGATTCCGGAGGCGGAACCTGCGGGGAAGCGCGAAGCGGACGCGGTTTTTGACGGTGCGGCAGAACAAGTATGCCGCTGCTGTCCGCAGTTTCGCCGCTGTTGGAGACAAAATGCGCCCGAAACATACGATGCGCTGTGCAGCGCGGCCAGACTCGTGATGCCGCGCGGCGTTGCGCGGGCAGAGGACTTTCCGCAGCGTTTTCGCGATGAGTGCCTGCATTTTGACGGCTTCCTGACCGCCGTAGATCAGGAGCTGGAGGCCATGCTGCGCCGCAGAAGATACCGCGTGAAAATGGAGGAAAACCGAAGAATCCTCGCCGAGGAATATCACGATCTTGCCTCATTTTTGCGGAAGACACAGAGAGGGCTGGAAAACGGCGAGACGCTTCGTGCACAGTATACACCGGAGCTGGGAATTTCTTCGCGCGGCAAAAGCGGCGTCAGCGGGGACTGTGCGGCCTGTTTTACAGGCGTGCGCGGAGAATGCTTTGTAGTGCTTTGCGACGGTATGGGCACCGGCACCGAGGCGGCCGGCATCGGCAGCGAGAGCCTGAATCTGCTCCGCCGGGTACTGCGCGCCGGAATGGAGCCGGAGGCCGCGCTGCGTCTGCTCAACGGTGTCTACCTGCTGCGCGAAAACGGCTGCTTTGCGACGGTTGATTTGCTTCGCGTCGATTTGACCAACGGCAACGCGGTGTTGTATAAATGGGGCGCGGCATCGTCGTACCGGTGCTGCGAGGACGGTATTTGCACGCTGGGAACGCAGACGCTGCCGCCTGGTGTGGGGCTGGGCGGAGAAAATGAGCCGGAGATCCTGCGCATCTCCATCGCAGACGGCGTGCCGCTGATTATGGCGAGCGACGGTCTGGATTCGTTGCTGATTGAGCAGACTTTGGAGGAAAGCGCACAGCTCCCACCGCGCGAGCTTGCCGCACTGTTGGTTGCGTCCGCCTCCGTACAGGACGACGTAACGGCAATCGTGCTGCGCTTGCTTCCGATACGGACATGATGATCGGGTCTGCCGTCTGGCAGACCCGATTGCGGGAGGAACGCTCGGGAACCGCTTTGCGGTGTCGGTCAGCGGACGGCCGCGGCGGGCAGGGGGGAGGAACTGACCGCTGCGGGGACTGCTCGACAAAACAACGGATTTCCCGCGCATTTCCTGAACTACCATACCACACCGTATACGACGAATGCTGTCGAAATACATAATACGGGGAAATCTTTCACGGCCGCACATAAAAAAGACCGCCCGAAGCTCTCTGCTGGTAAGACAGTAAAACTCAAAAGTCTTGGAACAGGCATGATCTCGGTCATGCCTGTTCCGCTTTTAGCAGCTCATCCACAGGAATATAGCCCACAAGGTCGTACTCGATATGTACCTTCTGCCTGCGCTTGCCGCTGGACTTGTCCGGTGCATCTACTATGATCGTAACTGGAATATACGACAGACTTTTCAATCCAAGCCACTGAGTAGAATGTACACCGCCCTCCTCAAAGGTTTCTCTTTTTGCTGCCGCCAAAGGTGTTTCGTTGTCCTCGCCGCCTCCGGCAATGAACTGCCA
>CAKUGQ010000035.1 GCA_934654755.1 uncultured Oscillospiraceae bacterium | reverse complement strand
CGCTTGAGAGGTCGAACTCGTAATAGCGTTCGCCGGGGAAGCGCACGATGTAAGGCTTCTCGGCAGTGAGGCGCGGATATTCAGGATATTCGTGCTCCTCGGCATAGTATGGGTTGGCGTCCTTGTTGTATAGCCAAGAGCCGTAGTTGTCGACGAAGAACGGGTTGTTGTACACGTACCTCACGCCGTTTGCGGCATCGTTGTCCGGTCGCTGGAACACAGCCGCCGGCACACCGCTCTCCTTCTCTACAGACGTAAGGCTGCGCAGCCAGTACTCGTGATGCAGCGTGTGGATGTTCAGCTTAGGGTCTGCCGTCTCCTTGGCTGATGGCGAACCATAGAAGTGGGTTATCTCGCCGTTAAGCGAAGCCACCACTTTGTCTGCCGTAAACGGCAGGCAGATGCCTTCCCACGCTCCGTAATAGTCCTCGCCGTAAGCCATAGGCTTGCGCACATACCATGCACGGTCGGTAACGTTGAAGGCTATTGGCACACAGAGGTCGTTGTTGATACACTGCTCTCCCTCACTGTTCGTGTTGTCCGGGGTGCGTTCGACGAGGTGGAGTAGCGACGTTGCGTAGCTGTCGTCAGCAGTCTTAACCACGTGATGACCCTTTATTATCGCCTCTCTCGTAGCTCCGTCATACCCGAGCGTGTTCTGCACAACGTCGTAAGCCTCATTGTCTTTGGCAGTGTTGTCGGCTGCCGTGTATACGAGGAGGTTCTGCGTAATGCTCGCACCGTCCTTTACACGGAAGTCGCTGAAGGCTGTTGCGTTGTCGTCCACCGGCGGATAGAAGATGCCGCGTTCTGTCATGCCCGGTGCTGCGGCAATGTCGTCCTTGCATGTGAAGTCGATAGCCGTTGTCTTGGGAGCATGCACGTACGTATACATGGTGCTTGAGCCTTGGCTGAAGGCGTTGTAGTGGAAGGCGTCCATAGCCGTACTGCCATAATAGGCAGCCGTGCGATACACGCGGTTGCTCATGAACGACAGCTGGTGAGAGGCTATCTCGCTGGGCATGTCAGCCGGTTTCGACTGTAGCGATTGTCCCCAGAAGAGGTAGTCGTTCATCAGTTCGGCTCCGTTCTTGTTGTCGTTGAACAGCGGCACGTAGTGTGTGGCTCCGTCTTCTGTCACCAATCGGGGAGCGTCCACGGGGTGTGTCTTGTCGTGACGTGTCTCCACCTGCTCGTAGTTGGGTATGTCGCTCAGCTTGCCAGTGCGCAGATAGGTTATGCCCGTGTTCTTGCCCGTTATGGCATCCGTACGGCAAGCATACTGATAATCGCCGTTGGCATAATAGTCGGCAACGTATTTCAGAACGTCCTTGTCGGCATTGTAGCGAGCAAGCAGATAATACTCGTTGAGGTCGTATGCCACTCTGCCGAGACGGAAGTCGTCACGCGTATATCCCTTGTAGGCGCTGCCGTCCCAACGATACACCACAGGTGTTGAGCCGCTGCCGCTTGGAGCATACTCGAAGCAGCAATGATAGTTGGGCTTTACCCCCTCGTCGGTTGTGGCAGACAGTAGTCCAGATGAAAGACCGAGGTTGTAGATGTTGCCCGTCACCTTGCCGAAGAGAGCGTTGTCATAGCCCACAGCGTTGATGATGTGTCCGTTGCCATGCAGCGTTCCGGCAAACTCGGAGATGTAAGCGCCGTTCTTCGGCGTGGCTGTCAAGTCGAGATTGTCTTGCAGCACAAACTGGGCATTGGCACCATAGCGTGGGGCTGTGCCACCGTTGCCAATGGAGTCGACGAAGGCGGCGAACGCCTTAAGGTCGCTCTGGTCGGCTATGTAGATGCGTGGCTCGGCGAAAGCGGAGCCTTCGTCCTTAGCACGCTTTATGGCTTCGGCAAGGTGCAGGTTGATGCTGGAGTTGTGAGGATCCATGCGCTGATAGTTGTGCACGGTAAGGCGGTCGCCCTCCTGCATGTCTATCTGCATGATGTCGTTCACACCCGTAATGGCAACGCCGAGCTGTATGCCGTATCCGTTCATATAGTAGTAGGCCGGTATGTCGAGATAGTCGTCCGTCTTGTCGTAATGACATCCCGTGAACAGACCGCTGCCCTTATCGTCTGCCTGATTGAAGGTGTCGTATCCCTTAGCCACGGCGTCCTTGATGTTCTCCTTTGTCCACGGAGTGGTGTCGGCAAAGTGCCATGTTCCGTCCTCTGCCTTGACACGCTTGCCGATGCGCCAGTAGTAGCCGCTAACGGCAAACGACTGGTCGGCATTGACCACGAGGTCGTCCTTGGTTACGCGTATCATCTCACCCGGCAGCACACAGTTGCCCACGTTGATGTGTCCGCTTACCGTCGGGCCTTGCACATACTCGATGGTGAGGTAGATGGTGTAGGTATATTCGCGCGGAACGTAGTACGCAGTAGGATTGCTCTCGTCGATGGTGATGTCGGAGATATTGCTCACCTTCTCGTACTTCTTGTTGTTGATGTCGTACATAAAGAGGCTGTCAACCTTGACAAACTCCTCCGTCTGTGGCTGATAGTAGGTGTTGTCGGCGTCAAGCTTGCCCGATGTCACCTCAACATAACCGTCGGCTGTCTTCTTGTACAGCTTGCCCGTACTGGCATAGATAGGCTTGTTGTTGGTTTCGCTTATATACTCTTCGTAGGCAGGAGCCTTGAGCACGAGCGTAGCCAAGCTCTTCTTTGAGAGGTGCTTGTCGAAGTAGTCTGGCTCAACGTAGTTGTTGTTGTCCACCATGTCCACTAATTTGAACGCTATCTTGGCATCCTCCCTCAACCCAGCGGGCAGAGTGTTGTTGATAAGCGTTGGCTCGTTGTTGCCATCCTCCCTCATCGGGAGTTGCGCGGCAAAACCCTTCGCCGCCTTGTCGGCATCCTCTTCGGTGCGAGCGCCGCTGAATGAGTTGGTGGCAGCACCGCCTACATAGAGGCGATAGCCGTCCGTCACCTTGTCAGAGTAATACTTACGGTCTGTCTCGTCAGTCTCGTTGCCCGTAAGATAGTTGCGGTATTCGAGGTCGCTCGAGTACAGGCTCTTGTCATCCGGGTGTCCGCTGCGCATCTTCCATTGCTGTATGCGCACCTTCTGTCCGCTCATCAGACCCGCAAGCACGGTAAGACCGTCCTTGTTGTCGCTGTCAAACTCGAGAGGGTTGTCCTTAGACGACTGGTAAGTGTAGCCTGTGATGTTTACATTATAATAGTAGTGGAAGCCGGTGACATACCAGTAATGCACCTTCACCGAATCCACATCCTGGGTTGAGTAATATCCCGTCGGGAAACAGTCGTCCACGATGTAGCGTCCCTTGTGGTAGGGGAATACAAAGTTGCCCGTAGTTTCGAGGAAGTCCTCGTCGTGCGTATCGCCATCATGACGTTTGTGGTTGTTGTCGGCATACACGTAGCCGCCACCCTCGTCTTGACGTACATTGATAAGATTCATCTCCACAACACCATATATTGGACCGTAATGCTCTTTCTCCACCACCTTCTTATACTCTTCGTCATAAGTGTCCTGGCAGAGCTGTATCTTCATGGCATAGCCCGAAGCGATGCCAATCATGTTCTTGGCTGTACCGTCGTTGCGTTTTTGGAACATGCCCAACGGGTCGTCGGCATCCTGGTTGTCCTTGTTCAGCTGGTAGTCGTCGATGTATTTCTGCTTAACATCCTGGTAAGACAAGCCCTCGAAAGCCTTGTCTTCCTCGTTTGTGGCAGAGGCAAGTTCGCCCATGCGGTTGTGCCACTTCTCCTTATTGAAGTCGACGTTGGATGTTACGGCACCCACATAATGGATGTTGTTGGAGAATCCCATGTAGTTGCGTGCCTTGGGGTTGTACTTGAACGTCTCGTCGTTGTCGGTCTTTGCCTCCAGCTTGCCACCGTCCATACGGATGTTGTCTGCCACCATCTTTATCTCGCCCACACGAGAGATGGAGTAGGGTGTCTTGTCAATGGCGTTGACGGTATAGTCGCGTGCACCGAGCAGCG
>CAKUGQ010000034.1 GCA_934654755.1 uncultured Oscillospiraceae bacterium | reverse complement strand
TCTGTCGCCATGCTTTCTTCCTTGATGAAGTGATTCTTCGGCAGATAAACCGCTTCATAATCCATGAAGGACGGCGTGGTGGGCAGTGCCGTCATCAGCCCCAACAGACCGTAGTGGGTCACAAAGGACAGAATCGCCTTTTCCACCACATCTTCCGGCCTGCGGTTCATCATCAGCATCCCTACGTTCAGCGCCTCCAGCACCATCTCGGAGGATTCCTTCAGTGGGTTATAGATGTCGGGCTTTGCCGTCTTTTCCGGTGTGATATAGCGTTTTCCGTCCCTGCCGGTCTTGATCTCATAGCGGTCATACCGCACCCAGTGGGAGCGGGACTGCGCAAACAGATTGTTCATGACGCTGTTCCTCTCAATTCGTAATCCATCAATATATTAACCATATTACTATAGCATGCGCCGCGTGTTCTGGTATGTAAGAACATTTGAAAATCGCTTTGCCGAAGAACTGCAAAACCGCTCGCTGGAGGAACAGAAAAAAGAACAGGCACAGAAGAAGCGCGAGCTGGAAAAGGCGGAGAAACGGGTCGCCGAGCTTGATCTGCTGTTTCGCAGACTATACGAGGACAATGTTTCCGGCAAAATATCCGACGAGCGATTCCGAACGCTCTCTGCCGGGTATGAAGCCGAACAGTCGGAAAAGAAAACTGCGGTCGAAGCTATGAAAGCCGAGCTCGCGGCATCCGAGGAACAGGCCGAAGGGATCGGAAAGTTCATCCGCATGGTGAAGTCGGTCACAGAGCCGACCGTGCTGACACCCGAGCTTGTCCACCGCTTTGTTTCAAAGATCGTGGTGCATGAGGCAAGGAAGATCGACGGCGTGCGGCATCAGGACATCGACATCTACTATTCCGGTGTCGGCATCATCTATCCCTCCGATCCGGAGGAAATGGAACGACTGTTTCAGGAACACCTGAAAACCGGCAGAAACAGAACAAGAGTTTACGCGGGAGACACTGCCAATGCGAACATCCGGGTAAACGGGTAACGAATACCGCAAAAACATAAAAACGCCGACACTCTGAAATCCGTGTCGGCGTGAGCAAAAGCATTGTAACGATAGCAAGTTGCGCAAAAATGCGCAAAAGTACAAACACAACAAACGAAAACAAAAAAACGGCACGGCAGAATCAATCTGCCATGCCGTCTCCCCAAGCACCGCCCATGGGCTACCTGCTTTATCGCAGGTGCGCCTTCGGGGCTCCTTTTATTTGTTTCGTCTTGGGTTGGCGGTCAGGCCGAGCAGGTAATCGACGGAAACGCCGTAAAAATCAGCGAGTGAAATGAGCGTCTGCGTTGGGATGTCGCGTTGTCCGAGCTCATAGTTGCTGTAGACCTGCTGGGAACAGTGCAGCAGGTCGGCCAATTCACGCTGCTTCAGATCATGATCCTCACGCAGGTCGCGGAGCTTCGTGTAACATACCATAGGCACACCCCTCCGCTCATATTTTACCAAAGTGTGAATTGCGGTATTGACTTTTACTGCAATTTGCAGTAAAATTTGGCTTGGGGATGCCACAGCGCTGCTGCACGGCGACCCGGATTGCAGAGAGGAGGGGCGGTATGGAGCTTACGAATTTGGTCGCGCTGTTCGTGATCTATTTTATTTCCGGTATTTTCACGCTGCGTTTTTTGAAGAAAAACGGGTACCGTCTTGCGTTTACGCTCTATCTGATCCTCTTTGCAGCACTTTCCGTTTACATTCCCTATGTTGCGGGCAGCCGCGTGATGTACCGCCTGCTGGAGATTTTTGTCCATGAGCGCGCGGTCTCCATCATGGAGGCAAATCTTGTTCAGCCGATTGTGGTAACGATGCCGTTCTTTACATGGTCGTTCGTATTTGCAATCGGTTTTTCTGCTTTCCTCTGCGGCTCGCTGGCCGTGTTGGCCGCGACATTGATTGGCTATGTCCGCAAAAAAATGGTGTCTGCCTTTCGTGAGATTTCACGCGAGGACAGCATTGCTACGCTCTCTCCGGCTGCGCTGATCCCCCCTGAACGCGCAGCTCGATATATATTCTGTCGATATAACTGTTGATATTTCCTTTTAAAAGTTCATATGGAGTAGTAGGAGCGCAAAAATGACGCGCCCAAGGCCTTCCCCTCGAGGGGAAGGTGCCGACTACCGCGAGGCGGATGAGGTGTCCGCCGCGCGGCGGTCATGTCATTGCGAGACCCCATAGGGGTCGGTGGCAATCGCTGACGTGTCATTGCGAGGCCACGTCAGTGGCCGTGGCAATCTCGTGCACCGACATTTGTCATTGCGAGACTTGCGCCAGCGAGTCGTTGCAATCTCGTGTAAGACCTGCATCAGATTGCCGCGTCGGGCTGCGCCCTCCTCGCAATGACACAGAGCAGGAACGCCGCTTCGCTTCTCGCAATGACACGCACACTCACTGTCATTGCGAGGGCGGCAACGCCGCCCGTGGCAATCTCGTGTGCGGTTTCGCACGCACACCCTACTACTCTCCCAACCCGCGCCCATCGGCGCAAATGATGAAATTTAAAAGGAGAAATATCATGTTAAAATTGAATAAGAAGGGCTTCACGGTTGTCGAATTGGTGATCGTGATCGCCGTCGTCGCCATTCTGGCGGCGGTGCTGATCCCTACATTCCTTACGCTGGTGCAGACGGCGAACGTCTCTGCGGATATTCAGCTCGTGACGAATCTGAACAAGATCATGGCCATGCAGGACGCGCTGGACGGCCGTAACGCCACGATGCACGATGCCCTTGCAGATGCCGCCGCAAACGGCTACGACGTAACCAGGCTGACGCCCACCTCGAACGGCAATGACATCGTTTGGGATCAGAGCGCCGACCGCTTTGCGCTGGTGCAGAAGGCCGAGAGTGGCAGCGTCGAAATCCTCTATAGCAAGGAAAAAGAGGACAAGAAGGAGTATGCGGCCAATGAGGTTCATACCCTCTGGAAGATTTATGACGAGGTGCCCGCGCCTGACGAGCAGAGCTATTCCGTGTATTATAACGGTTCTGACGAACTTACGAAGGTCGAGGTAAAGGTCGGCTTTGACGCGGGCAAGTGCACTGGCATTGAGACTCTCAGCTATGTTCGCACGAATGCCGAAGCCGCGCAGGACGTGATCTTCCGCACCAATGGCGGCACGTTGACCGTGGATGCGAAGCTGGATACCGTGAAGCACTACGGTATGGCTGACAGCGTGAAAATCACGGCGGTTGCCAATGAGTCCTACCACGAATTCGGCATGGTCAAGGGAAATATTGAGGTCGCAAGCGGCCGCGTGGTCGTTGCCGAGGGCGCAAAGGTTCTCGGTAAGGTGCTTGTCACCGGCGGTAACGTCATGGTTGACATTCAGAATAAGGAAACCGGCGTTGTTGCTGTCGGCGATGTCCAAGCTCCGACCGTGACCGGCGCACCGAGCGGGCCGGTTCAGGGTACGGTGGTTAAGACCCTTGACGAACTTAAAGATGCAAAGGAAAAGGGTGGCTATATCATCCTTGGTGCGGATATTACTGCCGGTAATTTCGGCTTTGGCAAGGATACGACGCTTAACCTTGGCGGGTATACGCTTTCCGGATGGTTGTCGGCCAGTGGTTCCAAGAATACGCTCACAATAGAGGGCAACGGCGTCATTAAGAACGACGATAAGGCAAATGCGGCTGTTACGGCAAAGTTCGGGAATACCGTGATAATCAACGGCGGAACAATTTGCTCTGCCAATGGAGTTATGGCTGATGGCTCTCAAGGTTCTGGTGACTCTACGGTCATAATTAATGGCGGAGTGATCGAATCCACCAATCTTGGCGTCTGTGCAATGTATTATCATTCAAACATTATAATCAACGGTGGTGCGATTCGTTCAGAAAGTTACGTTGGTATTTGGGTAGATGTAAAGGGCTCCAAAATCACGGTCAATAACGCAGATGTGACCGGCAAAGAGCACGCTGTCTTTGTCAGAAATGATGGCGAGATCACGATAAACGGTGGCGTTTTTACAAGCGAGGACAACGCTGTAGTGGGAACGAGAGGCAATAAAGAAGATGACGGCTACAAGATCACCATTAACGGCGGTACGTTTAATGCCAATATTGCAACGACAGGGTATATTGCCTGCGGCATTTATCATTCAAACAGTGGCGAACTGACGGTCAACGGTGGCACGTTCAACATCACAAACGGCGTCGGCATTCTCGTCCGCTCCGGTAAGGCTACCATCGGCAAGGACGTAGTGATTAATGTAACAGGAATTGGCCAAAGTGGCAAGGTTGGCCAAGTGGGAGGTGCAAAGACTCCGATTCCTGCGGGCTGTGAGATCGTTGTGGAATACTCGCTGTCGGGCTACGCTGGTGGCATTGCTCTGGATAACAAGTCTGCATACAAAGAGCACGAAATTAATAAGAATTAATTATTCTTGTGTTTCCCCGCGGGGCGGCATTGCCGCCCCGCGCTTTTTGTAGAAAGAAAACCACCGGCAGTGCCGGTGGTTCCAAAAAGCTTTAGCTATGCCTAGAAAAAGGAACCTCC
>CAKUGQ010000033.1 GCA_934654755.1 uncultured Oscillospiraceae bacterium | reverse complement strand
AAGGGGCGCGTTCGGCGCTATGCGCTGTTTTTGACCGTCGGTATGGCCGTTTGCCTGCTCAGCGCCTATGTCAGCAGCTTCTTCATGGGGCAATACGGCGTGGACGGCACAGTTGCCGCCATCGAGATTACGCCCGTATGCGAAGAAGTCATGAAGCTTCTGCCGCTGCTGTTTTTCTATCTGGTTTTCGAGCCTGAGCCGAAAGAGATGCCGGCGGCAGCCATTGCGATCGCCGTAGGCTTTGCTACCTTTGAAAACGTCTGCTACCTGACGGAAAACGGCGCGGCCAATTTTAACTTTCTGCTGATCCGCGGGATCTCCGCCGGGGCGCTGCATCTTCTCTGCGGCGTTCTTTCCGGCTTCGGTGTTTCCTATGTCTTTCGCCGCCGTTGGCTGGCAGCGACCGGCGCTGTGGGCATTCTCGGCGCCTGCATCGGCTTCCACGCCATCTATAATCTGCTCATCACGGCGGAGGGCGCATGGAAAACGGCGGGATACCTGTTCCCCTCGTTTCTGATCGTCTGCCTGTACCTCGTAAAACAACTGCTGCCAAGACAGCGAGGTTTTCTTTGAACCGCATGGAATCTCACACATGAGCCGTCCCGGATCGGGCGGCTCAAATTTTTTTTGTAAAATTTCAGATTTTGGTGGAAGGATTTTCGTTTTTCTGTCTTTTAGTAAGTAGAGGGGCTGTTTACCGGCCTCGGTAACGAAAAGCGAAAGGAGGCATTGAACATGACCGGCAGAACGGGGAGCCGGATGCTGGAGATCCGGCGAAGAACGCGGCAATACAGAAAGCGGCGCGAAGGGCGTGTGCTTTTCGCCTTGCGCGTATGCAGTCTGCTTCTCTTTGCAGGTATCGGCATTCTTTTGCGGCAGGTACAGTCGGGCGGTCTCCCCACCGTAACGGACAGCTATGGCTCTGTGCTGCTGCAGGGAGGCGCAGGTGCATACATTGTAGTCGGTATCGCAGCTTTCACGGCAGGTGTGGCAATGACCGTGATCTGCATCCGATGCAAAAGGAAACATACGATCCGCATAGAGGCTACGAAAGATAAGGAGGAGGAATCAACATGAAAAAACGACTGCTCAGCGTCCTGCTCATCCTTTGCATGGTGCTGACCATGCTGCCGGTGACGGCCTTTGCCGAGGGTGAAGCGGAAGAATTATCAGAAGAAAGCGGACAGACAGGTACGTCCAACGACGCTCCGGCCATCACCGCGGCAGATGTGCAGGCACTGATCGACGCGCTGCCGGAAGCGGAAACAATCAGCGAAGATAATGCGGCGGCCGTAGAAGCGCAGTTAGAAGCCATTGACGAGGCGAAGGTACAGCTTTCTGATGAAGATTTCGCGGTACTCGATTTTACCCGCTATGATGCCGCAGTTGCCGCACTTATGGCGCTAAGCGGCGAACCGGATACTGCCTTTGCGCCCCAGACTGCGAATGACCACACCCATTGCTACTGCGGCGGCAGTATCACGGCGGGCGACCATGCCAGCCATTCCGACGTGACCTATACGGCATGGGACGGCACGAGCAGCATCACATATACCAACAATACCGCCTACGTTTACCTGACGGAGAACGCCACCCTCAGCGGCCATCTGACGGTGGATGGCAAAACACTATATCTGTGCCTGAACGGCAAGACCCTTGCCAGCAACGGCACAGCCAAGATTCAGGTCAAAAACGGCGGTCGACTTGTTCTCTGCGACTGTCAGGGTGGCGGCACCTTTAATGGCGCGACGCAGAGTGTCTGGGGCGGTGCGTGCATTTACCTTTATACCAGCACGCTGGATATGTTCGGCGGCAAGCTCACCGGCGGCAAAGTCACCGGCAAAGGCGGCGGCGGAGCCATCGCTCTGGATGACCAGCAGTGCATATTCAACATGTACGGTGGCGAAATCTCCGGCAACAACGGCAATAACTACGGCGGCGCCATTTTCCGGCAATTCAATGCAAACATGCCGAACACCACCGGCGGCGCCTTCAACATGTACGGCGGCGTCATCAAGAATAACACCGCCAAGAACGGCGGCGCGTATTTCTCCACCACCGGCGGCACCATCAAGATGACCGGCGGCACCATCTCCGGCAATAAAGCGACCCAAAGCGACAACAATGCCGGCGGCGGCGCCATCTATATGCGCGGCAGTGGTACGATAAACATTTCCGGCAGCGCGGAGATCACCGGCAACTCCTCCAGTCTGGACGGCGGCGCGATTCTGATGGGCTGGGGCACCATCAACATTTCCGATAGCGCAAAGATCAACAGCAATACCGCCAGCCGCTGGGGCGGCGCCATCTGCCTGCGCCAAGATTCAAATCAGGTGACGACGCTCAACATGCGGGGCGGCGAGATCAGCGGCAACCGGGCCACGAAGGAAGGCGGCGCGGTTCATGTGCTTGACAAGGACTGCATGTTCTACCTCTATGACGGCAAGATCACCGGAAACACCAGCGGCGACGGCGGCGCCATCTATCTGAATCAGGAGCCGTCGTGGCTGATTATGCAAGGCGGCGAGATCTCCGGCAATACGGCCACCGGCAACGGCGGCGGCGTATATATTTACCGCACCGGCTCGGTCTGCCAACTCTATAGCGGTAAGATCGAGAATAACAAAGCCAGCGGCAATGGCGGCGGCATTTATATCAATCCCAGCAACAGCGGCCAGCTGAGGGTCGGAAACAAGCCCCTCGTGCAGAACAACACGGTTTCCGGCAAGGCCAACAATGTGTATCTGCCCTCCGGCAAGACGCTGACCATCGAGATCGGCATGTCCACCGGGGCGTCCATCGGCGTCACCACCGCGAATACCAGCTATCCTGTGGCGTTTTCCAATGCTTACCGCAAGGATTACGGGAAGTGTTTCTTCGCGGACGACGCCAATGCCCACGTGGAGTATAAGGATGACCAGAAGCTGTACCTTGTCTCCGGCGCGGTTGCGCGGCCCCTCACTGTGACATTTGACCCCAACGGCGGTACGCTGACCGATGCGGACAGAACCAAATCGTTGATGACCGGTAAAACCTACGGTACGCTTCCGGTTCCCAGCTATGAGGGCTACGATTTCGCCGGTTGGTACACGGAACAGAACGGCGGCACGAAGATCGAGAGCGACACCACCGTGACAGTGTTCGGTACGCAGACCCTCTACGCCCACTGGACGCCGATCCATGTGCATGCCTACACACAGCAGGTTCAAAAGTCCGAAGCGCTGAAAACTCCTGCGGACTGCACCAATAACGCGGTGTACTACCTGTCCTGCAAGTGCGGCGAAATCAGCACAAGCGACACCTTTACCGCTGAAAATACCGCCCTTGACCACGACTGGGGCGCATGGACCCCCATCGAAAACCGACAGCATCAGCGCACTTGTTCCAGAGATTCCAGCCATATCGAGACAGAAACATGCAGCTACGACGGCTGGACATCCGGCAGGTATCAGCACTGGCACAGCTGTACAGTCTGCAAAGCAGAACTGGATACGGAAAACCATTCTGATCCGAATAACGACCATAAGTGCGATGCCTGCGGCGCAAAAACTTCAGATCATGACCCCTCGGTCGAAATAATAGACGTCAAGTATCTAAAATCCGCTGCGACCTGCATAACAAAAGCGGTCTATTACAAATCCTGCGCCATCTGCGGCGAAAAGGGAACTGACACCTTCGAAAGTGGCGAAAAGAATCCTGATAATCACGCCGGCACGCTGGGCGACTGGCAGCATAACGACGATACCCACTGGAAAGTCTATTCCTGCTGCCAGGCAGAAGCAGAAAGAGCCGCCCATCGCGGCGGCACGGCTTCCTGCACTGCAAAAGCGGTCTGCGAGACTTGCGGCAGCGATTACGGCGAACTGAAGGCGCATGACTTCACTGCTGAAACAGCGGAGGAACAGTACCTGAAATCTGCCGCGACCTGCACGGAAAAAGCTGTCTACTACAAGTCCTGCGCTGCCTGCGGCCTGAGCTCCAAGGGCACGACCGATGAAGCAACCTTTGAATCCGGCAAGCCGCTCGACCACGATTGGAACGCATGGATATCCAATAACAACGGCACGCACACCCGCGTCTGCAAGCACGACGGAAACCACACGGAAACCGGCAATTGCACTGGTGGTACAGCGACCTGCACGGTGAAGGCTGTCTGTGGGGTTTGTAAAGCGAAATACGGTGAAAAAGATCCTGAACATCACGCGGAAGGCTGCGAACTTGAATGGGTCGCTACTGAGACCGAGCATGAGCGGAAATATTCGCTTTGCGGCAAGGTGACTGTCACAAAGGCCGCACACAAGTTTGGCGCTTGGACGATCACCAAAAATCCGACGTCGAGCCAGACCGGTGAAAAAGAACGCATTTGTACAGCCTGCCAGTACAAGGAAATAGAAACGATCCCCGCCACTGGCGGCGGCAGCGGCGGCCACAGCTATTACACCATCAAGGCGACAGCAGGGACGGGCGGGGCTATCTCGCCGAGCGGGAATGTTAGCGTCCGCGGAGGCAGAGATCAGACTTTCACCATCACCCCGGATCAGGGCTATGCCGTCTCCGACGTCAAGATCGACGGCGAGAGCGTGGGGGCGGTGACGTCTTATTCCTTTGAAAATGTTCGGAAGGCCCACACCATTGTGGTGAGCTTTGCAACGATCAAGATATTTGTCGATGTTCCGGCGGGCAGCTATTATGAGGACGCTGTGGATTGGGCAGTGGAGAACGGCATTACGCAGGGAACCGATGATACCCACTTCTCCCCGGACGGCATCTGCACCCGTGCGCAGGCCGTGACCTTCCTGTGGCGCGCCGCTGGCAGTCCCAAACCCGAAACCCGCGCCATGCCCTTCACCGACGTTCCTGTGGGCAGCTACTACTACGATGCTGTGCTGTGGGCGGTAGAAAACGGCATCACC
>CAKUGQ010000032.1 GCA_934654755.1 uncultured Oscillospiraceae bacterium | reverse complement strand
GGAATTGGCAGACTCGCTAGATTCAGGTTCTAGTGTCCACTCCGGACGTGCGGGTTCAAGTCCCGCCTCGCGCACCACAAAAGGAACCTCTTTTGTCTATCTGACAAAAGAGGTTCCTTTTTCGTAATATCCGTATACCGGGAGGTCGCACGGTAGTATTTGCGGGTTGCTGATTGCTTCCTGCAAAACGGCAAAGGAGGACTCACAATGAAGCGCGTAATCGTAATCGGATGCCCCGGAAGCGGCAAGACCACCTTTGCGGAAAAACTGAACAAAAAAACGGGTCTGCCGTTATATCACCTTGATGCCATCTGGCATAAGCCCGATAAAACACATATCCCGAGAGAAGAATTTGACCAGAGATTATTGGAAATACTTGCAGCTGACGAGTGGATCATTGACGGCGACTATGGAAGAACGGTTGAAATGCGGCTCAAAGAATGCGATACGGTCTTTCTCTTCGACTTGCCGCCCGAGGTCTGTTTACAGGGAGTGACCAACCGGCTCGGAAAAGTCCGTTATGATATGCCGTGGATAGAAAAAGAATTGGATCCGGAATTTGAGGAATTTATCAAAGGCTTTGCCAGTCATTCTTTGCCGGGACTATATGATTTGATCGAAAAATACAGGACGGAAAAACAGGTCATAGTTTTCAAAAGCCGAAAAGAAGCCGATGATTTTTTGAGCAAAATATAATGTCGCCTGTTACATGGCAAGCATATTGCGTTTGACCCCACGGTCATGCAGAGTTAAGTCTCTTTACCTGCACCAAAAACGGAAGGCTCCGGCGGAGGCCTGCTGTTTTTCTGCGTGCTGCCGGACCGTACAGACGGGGCCAAGGACGGCACGGGCGGTGTGCCGCCTTTTTCGTCCGGGGCGGAGGAAATTCCGGATCTGTCGGGATTTCGTCTTGCGCTTTGCCGGTCGATGTGCTACAATAGACAAAATATCCCCAAAAACAGGAGCTGACACCATGACTGAGGAGAAAATTTCCGTTCTTTACCCCGACGGTTCGAAAACACCCGGAACGCTCGTTCTGGGAGAAACGGAGTTTACCGTTGTGACCGACGGTGATACGATTACCGTCCCCCTATCCGAGCTGACATTCTGCCGCCGCGACCGCAAAAGGGACACGGCCTGCCGTGTGACCACCAAGAGCCGCATGGCCTACACCTTCATATTCCAGACGGAGAAGAAAATGCTCCGCTTCCTTGCCATGCTGGACGCGCAGTGCGAGGATCTGACCATCAGTGCGCGCAAGGCGGCAAAGCGTCTGCCGAAGCGGCTGATCGCGCTTGTTACCGCCGCCTGTATTCTGATCGCAGCGCTGGGCGTAGGCGGTTATTTCCTGATCGATTTCCTTGTGCCGCATTACGGCTCGACCGATATCACCACTCGCAGCAATTACTCCGTTACCTCCGCCAAGCCCGGAAGCTGGACGATGAACCGCACCGTTGCGGTCGGCACCGACGGCGAGGAGCTGATTACCAATGCCGAGCTGCAGGTGCTGTTCTGGATGGATGTCTATCAGTTTATGAACAACTACAGCAGCTACCTGAGCTATGTCGGCTTGAGTGCCTCCAAGTCGCTTTCCGCGCAGAGCGCTACCGACGGACGCACCTGGGAACAGTACTTCCTGGAAACGACGACCATCAACTTCCAGAATTACTACGCCATGGGCCGCGCAGCGGAAAAGGACGGCTTTGAGCTGCCTGAGGAATGGGTCAAAAAGATCAACGATGTGACCGACCCGGACGGCGAATTTGCCGCCGAAGCGGCCAAAGAGGGCTTCTCCGATATCGACACCTATCTTCAGGAGCAGTTCGGCGACGGTGTGAACCTCGCCGCTTATCAGAATTATCTGCGTTTCTACTATACCGCCATGGCCTACTATGACAACGTCATCTATGCCAATGCGCAGAAGTCCTTCACCGACGAGCAGGTCGAGGAGGAATACACGAAGAACGCCGAGACGACCTATTCAAAGTATCCCAAGGTCAATAACGTCAGTGTCCGGCACATTCTTATCCAGCCCGAGGGCGAGAAGGATACCACATCCGATTCCGGCAGCAAGACCTGGTCTACCAGCGCGTGGTCCGTCGCCGAGAGCAAGGCCAACGAGGTCTATGCGCTGTGGAAGGAGAACCCGACCGTCGACTATTTTGCCGAGCTTGCCAAGGAGTACACCAAGGACACGAACGGCGACAAGGGCGGCCTGTATGAGGATGTTGCGCCCGGCCAGATGGTCGATGAGTTTAACGACTGGATTTTCGATGAAGCCCGCAAGGACGGCGATTCCGCCATCGTGAAAACGGCCTACGGATACCACATTATCTACTTTGTCGGCCGCACCGAGACCCGTGCGTGGTTTGAGGCGGCGAAGGGAACGCTTGTTTCCGCCATGACCACCGAGCATCTGAAGGAGCTGAACAACGAGTACCCCGTGCGCTACGACTTCAGCCGGATGCGAATCTTCGACATTATCTACCGCAACAATAATAAGAAAACCGAAACCGCAGAAAAATAAAACCCGGCAACGCCGTATGTGCGGCCCGCCTCCGACCGAGGCGGGCCGCTTTTTGCGCGTCGGCGCAGGGTATAAAAATTCCAATCCGTGCCATACTAAGCTGCGAGGTGGTGCTATGGCTGTGCAACGCTCGCCCGACGGCGGCTATTGCGGCCCGGTAACGGACGAGAACATTCGATCGATTTTTGAAGGCGCGGGCGACCTGAACCTGCGTGAGCTGCACATCGGCGGACACGTGCTGGTGCTTTATGCAATCGACGGCCTGACCTCCGGCGGGGATATTTCCGAATTTGTCGTCAAACCGCTGATGCAGGACAGTGCTGCCGCCGGACTGCGGGAGCTTTACGATCGCGCGCTGCATTCGACGGTTTATAATTCCGTTGCCGAGCCGTGCCGCGATCTGAACGATGTGGCTTCCAAGCTCGTCAACGGCTACAGCGTGGTACTTTTCGGGGAGGCGGGCGCCATCGCGTTTGAGGACAAGACGGGAGAAAAACGTTCGCCCTCCGCGCCGGAGGTCGAGAACACCGTCAAGGGTCCGAAGGACGCCTTCACCGAAACGGTCCGCACCAATACGAGCCTTTTGCGTCGGCATCTGCGTTCGCCGGATCTGCGGTTTTATGAAACGCAGGTCGGACGCAGGAGTCTGACGAACGTCAGCTTGGTCTATCTGGACGGTCTGACCGATCCGTCGCTTATCGCGCGGATGGAAAAGAGACTGTCCGAAATTCAGATCGACGGTATGGTTACGCCTGCCGCCGTGGAGGAGTATCTGACTGGATCGCGGGCGACGGCGTTTCCGCTGCTGCAATATACCGAGCGTACCGACCGCTTTGCACAGGCGCTGCTGGACGGTCGTGTCGGCCTGCTGGTCGACGGCCTGCCGCTGGGCTATCTGGCGCCGGTCGATCTGGCCTATCTGATGAGCTCCGCCGAGGATCGCGGGATGGATTTCCTCTCCGCCTCATTCGTGTGCGTCCTGCGTTATCTTGCATTGCTGCTGAGCCTGTTGCTGCCCGGACTCTATGTTGCAATGACGGCGTATCACCCGGAGATGCTGCCGACACGTTTGTTGGAGGCGATCATCGAGAGTAAGCATGCGGTGCCGTTTCCGACGGTGCTGGAGGTGTTGGGGCTGCTGATGGCGTTTGAGCTTCTGCAGGAGGCAAGCGTCTCCCTGCCGCAGTCGATCGGCCAGAGCCTTTCCATCATCGGCGGTCTGGTCGTCGGAACGGCTGCGGTGGACGCGAAGATCCTGTCGCCCGCCGCCTTGATCGTTGTGGCCGCAGCGGGCATCTGCGGCTATGCCATTCCCGGTCGGGATTTTGCCGGCGCACTGCGCCTGTGGCGCTTTTTGCTGGCGCTTCTGGCGGGCTTCGGTGGACTGTTCGGCCTGACGGCGGGCGCGCTGTGCCTGCTGATCCATCTGGCGGGGCTGGAATCCTTTGATATTGCCTATCTTTCGCCGTTTTGCGGTGTGCGCGGTGCGAACGCGCTGCTGCGCAGACGTCTGGCGCGGCAGAAATTCCGCGATGCGGGACTGCACCCGCAGGATTTAAGAAATCAGGAGTGAGAGTTTATGAAGCTGCTTCTTATCATCGTCCTTGTCATCGCGCTCGTATTTGTAATCGGGCGGCCGTTTCGGGAGTTTGATCCGTCAACGCTGCTGCCGGTCAAGAGCCTGCAAATCGAATCGTTTGGCGATGTCGTCCGCGTTGTGACGGAATTCGGCGAGGGCATCGGACGTTCGTGGAAAGAGGCCATTGCCTATCTGCGCGAGCAGGCTGCGGGCGAGGTCTATCTGGATACGGCCGAGCAGATCGTGTTTTGCGATAAGAATCTGACCGTTTCGCCGGAGCTGCTCGACGAAATTCTGGAAAGCGGCGATCTGCGTCCTGCCGCGCAGGTCTATGTGTGCGAAAGCGTGCGCGACCCGGAAACGCTCAATGCGCTGCTGAACGCGCATGAAAGCGCCCAGACCGTCGGGAAGCTCCGCGCGCAGGCGTTGGAGTAAGCGGTGCGCGCACCGCACCCGCGGCAGCTTTGCGCGCTGGGATTCGGAACGCTGAGCGTCTCCGCCGTTTTGATGCTGCCGCGGGCGGGTTGGCTTTGGGCCACGGCCGGTGCACTGGCGGTTGCGTTGCTGATCGCATTTTGCTGCCGCCTGCGCCGCGGCTGTGCCGCACCCGTTCGGCTGCTGAGCGAGTGTGCGGGTGGACGGCTGCTGCTTGTTCTGGTGTATGCGGGAAATCTTCTGTTGCTCGGCGCTTCCGCCGCACGTCTGTGCGATGCCTATCCCAGCGCGGGCGCACGGCCGCTGATTGGCCTGCTGCTGCTTCTTATGGCCGCTTACGCGGCAGGGAAGGGGACGCCGGCTGTCGGGCGCGTTGCGGCGATCGGTTTCTTTTTCCTTGCCGCGCTGTACGCCGTCGTGCTGGCGTTCGGAGCCGCGCAGGCGGAAGTCCGCTGGCTGAAGCCGGTTACGGAGCTGTCGCCTGCGCGTCTGACGGCGCTGCTTGCGCCGGTGAGCGCAGCGCTTCTTGCAGTGCGGTGCGACGCAAAGTGCCGCCTGTGGACGTGGCTGACGGGGAGCGTGGCGCTGGTTTTTGCCGCCGCCTTTGTTACGGCGGGTGTCGTATCGCCTGCGGTTGCGTCGCGCGAGCCCTTTGCGTTTTATCTCATGAGCAAGAACGTTTCTCTGTTCGGTGCGATGGAGCGGCTGGAGCCGCTCGTCTCCGCCGCACTTACGGTCGGCGGTTTTGCGCTTTTGGGACAGTTCTGCGCGATCAATACGGAGATTGCCGGTGCGCTCGCGCCGAGCTTCCGTTATTCCCCGGCGGTGAACTTTTTGCTTGGGAGTGGAGCGATCTGGCTCAGCGTGTGTCTGAGCGAACGCCTTCTTGCGTGGCTCAGTGCCATATTTTGGGGTCTGATTCCTCTGATGGCACTACTGTTGGTAGCCGGAAAGAAACGCGAAAAAAAATCAGAAAATCCGAAAAAAAGTGTTGACAAACCGGGGAACTGGTGATAAAATAGCGGAGCCGTTTGGGAAGACCGAGTCGAGTGCGAAAAAAGATGGAAAATCTCGAAAAAAGTGCTTGACAAACGAAGCTCGACGTGCTAGAATAAGGAAGTCGCGCCGGAACGGAGGGAACAAGCCGATGAGGTTCCGAACGCTTCTGAATGCTGCGTAATGCAGCAGTGAACCTTGTAAATTAAACAACGAGAAAGAGAAACACCTTGGACAATTTGAAAAAACAAGTTGTTCTACA
>CAKUGQ010000031.1 GCA_934654755.1 uncultured Oscillospiraceae bacterium | reverse complement strand
GCCAACGGCGCGGGCGTTGGCGAAACCATCCTGCTCACCACCAACGAGCAGGGCATCGCAGAAACCGACTGGCTGGATTACGGCAGATACCGCATCGAAGAAACCGCCGTGCCCGCGCACTATGTCGATGCACCGTTCCAGACGGAAATCGACTGTTTCGAGGGCGGAAAAACCTATGAAATCGCCGCGACGAATGAGCCGACAAAAGGATGGCTGCGCCTGACCAAGACGGATCGCAAAAACGGAAATCCCGTTGCGGGTGTGACCTTCGACATCTATGAAAACGACGCTTATGGAAATACGCTGGTCGGCAGCATGACGACCGATGAAAACGGCGTCGCCGTATCCGAGCCGCTGCGCAAGGGACGCTATCTCGTCCGTGAGCATGGCGAAACGGCGGGCTATGTTTTTGAAGAAATTACGCTGGACGCGACCGTGAAATCGGATGAAACCACCGACCTGTCCGCGACCAATCAGCCCGTTATGACGTGCATCCGCATCAAAAAGCGCGACAAAGACGAATACGCGCAGACCGACGCGCCCTCCGTCCGCGGCGACGGCGAGCTGACCGGCGCGACGTTCCGCGTGCTGGCAGGCGCGGATATCCTTGACCGTCAGGGCAACGTGATCTGGCTCAGGGGCGCAACGGTCATCGACGCCATCCAGACCTCCGGCGAGGATGCAGCAGCGACCACCGACGAGCTGTGGCCTGGGCTGTATGAGATCGTCGAGATTGCGCCGCCTGTCGGCTATCAGCCCAGTGACGAGCGTATGCTGGTCGATACCGCCAGCGCCGCCGCACAGTCCAGGGAAGCCGTCGTCACCTACGATGCGCTCAAGCTGAACGAGATCAAGCTCGGCGCACAGGCCATCGTCAAGGTGCTGGGCGACAACAAAACCGACAACCAGCACACCGAAACCCCGGAGGAAGGCGCGGAGTTCCACGTCTACCTTCGGAAAGCCGGTTCGTATGAAAACGCGCGCGAATTCGAGCGCGACCACCTCATCACCGACAAGAGCGGGTATGCCAAAACCAAGCTGCTCCCGTATGGCGTGTATGTGCTGGAGCAGACGGTCGGCAAAGACGGGTTTGAAATCAAAAAGCCGATCTTCTTTGAAATCACCGGCGAAGAAAATCCCATCCAGCCACCCATCCTGACGCTCAATGACCGCCCGATTCTCTACCGCCTGCGGCTCATCAAAACGGATGCGAGAACCGGCAAACCTGTCACGCTGGCGGGCGCGTCTTTCAAGCTCAAGGACGCGGACGGCAACACCGTGACGCAGACCGTCTACTATCCGAAAAAGCAGACGCTCGACACGTTTACCACCGATGAATCCGGCTGTGTGACGCTGCCCGAAGAAGTCGGCTGGGGTCTGTATTCCATCGAGGAGATTCAAGCTCCCGAAGGATACCTGATTCGGACGGAAAGCCTGCCCGTGTTCGTCGGCAAGACGGGCGATACCGCCGACCAGGTGTACGAGCTGGACATCGAGATTCCCAATGAAGCGGTTATGGGGCAAATCTGCCTTGAAAAGAAGGGCTTGCAGCTCGTCGGCTTTGAAAGTAAAACCGAAATGGGCTTTGAATATCAGTCTCCTGTCTTTGAAGAACGCTGCCTTGCGGATGCTGTTTTTGAAGTACGCGCCGCGGAAGAAATCGTCGGCGGTGACGGTACAGTTTGGTATCAAAAAGATGAGCTGGTGGACACCATCACGACCAGCGGAACGGGCGCAGAGCTGTCGAAGGAGCTGCCGCTGGGTAAGTACAAGCTGATGGAAATTGCCGCGCCCGAAGGATATGTGTGCAGTGATGAGGTGTACGAAGTCGAGTTGAAATCCATCGACGGACACACGCCGTTGGTGACCGTCACCGTCAAAGCGCATAACGAATATCTGTCCGCTGAAATTCAGCTCGAAAAAGAAAAGGAAGTCCTCAAACCCTATACGGACGCAGACGGATATATCCGCCAAGCGCTGACCACAACCTATGGGCTGGGCTTTGTGTTCGGTCTGTACAATGCCGACGACATCCATTATGCGGACGGTATGCTGCCCGCCGATACGCTTATCGCCGTCGGCATGACCGATATGCACGGCAAGCTGACCTTCTCCGGCAATCTGCCGCACGGCGCATATACCATCCGGGAGCTGGACGGGCCGAAGGGCTGGAAGCTCAACCCGAACCGCTTCGATGTACGGATTTCGCCCGAAAATCAGGCGGACGATGCGCCTGTCATCCGCGTTTCACCGGATGAAACGGTGCGTAACGAGCTGATTTACACCAAAGTCACGCTGACCAAAACCGACATTACCGGCGCGGAAACCGTCCCGGGCGCGGAAATCGAGGTCAGGAACGAGCAGGGAGAGGTCATCTACCGTGCCGTTACCGATGAGAACGGCGAAATCCCCGATATCCCCGTCACGCCGGGACGCTACACCTTCAAAGAGGTGCTTGCCCCCGAAGGATACGCGCTGAATGAAACGACCTGTTCCTTCACCGTGGACAAGGACGGGCATGTTTCCGGGGATACCGTTCTGCGCGACGATTTCACGCGCTTCACGCTGAAAAAGGTCGGCGAGCATAACGAGCCGCTGGCGGGTGTGGCGTTCTCGCTGAAAAACGAGCGCGGCGCAGTCGTCGCTACAGTGCTGACCGATGCAGACGGTATCGCCATGTTTGAAAAAATCCCGTATGGAAGCTATACTGTCGTTGAAAGCAAGCCGCTTCCGGGCTACCTGCCCAGCAGCGCGCAGGTGACATTGACCCTTGACGGCACGTTCGTCAATCCGACCGAGCCGATTGCCGTCATTCCCAACGAGCGTATGAAGCTGACCTTCAAGAAGGTCGATACGGCAGGAAACCCGCTGGCAGGCGTTGCGTTCTCTCTCATCGACGCGCAGAGCGGAACGGTCGCCGCCCACGCCGTCAGCGACGAAAAGGGCGAGTTTGAAATCATCGGCTTCACAGTCGGCGATTGGATTCTCCGCGAGGATGAAGCGCCGGAAGGCTTTAACCTGATGGACGACTATCCCTTCCACGTCGGCTATAACTGGAAGAACGACCAGACGGTTACGCTGGTCAACATCCCGAACCATTACGAGTTCGAGAAAACGGATCACCGCCGCAAACCGCTTTCCGGCGTTCGCTTCGGTCTGTATGACGACAAGGGGACGTTCATCCGCGAGCTGGTTTCCGATGAAAACGGCATTGTACGCGCTGATAATCTCGTTCCGGGCAATTACCTGGTCCGCGAAACCCGCCCGCTGGACGGCTATGCCAGGACCGACGAAGCAATCACGTTCACCATTGACGAATCCTACATCCCGCCGCAGAAGCTTGCACGCATCACCAACACGCCCGTCATTCAGACCGGCGTTGACCTCCCGGTTACGCCAATGATGGTCGTCGGTCTGCTGATGATGGCGGCTTCCGTCCTGCTCGGTCTGACGCAGCTACTCAGGAAGAAATACCGATAACGATACGGAGGTGCAGAACATGACGTTCCTGCTGAAACTGGCTACCCTGCCCCTGATCGCCCTGCTGACGCTGGTGGAATGGCTCGGCATCTTTGCGCTGAGCATTTCGCAGTTCATCACCAATAAGCTGGCGGCGCTGATTTTCTTCATCGCCTGCTGCTGTCTGCTGTTCGGCAAGGTCACGCTCAGGGAAGCCGCAGCCATGTTTGCAGGGAGCTTCTGCGTCTTTGCTTTGCCGTATGCCGCCGAGTGGATTTTGGAGCGGATTTCCGATTTCAATCGGTGCGTGAAGGATTGGGTGCGCGGGTGAATTCTTCTATTTCCATATCGTGATTTAGGGAAACCTTGAAGCAGTGCTTAAAACATGATATACTGAGCGAAGAAAAGACGCAATGAACAGGAGGGTACTGCCGCATGATGACTAAAAAGCTGCCGGTGGACATCGAGAGCTTCAAGGAAAAAGGCATCACAAGAATGCGGCTCATTCTTTCGTTTGTTCACTTTCTGTGTTGCACTGTCACCGGGCACATTGGGAGCTTCGATGAAAGGTATCATTATTTCAGAAATTGTGTTTTGGAGGTCGCCTTTGCTCAAAATGTTTTTTCGGCGTAATAGGATAATTTTGTGCATTTTTCGTGATTTGTTCATTTATAGTCTCCTATTTATTTGCCTAATGATCGATATGATACCTGTTGCGAAATGTGAAGTACAATACAACTTGCCAAATGAGAAATATGATACTATTGCTCCAAGCATTCCTCCGGGAGAGTTGACGGCTCAGAATATCAGATTTAGAAGCGATCAAAAGTATGATGTCTACTCTGGTCCTGGCAAGGATTACTTACGTGCCTCTAACGGAAAAGCAACTGTTTCTACCAATGATTGGATACAGGTTTTCGGGAGGGAAGATGGCTGGATTTTGATACAGTACGCAATCGATAAAGATCATATGCGCTTTGGTTGGATCTCAGAGAAAGCGTTACCCGAATTTGCCGCTGTAAAAAAACTAGTCTTTTCCCCGCAAAGAGCCACACTTTTAAACACGACTGTAGTCACTGATGATCCGCTGTTCTCTCAGTCAGCCTTGGTCACTCTCCCCGAAGGTGCGGTTATTTATCATCTTGCGGACATGGGAGACTGGTCATACATTGAAAGCATCTCTGGTGATGATGTGCGCGGTTTTGTGAAGCACGATTTGATTCGCCTGGGAACAGTTTATGACTTAAAAAACTGTCCATCAAATGACGGAACTCAAATCTTGAGTGGAACCATCATTATTGAACAAAACAATGTTGAAGTCGAAATTGAACCCTGTCTTTTTGATAATGACCGGAGAATAACGGTCTCCGGGTTCAACATTTATGATAATATCGCTGGGGATCTCTTACTGACGATTAACACGACAAATACAAGCGGAAAATTCGTTAGCACTGGTGAACTGCCAACATCGACGACTTCACTCCGTATCGTTCCGATCTTCTCAGGCAGCAAGGAAGCAGGTGATGAATGGACTGTAATTCTTGAATGGTAAATAAATGCAGCAGGGCAGTACATTCTACCCTGCTGCATTTATATGTTTAGTGATTAATATACTTAGACCATCCCCAGTACTTCCATTTACCGTTCATACCTGTAAGGTTCGGACCAGAATCCGTCGAAACACCATTATTGTACTTCACGTCGATCGTATTATGAGAACTGCAAGACTGATATACAGCATGTTGATACTTGCCGTTCAGCATGTGCTTGCCTGCGTAAACGCCCATGTGTCCCTTCTTGGTTGGTTCATTGGTGTCCTGCTGAAAGATCTCCATGCCAACTTCAAGCGCATCATAGCCGCCCAGGGAGGCGATAGTTCCCTTTTGGGACAAGCAGTAATTGTATTCAGTTGTACAGCCATGCGCTCCCAAACCGTTTCTGGCCTTAAACGGATAATATGCGCAGTCGATCTTCTTAGCAGAAGCATCATAACCAGCACCATACTTCCACCCGCAATTGCAAAAGCTCTCAAGGTTATTCAAGTATTCTGACACTGAAAGACTGCTACCTCCGCCAGTGTCCCCGCCAGTTTCTTGATTGCCGCAGTTATCCGGGTCAAGATGCCTACCAATCTCATCTTCCAATGCATTAAGGCTATTTTTGCCAAAATAACCATCGGCAGTCAGTCCCTTTGCTTTCTGAAATGCTTTAACGGCAGCCAAAGTATTACTGTCAAATTTCCCACCTGCACCTTGCGTATTATGGCCAATGCTTGTCAGTGCTTCCTGCATGAGCTTTACCTGAGAATGAAACGTAGCAGTATCCTTCTTAAAAGAACAGTTACCCTGATGAATCTTATACAAGGTAACCGCACTGTTGTGACCATTGCCGGTAATAGTAATTGTAGCCATAGAGATGCCCCCTAAGTTTTTGATTTTGCATCAGGTTTTCAGTGGCCACCGTTATCCTTTTGCTAATGACATATTAATGCATTTAGCGCTTGGAAAGGAGTGAAAAGCTAATACTATATTCGTGAAGACTCAGCGAAAAACAGGTTCTTCACGGTTTCCTGGGGGATTAGTGCGCTAAAGTATATCAAGGCTTCGCCTTGAGAGGTACGGCAATGAAAGACTGGTCTGTCCCTGATCGCCCTGCTGACGCTGGTGGAATGGCTCGGCATCTTTGCGCTGGGTATTTCGCAGTTCATCACCAATAAGCTGGCGGCGCTGATTTTCTTCATCGCCTGCTGCTGTCTGCTGTTCGGCAAGGT
>CAKUGQ010000030.1 GCA_934654755.1 uncultured Oscillospiraceae bacterium | reverse complement strand
TTTGGGGTGCCCTGTGTCATCGCGAGGAGCGAAGCGACGCGGCAATCTGATGCAAAGTCATACAGGAGATTGCCACGGCCACCGTCGTGGCCTCGCAATGACAGATTAGCCGCCTAAGGGGAAGGCTTTGAGGGCGCTCAGACAATGTCAGAAAAACGCAAAAAGCCATCCGGAGGGTAGACCTACCCTTCGGATGGCTCAGGCATCATAAAGTTGGCGGCGCGCCTTGTGTACGCACGAAAACCCGCAGAGAGTCCCTGCGGGTAAGCAGCAAAACTGCCGCAATTTAAATCGATTTTTCCTAGGCGGCCAAGGCCGCTGTCTGTCTGTCTGTCTGTCTGTCTGTCTGTCTGTCAAGATATGATACACGACCTTCGCCCCCTTCGTCAAGACTATTTACACGTCTACTGTACCATTTTTTCCTTCTCTTGTCAAGCAAAAATTAAGAATTTATGAATCTTTTCCTACCTCCCCTCATAAGGTTTCTTGACGCACCGCAGACACACGCTCCGGCGTGCAGATCGATCACGCGCCCTGCGCTACCCTTCCGGCGAAGCTCGCTTGGGTAGAAATCCGTTGGAAAGGGGTTGGCACATGAGAGAGAACATCGAACAGCGCGCTTGCGACCTGGCGGCCTACATCATTGAGCAGCGCGCAACCGTCCGCGCCGCCGCACAGCATTTTGGAATCTCCAAATCGACCGTCCACCAGGATCTGACACACCGTTTGGAGCAATGTAATCACGCACTTTATCTCTCCGTCAAGGCCGTACTTGCACAAAACAAAGCCGAACGGCATATTCGCGGCGGTCTCGCCACGAAGAAAAAATACCGCGGCGAGGGATAGTTACAGGGGCTTCCTGTCGGAAGCCCCCCTCTTTTTGCACCTGTCAAAGTGGCAGAAACTCTATTTCTCATACGTGAAAATTTTTGTTGATTTTTTCTGACTCTTCCTCTATAATAGGTGTTGTGCGCGCAAGGCTCACCCTGATCCCCGTGAATCATTTTTTGAGGAGGAATTCCCTATGGAATGTCCGGAAACGCAAGCCGCCCCCAGCACGCCCCCTGCCGTTCGTTATAAAAAGGCCGTCAGTGTGGAAGCCTTTGTCTTTCTCGGCATCCTCGTTCTGCTTTTTGCCCTGCTCGGCAGCAAAATGGGAATCATCAATTTGCTCAACACTCTGATGAACACCGCTTACGAGCTGCTTCTGAACACCGTGTTCTACATTATGGCCATCGCCGTTTTGGCCGGCGCTCTGGGCGCTCTGTTGACGGAATTTGGCGTGGTCTCCCTGATTAACAAGCTCCTTTCCCCACTCATGGGCATCCTTTACGGCCTTCCCGGTGCGGCTTCCGTTGGAGTTGTGACCACTTACCTTTCCGATAATCCTGCGATTCTGACACTGGCGGACGACGCTCGCTTTCGCCGCTACTTTAAGAAATATCAGCTTCCTGCTCTGACCAATCTTGGTACGGCTTTCGGTATGGGCGCCATTATTACTGCCTTTATGCTTGGACTTCAGCTTGTTAACGGCAGCAATGAACACATCGGCCTGGCCGTTTTGGTCGGAAATCTGGGTGCAGTCTTCGGCAGTATCGTCAGCACGCGCCTCATGCTGCACTTCACAAAAAAGACATTCGGAACGCAGGAATACTGCGACGCACCCGAGGGAAGCGAAGCAGAGGATCTTTCCCTTCGCACGGTTCGCCCCGGCGGTGTCGGCACCCGACTGCTGGCTGCACTGACCGAAGGCGGTGCCTCCGGTGTAAAAATGGGTCTGGACATTATTCCCGGTGTTCTGCTTATCTGCTCCGTCGTGCTGCTCCTCACCAATGGGCCGGGCGAAGGCGGCGTTTACACCGGCGCAGCCTATGAAGGCGTGGCTTTCCTGCCGTGGCTGGGGCAGAAGCTTTCCTTCATTCTCAAACCTCTCTTTGGCTTTACCAGTGCCGAAGGCATTGCGGTTCCCATCACTGCTCTCGGGGCTGCCGGAGCAGCCATTGGCCTTGTTCCGGGACTCTTGTCCTCCGGTCTGGCCGGTGCGCAGGATGTCGCCGTCTTTACCGCCATGTGTATGTGCTGGAGCGGCTACCTTTCCACCCATGTTGCCATGATGTCCAGCCTGAAATGCACACACCTCACCGGTCGCGCCATTATATGCCACACCATCGGCGGTCTATGCGCCGGCGTTTTCGCTCATTGGGTCTTTGCACTTCTGACGCTCTTGTAAAACGCTTCTGACCCCATACGTCCGACCGTAAAAACACACCGCACTCCCTACGGGATGGTTCCGTAGGGAGTGCGGTTTTGAATTAGAAGTCGTATTTGGAAGCTAATCTCGACGGCGGTAAGCGCAGCAGACGCCACGCGGGAAGCGTGGTCACCAGAAGCTGATACACCAGGGTCGCCAGATACACAAGCGCCGCAGCGTACCACGGCAGATACATGGAAAACTCAACCGAAGGAAGCTCCGTCAGAGTACGGAACACACCGTAGGTCAATGCGGCTGCAGGAAGGCTGCTCGTCAGCGACAGCAGGAAGCTCTCCATGGTAAAAATAGCAAGCAGCTTCCGTCCGGGAATACCGAGCAGACGATAGACCGCCAGCATACCGATGCGGCCGTAAATACGTGAGCGCTGCAACAGGTAAAGCATCACCATTGCGAGCGCAATCACCGAGAAAGTCAGAATGACGCGCGCGTCAGCCTTAATATGTGACTTTTCGGTATAGAGGCGCATCTTATTGGCATATTCGTGAACCATCTTAATACGAACCTCGTGATTCTTCTCTGCCGGAGACTGCTGAGCAGCATAGGCCGTAAGCGCCTCCGGGTCGTCGGCGTAAACCATAAAATTCGTAGAAAGCAGCAATTCGTTGTACCGCGCAATGTCTTCATCGCGAAGAATTGCAATGGCATAGCAATCCTCCAGTGTTTTCGCTTTGGCGATTCGGAATTCCATGCCGCCAAGGCTGTAAAGGCGCCCTTCCTGATAACGGAACGCGCTGCCGGCGGTAGAGATATTAACGACACAGTAGTCGTATGTGTCCGGTGTCAAGTCAATATCGCGGGCATCGTCCGGATAGCGTCGGGCAAATTCCTCAAAGCCCATGACGGCTTTTCCGCCGGAAGCGCAGCTTATAAGCGCAGCCGGAGTCATATAGACCGAGTATTCACCGCTGTCGCAGATGCCGACAATCGTCGGCGAAAAGGTCTGCCGCCCATACTGCAACTGTACGCCGAGGAACTGCGCCACATTTGTCATTCCGCTTTGCAGAATACCACCCTTGTCGAGCAGGGTCTGCAGCACACGGCGGTCAACGACAATCTCATCGGAATTCTCCGCCATTTTACCGTAAACGATCGTCGAAGGATCCAGTCGCGACAGAGGAGAATAGCTGTATCGCCCGAAATCCTGATTCAGAGAGCCGACCTGCAGGAAAGTCTCGGAGGAATAACGCGGCATAGTTCCGCTGACGGGATAGAAATCCATGTTTATGCCGGAAGCTTTCAGGAATTCCCTGTACGCTGCACTGAGCGGGGCGCGGTCTCCGTCATACGGTGAGTTTTCATCCAGCTCTACCGTGAATGAGAATACATGTGAGTCGGTACGGATAAAATCATCCGGGTTCACGCGAGAAAGCGTCATGAAATCGCCGATGATCCAGGTGGTAAGTACGGTCAGTGCCACCAGGAAGATCCATACGCCGACCTGTTTGATTCCCGCGGTACGCCAGAGACGCGCAGCTTCCTTTGTGAGCATGGAGAACGTCAGTCCCTTTCCGGGAACGGAGCGGCTCTCCTCTGCACTATCCGGCAGCAGCTTCTCCGCCTCCAGATTGCTCCTGTCCACGTCCTCCAGCGTCAGGCTGGGACGCTTTCCTTCGAGAATCACGGGCTGCAGTCCGTCTGACGTCGTCAGCGTACGGGGGTCGTCAAGCTGCAGGACAATCCGGTCCGCCAGCGCAAGAATTGTAAACTTTAACTCCTTGACGCCGGGCTCATGGAGCAGTCGGAAGGAAAATCCCTCCTGCTCCCCGTTTTGCTCCTCGTAGTCGCCCGCATAGAAGCGGCTGTCTCCGCCCTGGCTGAGCATGGAGCCGCGCCGCCAGTCCGTCTCATCGTTTTTGATTCCGCCGGTATCGACGGTAATAATTCGATCGGCAAAGAAACGCGCAATACGCTCCTCATGCGTGACCATAACAACAAGGCTCTGGTGTGAGATCTGACGCAACAGCGTACAGATATTCATGGTGTTTGCTTCGTCGAGATTTCCGGTCGGCTCATCTGCAAAGATTACGCGCGGGCGGCGGGCAAGCGCACGTGCAATGGCAACACGCTGCTGTTGTCCCCCGGACAACGAGTTGACCAGACGGCGTGCGTAGCGTTCCATATCGACAGCCGCGAGCGCCTGCCGTACACGCTTGAGCTTCTCCCGGTGACTAAGATCCAGATTGTGCAGCCCGAGATAGACATTATATCCGACGGAATGCTCTGAGAGCAGATAGTAATTCTGGAAAATGTAGCCGAAGCTGCGGTTGCGAACCGACTCCATTCCGTTCGCACCGAAGCGACTGATGGCAACACCATCGACGGTGATCTCACCGTTATCATAGGTATCCAGGCCGCCGACGGCATTCAAAAGCGTTGTTTTGCCGCAGCCGGAGGCGCCGAGGATGCAGACAAAGCCGGTATCCGGCAACGTCAATGACAGGTCGCGCAAAACATGCTGTGCATGGCGGCTGCGCGAATCGTAGGTCTTGTTCAGATTCTTGATCTCGATCATTGTGCATCCACCTCCTCAAGCGGTTTCCAGTTAAGATCCGTTTGTTGCAGACTGAAGGGGTAAACCGTTTTGCGCAAAGAGCGCATCACCCATCCGGCGGCAATCAGCGCAGCAATAAGGTGCGTCGCCGACAGAATGGCCGCTCTGCCGACGGTAATATAGCGGACAATTGCAGCGATCCGCTCAATCCCGTTTGCATTCCCAATGAAGATTCCCGCAAAGCCGATGAGCTGCCCAAACAACGTAAAGAGCAGGAACTGCCACAACACGGATCGTTTTGCCTCTCGGCAGGATAAACCGATATTGCTCAGCAGGCGGTAGTTCTCCGTCTGCGTACTGAACAGCGCGCGCAGAACAACAATCTGAAGCAGCAGAACGGCGACGAGCACAATCAGGCAGAGTTTAAGCGTGTTGACACGTTCCGTCGCCAGCGTATCGTCAACCTTCTGCGAGCCGGTACGATACGGAGAAACGGAAACATAGCCAACCTGCTCCAGAAGTGCAAGCGTCTGGTCGGTATAGGCATAGTCCTCGATGGTCAGCGAAACCTGATTGCCGTAGCCTTGCGGGACAATGCGGCGGAACACCTCTTCCGAAACAATCACAAGTCCGATCAGCGGAGAATCGTGCGTGCCGGAAAGATTCAGGTAGAATTTGTCACCCGTATCGAGTGCCGAAGCAATATACTGGGTGGAGCCAGCGCCGAAGCGTGTAACAAGATTCGTATTAAGCAGAGCGTCATAGCGCTTGAGGTCACCGCTGTCGGGTGCAAAATACGCATAGGAGTTTCCGAAGAAAGCAGGATTGACCACGGAGGAACGCATCGCGGCGGATTGAAGCATCCGGCCCATATCATCATGAACAAACAGATGCGGCCCGCGATCGGTCACACCGACCACCGTGACGTTGAATGAAGCATATGTATTGGTACCCCAGCGATTCTTGTCGCGCAAGTAAATGGGGAAGGTCTTTCCGAGAAGGCTTGCGTCACCACTGACCACCTCGTAGAAATTCTTCGGCATCCGTCCCTCGGTCAGGAAGCCGTCCGGGTCAGCCGGAGCCGTCTGAAGGAACAGGCCGGTCTCGTGGAACAGAAGCGTTTCAACCGTCGAAACGGGCCCGAACAGAGGATCGCCTTCACGGGAATAATACCAGTAGTAGTCGATGTTTTCGCGGTAGGAATACTCGACATCCGTCACATAGCCGTAACGCTCAATATTCTCTATATAGGGGAGCTGCGCAAGCACGGCGAAGTCCGCATCACTGAAATCCGACTTGTCAACGCGCTGCACAATAATCCGTCGCATGTCGCCGTTTCTGAAAGCAGTGTTGTCATAAATTCGTGTGCTGTTGTCGTCAAGTTGTGTAATAAAGGTCCCCAGGAACACAAAGACCGAAAGTGCGGTCAAGGCAAAGAACAGCAGCATGATGGCCGACCAAACGGGACGGGCCCGCATTTGCAGTCTGGCAACATAGCCGTCGGTGGGGCGTCTTGACGTCTTTCTCTGCCGCTCCGACCGTTCCGCCGCAGGCAACTGCTCCGGATGGTTCGGCTCGCGCAGAGGTGCGTCCATAATAACACGGCCGTCCTGAAGTACAATATGGCGTGTGGCCAGCGCCTCCGCCTCGGAAAATTCATGCGTGATGAGAATCACGAGCCGCTCCTTCGCCGCTTCCGCAAGCAGTCGGATCACCTTGGCGCTGTTTTCCGGGTCAAGGTTTCCTGTCGGTTCGTCAGCCAACAGGATGGGTGCCGGCTTTGCCAATGCGCGGGCAACGGAAAGCCGTTGCTTCTGACCGCTTGACAGCTTTGCCGCACGGCGGTTACGCATATCCCAAAGCTCGACCTGCTTCAGAATCTGCTCCGCCTTCGGCGCGGCATCCTTTCGCGACATACCGGTCAGGTAGAGCGCACTCAGGACATTACTCCAGACGGTTGCTCCGGGCAGAATGCCGTAGCTTTGGGAAATCAGCGCAATATTTTCACAACGATACCGTTCCCAGTCAACACCGTCATAGTGGGAGGTTGGTTTTCCGTTGAAAAACATCTCGCCGGCCTCATAAGGTAAAACACCCGCAAGAATGTGTGTCAGCGTGGATTTACCGCTGCCGCTCTCACCGCTGACGGCGACAAACTCGCCCGCAGATAACGTCAGATTCACGCTGTTGAGTCCCAAAACAACCGAGTGCTCACCGGTGTAGTATTTTGAGACGCCCTGTAGTCGCAAAAGTGGTACAGCCATAGGAATCTCCTCATTTAGATTGCTCTGCCGCGCGGCAGGCGTGGGGGGAATGCTTCGGGGTTTCAGCGGTAGTCGGCACAGGTATCGGTCAGGTAGGAGGCAAAGCGCTCCAACCCGGTCCAACGAGAAACATAGAATCGGCTGATCAGGTAGGGCGAGTCGTCCGTGTGGTACATTCCCCCGTTCATTTTCAGCCCAAAATTATAATACTGCTCAGTGACCTCCAGCGAGAGGTCGCTGAACATGCCGGTAGGATAGCAAAGAACCGACGGTTCCCGGCCGGTCATACGCGTAATAAGCTTTTTACTTTCACCCAGTTCATATTCCAGCGTCTTTCTTCCCATGCCGCTCAGGTATTCATGGCTATAGGCATGGCTCTGGATCGATACCAGCCCGGAAGCAGAAAGCTCCCGGATCTGATCTGCATCCATCTTCGTATGCAGGCCGACGTGGCCTGCAATGACAAAAATCGTTGCCTTTACGTTGTATTTTTTCAAAAGCGGAAACAGCTCCGTATAATTGTCCGTATAGCCATCGTCAAAAGTCAGCAGCACAGGCTTTTCATATCGATCCAAGTCACGCAAATCTTCGAACCAGATCGGCTGATAGCCGTTTTCCAGCAGATAAACAAGCTGCTGCTCCAGAGAAGCCGGCGAGACAAATAACTCCGCAATCCCCCAGAGGTCATCACTGACGGCATGGTACATCAGAACGGGGACATCGTGTCCGGCAGGGACGGAGAAGCGTGCCGCACCGGGTGTCAGATAGCGCTGCTGCGTATCCGGATCGACATATTCGGAAATCGCCAATGCATTTGTCAATGCTTTCAGCGGCAGATAGAGAACTCCGCCGGTTGACACTGCCGGGTGATCCGGCTCCGTCGGGGTGTCGTTATAACGGATCTCCATTCCGTCGCAGGAAACGGAAAGCTCCCCTGCGCCGATCGACAAAGTCCATATTTCATTGTCCTGCACGGGCACGGCATGCATTGCCTGCGCAAGCTCCGCCGCTGAAACATACTGTGCGTCCTGCCAGCTCCACAGCGTAAGCTCCGAACCGTTGAAGACCACCCGATCAGCCTCCTCCAGCTCCGGCTCCGTAGGCGCGGGCGTCGGTTCCGGCGTAGGTGCGGATATCGGGGGCTCGGTCGGCAGTACGGTAGACGGAAACGTCGCTTCCGTAGACGGCACAGTCGCCGGAGGCTGCACTACGGTACAGGCGCACAGAAGCGTCATAAGCAGCATAAGCGCGATCAGGCGGCACTCCTTCATATGTCACTTTTCCTCGAGAATCTTATTCAGCTCATGCATAAAGCTGTTGATATCCTTAAACTGGCGGTAAACGGAAGCAAAGCGGACGTAAGCCACTTCATCAAGCGGCTTGAGGCGCTCCATGACAAGCTCGCCGATACGCTTCGTATCCACCTCACGCTCCAAAGAATTCTGGACAATCTGCTCAATGTCGCTCACTGCCGCCTCCAGATCCGCCATGGACACCGGTCGCTTTTCACAGGCGCGAACCATCCCGCGCAGAATCTTATTTCGGTCAAAGGCCTCTCTGCTATTATCTTTTTTTACAACGACGATCGGCAGGCTTTCTACGGTCTCATAAGTGGTAAAGCGTTTCTGACAGGACAGACACTCTCTGCGGCGACGAATGCTCATTCCGTCCTCGGAGTGTCGCGAATCTACCACCTTGCTCTCCTGATCGCCGCAATAGGGACATTTCATAAAAAAACGCTCCTTCCAACTTGCATATTTTATTAACTTATACTATACCATAGAAGCCATACAAAGTCAATGTAATAATTTTATTTCTTTTTTGTTAACATGTCTTTTCTCATCTTTTGCAGATCGTCACAAATCTCGCACAGCGTGCAAGGTGTTACCGCATAAACCGCCAGACGTCTGAGAAAGCGCAGTGTTTGAACAGGGTCATAAGGATAAGCAAAGGCTTCCGCCGCCTCCCTGCCCGCGTCCGAAGTCATGCAGACAAGCACACCGAAGGTACCCCGGCGAATAACAAATCGGTAGTCAAGGAGCAGCGGTTTTCCGGTAACGGAGAGAATGTGGCGCTTGATTCGCAGCATATTTCGCTTCATCCGTCTCACCCCCTTCGACATATTCAATCACGGATCGGGAAAAAGCGCCAGCGTTTTCGTCCGTCATTTTTCGACAGCAAAAAGGCAATTCTTTCATTTTCTCCCATTTTTCCGCCCTTATTTCGCTTTTTCTGTCGAATTTCTTGACTTTTCACCCCATAGAGGTGCAAATCCTGTCGAACGAATCATAACCACCGGCCGTGCCGGTGGTATGCACTAGCCCCCTTGGGGCATGCCCATGGCCGAGCCTATAGGCTC
>CAKUGQ010000029.1 GCA_934654755.1 uncultured Oscillospiraceae bacterium | reverse complement strand
TGAGCCTATAGGCTCGGCCATGGGCATGCCCCAAGGGGGCTAGTGCATACCACCGGCACGGCCGGTGGTTATGATTTCGACGTGGCTTCATCAGTCTGCACGATTTTGACCCTTGATTTTTGTAGGATTTCCCTCCCATTTTGTCGTGACAGGGTTGGCCGAATACGCTACTATATCTTTGGACTGCTTACCGGCCTACTACAAGATATTGTGAGGGAGATGCAGCATGGCTGTAACATTTATCAAAAAGCGTGACGACAGGCGCGTACCTTTTGACTGCACAAAAATTGCCGCCGCAATCCACAAGTCGTTCCTCGGCTCCGGTCTGGAAGGAATGGAGGCCGTAGCGACTCAGCTTGCGCGAAAGGTGGAAACGATGCTCGAGTTGGAATCCGGCGAACCGGAGGTCGAACACGTTCAGGATCTTGTGGAGCAAACGTTGATGCGCGAAGGTTACGGCCGCACCGCAAAGGCCTATATTCTCTACCGCGACGAACGCAGCCGCGCCCGCCAGATTAATTCCCGCCTGATGCGCAAATTTGAGGAGATTACATTCAAGGACGCCTCCGAGTCCGACATCAAGCGTGAAAACGCCAACATCGACGGCGACACGGCCATGAGCACCATGCTGCGGTACGGCTCGGAAAGCGCAAAGCAGTTCTCGGAAATGTATCTGATGCAGCCGGAATTCGCCACTGCACACGAACGCGGCGATATTCATATCCATGATCTGGATTTCTATGCGTTAACGACCACCTGCTGCCAGATTGATCTGCTGCGCTTGTTCCGCGGGGGCTTCTCCACGGGGCTGGGATATATCCGCGAGCCGCAGTCCATTGCCAGCTATGCATCGCTGGCCTGCATTGCCATTCAGTCGAATCAAAACGACCAGCACGGCGGGCAGAGTATTATGAATTTTGACTATGCGATGGCTGAAGGCGTTGCCAAAAGCTATCGCAGAGCCTATCACCAAGAGCTTGCGCGCGCGTTGGAGCTGCTCTGCGAAATCACGGATACCGACGCACTGAAAGCGCTTTTCGCCGCACTGGAGGAAAAGGCTCTGCGTCCGTCACTGGACATGCAGCCTGAATATGTATCCGCCGAGGCCGAATTTCTGGCTGTGCGCTTCGGCTGCGAAAGCAGCCAAATCGAGCAGGTGCAGCGCTTTGCCGCGCAGCACGCATGGCAGGAAACCGACCGCGCAACCTATCAGGCGATGGAATCCCTGATTCATAATCTGAACACAATGGAGTCCCGTTCCGGCTCGCAAACGCCCTTCTCCTCCATCAACTACGGCATGGATACCTCACCGGAGGCGCGCATGGCAATCCGCAATCTGCTGTTGTCCACGGAAGCCGGGCTGGGCAACGGTGAAACCCCGATCTTTCCTATCCAGATCTTCCGCGTCAAAAAGGGAGTCAATCTTGACCCCGGCGACCCCAACTACGACCTGTTCAAGCTCGCCTGCCGATGCAGCGCGAAGCGACTGTTTCCAAACTTTTCCTTTCAGGACGCTCCCTTTAACAAACGGTATTACCGCGAAGGCTGCCCGGAAACGGAAATCGCCTATATGGGCTGCCGCACCCGCGTCATTGCCAACAGCTACGATCCTACTCGGGAAATTACCGCACATCGCGGCAATCTTTCGTTCACCCCAATCAATCTGCCTCGTCTTGCCATTCTTGCACAGGGCGATGCGGAGCGCTTCTTCGCCTCGCTCGATGAAATGCTGGATCTGGTCGTCGGTCAGCTGCTGGAACGGATGGAGATTCAAAGCCGCCGTCGCGTGCGCAATTTTCCCTTCCTCATGGGGCAGGGTGTCTGGCTCGACTCCGAAACGCTCGGCCCGGACGATGAGATCCGCGAGGTCATCAGACACGGAACGCTGTCCATCGGTTTTATCGGTCTGGCTGAGTGCCTCACCGCTCTCATCGGCGAGCATCATGGCCAATCCGAGCGTGCACAGGCGCTGGGGCTTGAGATGATCGGACGAATCCGCGCCCGTGCCGACCGTGAGAGCGAAGCGCGCCACCTCAATTTCTCCTGTCTTGCTACACCCGCCGAAGGACTTTCCGGCCGCTTCGTGCGGATGGATCGTGAACGTTTCGGTACAATCCCCGGCGTGACCGACCGCGAATACTATACCAACAGCTTCCATATTCCGGTGTATTTTCCCATCACCGCTTTCCGGAAGCTCCGGCTCGAAGCGCCGTATCATGCACTGACAAACGGTGGACACATCTCTTATATCGAAATGGACGGCGACCCGCTGCAAAATCTCGATGCCTTCGAAAAAATCGTCCGCTATATGGGGCAATGCGGCATCGGCTACGGCTCGATCAACCACCCCGTTGACCGTGACCCCGTGTGCCGTTACAATGGCATCATCGGCGATACCTGTCCCGGCTGCGGCCGGCATGAAACGGCGCAGCAGCCATTTGAACGCATCCGCCGTATTACGGGCTACCTCGTCGGAACGCTCGACCGCTTCAACAACGGCAAGCGCGCCGAGGAGCGCGACCGCGTCAAACACGGGGTGACGGAATAATGCGCATTGCAGAACTGGTCAGCGAATCCATCGTCGACGGCCCCGGCCTGCGGCTGACCGTTTTTGTTCAGGGCTGCCCGCATCACTGCCCCGGCTGCCACAATCCTACGACGCACAATCCCGCGGGCGGAAGGGAGATGTCCGTTTCCGAGATCGTCCGTTATCTGGAGGACGATCCCCTGCTCGACGGTCTGACGCTCTCCGGCGGCGAACCGATGGAGCAGGCGGCGGAATGCGCCATGCTCGCGCGCGAGGCGCGGCGCCGCGGTCTGAGCGTTTGGGTTTATACCGGTTATCGGCTGGAGGCACTGTGCGAACGCGGCGACTCCGCACAGCTCGCCCTGCCGGATAACGCCGACGTTCTTGTGGACGGACCTTTCGTCCTTGCAGAGCGTAGTCTGGAGCTGCGCTGGCGCGGCTCCCGGAATCAGCGTCTGATCGACCTGAATGCCACACGAGCCAATCACGGCATCATCGTGCTTTTGAATTAAAAATAGTCCGGTGGGAAACGTTTTCTGAGAAAGCGCCTCCCACCGGACTCTTTTATGCTGCGGCAAAAATTACAACCGACCGTCCGACCGAAGATGGGAAACAAAAACGTCGCTTCCCGCCTGCTGCCGAATCTGTCGCAAACGATGGAGACCAGCTTTTTCCGTCTCAAAAAACTCTTCAAAGCCATATCGGCAAATCGTATCTGCTGAACATAATATATATACTACGAGAGAATGAAAAGAGGTCTCCGACCGGAGACCTCTTTTCTGCATTTTTAGCCCCAAAGGGCGGACAGTGCGGGAATGATCTGTTTTTTACGGGACATCACCTTCGGCAGGAAGGCTGTATTCTGCTTGGCATCCACATTGAACGCCTGTCGGACGGTCGCCTCATCGCCCAGATAAATGAGCTGCGTGCCCTCCTTCAAGACATCCGTAAGCATCAGCAGCATCAGGCTGAAGCCGCGCTCACGCATGGTCTTTTGCATTTCCGCAAGAAACTCCTCCTTGCGCTGCATAATATGGTCAGAGTTGACGCAGGTAATCTGGCCGACGCCAAGATCGTGCCCGGCAATATGGAAATCCTTGAAATCCATAAACAACAGCTCCCGTGCCGGCTTGTCATCCGACCAGGAGGCCGAGAATATCTGCTGTCCCAGTTCGTCCAGCGATACCCGTGCAATGCGTGCCATACGCTCCGCCATCGAGCGATCACGGGCAGTGCAGGTCGGTGACTTGAACATGACCGTGTCCGATACGATGGCGGCAGCCATCATGCCCGCAAGCTTATCCGAGGGCATCAATCCCCGTTCCTGATACATCTCCGCAATAATTGTCGTAGTGCTTCCGACAGGCTCATTACGGAAGTAAATGGGATTGCCCGTCTGAATGTCGGCAAGACGGTGATGGTCGATGATCTCCACGATCTCCGCCTGTGACAGACCGGGTACGGACTGCGCAGCCTCATTATGGTCAACCAGAACAACGCGCTTTCGGCGCGGACGGATCAAATGGTAGCGCGAAAGCGTACCGACGACGCGTTCGTTTTCGTCCAGAATGGGATAGCAGCGGTAACGGCTTTTCAACATCCCCTCTCGCACGTCATCCACAAAATCGTCCAGATGGAAGGCCTCAAGCTCCTGTGTGCGGCAAATGCGGCTGATGGGGATCGACTGATAAATCAGGCGCACCGTACGGAAGGCATCAAAGGGCGTGGATATGATACAGGTCGAGCCGCTTTCCCTGAGCAGCTCCTCGCTCACCTCCGACTGGCAAACGATCACGCAGCGAACCCCCAGCTCAATGGCCCGGCGGATCATATCCGGTTGGCTTCCACAGACGACGATACCGTCCTGCGCGGTAAACAGCAGATTCTCACAGCTCTGCGGCAGCGCAATGCTCACGCGGCCGCTGAGCGTATCCACGAGGTCCCCCGCCTGATTCAGCACACGGCCTTCGATGACGCTCAAAAGATTGAACAGCGGTATCTGCTCCAGCGGAGGCAGATCCATCGAGCCCATGTCGTAATCGGCGATATCCCCCGCGGAGAGCATTCCGAACAGCGTCCCGTCATCCTTCGTCACCGGAATGGCCGCAACGGCACTGTCGGCATTGAGCAGCGACCATGCGTGACTGACCGTGACCGCCGCGGAAAGTGCAGGCGGTGTATCATAGTCCAGATCGCGTACCTGTGTGCGCACCGTGGCGATCAACTCCGGCGCGGTAAAGCCAAAGCGATCCAGCACAAGCTGTGTCTCGTCACTGACGTGGCCGAGACGCGCGGCACGAAACTCCCGGTCACCCAGCGCATTGCGCAGTGCGGCATAGGCCATTGCAGAGACGATGGAGTCGGTGTCCGGGTTTTTATGTCCCGTTACATAGATCGTTTCCATACGAGCCCTCCTTTTTTCTTATCGTACCCTTTTTTATCGCTTCTGTCAACCGTTCCTTGAAAAAAGGATTGCAAGTAAGCGGGGATTCTGCTATACTTGGCCTATTAGTGGAAAAAGAAAGGATCGGTTTTTGCCATGAAAAAACCCACTCTGGTCGTTCTTGCTGCAGGTATGGGCAGTCGTTTCGGCGGGCTCAAGCAGATCACCCCGGTCGACCCGCAGGGCGATACGCTCCTGCATTTCTCGCTCTACGACGCCTATACGGCAGGCTTCGGAAAGGTCGTTTTCATTATCAAGCACGCCATCGACGAGGATTTCCGCCGCATCACCTCCGGTGTGGAGCGCTACATGGAGGTTCGCTATGTATATCAGGAGCTGGATATGCTTCCGGAGGGCTTTTCGGCTCCCGAAGGACGCGTAAAGCCTTGGGGTACGGCGCACGCCGTCCTCTGTGCCGCCGAGGCCATCGGCGACGCCCCCTTTGCCGTGGTCAATGCGGACGACTTCTACGGCCGCGGCGCATTCGAGTCCATCGCCCGCTACTTTGCCGAGCCGCACGACGAAAACGAATATGCAATGGTCGGCTATCTCCTGAAAAATGCCCTGACCGACAATGGTTCCGTTGCACGCGGCGTCTGCGAAATTGAGGACGGCTTCCTGACCGGTCTGACGGAACGCACGCACATTGAAAAGCGCGAAAACGGCGCGGTCTACACCGAGGACGGAAAGCACTTCTTCCCTCTGTCCGGCGACACGGTGGTATCAATGAATCTCTTCGGCTATCGCTCGTCCTTCCTACGCTATATCCGCGAGGAGTTCCCCGTATTCCTGCGTCAAAATCTGCCGGTCAGGCCGGAAAAATGTGAGTTCTACCTTTCGACCGTAACCAACAAGCTTATCGAGCAGAAGAAATGTTCGCTTCGTGTGCTGCACACGGACGAAACCTGGTACGGCGTGACCTACCACAATGATCTTCCCGACGTTCAGGCAGCCATTGCAAAGATGCATACCGAAGGGAAGTACCCCGAAGTTCTGTTCAAATAAACGACATTCCGATGAGGCGTCCCAAAAGGGACGCCTCTTTTTTCTTTCCGCAACGCCCGTCTACGGTGCGGTGTTTTCCTTCTCATAAGCAGACCTCACAACGAATATACTCTGCCATAAGAAGTTGAACGAGGTGGGAACATGGAACAATCCTTGAATCTGATCACGCTGACCGGGTCGCTCGGCTCCGCTCCGACCTATTCGCACAGCAACCACGGGCGGCGTTTTTTCTCCTTTTTTCTGGAGGTCTCACGGCTGAGCGGTGCAGTTGACCGCTTGCCGGTGCTTGCGCCGGAGTCGCTTTTGGCGCAGACGGAGCTCGGTGAAGGGGACGCGGTCCGCATCAACGGACAAATTCGCTCTTTTAACAACCGCAGCACAAACGGCAGACGGCTTGTAGTCTCCGTTTACGCCGAAACATTGGAAACGATCGATGCACCGCATGAAAACTGCGCCGAGCTTCAGGGCGTGATCTGCCGCGAGCCGGTCTACCGCCGCACACCGCTCGGTCGAGAGATCTGCGATATCATGCTTGCCGTAAACCGTCCGTACCGCCGTGCGGATTACATTCCCTGTATTCTCTGGGGCAGATGCGCCCAGGCAGCAGCTTATTATCCTGTCGGGACGCCGCTGCATCTGGAGGGACGGCTGCAAAGCCGCGAGTACATCAAGCAAATGGAAGACGGCAGCACGCAGCCGCGCGTCGCCTATGAACTATCCGCCATCCACGCCGAAAGCGTCGAACAGGAATAACAATCGGGCGCTTGCAAATGCAAGCGCCCGCCCTGTCTGCTTTTACAGCGGTTCATCCATCAATCGATCGAATTCCGCAGCAACCTTGTCAAATTCCTCCTCGGGGATATCCTCCAGCTCGAAATCATCCTCCGTGGGGACATAGCCGTAGAGGTACACGTCATCGCTGTCGTCAAGCGCTTCCAGCGCGATATACTCCTTGCCGTCAAGCACAAAGACGCCCATAATACCGCATTGGAAAGCAGTACCGTCGTCAAATTCCAGACCGATGATCTCGTCCTGACTGTATTCGTTCTTATCCATTTTCTGTTCCTCCTGAAATGAGATCGGTTAAAAATTGCCGGTAGGCCGTCGGAAGCCCGACGCCTCTTGCCAGCTCCTCCGCAGAAAACCAGACGAATTCTCCCTGCTCCGCGCAGGGCAGGTAGTACGCCGTCATTTCCCAACGGATATGTGTAAAAATATGGTCGCGCCGCACACGTTTTTCAATGCCTGTCGGATGCACATGCCAGCTTTCGGCCTGTGCAAGCGCCTGTGGTGTATCCAGCTCGCCGAGAACGTCCGGAAGCTGCCACAGTCCGGCCAGCAAACCGCGTTCCGGCCTCCTGCAGACGGCAACGCTCCCCTCCCGCAGAAGGACAAATACTGTGCGTCTTTCCACACGGCGCGGTTTTTTTTCTGCTTTTTTGGGGTATTGCCGCTGCGTCCCGCACGCGCGGGCACGGCACAGCGCCGCAATCGGGCAAGCATCGCAGAGAGGCTCACCGTTCGGAATGCAGACCGTCGCGCCCAGCTCCATCAACGCCTGCGTGAAATCACCGCAGTGTCCGGCGGGATAGATCCGTGCAAGCGCGGCTTCGACGGCACGGCGAACCGCCTCGTCCGTCACCGGCGCATCAAGCGCCAGCAAGCGTGAAACAACACGCAAAACATTACCGTCCACGGCCGGCGTTGGCAGTTCATAGCAGATCGAACCGATCGCCCCGGCAGTATAACGTCCGACACCGGGCAAGGCAAGCAGCGCTGTATAATCGTTCGGGAAAGCGCCCGCAGAAACGATCTGCTTCGCCGCCCTTTGCAGATTGCGCACACGAGAATAATAGCCGAGTCCCTCCCAAAGACGCAGGAGCTGCGCTTCCGGCGCCTCGGCCAGTGTCCGGACATCCGGAAGCTCGCACAAAAAGCGCTCATAGTAGCACTTGACCGCTTCGACGCGCGTCTGCTGGAGCATGATCTCCGAAATCCAGACATGATACGGCTCGCGGTCACGCCGCCACGGCAGGTCTCTCCGATGCGCGGCAAACCACGGCAGCAGTCTGTCGCAAAGCTCCGGTGAAAGCGTCAGCGTCATGCTTCGCCCTGCGGCCTCTGTGCGGCAGACTTGCGGCGTCTGCGGCGGCGCGCGCTGCGCTTTGCCGCGGAAAGCTCGTCGAATTTCCGTGCCGCGTCCGACGCACCTTCATAGACCAGGCGGCTGACGCGCATGGTGCCGTCGGCATCCTTTTGCAGCCGTATGCGGATCAGGTAGCGCCCATGTTCCGGGCAGGTCGCCATCGTCATATAGCGCCTACCCTCCTGCGGCAGCCAATTTCCGTTCGGCATTTCGCGCCCACACTGCGGGCAGAAGTTTTTGAGCTTGCTCATCGCCGTCATAGCGACGTTTTTGTCCTCATACCCGTGAAAAACGGAACGGCTGATACAGCCCGCGGGCGGATTGCCGTGGAAACCGTCGACATGGCTGCGCAGCGCACGTCCGTATTCCTCCACACCACGCTTCAGATCCAGACGCGCACAAATCAGCGCCGTATGGTATGCGTCGCCGAGCGCATCGTGCGCGGGGCGGCTCGGCTCAATGCCGATCAGCTCCATCGCGCTGGAAAGCGATTTTTGTGAGGTGCCGCACCCTGTCTGCGCGTTGAAGATCATCTGTACGTTATACCAATTGTGGATCCAGTCCGGTTCGTCGTCATGCAGGAGAATATTGTCCTCCAGAATCGTAATGTCGTCAAAGCCCCACGTCAGGAAGATGCATTCTCCGGCGATCCATTCGCGGAAGCGCGTCAGCGCTTCGGGGAAAGACAAGCCCTCATCGCGCAAGGTTGAATCGCGAAGGCCGGTCAGCTTGGAAACACGGCTGTTCAGCTTTTTATAATACTTCGGGCGTACCAGCACCTGAAACTCGTCGGCAACGGTACCGTCCTCCAGCAGGCGCACGGCACCGATCTGAATAATCTCACCGTGTATCTCCACGGGAAGCACCCGCTTTGCCGCATAGGAACCGGGCCAGGGCTGGTTCCATTCCAAATCCAATACAATGTACTGCAAGCAAATTCCTCTTCTTTCTCGGCTCGAATGATGATCTCCCGGCTATTTTAACACAAATCATTGCCCTTGGCAACACGAATTCACCCGCGCAGTGATTTTTTTGCCCGTGATTTGTTGCAATTTTCAGAGGACAAGCTATAATAGGTTCGGCAAACGATCGAAGGAGATTTATCTATGACTCTGTTTCTTCACGCACATACGAACGCCGGCGGCCTGTGGCATACCGTTCTGGACGGTCTGATTGACGGTCTGTGGAGCATCCCGGTGCTCTTTTTGGCGTATTTTTTGATGGAGCTGCTGGAGCGCAGCCGGAAAGTCAACGAGTCGGTCCTGCACGGTTATTCGCGCAGAGCAGGTCCCGCACTGGGCGGTTTACTCGGCGCGATCCCGCAGTGCGGCATCTCCGGTGCAGCGGCAACGCTGTTCTCCACCGGCTCGATCTCCGTCGGCACAATGTTGGCCGTGTTTTTCGCCACATCGGATGAGATGCTTCCCATTCTGCTTGCTTCGCTGCGCAGCGGAGACGGCATGACCGTCGGAAGAATCGCGCTCATTGTTGCGGGTAAAGCCGCGCTCGGCATTGTTCTGGGTTATCTTTCTGATGCGACACTCGGCCGCCTTCTGCGCCGGGATAAGGACATCCACAGCTTTTGCAGTCGTGAGCATTGCGACTGCGACGAGAATGAGGGCAACGTTTTCCTCGCCGCTCTGAAGCACACGCTGAAAATCACGGTCATGCTCATCGCGGTCAACATTGCACTGAATCTGCTGTTTTCCGCCGTAGGGATCGAACGGCTTTCCGGCACGTTCCTCAGCCACCCCGTATTCGGCGCACCGATCCTGGCGCTGTTCGGCCTGATTCCAAACTGCTCCGTCTCGGTCGTGCTCACCGAATCCTATCTGGGCGGCGTCATCAGCCTCGGCGGACTGTTTGCCGGGCTGCTGAGCAACGCCGGTATCGGCCTGCTGGTGCTGCTGCGCACAAACCGAAACTGGCGCGAAAACCTCGCGATTATCGCAACGCTTTATCTTCTGAGCGTCATTGCCGGCATTTTCGTCGGAATTGTTTTCTGACCGTCAGACATTCCGACGTATTTCGCGCGTCGGGTATGCTATCATAGAGGCACAGCTTACCCCACGCGGGCAATCATCCCAATCGCCGCCCTTCCGATTCGTCGGGAGGGCGGTCATTTTTGTGTCGTTTCGGCACGGCGCGGCATAGATTGTGTTAGGAAGGAGGGGATTTTTTGGCACGCTATGTCGAAAAGTTCGGCGGAAGCTCCGTCGCAGACGCCGAGCGGCTTTACGCTGCGGCGCGGCGGCTTGCCGCAGACCGTGCAGCCGGATACGAGGTTGTCGGCGTTCTGTCCGCACGCGCGGGTGCAACGGACGCGCTGCTGGCGCAGGCGCGGCAGATCGATCCCGATTGCGACGGTCGGGAGCTCGATGCGCTGCTGTCCACGGGCGAGCTCTGTTCCGTAAGCCTGTGTGCACTGGCGCTGCGACGGCTCGGATATGAGGCCGTAAGTCTGAGCGGTGCACAGGCGGGGCTGTTGACCGATGCCGTCCATGGGAGTGCCCACGTGGTCGGGCTGGCAAGTGACCGCATCGAGCGAGAGCTTGTAAAGGGTCGTATCGTCCTCGTCGCCGGTTTTCAGGGAATCAACTCGCACGGCGATACAACGACGCTCGGGCGCGGCGGCTCGGATACAAGCGCAGTTGCGTTGTCGGCGTTCCTGCACGCCGACCGCTGCATCATTTTTACGGATGTGGACGGCGTTTACACCGCCGACCCCAGAAAGGATCCGGACGCGGTAAAGCTGGAAAAGATCGGATACGATGAGATGCACAGGATGGCACAAAACGGTGCAAAGGTGCTGCACGACCGCTGCGTGGAGCTGGCTAAGCGGCACGGGGTAGTCATAGAAGTACGCTCCAGCTTCACGGAAACCCCCGGAACGCTCGTTTGCTGAGCCGCAGCACACAGCGTGGGTGTCCCACAGCAAAACCACAGGAGAGCGCGCAGGAACGGTGTCATTGCGAGGGTGACAAAGCCGCCCATGACAATCTTTTGACCCCATTGTCATTGCGAGACCTCGTAGAGGTCGTGGCAATCTCCTGCAAAACCCGGCATTAGATTGCCACGTCGCTTCGCTCCTCGCAATGACACGCGGGAACGCCGTCGCGTCGCTCCCCGCAAGGACGGGGCCAAGCAAAAGCCGCCCTCCACACGGGAGGGCGGCGCGGTATTCAGCGAATGAAATTTGTGCGTGCGCCGCGTTCCGTCTCCGGCAGCGCGATTCCCGCCGCCCTTCCGGCATCGAAGCACTTGAGCATCCACGCAAGACTGCGCGCAAGATTGCGCATGGTCTGCATTCCTTCGGCATCGAGCTGTGCTTCGCCGGGCTTTGCGCCGTGCGCGATATTCCAGTAGGTAGAGCCGGCAACGGGCATCCGCGAGATACCGAAATACTTGCTCAGCGTATCAAGGCTGGCAGTGGTACCGCCGCGGCGGGCAACCGCGACGGCTGCGGCAGGCTTAAACGCAAAAGCGCCGCTGCCCGCGTAGAACGCGCGGTCGAGGAAGGACAGAATTCTTCCGCTGGGGTGGGCATAATACACGGGCGTGCCGAACACAAATCCGTCGGCCTCGCGCGCCTTGGCGAGGAAAACATTCACCGCATCGTCGTCAAACACGCAGCCGCGCTCGGTACACTGCCCGCAGCCGATGCAGTCGCGCACGGGTGCGCCGTCCATCCGGAAGATTTCATATTCAATCCCCTCGGCTGCAAGCTGCCTGCCGATCTCTTCCAGTGCAGCACGGGTATTGCCGTTTGCTCTGGCGCTGCCGTTTAGCATTAAAACTTTCATAAAACAAGCCTCCGTCCGGGACAGTCCCTTTTTTCTGATTATATACCAAGCACGGATAAAATGCAAGCGCAACCCGGCGAACCGCCGCGGATATAGCCGTGGCAATCTCATGCACCGGCACTTGTCATTGCGAGGGCGGCTTGCCGCCCGTGGCAATCTCAAGCAACGCACCCAAAGCCTTCCCCTTGAGGGGAAGGTTCCGAGCATAGCGAGGCGGATGAGGTGTCCGCCGAGGGCGCAATCATAACCACCGGCCGTGCCGGTGGTATGCACTAGCCCCCTTGGGGCATGCCCATGGCCGAGCCTATAGGCTCA
>CAKUGQ010000028.1 GCA_934654755.1 uncultured Oscillospiraceae bacterium | reverse complement strand
AGCCTATAGGCTCGGCCATGGGCATGCCCCAAGGGGGCTAGTGCATACCACCGGCACGGCCGGTGGTTATGATTCCTGCCTGTGCTGTGCGTGCCACACGCGCAGCAGCTTGATGGAAAGAAAAATCCGCTTGACTTCCACATCGTTTTTAAAATCAATGCCCGCAAGCTGTGCGATGCGGTTGAGCCGGTATTGCAGCGTATTGCGGTGCATATGCAGGGACTCGGCCACCTGCTTGAGGTTGCAGCCGCCTGCAATGAAGGACTGAAGCGTTTCCACATACTGTGTGCCGGTTTCATGATCCTCGCGGTCGAGCGTCAATACGGCGCCATGGCAGAAGATTTCGGGTCGGCCGCCCTGAAGTGCCAGCGCCATCATATGTTCGGCGCAGTAGTCGGCGTAGTGGTAATACCAGAAGGTCGGGTCAAGCAGCTCGCCGGTCGTCAGCGCGGCAACGGCTTGACGGTAGCCATAGCTGATGGCCAAGAAATTCGGGAGCACGTCGCTGATGCCGCATTTCATGACCGATTCGCGCACAACCTCAGCCAGCGGCTCCGTGTTGACGATACCGCCGTTTTCCAGCCGGACGAGCGTGATGAGACGGTTTTCCGCTTCCACGCAATAACAGCCCGGAAAGCATCGGCGCATGTGCTCCAGCACATACTGCCGCTGGTGGAAAATATCCGCAAAAACCAGAACGCAGTAGCGATCTCGGCTGCGCCAGCCCAGGTCATGCAGGCGCTGATCGATCAGTTCGTCGGAATACGATTCGCTGCCGTCGGAAAACAGTACGGAACAGAGGAACGACTCGGTATCGGAGACCGTTTCCCCGCCGTAGCGCTGCCATTCCAGCAGCTCCTCGCGCACCAGATCCGCAAAGTGTTGGATCAGGCACATCTGTCCGGGCGTGATCTTTTCGAAATACTCCATGATAAACAGCGTGCCGGCATAGTGCGTATGCTGCGCAAAGGGGACGATCACGGCGTTTCGCTCAAAGCTGCTCGTTTCGTAGTACACGGCTTCGTTTGCCTGAAAGTGACGGTTTTCGGTACGCACGACACTTCTCAGCTCCGGCGTCCAGTAGCCGGCGGCAATGAGCGAGCGCCATGCGGGGTCGTCCGGTACGGTATGGAGCCCCTGTGTGCTGGCACAGATGAGGTAGTTGCGGTCGTAGATCAGCATCGGATTGCGGAACATCTCATAACCGAGCTGTAAAAGCTCACGCAGCGGTTTACCGCGCCCGCAGAGAGAAGCCAGACGAAGATCCCATTCGTGGATGCGGTCCAGCCCGGACTGGAGAAGCGTAAGCACCTCCGGTACCAGAGAGGCGGAGGCGTCGCGGACGAACAGGCAGGCCGGGCCGTCCGGAGCGGGAGCGGCATCGCCGCATACGACGGCGCAGGCTTCGTCGGCACCGGGACGGGCGCAGAATTCGCCCAGCCGTGCGCCGTCGAGCACATACAGTGTCCGCCGCATAAGCTCTGCCTGACCAAAAAAGCATCTCACGTTGGAGAAAACACACTCATGTGCAGACCGGGGCGCCTCCACGGCAAAGCGCTTCTCCAGCATTTCACGGATAACTTGCAGATTCAGGTCCATACTTCCGTCCTCCCCGAAAAAATGACGAACAAAAGCCCATGATTTTTGTGCTGATTGACGGTGCAAAAATCAGAAAAAAATGATAATTTATTCGTAGAAAATGAAAGAGCTTTGTATACGCAGCACTGCCATGCGACAAAGAAGCCATTTTCACTCACACTTCTTTTATTTTACCACAAAACCTTACGGTTTTCAACTGCCCGTGCGGGATTTTGCACGGACGGCCGGAGGGGCTGAGAGGGGGGCGCGGCGCGGCACATACGAACGGAGAATGACAGGCTTTCACAGACACAATTGAGAGAAACGGAGGAACTTTTGCAAATGTCAGAACAGACGAAAACACAGAAGCCCGAAACGACGGAACGAAAAGGTATCAGCAAAGCGCTGAAATACTTCTTCGGTGTCGGCGACTTTGGCTTCAGCTACATGACCAACATCGAGACCTATTACTTCAACTTCTTCCTGACGGATGTTGCAGGCTTTGCGCTTTCGATGGTTACGCTGATCTCCACCATTGCCAGTGTGGTAGATGCTGCCCTTTCGTGGGTCTACGGCATTTTCCTGAACAAATCCAAGCCGCGTAAGTGGGGCCGCTACCGCTCCTGGCTGATTCTGGCGCCCTGGCTGGTACCCTTCCTTTATGCGTTCCAGTTCATCAGCTTCGGAAACGGCATCGGCGAAGCGATCATTATCATTGTCGCGGCAATTACCAGCCATATTGTCTGGAATATTCCCTATGTGGCAAACGTTGCAATGATTAATATTGCATCCAAAACACCGGAGGATCGCATGGCGCTCTCGTCCTCGCGCACGCTGTGGCAGCAGCTTGCCCGCCTGAGTTATTCCTATGCAGGCCCCTTTGTTGTCGGCCTGTTCGCGAGCTGGCTCGGCGAAAAATACTCCTATGGCGCTTGCGCCTTTGTCTTTGCTGCGCTGATGGTTGCGGGCTATTTTGCACACTTTGTCATGTTCAAAGGCTATGAGGAGCCCGGCGAGGTGGAGCTTGCCCGTCTGAAGGCCGAGCGCGAAAAGGCCAGAGCCGAAAAGAAGCCCGGACTGCTCAAGGCGATTTCCTCGAACCCCTTCCTACTGGGTCTTCTGTGCTCCGATCTTGCCAAATACATCTACAGCTTCGTTGCCAGCGGTATTGCCGCGTACTACTTCAAGTATGTTGCCGGCGACCAATCCATGACCCCGATTTTCATCCTGATCTCCAACGCGCTGGGCGTTGCCGCATCATACCTTTCCAAGGTTGTCGCGAAAAAATTCTCGGCCAGAAATACGGTTATCTACTGCTATATCGCGATGTGCGTTGTGCTTGTGGCGGCTTACCTCGTACATACGAGCGCATGGGCTGTTCTCATTCTGGTCAGCCTTGCGCAGTTCTGCTGCACCATGACCAATGCCTGCGGCCCGGCGCTATACTCCGACTGTGCGATCTACAGTGAGTACCGCACCGGTACGAACGCCACCGGCGCGATCATGGGCTTCATGAACATCCCCATTAAGATCGGCGTTGTCAGCCGCGGCCTGCTGATCGGCCTGGCTCTCGGCATTGCCGGTTATGTGAACAAAATGCCTGTATCCGATGTCACTCCGCAGGTTGCACGCGGCATTTCGATGGGCTTTACCATCTTCCCCGCCATTGCCGTTGCCCTCGGTGCGATTATCATGACGTTCGGCTATCGCCTGACCCGGGATAAGGTCGCTACCTATTCCGCGGAGATTGCCGCCAGAAAGAACGGGAAGTAAACAGCCAAACCCGGCGAGGGGCGGCTCTGAACCGCCCCTCAGCCGAAGTATATTCCAACAAATCATACTTACAGGAGGAAAAAACATGTTAACCGTTCGTCAGAATCTGCTGGAAACCATCCACGGCGGCCATCCCGACCGCTTTGTCAATCAGTATGAGTTCATGAAGATGATCATGAACCCGCTGAGCCTGCACAATCCTAACCCGAAGCGCGGCGAAATGAATGTGAAGAACGCATGGGGCATTCTTCGCTCCTGGCCGGAGCACGTTGTTGCCGCTTTCCCGGAGCATAGCCCGGACAAGGTCGTCATTAAGGACATCACCCGTTGGCGCGAGTATGTCCATGCACCCAGCCTGAAGTTCCCCGACGCCGAGTGGGAGCCCTTCATCGCGCAGGCGGAGGCCGTCGATCGTAACGAATATTTTGCCACTTGCTTTATTGCGCCCGGCATTTTTGAACAGTGCCACCATCTCGGCGAGATCCAACAGACGCTTATGAACCTTTATGAAGAGCCGGACGATATGCACGACCTGATCCGGTACCTGACCGACTTCGAGCTTGCGCTTGCCGAGCAGATTTGCTCGCATATCAAGCCGGATGCGATCTTCCATCACGACGACTGGGGCACTCAGATTTCCACCTTTATGTCCGTTCCGATGTTCGAGGACTTCTTCCTCGATGCCTATAAGGAGGTTTACGGCTATTACAAGGCCCACGGTGTGCAACTGATCGTTCACCACTCCGACTCTTATGCGGCGACGCTGGTGCCCGACATGATTGAAATGGGTATTGATATCTGGCAGGGTGTTATGTGCTCGAACAATATCCCCGAGCTCATCAAGAAATACGGCGGCAAGATCTCTTTCATGGGCGGTATCGACAGCGCCAGCATCGACTATGAGGGCTGGGATCGCGAGACAATCGCCAAACAGGTCAAGCGTGCCTGTGACGAGAACGGTAAGCTCTACTACATTCCCGGCGCTTCCATCGGTCTCGGCACTTCTACTTTCCCCGGCGTTTACGACGCCACCAGCGAAGCAATCGCAAAGTACAGCAAGGAAGTTTTCAAATAAGCTATCGGAAAAAACTCCGCCTGCGGGCGGAGTTTTTTTGCTGCTTCGACCATGTTCCACTTGACAATTTTGCACAAGTGTGCTAAAGTAATCAAAAGAGGGACCCCTTATAACTACGACTGAAGGAGGCAGCACACATGATTGTTCCTTGTGAAAAAATGATTCTGGCCGTTCTTTCCGGCGACGATGTTGAATCCCTTGTTTATGACCTCAATGAACACGGCCTGTATGCTACGATGCTCAGCTCCACCGGCGGCTTTTTGAAAAAACGCAGCGTGACGCTGATGATCGGCCTGGAGGAAAAGCGGCTGGAGGAAGCGCTGGAGATTCTGAAAAAGCACGCGGGCGCGCGTCTGGAAACAGCGTATCTGTCACCCAACGGTGCTGTCGGCATGGCGGCTGTCCCCGTGAAGGTGTATAACGGCGGCATCACTGCGTTTGTTATGAATGTTGACCGCTGTGTAAAATATTGATCCGTTATCCGGCCTTACCGTCGGACCGGCTCGCGGTACCGTCTGAAACTGCAAAAAGCACTCCCCGCAGGGAGTGCTTTTGATTTACGTTGGCAGAGCAGTCTCGCGGAGCAGACGGGAGCGTTCGTCGATGGCGGAGAGATAGGGCTCGATATTCTGCGGGGCAGGGGAGCGATCCATTTCCCGGCATATGGCCGTGCGGAGTTGTGCGGCAGCGGTGTCGTCGCGCTCATAAAGCAGCGCCAGCGCGTAGCGCGTGAGCAGAACTTCGTCAAGATGCTTGAAGGTTTCCATATACTGATCCAGACCGGGTGAGAGATAGTTTTCCGGATCTTCACCCCGCATGAGCGCACAGAGCAGGCGAAGCAAAAGAGCATCGGGAATCAGATCTTCCGCCTTTTCCGGCAGACAGAGCAGCCCGTCCAGAAGACCGGCGCAGGCATCATATTGCCGCATAGCGATCATCCTCCCGGCACAGCGCATCGCCTGCAGAAAGGCGAGGCGATGGGAGAGCAGCTCGGGATTTGGCAGAGCAAACCACTCGTCGGGCATTTCCATGTTGGAGTATCCCATTACCTGCAGTGCGGCCGTGCGTCTACAATTCCAGTAAATTGCCTGCAGCGCGGGTTCGCAGGAAAGCTCGCGGGCGATTTCCGCGTAGTTCGGAACGCCGTCGACCCGCATGGGGATCAGTGCCGAGATAAACGAGACGAGAAAATCGTGCAGCAGGAAAATACAGCAGGCGAGGGGAATCGGGTAGCACCGAAGCAGAATGGCCGCGATCAGACTAAACGGGAGCAGGACGGCATCGGCGAGCAGCCGGTTGGACGTCAGCAGTACGGCGGCAGGATGTGAAAACGTCTCGGGGGGCATATATGCGTAGCTGAAGAGGCGAAAACGTCGAGAGGGCGCGCGATGAAATCTTCCGTCGCTGCCGCGCACGAAGCAGAAAAAGGGAATACGGAACTGAACCGCGCGGAAGCCCGCGCACGGAAGAATGACTGCCGCAGCCGCAAGGCTACAAAGCGGTCGGAGCAGCATGGAGAGACAGCTCGTAACGGTTACGATGATAGCGATACACAGAAGCAGGGAGAAAGATTCGGAAAGGGCGTATAAGCCCGGCACAAGGAGACGCGGGAACAGTACCAGCGTGAGCACGATGAGAGTAAAAATGCTCCCGATATACAGGGCACGATAGGCTTTTCCGGACAGCTTCATAGGGAAACTCCTTCTTCGTTTATGAACCGATTATAACACAAATTGTGTAATGAAGCAAGTATTTTGCAAGGACAGAATTGTTTCGGAATAGCCAAACAGGCTCCCATCACAGGGAGCCTGTTTTCGGTGCATATTTTTCTGGTGCGGTGGGATTTACTGCCGCTTCATCTGTCGTAGGAAGAGCCAGACGGCAAACAACACTGCGGCCAGCGCATAGCCCAGCACCCAGAGCAGGTGTGGCAGAAGCTGCGCGTAATTCCCGTGCAGCGCTGCGCGTTCCAGCTCAACCGCATGGACAAAGGGCAAGGCATAAGCGACCTTTTGAAAGACACCGCCCACGAGATTCAGGTCAAACCAGGTTCCTGACAGCCACGCCGTCAGGTTGGTAAACAGCGCTCCGCAAATGCCGCCGGTCTGCTTGACGCTGAACACGCTGCCGCACAGCAGTCCGACGGCGATAAAGAACAGCGCGGTCGGAAGCATCAGCACGAGCGCAAGCAGAAGATTGACACTGACCTTCAGTCCCAGCACAATGGCTACGGCGTAGCAGACTGCGCTTTGCACCAGTGCAATCGGTAAAATGGGAAGCAGATAGCCAAGAATGAAGTCCGATGCGGTCAGAGGGGTGGTATACAGACGTGCCAGAAAGGCGCTTTCGCGATCCTTTGCCACAAGACTGGCGGAGAACAGTGTCAGAAATGCCAGACCGAATACGGCGATTCCGGGCGCAAGCTGTCCGATTTCAAATAGACTTACCGGGATATTGGCCTGAATGGCGGACAGAAGCAGCAGGAGAACGACGGGAAAGCCGATGCCGAAGGCGAGATTCAACGGGTCGCGCAGGATTTCCTTTGCCGTGCGGCGGGAAAAGACAAGCAGTTTCATGTTGCATCCCCCTTTACAATGGCGATAAACGCTTCTTCAAAGCGTTCCTTGCCGGTGTGTTGTTTTAACTCGGCTGCCGTCCCGACGGTCAAAAGCTTCCCGTCTTTCATAATGCCGATACGGTCGGAGAGCGCTTCGGCCTCCTCCATGTAATGCGTAGTCAAAATGACGGTGATCTTTCCCTTAAGAGCGCGGATGACATCCCATAGCTCGCTGCGTGCCAGCACGTCCAAACCGAGTGTCGGTTCGTCGAGAAACAGGATCTGAGGCTCGCCGATAAGCGCCATGGCGATGCTGAGTCTGCGCTGCCAACCGCCGGAGAGTCTCCCGGCGCGCTGCTTCATCGTGCGGTCCAGTCCGAAGCGCTCCGAAAGATCCTGTATCTCCTCGGCGGTTTTTGTTTTGGAGAAACCGTGGACACCGCACATCAGCTCCAGGTTTTCTCTGACGGTCAGGTTTGGCGCAACTGCAGTTTCCTGCGGCGATACGCCGATGATTGCTTTGATCGCGCCGCCGTCGCGCAGGATGCTTTTCCCGTTCAGCTCCGCGTCGCCGCTTGTCGGACGGCTCAGACCGCTGAGCATTCTGATCGTGGTGGTCTTTCCGGCTCCGTTTACACCCAGAAGCGCGAACAGTTCGCCCTGTGCCACGGTCAGCTCCAGATCGTCTACCGCTGTGACCTCTCGGTATTCCTTTCGCAGATGTTCCGTTTTAATTGCAAGCATTCGTTTTTTCCTCCCGGAAGCGGCTTGTCAGGCCAAGATAGGCATCGGTCAGGCTGCGGCTGATAAATGCCTCGTCCCAATCCAGGAACGAGGTTGCCAGCATGGTCGCGATGCCGTGGACGTAAATCCACATTTCCAAATGAAACAGATAAGCTGCATCCTCATTGATGCCGAGGTTGTGCTCGATCAGCTCCAGCAGCGGACGGATGGAGGCCCGGTCCTCCGGGACCTGTTCACCGCTTCGGTCACGCATGAACAGCAGCTTGAAGAGCTCTCGCTCCTCCCGCGCAAAGCGGATATAGGCCATGCCGCTGGCCTTATAGGGCGGATAAGCTCCGCTGTGCATTTCCGCCTGAAGCGCATTCTGATACATTCGGTCCGCGGCTGTAAGCACCGCCTGCTGGACCTCTTCCATATTCTTAAAGAGGCCGAATATGGGTTTGACGGAACAACCGAGCTCCGAGGCCAGTGAGCGTGCGGTCAGTCCGGATGGTCCGCAGCGGCGCGTGAGCGTCAGCGCCGCGGCAATGATCTCCTCACGTGTGAATAATGTTTTTGGCGGCAAGTCAAATCCTCCCTCCGATAGAAAACGGCCGTTGCGCAACTTGTGTTATCTATTATACATGACGCAGGGACTTTGTCAAGTCTTTCACGGAAAGTTCCGGGAAATATTCGTCAAAAAACACGGCTCGATTTTGACTCCTGTCAGGTTTGTACACGTACAAGGCATGTCCGCTGCAATGAGGAGGAGATTATCATCTCTGCATATGACTCATGCTTTGGAAATGTATAGAACCTTATTCCCATCGGAAGAAACGAACGGCGAGAACGGTGCAAAGTGCAGCAACTCCAATCATGACACAAAGCGGTAACAGAATGCTTCCCGTGCTGACACCTAAAAATGTGTTTTTCATCAGTGTAAGTCCCTGCGTCAGTGGGAAAATGCTGACGACTTTCTGCATTGCCTTTGGCATAACCTCAATGGGCAGCGTTGTGCCGGAAAAGACCAGCATAGGGAAATAGAGGATCGAAGCAATGACGCTGGCCTGCTTGGTGTCCTTTGCCACGCCGCCTGCCAGCATACCGATGGATAGGGTCGAGAGCATAGTAAGTGCCCAGCTCCCGAGGAACGCCAAAAGCGATCCATGCAGCCGCACGCCCCACAAAAGTGCCGCAACTGACAGCGTTGCAAGGGACACAGCACAGTAGACGATATACATGGACAACTCAACGCCCAGAATGAATACCGGACTGACCGGCGTAACACGCAGCCGCTTGAGAATTTTCAGCTCCCGCAATCCCGAAACAGCCAGCGGCAGGCCCATCAGTCCGCTTGCACAAATGGCAACTGCGCTGACGGCTCCGAAAGACTGCTCCATGAATGTATAGTCCGCACTGTCATAGGCAGGCTTTGTGCCGTAAATGATACCAAGGATGATAAAGATCACAAGCGGCATGATGATGGCGAAGATCGGCATATTCATGTCCCGCAGACTGAGCTTCAGTTCTGTTTTCAAAAAAGTGAAAAAGCGTTTCATGCGTCCACCTCCTCGCTTGACAGCTGCAAATAAGCATCCTCGAAGCGAGTGCTGCCGCACTGCTGCTTTGCCTGCTCCACGGTTCCGCGGAAAACGGGAGTGCCCTTTTTCAAAATGCAGATCTCATCGCACAGCGCCTCAACTTCATCCATAAAGTGAGAAGTAAGGAAAATCGTAAGCCCCTGTTCTTTCAGGGCTTCCAGTGTTTTCCACACGCTGCGCCGCGCTTTTGCGTCAAGGCCGGTGGTCAGCTCGTCCAGAAACACAAGCTCCGGCTGCGGGATCAGCGCCAGTACGATAAAAAGCCGCTGGCGTTCGCCGCCGGAAAGACTTTTTACCGCCGTATTTCTCTTATCCCCGATACCGAACTGCTCACAGAGCACCCGCCAATCGGCGGGACTGCGGTAAAGGCTTGCGGTTTCCTCACAAAGCTCGGAAACCTTGATTTCTTTCTGATAGTCGCCCTCCTGAAACTGCACGCCGATGCGCTGAAAAAGTGTGCGGCGCTGCCTCGATGGGTCTTGCCCCAAGAGGCGTACCCTTCCCGCATCTGCCTGTTTTGTGCCAAGCATACATTCGATCGTGGTGCTTTTCCCGGCTCCGTTTGCTCCGAGCAGTCCGAATACCGTTCCGCTTTTTACCGAGAAATCCAAATGATCGACCACGGTTTTTCCAGCATAGGTTTTGGTCAGTCCTTCAACAAAAATCGCTTCGCTCATTTCTGAACCCTCCTGACTGCCCGCAGCTCGATATAGCCGCGTTGACCACGGGGTTCCAACTGGATGCGCGGGTTCTCATCGTCCCAGCGGTAGCCGATAACGGACGGATCATAGCTGTCCATCGCCGCCTGCACGGTGCGGATGGCTTCACAGTAATCTTCCTCCCGGAAGGGCTGCCCCTGAAACATCAGGTATTCCGCCTCCGGCAGATGAATGGTGTCGAAGCCCTCCGGGATTATCCCCATGTAATCGGTTTCGACCTCCACGCCCTGCACATAGGTGGAGGTGTTCGGCTTTTTGTACTTTTCGGGCAGCCACATGGAAACAGGCTCTCCGCAGAGTGACTTCATGCTCATGAGGATGCCCCACACATCACAGCTGACTTCCTCACAGTAGGGGAAATAGTCCTCTGCGTGCTGTCCGCGTTTGATGATACACAGGCGTTCCGGCTTGCGAATGACCTGTATAAAAACTGGTTGAATGTTAGACACGTCGATGTTCTCCTTTCGTAATTCACGATATTTTGCGCCGTAAGGAATGAAGAACGGGACGGGAACGGGATTTTTCAGGTAGTCGCTCGGGGTCAGACCAAACTCCCGGTAAAATGCCCGGGTGAAGGTGTCTACATTGTGAAATCCGGCATTGTAGGCCGCGTCGATGACTTTGACATCTCCGCTCTGCAACTGTTTTGCCGCCTGTGTGAGCCGATATTTACGGATATACTCGGTCGGTGTCAGGCCGAGGCAGTCCCGGAACAGCCGATAGGAATACCATGGAGAAAACAGCGACGCCCGCGCAAGATCGGACAGGCTGATTTCCTCTGTTTTATTTTTTTCTATGTAGTCCTGCATCCGCTGGACAGCCAAAATCTGTTCCCTCATCCTTCTCAACTCCTTACCGAAACATTATACCGTGCCGGGAGAATTATCTCTCGACTTTCCTTGCCTTTTTATTGCGAACGCATATAACATAACAAGCCCAACACTCAGCAGCGCGCCGCCGATAATATCGGTCAGCCAATGCACCCCGGAGATCAGCCGCCCGACGACCATAAAGGCAGTGAGTACGCTGAGGGTTACAAGCACGGCGCGGCGAACGGCTATGTGGCGAATACGGCTTTTCAGCTGCATCATGGCGGTCGGAAGCACGCACAGCGCAAGCATGGTCGTTGAGGAAGGATAGGACGCTTCCGGATTGCCGTCGATCAGTACGGGACGGTAATTGATGACGACTTCCTCAAATAAGAGATACATCGCCATTATAGTCGTAGTTCTTTCTCATACCCTCGATACAGGTCTTTAGAACGTACTCACGGCTCATAACATTAAACAGGCCCGTTTCCATGCCGGACAGTTCAATATTGGAAGGAAGCAGATCAACGCCTTCATTGTGGGCGATAATCGCGTTGCCGGGAGGCTGTTCATCTTCTATAACCGATTGCATAAACGTAGATAGCGACACATCCAACTCGTCAGGTTTTTTTACACCGAGGCTCACCGTGAGGCTCCCTTGCGGGTCAGCGTCAATCAGTAAGACCTTATTTCCGGTGTTTGCGAGTCCCACGCCGAGATTGACTGTAGTAGTCGTTTTGCCGACGCCGCCTTTCTGGTTCGTGATAGCAATCACTTTACAGTTTTCCATGCGTTTTCCTCCTTTCTTGGAATTCACGACCCATTAAGCTAAGCTCTGGATCATGTAAAAGCGCAGTATTTGTTCTCAACGCCCTCTGCGCTATAGGAAGTCATCAAGCGACTGTGTGCTTCACAATCTCATAGGAGTCTCACCTCTGCCGGGTTCTCCGCCAGCCCCGTAGGGAAGTATCATTGTCCTCAAACCTGTCATGGCCATATCAGGAGCAACCCGATATTTACAACACTGGATTCTCGCAGGAGCGTACATGCTGCTCGGCTCATCAGTTTGATTAAGGTACTTGATGACCTGTTTATTTAATTTTCAAAGATCATGAAGCGGCACCTCTGTTAGTTTTTGAAGAGCCCCTTCACTAAGTAAGGAATTAGAGGGGGTGTTTTTATGGGTGTCCTTCAAAAAAATTTTTTCGGACAAAACAAAAAAGCCCTTGTGAAATCTTAGGTGATTCCACAAGGGCTACAAGATGGTTTTATTCGGTTTTCTTTATTCACGTTGTGACAAAGCGTTTCACATGAAAGAGATAGGCAGGATAAGCGCCGATATTGTTACCCCCAAATGCCTAAAAGTTGTTCCCGTGGTTGTCCCCGAAGTTGTCCCATAAAGACGAAAAAAGGGGAGTTGTCCCCG
>CAKUGQ010000027.1 GCA_934654755.1 uncultured Oscillospiraceae bacterium | reverse complement strand
ATGAGCCTATAGGCTCGGCCATGGGCATGCCCCAAGGGGGCTAGTGCATACCACCGGCACGGCCGGTGGTTATGATTACGGCAGGATGAGGTTGACGAGCACGCAAAGTAAGATGCCTGCTGCTGTCGGCAGGGCAAAGGCCAACAGTGTCCACTTCAGACTTCGCGTTTCGCGGTGGACAGTCAGAATCGTTGTTGTGCAGGGCCAGTGAAAGAGGAAGAATATCAGCATACACAGACACAGGCGCAGATTCCAGCCGTTTTGGGTGAGTATCTGCGCCATTTGCGTGCCGGAAGCATTGCCGTAGACGCTCCCGGCCGTCAGGATCATCATCAGGAGAGGCAAAACAAGCTCATTTGCCGGGCTGGCCAGGAGAAAGGCCAGTAACACCGCGCCGCTCAGACCCAGAAGGGCGGCGGGAGCCTGCAGCCACGAGGCGGCAAGCTGCAGAATCGGCGTACCGTCGATGCGCACATTTGCCAGCAGCCAAATCACCAGCCCGGCCGGTGCGGCGACCAGCGCGGCGCGTCCGAGAATAAAGAGCGTCCGATCGCGTAATGAGCTGAGAATCAGCCGCCCGATACGGGGCTTTCGATAGGGCGGCAGTTCCAGAACAAAGCTGGAGGGCTCTCCGCGCAGCAGCGTCCGGCTCAGAAGACGTGACGAAAGCAGCGTCACACCGACGCCAAGGAGAATACACAACGTCAGGATCAGTGCACCCAACAGGGCATCGGACCTTCCGAACAGCATGGAGATCAGGAAAATCAGTCCCGGGAATCGTCCGTTGCAGGGCACCAGCGCGTTCGTCACGATGGCGATCAGCCGTTCGCGGCGCGAGTCGATGATCCGGCAGCCGGTTACTCCGACGGCGTTGCAGCCGAAGCCCATGCAAAGCGTCAGCGATTGCTTTCCGCAGGCTCCTGCACGGTGGAACGGCTCGTCAAGCAGAAATGCGATGCGCGGCAGATAGCCCAGCTCCTCCAGAAGCGTAAAGAGGGGGAAGAAGATCGCCATCGGCGGCAGCATAACGGAGATTACGCGGGCGACCGTGGCATAAATACCGTCGCACAGGGCGGCGGCGATGACGGAGGGGAGGGCGGCGTCCAGCGCTCTGCGCAGAAGGATACCGAGTTGGTCAAAGCCGGATTGCAGCAGCTCCGATGGCAGATTTGCCCCCCGAATTGTCAGCCAGAACACGGAAAACAGCAGTCCCAGCATTGCCAGACGCCCCCAGACAGGATGCAGCAGCACGCGGTCGAGGCGTTCGGTACGTCTGTCGGAACGCACGCCCTGCGTAATTTGTGCGGCAAGCGATTCCGCGCGGCGAACGAAAAGACGGGCGATTTCGTCGGATTGCGTTTGTGTTTGTCCCCGCAGCCCACAGCCGAGGCGCTTTGCGTCCAGCGGAGCAAAGCCCTCCGTAACGTCAACGATCGTTTGCCGCAGCCGTTCCAGACCCTCGCCGCGCCGCGCGGAGGTCGCTACGACCGGGATACCGAGAAGCTTTGATAAAAGCTGCGTATCCGGGTGCAGACCGGCCGTCTTTGCTTCGTCCATCAGATTAATGCAAACGACCACACGTTCGGTCAGCTCCAGAATCTGCAGGGCAAGAATCAGGCTGCGCTCCAGACAGGTCGCATCGCAGACGACAACCGTGCAGGCGGCTTCGCCGCTGCGCAGAAATTCCTCTGCGACGGCCTCCTCCGGTGAACGACTGACAAGCGAGTAGGCGCCGGGCAGATCGACAAGCCGTAATTCTCTGCCGCCGCTTATGCAGCGGCCCTCCGCCAGCGCTACGGTTTTGCCGGGCCAATTTCCGGTGTGCTGATGTCCGCCGGTCAGAGCGTTAAAAATGGTGCTTTTACCCACATTCGGGTTGCCCGCAAGGGCGACGGTCGTCATGACGGCTCCGTCTCCGCACAGAGCGAGGCAGCGTCCTTACGGCGCAGTGCCAGAAGTGTGCCGCGCACGCGGTACAGGATCGGACTTCCCGATGGGCCGACGCGCAGACATTCGACCGATGTTCCCTCAATCAGTCCAAAATCCAAAAACCGGCGGCGCATCGCTCCCTGTGCGCCCAGTGCGGTGATAATTCCGTGTTCTCCCACCCCAAGCCGGTCTAAAGTGATCTCCATAAGCAGCCTCCCATTGCATAAACTTTGATACAGTCTATACCCTGTGAGGAGAAATGGTGCACACCTGCCGCAGCTGCGGCATAGACCATAGCGAAGGAGGTCTTGCCAATGCTTGTATCGTATTTTTTCGGCGCCTGTGCGTCGGAGGGTTTTTGCTCCTATGCGCGTGAGCTTTTTGGGCGCGGCGACCGTGTGCTCATCATCAAGGGGGGACCGGGCTGTGGAAAATCCACATTTATGCGCGCCGTTGCAAAGGAGGCAAAACGGCGTGGACTGGACGCAGAGACAATTCTCTGTTCGTCCGATCCGGATTCTCTCGACGGTGTCCGTGTCCCGGCGCTGGGGTTTGCCATCGCCGACGGCACTTCGCCGCACGTTCTGGAACCGGAGCTTTGCGGCGGCTCTGAAAATTATGTAAACTTTGGGACCTTTTACGACGCCGAGGCAATGCGGAAGGCAGAGGAGGAGATCCGCACCGTGCAGCGAGAGAATGCCGCCTGCTACCGTCATGTTACCGCCTGTCTCTCCGCTGCCGACCGTCTGGGCGACAGTATCCGTGCGCTGACAGACGAGCTGCCCGCCATACGGGGGGAGCTTGACGAGCTGGCACAATGCCTGAGCCGTTCCGTGCTCCGGCCGACGGGGCAGACGGGAGATGTGCGCCGCTGCTTTCTCGCTGCGGCTACGCCGAGGGGCGTAACGGTTTGCGTGCAGACGCCGCCTGCGCTCTGCGGACGGGTTTATGTTCTGCACGATGAATACGGGCTTGCGCCGCATATTTTGCAGACACTCCGTGACCGCGCCGCAGCGCTGGGACATACCTGCCTTGCGGGTTATACGCCGCTGCAGGCCAAGGGCGCGCCCGCCTATCTGCTTCTGCCGCAGGCGGATACGGCATTTGTCAGTGAATCGTCCCTGTTCGGCTATGACGGCCCCTGTTTCTGCCGCATCGATCTGGATTCGACGGTGCATCCCCGACTCCGGCAGGAGCTGGAATACTGTGTGCAGACGCGTGCATCGCTGCTTGAACGTGCAGCGGAGCATATGAGGCACGCCAAATCACTGCATGACCGCATCGAGCGGCTGTGCAGTCCGTTTGTAGATTTTGCGGGGATCGATGCGCTGACGAAAAAGACGCTTGCGTATTTGTTCGGAGAAAAATAATCATAACCACCGGCACGGCCGGTGGTTATGATTCACAAAGTGCAGTTTATTTCGTTCCGAAAATGCGGTCGCCTGCGTCTCCCAGGCCGGGAACGATGTAGGCGTGATCATTCAGCTTTTCGTCGATGTTCGCAACATAGATGTCCACATCGGGATGCGCATCGCGCACTGCCTTCACGCCTTCCGGTGCGGCGATGATGTCCATCAGCGTAATATACTTGCAGCCGTATTCCTTTTTCAGAATATCGATGGCCGCAACGGCGCTGCCGCCGGTGGCGAGCATCGGATCGACAATGAACACCTGACGCTCGGAGATATCGGGCGGCATCTTGCAGTAATACTGCACCGGTTCATGCGTTTGCGGGTCGCGGTACAGGCCGATGTGGCCGACCTTTGCCGAGGGGATGAGAGAAATCATGGAATCGACCATGCCCAGGCCGGCACGGAGGATCGGCACGATGGCGAGCTTCTTGCCTGCGAGCACGCGAACCTTTGCTACGGCCACAGGGGTTTCGATCTCGACTTCCTCGGTCGGAAGGTTACGGGTGGCTTCGTAGCACATCAGGGCGGCGATTTCACCGACGATTTCACGGAATTCCTTGACACCGGTGTTCTTATCGCGAAGGACGGCGAGCTTATGCTGTAACAGCGGATGATCTAAGACTTGTACCTTACCCATTTGGACACTCCTTTGCATTTTGCAGCCGCTCGGCACGCTCGCGTTCCGCCTGCGACAGACGCAGGTAGTTTGGCACCAATGCGGCGCCGTCCGCCGGTTCTCCGGCGAGCAGACGCGGCCACGCCGCCAGCGCGACGCCCGAGGCGCGCTGCATTCTCTGATGCTCCGGCGCAAGGATGCAGCCGGGCTGTGACTTACCGAAGGTATTATAGCACAGAAACGCGCCGTCTCCAACCACTATTTTCGGTTTTTCGATTTTTTTCGTGACCGAATCCCAGTCCTCCAGAGAAAGCGCAGCATCTTCGCTCAGGCGGCGCAGCGTGCCGTCCGTGTATTCAAAGGCGGCACAGTATACCTGCGCGCGCCGCGCGTCCATCGCGCAGAGGATTGCACCGTCAAAGTATGCGCCCTGCCAGGCCATTGCCTCCAGCGTGGAGACGCCGAGGCAGGGAAGCTCACGCGCCCATGCGAAGCCCTTCGCGGCGGCTACGCCGATGCGAACGCCGGTAAAGCTGCCCGGTCCCGCGGCACAGGCGACGGCGTCAATGTCAGAAACGCTCAGGCCGCAGCCGTGCAGCAGCTCCTGCGCCTGTCTGAGCAGAGTGACCGAATGGGTCAGGCCGCAGTTGAGATAGCTCTCGCCAAGAAGAAGTCCGTCCTGCAAAACGGCGACGGACGCAACCTTTGCAGAGCTTTCAAAGGCTAAAATTCGCAAGTTCCGGTCCTCCTTCTATGGTAATGCGGCGCGTGTCGCCGCCCGTGGGGGAGATTGTGACGACAACGGCGCCGGCCATGGCCTCCGGGACGTTCTCACTCCATTCGACGGCGCAGACGCCGCCGCGTGCAAGATAGTCCTCCCAGCCGATGTCAAACAGTTCGTCGGCGGTACCGAGACGGTACATATCGAAATGGAACAGCGGCACTCTGCCGTCGGGGTATTCGTTGACAACGGTGTAGGTCGGGCTGGTCACACGCATTGCGCTGCCCAGTCCGCGGGCAAGTCCGCGCGTAAAGGCGGTTTTGCCTGCACCGAGCGCACCGCGGTAGGCGATCACTTCGCCGCCGCGCAGCTTCGCGCCAAGCGCTTCGCCGACGGCTTCCGTCTGTTCCGGAGAATTGGTCAGAAATTCCATTGCGTCACATCCTTTTATCCTATTGTAGCACGCTGCGACGGATTTTGCAAAACTTTCTTTTGGGTGTTTACACGCGCCACGGAGAATGATATACTATTTACCGGCACTCGGCGAAGGAGGTGGCGGTATGAGACAGTGGAAAACGCGAGTGGCGGATGTGTTCCGCAAGGGCGATATGGTGCTTCTGGCGCTGTCGGTCGTGTCGTCGCTGTTCGGAATTGTGATGATTGTTACCGCCTCGGCCTACACGGGCAATACGCGCTATCTGACCGTTCAGACCGGCGCGCTGATTGCCGGCGTGCTGCTGTATCTGGTCATGACCGCGATTGACATTGATATTCTTGCCGGTTGGCGCACCGTGCTGTTTCTCTTTAATGCCGGATTGATTGCGCTTCTGCTTGTGTTCGGTGTGCAGGGAAATACCGGCAACCTGAGCTGGTTGGAGTTTCCCTTTTTACCGTTTAACATTCAGCCTGCCGAGGTCTGCAAGATCGGCTATATTATCATTCTGGCAAAGACCATGAGCATACACCGCAACCACGTTTCCTCACTTCGCTGCGTCGGGCAGCTTGGCTTCCACATGCTGTTTATGGTTGCCGAGATTATTTTGATTTCCCGCGATACCGGCGTCGCGCTGATTTTCATTTTTATTTTTCTTGTGATGTGCTATGTCGGCGGCGTCAATTTCTGGTGGTTTCTCGGCGGTGCGGGCGCCTTTGCCCTTGCCGCGCCGACGCTGTGGCAGTATGTCATCCGCGAGGACCAGAAGAGACGCATCCTTGCCCTTTATGATCCGACCATCGACCCGACGGGGCTCAATGAGCTTTGGCAGACGAACCGCCAGCTTCAGGCGCTGCGAAACGGCGGCCTGTCGGGACAGGGATTGTTTAACGGCACCATGACCCAAAACGGCTCCGTCCCTGCGCAGCATACGGACGCCATTTTCTGCGCCATCGGAGAGCAGCTTGGCATGATCGGCTGCCTTGCGGTACTGGTGCTGCTTCTGCTGGTGGTAGCGCGGGTCGTCTATGTCGGTATCAAGTCGCCGGATTATATGAATCGTATGATCTGCATGGGCATTGCCGCAATGTTCCTGTTTCAGATTCTCATCAATGTGGGAATGTGTATCGGAGTGCTGCCGGTCATCGGTCTGGCGCTGCCGTTTTTCAGTTACGGCGGCAGCTCACTTCTGACGACCTACCTGGCGCTGGGTATCGTTTCGGGCATCAAAATGCGGCCAAGCCGCGAGACAACTTCCCGGTATATTCGTCCGTGGTGACGGGGAGACGAAAGCTTAAAACGCCGGAGAGCATGACTCTCCGGCGTTTCCGCTATTTGCATGTGTCGATGTGCCGCTGGATGCGATGATTGATCATTTCCAGTGCGACAAGGTTCTTCCCGCCTTCCAGCACGACGAGGTCGGCGTTCTTTTTGCTCGGTTCGACGAACCGCTCATGCATGGGCTTGACCGTCGCCAGATACTGCGACAGAACGGATTCCAGACTGCGTCCGCGCTTGGCCACATCACGTCGGATCCGGCGGATAAGGCGCACATCTGCGTCGGTATCGACGAAGATCTTGATATCCATCTGGTCGCACAGCGCACGGTTCTCAAAAATCAGGATTCCTTCGACGATAATGACAGGCCGCGGCTCAACACGGATTGTTTCCTTTGCGCGGTTGTGCAGTGTGTAGTCATAGGTGGGGCACTCGATGGCCTGTCCCTGCTTGAGCAGCTTCAGATGCTCGATCATCATGTCTGTCTCGAAGGCATCCGGATGGTCATAGTTGAGCTTGGTGCGCTCTTCAAAGGGCATCTCGTCGTGTGCGCGGTAGTAGTTGTCATGGCTCAGAACACAAATCGCGTCGCCAAACCTGGCGATGAGATTGCGCATAAGCGTGGTCTTACCGCTGCCACTGCCCCCGGCGATGCCGATTACAATAATATTTGCCATAGTCTTTCTCTCTCGGCAGCGTGCGTCAGCGTCTGCCCTTGTCGTAGGGAATGCCCTCGGCCTTCGGTGCGCGGGACTTCTTCGACGTGAACGAAAGGACGATCAGTGTGATCAGGTAGGGGAGCATCCGGTAGAAATTCGGGTTCAGTCCCAATTCGGCCAGCAGATAGCGGCCGTCGCCGTTGATGTCCAGGCTGGAGTAGGCAGCGGCGACACACTTGAACAGGCCGAACAGCAGCGCGGCGCCGGCCGTGTTGAGCGGCTTCCAGTTGCCGAAGATCATGACTGCCAGTGCGAGAAAACCGAAGCCGGCGACCGCGCCGTTGGAGGCGCAGTTGGAGGTGGTCAGAGCGAAGACGAAGCCGCCCAGACCGGCCAGTGCGCCGGAGATGCTTACACCGATATAACGCATCTTGTAGACATTGACGCCCAGCGAATTGGCCGCCTGCGGGTTTTCGCCGCAGGCACGCAGGCGCAGACCAAAGCGTGTACGGTACAGTATAATCGACAGGATTACATACAGAGCAATGCAGATGTAGGTGCTCAGATAGATGCGGTCGAGGAAAATACTACCGAGAAAGCCCATCTCGTGGTCTGCCGCAAAGCCGAAATCGGTCTTTTTGAGCATGAACCAGGTGGAGGCATCGCCCTTGGCCATATCGAGTGTGCTTTGATTTGCAATGAGATTGATGAGGAACAGGACGAGCGCGGGGGCGAGCATATTGAGCGCCGTACCGCCGATGGTCTGGTCGGCGCGCAGATTGATGGCTGCAAAGGAAAGCAGCAGCGAGAAGATCGCGCCCATCAACGCGGCGCCGCCCATGGCGAGCAGGACAAGAAGCTGTGCGTTGTCCTTGGTAAACGTGCCGCTTGCCTGCAGGAGATTAACCATCAGAACGCCGATAAAGGCGCCGAGGATCATGATGCCCTCCAGAGCGAGGTTGATGACGCCGCTGCGCTCGGCATAGATACCGGCCAGCGCGACGATCATCAGCGGGATCATATAGGTGATCGTTTCACGAATGAGGAATGTCATTGCCCGTCCGCCTCCTTTTCCGTGTTTTCCGTTGTGAGTGCGGTATGCTCGGTCTTTCTGCGGCGGCCGAGCCACAGCTTGATTGCCAGCGAGAAAGCGCTGAGATAGACGATCGCGGCAATCACGATGTCGGTAATGTATTCGTTATAGGGGGTCAGGCTCTTGAGCTGCTGACCCGCGATGTTCAGCATGGACATGAACAGACCGGCAAAGACAACGCCGATCGGATGATTCGACGCCAGAAGTGCGACCGGAATGCCGTTGAAGCCGGCAGCCGGGAGCGACTGATAGGTGGCCCAGTAGAATTCGGTGTTACCGGAGAGCCAATACAGCGCGGCGGCGCCGCCGGCAAGCGCACCGGCAATGGACATCGACAGGACGATGTTCCGCTTATCATTGATACCGGCGTATTTTGCGGCGAAACGGTTGCTGCCGCAGGCCTTGAGCTGATAGCCCAGTGTGGTCTTGGTCATCAGAATATAGATCAGAACCGCGAAAAGGATTGCGACAAGGATACCGGCGTTTGCCTGTGAACCGGGGAAGATTTTGTCCAGCCCGAGCTTCGGCGTTTCAACCAGATTGGAAACGGTTTTGCGGATATAGGCGATCTTACCGGCTTCGCCGGCGTTTTTGAGATTGCCGATGTCAAAGAGCCATGTGACGAGGTTTGCGGCGATCCAGTTTGTCATGATGCTCGTAATGACCTCGTTGATATTCAGTGTCGCCTTGAGCAGGCCGGGGATTGCGCCCCAAATTGCGCCGGCGAGGAGACCGCCGAGCAGTGCCAGCAGCCAGATCAGCAGCGGCGGCACCGCAGTGCCGGGAATGCCCAGGGCGATATAGAGCGTTGCGACGGTGCCCATCAGGTATTGACCGGGAGCGCCGATGTTGAACAGGCCGGTCTTGAAAGCGACGGCGACGGACAGACCGGTCATGATAATCGGCGTGGCGCGGAAGAGCAAATCGCCGAGGTTTCGGGGGTTAATGCCGAACGACAGCGAGTTGGTAGCGGTATCGCGTCCGGTGCTGAACAGGCCGAAGAATACCAGACGCACACCCTCCCAGATTCCCTTGCCGGAAATGGAAGAGCTGCACACACCGACGACGATCACGATCAGCGCGCCGAGCACCAATCCGATCAGAATGGAGATCAGAGAGGCAAGGATGGAGCGCGTGGCATCCTTATGATAAAGCTCACGCAGGGTTTTCATTTACGCATCCTCCTTCCTGCCTTGGCGCTTCGCGCCGGACATATACAGACCGAGCTCCTGCACAGTCGTCGTTTTCGGGTCAAACTCACCGACGATCTCACCTTCGTACATGACAAGGACACGGTCCGAGAGGCTCATAACCTCGTCCAGCTCCAGGGAAACGAGCAGCACGCCCTTCCCATTGTCGCGCTCGGCAACGATTTGCGAGTGGACGTATTCAATCGCACCGACGTCCAGACCGCGCGTGGGCTGCACGGCGACAAGTAACGGACAGCCGCGGTCGATCTCGCGGGCGATGATGGCTTTCTGCTGGTTGCCGCCGGACATGGCGCGTGCCTGAGTGATCGGCCCCTGGCCGGAACGCACGTCGAACTTCTCAATCAGCCCTTCGGCGTAGCTGCGCACGGCGGGCTTGCGGATAAAGCCGAGATGTTGGAATTCCGGCTCGCGGAAGCGCTGGAGTACAATGTTTTCCTCCAGCGAGAAGTCGAGAATCAGTCCGTGCTTGTGGCGATCCTCCGGGATATGGCTGATGCCCGCCAGATTCCGCGTGCGGATGGAGGCATGGGAGATGTCTTTACCCATCAGATCGACACGGCCGCTGCGGGACTTTTCCAGACCGGTGATGCCGTTGACCAGCTCCGATTGACCGTTGCCGTCAATGCCGGCGATACAAACAATTTCGCCCCGGCGGACGGTAAAGGACACATCATGTACGGCGTCGCGCTTATGCAGATGGGAGGGAACGCAGAGACCCTCCACCTCCAGCAGTACCTCGCCCGGTTCGGCGGGAGCCTTATGGACTTCAAGCTGCACGGGGCGGCCGACCATCATGGTGGAAAGCTCCTGCTTATTCGTGTCGGAAACATTGACCGTACCGATGCATTTGCCCTTGCGCAGGATTGTTACGCGGTCGGCGACCGCCATGATCTCATTGAGCTTGTGCGTGATGAAGAGGATGCTTTTGCCTTCTTCGGCAAAGCCGCGCATCGTTTCCATCAGCTCGTTAATCTCCTGCGGTGTCAGAACGGCGGTCGGCTCGTCAAAAATGAGGATTTCGTTGTCGCGGTAGAGCATCTTGAGAATTTCGGTGCGCTGCTGCATACCGACGGTAATGTCCTCGACTTTGGCGTCGAGGTCAACCGGCAGGTGATAGCGTTCCGAAAGCTCCTGTACGCGCTTGCGGGCTTCTCTTTTCTGCAAGAAGCCGAGCTTTGTCGTTTCGGCACCGAGCACGATATTGTCGAGTACCGAGAACACGTCGACGAGCTGGAAGTGCTGGTGCACCATGCCAATGCCGAGTGCGGTTGCGTCGTTCGGGTCGTTGATTTTGACGACCTCTCCGTTCTTTCTGATCTCGCCCTCCTCCGGCTGATAAAGGCCGAACAGGACGGACATCAGAGTCGATTTTCCCGCGCCGTTTTCCCCAAGCAGGGCATGGATTTCACCGCGCCGGAGCTGGAGCGTAATATCGTCGTTTGCAACGATGCCGGGAAATTCCTTTCTGATGTGCAGCATTTCAATGACATAATCCGATTGCATAAACTACCGCCTTCCCTCGTCGATTCGCTTTGGGTGTCATTTCTCCCATTATTATAATGCGCGCCGGCCGGAAACGCAAGGTTTTTCGTCATATTTTTGCAACAAATCGGAAATGGACTCGGAAAAAGAATAACACCTGCCGGAAGGCAGGTGTTATCGGTTGATGGAATCAGTCCGCGACGTAGGGCAGCAGGGCGATCATGCGGGCGCGCTTGACCGCAATGGTGAGCTGACGCTGATGTGCGGCGCAGGTGCCGGTTGTACGGCGGGGAAGGATCTTGCCGCGCTCGGAGATATAGCGGCGGAGCTTGGCGGAATCCTTGAAATCGATGCTGGTCGCCTTGTCGACGCAGAAGTTGCATACCTTCTTGCGCTTACGCGGGCGAAGCTTGTCATTGGCCATGATGAAATCCTCCTTTTTACAGACTCAGGTAGAAAAGTTCCTTCAGAACGGAAGCTGGCTGTCGTCATCCTCGATCATGGAGAAATCGGACGCAGGGGCGGGAGACGGCGCAGCGCCATAGCCTCTGGCTGCCGGAGCGGAGCCGTAGCCGTTGCCGGACGGGGCGGAATAGGAGCCGCCGGGATAAGCACCCTCGCCGTCACGTTTGGAATCGCCGAAGTAGACGTTATCGGCAATGACCTCTGCGCTGCGGCGTTTATTGCCCTCTTTGTCGTTCCAGTTGCGAATCTGAAGACGACCGGAAACCACCGCCATGCGACCCTTTGTGAAATACTTGCTGACAAACTCAGCCGTAGCACGCCAGGCCACAATGTCGACGAAATCCGTCTCACGCTCGCCGCCCTGACCGGAGAAGTCGCGGTCAACGGCCAGCGTAAAGGTAGCGACCGCGATACCGGACTGCGTCCGGCGAAGCTCGGGGTCACGGGTGAGGCGCCCCATGAGAACGATGTGGTTCAGCATGGTTTGTCTCCTTACTCTTCAACAGCGACGATGATGGAGCGCAGAATGCCGTCGGTGATACGGAACACGCGGTCGAGCTCAGCGGGGAGCTCGGGCTTGCATTCGCAGTTCATCAGAACGTAGTAGCCTTCGGGCAGATCGTTGATGGGATACGCCAGCCGGCGCTTGCCCCACTCCTCGATCCCCGTGAGGGTACCTTCTGCTTCAACCATCGCCTTGAACTTTTCCACGAGAGCGGCGATACCCTCCTCGCCCTGAGCGGGGTCGATGATATAGACGATCTCATACTTGCCGGAAATCTTAGCCATTGTTGTGTGCACCTCCTTTTGGACTTGTGGCCGCCGCTCCTGACGGCGGCAAGGATTGTCCGCATTCGCAGACCGTACTATTTTAGCGCAGTTTTTAAGGCTTGTCAAGCACTTTTTGCGGGTTTCGTTGCCTTTTCTCCGCCTTTATAAAACCGGGAGGGGATATTGACGGCCTGTCATGTTGTCATTGCGAGGCCACGCCGGTGGCCGTGGCAATCTCATGCACCGACAACCGTCATTGCGAGACTTGCGTCAGCC
>CAKUGQ010000026.1 GCA_934654755.1 uncultured Oscillospiraceae bacterium | reverse complement strand
ATAGGAGGTTCCTTTTTCTAGGCATAGCTAAAGCTTTTTGGAACCACCGGCACTGCCGGTGGTTTTCTTTCTACAAAGAAGAAAGGCTCTCCAAAGGAGAGCCTTTCGAAAGAATCGATCAGAGTCTCAAATTGTGTAAACCGTGAGCTTTTCCTCCTCGCAGCGATCGACAAGCTCTTTCCCGCCGACGATGCAAACGGAAGCATCCTGCGCAACCTTTTCAATCAGATCGGCATAGGGGCGCAGCCCTTCGGTCGTCGTGGACAGCAGCTCGCGGCGCGTGCGGCAGAGATCCTCGTAGCCGACTCCGCTGAGATAATTTCCACCGGCAGCGGCAGCCTCGGCGTTCGGAGAACGCAGCGGCTCGGTATTTGAGATTGCACCGATAAGCATCTGCTCAATATCTTCCCCGCGATCGCACAGTCCGCGCAGGAACTCCGCGGTACGCCGGAAAACATTCAGCGATCTCTGCGGATCCGGATCGCGGTAGGAATGGAAGCCAACATCACCGTTGCCCGTTGCATAGCAACCGGTGCCGTAAGCGCCGCCCTGCACGCGAACCTCGTTCCACAGGTAGTGATAGGTCAGCAGGTGCGACAGTGCGATCATCGTGCCGTCCGTTTGCCGCCCGAAACGATTCAGATTCGAGCCAAAGAAGCTGTAGGAAATTCCGGCGGGAATCACGATGGCTTCGCGCAGGTGCTGTTCGCGCGGCCATGTGGCGTTGACCTCAACCGCCTCACCTGCAGGAAGCATCGTGCGCAAGGCCGCAAAGTCCTTTTCCTCCATTTTGCCAGAAAGTGCGAACACGGCGCGACTTGACGCGACGGTGCAGTCCCGCAGTTCCTCCATCGTGGCGGCAAGGGAGGCAAAACGGTTGTCATAGTCCGCCAGGAGCTCCTTGAGCCACAGATAGTCGCTGTAGCCGCGAATATTCTCGTCGGCAAGACCGGTAGCAGAGCAGCTGGAGGCAACACGAAGACGCGCAAAAAGGTTGCCCTGCGCAACGAGGCTCTGACGCATGGAGAGCTCTTCCTGTGCCAGAATCTCGCCAATACGTTCCATGTCACGTAGATCGGTCTCCAGAAGGACCTCGGTCATCAGTTCAAATGCCTTAGGCAGCTTCTCCTCCAGAACGGAGAAGCTCGCCCGGAGATAAGGTGCACAGTGCTCCGTATCATCGCGGCGGCCTGTCACGACCAGATCGAAGCGAAGCGAGCCGAGATTGGCCTTGATCTCCTGTTGAAGCGTCTTCAGGTCGTGGCGCCGGGTCGGAAGATCGCCCAACAGCTCCGTCAGGAAGGACGCAGCGGACAGTTCCTGAAGTCCGACCTGGCCGAGCGCAAAATATGTATGCAGATAGACAATCCCCTCTGCCGTGGCAGGTGTACGCACAACGGTAAAGCCGTCATAATTGAGGACTTCATAGGGCAATGCCTCAGGCTGCTCCGGCACATCCGTCAGATGCAGGCACGGAATCGTAGCTTTGGCCTCCGCCGTATCCTCGGACTGCTGCCATGCAACAAGCTGCTCGTTCATTTTCACCGTTTCGTCAATCCGTTTGTTCGTCCAACCCGCCTTGGCCTCATGCAGCCGTTTGTTTTCTTTTGCCGAGCGCTCCGCGCCCAACGTGTTCGACGGAACAACACGCAGCTCGGCAGTGTGCTCGTCGTCCAACAGTGCATCACGCAGCAACGTTTCAAAATAGTCGCCGTTAAGCGCCTCATGCAGCGCGGTAAAATGCTCCTTGAGCATCAGAGGAGCCATCGGATCGCCGCCGTAGAGCCACGAATCCAGCGCGCGCAGGCCGATAATCAGTCCGGACGGCTCCTGACGCTCGCGATAGCGGAATTCCTGACGGTTCAGCACAGCCTCAATGGCTCGTTTATCCAGTCCCTTTTCCAAAAGCGTCTCCAACGCCTCGCGGACGGCAGCTTTCAACTCATCGAATTGACTCTCCTCCATATCGCTCGCGTGCAGTATAAGCTCCGGCTGGAGAATGCCGTCAAGCAGAGATAGGTCCAGCTCCTTGGCAAGGCCGCGTTTCAGGATCTCGCGCTTGAGCGGCGCATCATTGGAGCCGGCCAGATAGTCGCACAGCGCATCGAGCGCCAGCAGACGGCGCTGCTCATCGAAGCGGGCCACGGTTTTACCGAGCACATAATGCGCCTTGCCCGCAGGATCCTCGTCCGGAGCGATCTCATAGCGTATTGTGTTATGCGCACCCTTGATCTCCGGTTGGAACTCCAGCTTGAAATCCGGCGCCTGATAATCGTATTTTGACAGGTATTCCGCATCGATATACTCCAAAACACGATCGATCTGTACGCTGCCGTCGAAGAAAATTCGGGAATTCGAGGGGTGATAGAAACGGCGGTGGGTGTTGATGAACTGCTCATAGGTCAGCTCGGGAATATGTTCGGGGTCGCCGCCGGAAACGAAGCGGTAGGGGGTATCCGGGAACAACAGGCGGAACATTTCATTGCTGATCACGGACTCAACATTCGAGAAGTCGCCCTTCATTTCATTAAATACAACACCCTTGTAGATCGGGTCGGCCTTGGGATCGGTCAGCTCATAGTGCCATCCTTCCTGGCGGAAGATGTTGGGATTCGTGTAGATCGCGGGCTGGAATACTGCATCGAGGTAGACCTGCACGAGGTTCATAAAGTCCGCGTCGTTGCGGCTGCAAACGGGATAGCAGGTCTTGTCGGGATAGGTGATCGCATTGAGGAAGGTATTCAGCGAGCCCTTAAGCAGATCCACAAACGGTTCCTTTGTGGGGTATTTCTTCGAGCCGTTAAGCACGGAATGCTCCAAAATGTGGAACACGCCCGTATCGTCCTCCGGAAGCGTCTGGAATGCGATGCAGAAGGTTTTATTCTTCTCGTCGCGCTTGGTCCAAAGAAGGCTGGCGCCGGTTTTCACATGGCGCATTTCGATGGCTTCGGCTCCGATCTCATCGATCTGTCGGATCCGTGTAACTTCAAAGCCATGCAGGATTTGTCCGATGTTCATATTCTTCCTCCGATATTTATTCTATATGTTTTCATTCAAAGTCATGTATGCACAAGGAAGCTTCTCTCAAAGCCACCGAAGACAGCGCCTTACAGCGCTTCAAGTATCTTGCACAGATAGTCCCATGTCCGTCCGGCAGAGGCGATATCAAGCTTTTCGCGGCTGGTATGGATGTCCCGCATCTTCGGGCCGAAGGAAACGGCATCAAGTCCCGGCAGCCGATCGCTGAAAATTCCGCATTCCAGGCCGGCATGAATGGCCTCCACTATAGGGGTCGAACCGTAAAGCTCCCGGTAGGTCTCAACCATCACGTCGCGCAGACGCGAGTTCTCGCGATATTCCCACGCCGGATACTCGCCGGACTGTTTATATGCTGCGCCGAAGCGGTCGGCAATCGCACGCAGTTCGCCGAGCAACGCCTCTTTTTCGGAATTGACCGAGCTGCGAACGGAGAAGGTCGCGCGGAGCATATCGCCCTCTACGGCAACGATCCCAAGGTTCAGCGAGGTCTGTACCAGTCCTTCAATCGCACGGCTCATCGATTGAATGCCGTTCGGCAGTGCGTTGAGCAGAGCGAGCACCGCCGCCGAAGCCTCGGCCGTCAGCGCGGGTGTATCACAGGAAAATGCCTCCACAACAAAGCGCACCTCGCGCTCCTGCGGCGGCAGGGTCTTACGCAGCTCCGGCAGGCGTTCAAACAGCTCCGCAGCAATCTTTGCGGCGGCAGGAGTACGTAGTACGGCGCAGGCCTCGCGCGGAATCGCATTATCCTGACTGCCGCCTCCGATACCGATCAGGTTGACAGGCAGCTTCTCAAGCCACTTAGCCAGCAGCTTATTTGCATTGGCGCGGCCCTTGTTGATTTCCACGCCGCTGTGGCCACCGGTCAATCCGCAGACACTCACACGCAGGCAGTCCTCCTCACGCGTCTTCTTCTCGCGCGTCAACGGCAGTCGCAGCGTAACACGCGCACCGCCGGCACAGCTCACGGTCAAAACGCCTTCGTCCTCGGAATCGCAGTTAATGAGTGTGCGGCCGGATAACAACGCGCAGTCAAGTGCATCCGCGCCGAGCATACCAACCTCCTCGTCAACGGTAAAAACGACCTCCAGCGGCGGATGCTTCATTTCCTTCGAATCGAGCAGCGCGAGCCCATAAGCCACGGCAATACCGTCGTCCCCGCCGAGCGTGGTACCCTCGGCATAGATCGAAGTGCCGTCATGCTTCAGACGCAGGCCGTCGTGAAGAAAATCGATGTCGCAGCCGGGATCCTTCTCGCAGACCATGTCCAGATGCCCCTGCAAAATGACCGTGGGGTGACCCTCATAGCCGGGGCTTGCAGGCTTGTAGATCACGACATTATTGCTTGCGTCCTGCACATAACGCAAGCCGCGCTCGCGTGCAAATGCGACGCAGTAATCCGAGATCTGTTTTGTGTTGTGCGAGCCGTGCGGAATCGCGCAAAGCTCCTCAAAGAAATACAACGGCGCCTCCGGGCGCAAACCTTCCAATACGCGCATGGGGATACCTCCTAAAATATATAAAGTGTTTTTACTCCAATTGGTCGAGATCCTTGGCAAAGCTTGGCAGGCAGTGCTCCATAAACCAGTCCAATTCCGGCAGATGCATTTGCTCCAACGCTGCGCGTGTCTGCGCGGCGGCGGACTCAAATTCGGAATTCCCCGCTTTCAGTTCCTCGATGCATTTGATGTGTGCCGAAAGCTTGTCGGCCGCTTTGACAATATCATGAACCGTCGGATCGTCCTCATAGACCAGCGGCGCATAGCTCTCACGCAGCTCCGGCGGCAGCAGCTCCAGAAGTTTCGTTCCGCTGATGCGCTCGACCTGCTTGTATGCTCGTTTGATCTCGGGGTTGTAGTATTTAATCGGCGTGGGCAGATCGCCCGTCAGGATCTCCGAGGCATCATGGAACAGTGCAGCCGTCGCCGCTCGTTCCGGGTCGGCGGGCAGGCCGAGAATGTCGCGCCGGATAAGCGCCAACCCGTGTGCCAATACGGCGACCATATGGCTATGCTCCTGGATGTTTTCGGAAAAAGTATTTCGCATCAATCCCCAGCGCGTAATATAGCGCATCCGGGAAATGAGCGCATAAAAGCGGTATTCGTCCATCGATTATCTCCTTTTTCTCACGACGGCCGGGGGACGGCGTACGATGACGCGGCGCGGCGCGCGCATGGCATTCATACACTCGGCGTATAGCCGGTAAAACTCCTCCGCCGTTTTTGGCGCCGCACGTTGGTCTGTCAGCCATGGGCAGGGGCCAAGTCTGCGGCTGCCGAAACGCCGTGCAAAGGCAGCGCCCACGCCAAGCTGCTCGGCAAAGGGCAAAAGGCGGTAGAAGTACTGTCCGTCGTGCGACAGGAGCGAAAAAAGCTCTTCCTGCGGTGCGCTGCGAAGGAAGCGTCTCAGTCCGAGAAGGCTGCGCAGCGAGTCCATGCCGGCCCGGCTCCGACGGCCGCCGAACATCGTGGCAAAGCCGCAGAAATACTGCAGGAGCAGATTCAGCAGCATATAGCCCGTGCAGCCCGCACGGTTCGCCAGCAGCACAAGCGCAGCCGAAAAAATGAAGCCCGTCAATATCGGCACAAGCCTGCGCCGGCGCAGGAACGATGCGGCACCCTCCTGCACAAAAAAACACAATACCGTCAGCGCAGCGGCAGACAGAATCAGATAAACATAGCGCAGAGTTCCGGCCGTCTGCAACCGCAAATCCGCTGTCATCAGGCAGACGATTGCGCCGCCGATCAACCCCAGCAGGCGGACGATACGCGGATTTCCGCTTTTCGGCAGGAACATACGATGCAGCCACGAAGCCCGAACAAAGGGCGCGCCGTGCGCAACTGCGCTTCGGAAGGCTTCGCCGGACGCCTGGATCGTCCGACCGCCGCTGCCGAACAGACTGCGAAACAGCTTGCGCTCGGCCGCCTTGCGCTCGTTACCCATCTGCATACACGGTGTAATGAGCAGTCTGCCATTCTTTGTACGATGTATGGTCAGGTAGCCGAGGTTGCCCCAGTGCGCAAGCATTGCAGGAATATCTGGTTCACGACCGAACATACGGCAAGAGATCTCCCCCGCCGTAGCCTCCATACCGGGAGTACGTTCCTTCGACGGCAGGAAAAGCGGATTTCTCAGCCGAAGCGCCCAGTAAAGGACGCAAAACAGGAGAGCGGCAAAAAAGAGCCATCGGATCGATGCAATCAAATTCCCCGGACGCTGTGACAGATCAAAGCTGCCCGCCGCGAACTGCAGCCGGAAGGACATCGTCTCCCTGTCGTAAAGCGGCGTATTGCAGCGCACCTTCAGTTGCGTCCCGTTTCGTTCGATCGTCAGGTAATTATCAATCACTTCTCCGTGGTAGCCACTCGTCCAAACCGGCAGATGCGTTACCTCTACGGGAAACTCTGCGCTCATCTCATAGGAGCGTATCGGATACTCCCAGCCCACGCCGGGAAGCTCCGCGGAAAAGCGCTGTCCCTCGCCGCTCTGCGCTACACAGCCGGTCAGCCGGTAACTGACCAGAAAGGTCTGACGACCGGCCAGTCCACCGCCGTCGATCCGCAGACAGGTGATGCCGTCAACGCGCTGCGTGCTGTAGCTCCGGCCGGAAAGCGTAATCTGTGACGCGTCTTTCCCGAGCGGAATGAAAAGGTACTCCGGAGCCTGTGCAAAGTCAATCACGGCAGTCAGAGTAACGACACAAGAGCCGTCGGACTCGACACGCAGCGCATAGCTCAACGAATCAATCTCCGTGTCCGCAGCGGACACAGCGGCAAACAGTGCCGCAACACACAAAAGCGCGACCAGGCATCGGCGCATGGAATCCCTCCTTCCCCGTCTGTTATATTTATCTTAGCATACCCCTGTCGAAAATGCAACCGTCATAGCGCCGTCAGGGGGACTTTTCCATACCCGGATTGATTTTCAAAGAGAAACATCCGGTCGCTTCTGTCTGCACGGTCAAAAAAAGATCGGTAAGCATCGTAAGACACTTACCGATCTCTGTGGTAGGACTATAAAATAGATTTTTTCGCCTTTTTTGGGGGAGTATTTGTTCCCTTACGAAAAATCTTGAGCTTTCAAGGTTAGGGGCGGAGGTGAGCCGCTGTCATTCGGTCAGCGGCTGCACCGATTTAAGTCCGCCTTTGAATATTACGGTAATCTGCTCTTTTGAGTCCACCACTACACATTCGAGCAGTTGGCGGACGATTCGGTCATCGTATTCCATCGGACGGTTCTTTATGCCGTCGAGTATCATGTAGATGTCATCGAGTCGGGATTTTGCGTTTTCTCGCCGTTGCTCAGCGTCAGCTATGCTGTCAAGCTGCTGTTGCAGTATGCTTTCCTCTACGGATGGCGAGTTGTGACAATATTTCTTGGCATAGGCTTTGTTATCGTCAAAGCATTCCGAGGAGTCGGTGCGGACGATTTCAATGTCGGGCAGTGCCGACAGCACCATCATCAGATGGCGAATTTTGATCTCGATGTTGGTATGCGACAGCACCGAAATATTGGTGGGTGATACAAGGTAAAAGAGAAGCTCGCCCTTATTGGTAGAAAGTCCGTATTTCGTGAAGGTTTTGATACCCATAAGTTCCTGCACCGAATGGCCTTTTTTCTGTGTGTTTTTTATTTTCAAATTTCGGTCACCTCCAAAAAAATCAAGGCATCGCGTTTTCTGCGATGCCTTTGAGATTAATATTCTGTTACATGGATATTGTCGGTCCGGCTTGTTCCGTTTCAAACGATTCGGCCATTTCGTAAACGGGGTGCAAAATAAGGTCAAGCCTTGCTTCGATATACCGCTTATAAAACTCCTTTTGCAAGTCGGAAATATACGACACTTCATCGATAAACGCACAAATTTCATCCATATCCGTGCGCTCGTAGATTTCTCTTACTGCCTGATCACAGTCCTCATATTCGCCGCTTGAAATAAAATCATAATAATTGATCTTGTTCCCGTGCAGCTTAACAGCCGAAGTGGGAAACCGATAGATCCGCAGATCCAGTGCTTCCTTGTCGGTCAGCACCGCTTGCATTACTGCATCGTCGGCCTGCGGCAGAAGACAGCTTCCGCAATCGTAAACCGGGGCGATCTCGCGCCGACCGTTCCTCGGATCGTATAAAAAGCCCCAATTGCCGTTGTGACGGTCGAAATTGCCGAGCAATGCGTCGGCGGCAAACATCTCCCAAAAGTGAGTCTTTAATCTGACGGGATCGACATACTGCTGCCTTTCTATCGCTTCCAGAATGTCGGAGAGCTCTGTTCCGCTGCCGTTGGAGTCGGAATCCAAAACGGTATTTTTGATGGAACAGAAATCATAGAATTTCTTTCCGTCCTCTGTGAAATCAAGACAGGCGCAGACGATTTTTTCTTTGCCGTTGACCGTGAATGTTCCCAGCATGGTTTCCTGCGCCTTGACACCGAGCATATTAAAAATGCTGCTGGCAATGTGTTCGCTGATGCAACTATTGGTATAGGAGAGCTCCGTTGGCTTTCCGTCGCCGGACGGCGGGAATTTCAGCATATACGGTCTGCCGTTGTATTCCACGGCGATCTTCTTGCCGTTCGCTCCGCTGTACGCTCTTTCAAATATGCGTGAGCAATTTGTAAAATCAATATTTTTTGTCATGCACTCGCTCCTTCCTACAAGTATTTTTTGCGGAGATAATCGGCGTGTTCGGGTGTAATCACGCCTTCGCTGATCTCCGCCAAATTGATGCTGCCGTACAGCTCTCCCCATAGGCAGTCGAGAACGGGGGACTTGGCTTTCAGTCCCTCTTTATATGCGTCCAGATCGTGTTGGAGATAGCCCGGCAATCCGTATTCATAGGTGCTTTCGCGCTCGGCTGCCCGTATGCCGCTTTCGGTCAGCGTTTCCATAGAAACGCCCAAAGCCTTCGCCAATTTGTATACCGTTTCGGCAGAGCATTTTTCCAACTTTGTTTTCCCGCTGCAAATATCGTTCAGCGTAGCGTGGGGAACGCCGGCCTCGATCGCTAATCTGTATTTCGTCATGTGCCTCTTTTCAAGCAGGGTATTTATAACCAAGCAAATCACCTCCTGCTATTATTATATCGGCGCGCCGAAATAATGTCAAGCGGCAGGACGAAAAAGTCACAGTTTGTTTTCAGCTACCGCCATTCATAATACTGCTGTGTCGAAATAAAATACCGCACGGCGTATTTCATAAAATCCAGCACCGTGGTATCGTCCATGCGGATTGTTAAAAAGCCGTAGCACAACACAGCCACGGCCGGTAAGAAAATATGCAGCTGCACAAGTGCGAAAACCGACAACAGTGCGTCTACCGCAAGTATTACATAGTCCCGCAAGCTCCAAAGCCACAGATTGGCTGTGGCTTTTAGGTTCTGCGGATAGATATATTGTGTCATTGCGTCATTTCTCCGATTTCCATGCCGCCGACATCCTCGCAGAATTCCTTGGGCGTCTGTCCGTATTCATCACGGAGCTTCTCGGCAATCATATCCTTGATGAGCTGCGCTTCCGCATCGGTCGGCACATATTCGCCTTCCTCGCAGGAGTCGGCGGTCGTGACGGTAAATTCAAGCCGGAGCGTGTCGGCGAACGGATCGTACTTGGCGTACAGGTTCAGCCATTTGTCATCGTCCGCTGCCGTGTTCGTTCCGAATTTCCTGTCCACATCAAACCATGTTTCGAGATAACAGGCGATCTGATGCCCGAGGTCGCAGTCCACCTCCATATCCCGGTCGATGACAATATCCGAGCGTTCCAATTCATTGTTTTCTTTCATAGCGTACCTCCTTATTTGCCCGTGGCTCTTGCTACACTGCGAGAGATGTTGACCGCTGTAGTTGTAGCGTGAACAACACTCATCATGTTTACTCTGACACTCGAATCAAGTCCGAACTGCTGAGGACTTCGGAAAGGCACTTTTTTAATGTCGGTCATATCAGACCGACGAAACGATAATAAATATCAAATTGCTGAACCCATACGCCGTCTATGTTCTGCCGTTCACCGACCACGATTTTGTCGATCAGGTCGCTGACGATCTGCGGAGTGAGCTTGCGGATATCCCTGTAGTTACGGATGATCTCAATAAACATTTCTGTGTTGATCCGCTGCTTATCCACAGCAGAGAAATGATTTTCGATTTCCTCGATCTCGCTTTGCAGTTTTTTGAACTCGGCATCGTATTTTTCGGTCATGGCAAGGTAGCGGTGTTCGGGAATGCGACCGAGTGCTTTGTCCTCATAGATGTTGGATATCATAATGTCGATTTCCGCAAGCCGCGCTTTGGCTTTTTCCACCTGCTTCATCAGCGTTTTGCGGTCGGAGGTCTGCTCGTCCACTGCCATCGTACATAGCTCCTGCAGTAGTTTTCCGTCATCCTTGAGGGCAAGCCGCGCCTTTTCACGAATCGCTTATGCGGTTTGAGATGATTGAAAATTTTTCTGTCACTTTTTCCTCCTTGAAATTTTCTTCTTGCACGGCTGCAATCATAGGTGTCTCTCTCACTCATAACTGACAAAATCCTGCTCAACCAGCGCATAATCAACCGATGATTGAAGCCGACCAAGCTGGTCTTTCCATGAATCGATATTGGTTCGTACCTTGCGGAATCCAAGTGATTCGTAAACGTGCTGCGCTCTTGTGTTTGTCAAGTTCGTATCGAGGATGATTTTGGCATAGCCATTTCTGAACAGCCAATTGATCAGCATACTCAAAACCTTTCTGCCAACACCACGGTTCTGACAATCGGTTTCGCAGATCTTAATGCCAATTTCTACAACTCCATCTGACACATTGTGGTAATTGCACTCGCCAATCAGACGGCCGCTTTCCCCAACGACCAGAAGACCGTTTCTAAGTCCTTTTACAACTTCTTCCTCGGTCGTTCCCAGGCCGTTGGGAAAGCCTGCGTGTGCCATCACAGCACCATCATTCCACCAAGCGGCAAGCTGCTTCGCATCGGCAACCTCGGCTTGGCGGATTGTTAGATTTTTATGTTGTATTCTCACTTGGTTACTCCTTCCCTTGCCTCCCGGCCGTTAGTGTGTACACACATTATATCACAAGGATAGCTCTGTTTTCAATACGATACCCAGAATTTATCGCCCTAAAATATAACTTTTCTACGAATATAAGCTGATTTTCAGCTTCCACAGTGGCGAACATACTCTGCATCGAAATACCCCTCTATCAGCTTTACGGTTTTGTGAGGTATTTTGCACGACCGTAAATATGCGCACTCTCAAGCGAACTGTATGCACTATGCAGCGATTCGCTGTTTGGCAAAAGAACCGTACAGAGGCGATAACTATTTCACCTTTTTCCCTCCCCTTGCTTTACAAAGCAAAAAACAGGTGATTCTCAACCCTTAGCTGTACAAAAACAGGCGGCACCCAACCGAAGTTGAGTGCCGCCTGTTTTGTTGTCCAATCCTGCTTGGCAGATGCCGATTTTGTAATTTCCTCAAATTACTGTCTTATCAGCACACAGCATACAACCAGAATCTTTTCTCACTTGTCCAAAGGAAAAACTACACCCAGCTATGCGCTGAAAATTTATCCCCTCACTTTTCATGGCAAAAACTTATGCGGTTGAGCGCCTGAATAATAAAGAATTTACAGGATGTTCAAATATCTGCGAGGGGATTACTCGCAAAAAGAAAGCAGGCAAAGGATTGTGATATCCTCTGCCTGCTGCAGTCAACATTCTCGAAACAGAAACAGGATCGTGCGATCCCGTTTCCGATTATTGAGTTTTTGTTACGGCTCTAATTCCGGTGTCGGTTCGTACACTTCCATCATCAGCCGAGCCGCCAATCGAAACCCGATTGTGAATGCTTGCAGTTCGTGCCTGTCGGAAACTATTGCATCTGCTTTTTCAAACTGTTCGAGCAGAGCCTTTTGTTGTTCTGTGAGAGTGGCTCTGAGTTCCGTTTCAAGCCGCACAACGGTTTCAAGCAACTCGCCTTTGTCTGTGCCGTTTGAAACGGTGTGTTCGTGCGGATCAATGTTACCGTAATACAGATTTTCAAGTGTGTTCACGGTGTTTACCCCTTTCCAAGCCAAACACCATATCACAGTCGATTCCGTAACTCCAACACTTTTCAAAATAAAAAAAGTGGCTACCGTTTCCGATAGCCACCGTGCGGGTTAAACTGTTTTGTTAGCTGTTGTGCTTTTTCTTTTTGCTGACAACCGTAGTGCCGATACTGGCATGGTGACTTCTGAGGGCTTTGTGGTTCTCAAGGGAGCCGTAGTGAATGAAAAGACATCCGCAAAATCGCTCAGTGCCGGAATGAAGAAACTTCGAGACAGGATTTTCGCAGATGGTAGAGTTGAGAATATGACTACCACGGAAGACATATTGTTCTCCAGTTCCTCCGCTGCCGCTGAGTTTGTGCTTGGTTATAGCGCAAGTGGCCCTCGCACATGGAAGGCCAAGGATGGTCGTACACTTAAGGAAATCGAGGACAACGCTACGGTGGATTAAACCTTTTAATTATTCCGAAATCCGCACACCACAAGGCTTGCACCCCACGGTGCCGCCGGACTTTGGGACGGCAGAAATCAATAACTGAATAAAGTGAACAAGGGCTTCCGAAGTCAGTATCTGACCTCAAAAGCCCTTGTTTTATGCCATATTCGGCGGTTTTTACCCCGAAGAAGGCTTTTTCTATCGTATCAAAATCAGAAGGAACATTGACTCTCCCCGTGGAAGCGGAAACGCTTAGTAATATGTGTCGCAGGAACAATTTGATTTTTCTTTGCAACCTTTTGATAAACCTATCTACTTTTTGATTTTTTCCATAAGGGGGTGCAAATCAAAAATCAGCAGCGCACCTTCGGTAAAATAGGAAAAACCGAGCATTGAGGATTTTTGCACCCCCATACTCGGAAAAAACGCTTGATATAAAGACTTCTTCGACAGAAAAATCATAACCACCGGCCGTGCCGGTGGTATGCACTAGCCCCCTTGGGGCATGCCCATGGCCGAGCCTATAGGCTC
>CAKUGQ010000025.1 GCA_934654755.1 uncultured Oscillospiraceae bacterium | reverse complement strand
GAGCGGGTGACGAGGCTCGAACTCGCTACCTCCACCTTGGCAAGGTGGCGCTCTACCGGATGAGCTACACCCGCATGTCCATGCCGCTCGGCTGAACTGCGAAGATTATTATAGCGGCATGAATCGGATTTGTCAAGTAGGAAATTCGCTTTTTTCAGCTTTCTTCCGTCGGTTCCGGCGTTGGTTGCGGCGCTCCGGGCCAATCGTAGCCCTCGGCAAGCAGCTCCGCATCCGTGCGGAGAGCGGGTGTATCCAGATCGTCAAGCAAATCCCGCATCAGGTCAACGTGGTACGTTACGGATTCGCCCCCCTGGGTGATCAGGATGGTGTTCCAGAAGTACGGTTCGCCGTTTTTCGTCCCCTCTATGAGCTCGCAGGAAAGATTGGACATCGCACCTTCAAAGCGGCACACCGCAGCCAGCGACAGACTGTGGAGCTTTCCTTCACAGAGCAGCGAGTAGGCCGGGGTGGCCGGTTCTTCGGAAACGGGCGTGTATTGGAATCGATTTTTCAGAAAGCGATAAATCAACTCCAGACGACGCGTATCATTGCTGCCGCCGGAGACAAAGCTGCGTGCGGAATTCAGAATCGTCGCTACGGATTCCGCTTTCAGAAGCAGTGTATCGCGGGACTCCGGGAAGACGAAGTGCAGCTCCAGAATACGCGTCCGTCCGCTTTTGGGATAGAGCTGCGCCGAAACCTGCGGTACGGCCGCAACGGTTGTCAGATGCAGCAGGCTGTAGCTGCGGATGCTTTGCAGAAAATCCGTTTCTTCATAATCGCGAATCCGAAGCGTCAGAGAGGTCCTGCAGTTTTCCAGCATACCGTAGATCATGTCGTAGGCATCGTCGATTCCGTCCACGGTGACAATGGCATCGATCTCCGCGGCGGAACGGCGGAACACGATCCGCAGAGAGATCACGCCGCTCTCCAGAAGCTCGGCGTCGGCATAGTCGACGGCAAAGGAGCCGATGGGATCCTCCTCGGTGATATAATGCAGCGCATCGGGCAGATCCTCAGAAAGGTCACTGAGATAGTCTTGCGTCAGGATGGTTCCCACTTCGCGCCAGTCGCGCACAAAGCGCAGCATCTCCCCGCGCAGCTCATTGCGGTTATGAACGACGGCAGGACCCTCGTTCTCGCTCGGCGCTGTGGAGGAGGGCTGACTTTGCTCTTCATGTTCCTTCACAGAGCGGTATTCTCCCGAAAAAAACGTGCAGGCGCTCGTAAAGATTGCTGCTGCGCACAGCAGAAGGCAGAGCAGTCGCTTTTTCATGGTGTAGTCCCTCCTTACGGGGCTTTTTTCATAGCTCAAAGCGATCGTAGCGCTTAAATCCGTCGCCGAGCACCTGAACGGCATCCTGCAAAATGACGAATGCATTCGGGTCGATTCCGTAAACCAGACTCTTCAGCTCGCCGAGCTGACCCTTGCGCACGGCGCTGAGCAGGACGTACTTATCACTGCGCTTATACTGTCCCTGCCCCTGTAAAAGCGTTACGCCGCGGTCGAGTGTTTTGTCGATCTCGCGGGCAATTTCGTCATAACGGTCCGAAATGATCAGCGCGACCTTGGCATAATCCATCGAGTAAATCACTTTATCCAGAACAACGGAGGACAGAAACAGCGCCAGTGCACTGTAGAGCGTATTCTGCACCTGCCCGTAGACGACTCCGGTGACGATTGCGGTACACAGATCGAAAGCAAGAATGATTTTACCGATGGGGAAGCTGCGCAGGCGCAGCTTAATGAGGCGCGCCACAATATCGATTCCGCCGGTGGAGGCTCCACCGAGAAATACCAGTGCCAGTCCCAATCCGACGGCCGCGCCGCCGAAGATGCAGGCAACGAGCGGCTCAACCTGCGGCACAGGGAGAATGGCCGCAAAAAGATCAAAGAAAAGCGATGAGGCGAGCATTCCCAGAAGAGAGCCGAAGAAAAAGCCCTTTCCGATTTTGCGGTAGCCGCAGAAGAATAGCGGAATATTCATTAAAGCACTGAGAATGCCCACGGTGAGATGCTTCGGCTTCAGCCCGTAGACGATCAGCATGGCTATACCGGATACGCCGCCGCTGTTGATTCCGCCTGGTTCAAGGAACAAATCGAAGCCCAGCGCAAATACGGCGCTGCCGACAATAATCATTGCGGCACTGCGAAGTGTTTGTTTCAGGTTTGTTTTCACGGCGTTAAATCTCCATCATAATCTGCTTCTGCTCGGCGTCCTCATCCTTGAGAAGTGCGCCTGCGGCGGGGAGTGTACGAGTACGGTAGCGCGGTTCGTTTACGATGCCGCTGTCACGCAGCAGCGCCGCGCGGTGCAGCACGGCTTTCCGCTTGAGCGACAGAACGGCCACGCCCTGCGTGGCGCGGGTGGTTTTAGCGGCAAGCTGTGCCGTTGAGAAGATCAGTGCGCGGCCGTCGGTGGAATAAAGCACAAGCTGCTCGTCCTGATGCAGCAGGAACAATGCTCTCAGCGGGCTTTTGTCGCTGTAAGCGCCGGTGAGCTTGCGGCGATTGGACTTTGTGCGGTACTCTGTCAGCGCGACCTTGGCGGCTTTGCCGTTTTCAAAGACAAAGAGCATATTACCGCTCCAATCTCCGGGCAGGCAAACATCAATGATGCTTTCGCCCTCGTCGAAGCCGAGCTTGCTCGGCAGATAGTCGCCGAGGACGGAGGCCTTTCCGTCGTCAAAATCAGCGCAGCGTGCCTTGTAGACCTGGCAACGGTCGGTGAAGAACAGCAGCTCTGCCGCGTTCGACGTTTCGACACTCCGCAGCAGGCTGTCGCCTTCCTTATATTTCTGTTCACCGGACATCCGAAGCGACTGTGGCGTGATTTTTTTAAAATAGCCCTCGCGTGAGAGAAAAATGCTCACGGGGTAGTCGGCAATCTGCTCCTCCGATTCAGCGGTGTCCTCCTCGGCGGCGTAGACGATGCCGGTTCGGCGTTCTTTGCCGTATTTTTCGGCAATGGCCTCCAGCTCCTCGACGATGATGCCGCGCAGCCGCACCTTACTTCCCAGAACGGCCTCCAGCTCGGCAATTTCCGCAGCCAATGCGTCCACTTCATCGGTGCGCTTAAGAATGTATTCCTTGTTGATATTGCGCAGCTTGATTTCTGCGACGTATTCGGCCTGGAGACGGTCAATGCCGAAACCGATCATCAAATTCGGCACGACTTCCGCGTCGGATTCCGTTTCGCGAATGATGGCGATGGCCTTATCGATGTCAAGCAGGATGCGTTTCAGACCACGCAGCAGATGCAGCTTTTCGGCTTTGCGCGCTTTGCGGTAACTCACGCGACGGCGCACGCATTCCGTGCGCCATGCCGTCCACTCCTCCAGAATCTCGCGCACACCCAGAACGCGCGGCATCCCGGCAATCAGAATGTTGAAGTTGCAGGCAAAGCTGTCCTGAAGCGGTGTGGCACGGAAGAGCTTCTGCATGAGCTTGTCCGGATCGACACCACGCTTGAGGTCGATGGTCAGCTTCAGACCGGACAGATCAGTTTCGTCCCGCATATCGGCAATCTCACGGATTTTGCCTGCTTTAATCAGCTCGGAAACCTTGTCAATGATTGCCTCGGTGGTAGTCGTGTAGGGAATCTCATAGATTTCAATGAGATTGCCTTCCTTCATATAGCGCCAACGGGCGCGCAGACGGACTGCGCCGCGGCCGGTGCGGTAGACCTCCTCCATCTGTGCCGGGTCGTAGAGAATCTCGCCGCCGGTGGAAAAATCGGGCGCAGGGAGCGTCTGAAGCAGATCGCAGTCCGGGTTACGGATCCACGCAACGGCGGTCTTACACACCTCGCGCAGATTAAAGCCGCAGATATTACTGGCCATGCCGACGGCAATCCCCATATTGGCCGAAACAAGCACATTCGGGTAGGCCGTTGGCAGCAGCACCGGCTCTTTCATCGTGTTGGAATAGTTGTCTACAAAGTCAACGGTCTCCGAGTCAATATCGCGGAAGATTTCCGCACAGATCGGCTCCAGCCTGGCCTCGGTGTAACGCGAAGCGGCATAGGCCATATCTCGTGAGTAGACCTTGCCGAAGTTGCCCTTGGAATCGACAAAAGGCGTTAAAAGCGCCTCGTTGCCGCGTGCCAGACGTACCATCGTCTCATAAATCGCGGCGTCGCCGTGAGGGTTCAGTCCCATGGTCTGACCGACAATATCGGCGGATTTGCGCCGTGCGCCGTTGAGAAGCCCCATTTTATACATGGTGTACAGCAGCTTGCGATGCGAGGGCTTGAAGCCGTCAATCTCCGGAATGGCGCGCGAAACGATGACGGACATCGCATAAGGCATGTAGTTTCCGACCAGTGTGTCGGTAATGGATTGTTCTATAACCTCCGCGTGAAGGCCTTCTACATTGGAAATGGCGAGCTTTTTCTGTTCCGGTTCCTTCTTTTTCCGTGCCATGGTTCGCTCCTCCTCTTATGAAAGATCGGCCAGATCAAGGTATTGGCTGCCGTTTTCGGCGATATAATCCTTGCGGCCGCTAAGATTGTCGCCGAGCAGCAGATCGAAGAAGAAGGACGTTTTCTCCGCCTCCTCGGGCATGACCTTGATCAGACGCCGCGTCTCGGGATTCATCGTCGTCAGCCACATCATATCCGGCTCGTTTTCACCGAGACCTTTGGAGCGTGCAACCGCGAACCTTTGACCTTCGAGCTGCGCAAGGATCTGCGCCTTTTCCTGCTCGGTGTAGGCAAACCAGGTTTTGTCCTTCGTGGTGATCTCAAACAGCGGCGTTTCTGCAATGTAAACGTAGCCCTCCCGGATGAGTGTGGGCACAAGCCGGTAAAGCATGGTCAGAATCAACGTGCGAATCTGGAAACCGTCATAGTCGGCATCGGTGCAGATGACAATCTTGTTCCAGCGCAGTGCGCCGAGGTCAAAGGCGGCCAGATCCTTGACGTGCTTGTCGCGCACCTCTACGCCGCAGCCCATGACACGCAAAAGATCCGTGATAATCTCGCTTTTGAAGATGCGCCCGTAATCCGCCTTGAGGCAGTTCAGAATCTTACCGCGCACGGGCATAATTCCCTGGAATTCCGCGTCGCGCGAGAGCTTGACCGCGCCCATGGCACTGTCGCCCTCGACGATGTAAAGCTCGCGCCTGTCCGCGTCACGGCTGCGGCAGTCGACGAATTTTTGTACGCGGTTGGAGATGTCCAGATTTCCGGAGAGCTTTTTCTTCACGGTCAGCCGTGCGCGCTCGGCTGTCTCACGGCTGCGCTTGTTGACGAGCACCTGCTCGGCAATCTTGTCCGCCTCCTGCTTGTTTTCGATAAAATAAACCTGAAGCCGATTGCGGAAGAACTCCGTCATTGCCTCCTGAATGAACCTGTTGTTGATGGATTTTTTTGTCTGATTCTCATAGGATGCCATTGTTGAGAAGCAGTTGGTTACAAGCACCAGACAATCGGCAACATCCTGAAAGGTGATCTTTGATTCGCTCTTCATGTATTTGCTGTTTTGCTTGAGATAGGCGTCGATGGCGTAGACAAAGGCGTTGCGCACGGCCTTATCCGGTGCGCCGCCGTATTCCAGCCAGGAGGAGTTGTGGTAGTACTCCAGTCGATTCATGCTGCGACTGAAGCAGCATGCGGCGGTAATCTTGAGCTTGTATTCCGGCCGGTCCTCGCGGTCGCGTCCTTTGCGTTCGGCCTCCCAGTATTGGGGCATGGTAAAAGCGTTGCCCTCGGTCAGCTCGTTGATATAGTCGACAATGCCGTTGGGATAGGAAAACTCCGTCGTTTCAAACTTTCCGCCGGTCTGATTTCGGAAACGGAAGGTCACACCCGCGTTGGCGACGGCCTGCCGCTTGAGTGTGTCGAGGAAGTATTCCGCCGGAATGGCAATGTCGGTAAAAACCTCCAGATCCGGTCGCCAGCGAAAGCAGGAGCCGGTTTTCTTCCGGTCGGACGGTTCCTTTTCGAGCTTACCGACGATGTTGCCCTTTTCGAAATGGAGCGTGTATTGGAAGCCGTCGCGGTAAATCCGCGCGTCGAAGTATTCCGAGGCATATTGAGTAGCGCAGGTGCCGAGGCCGTTCATACCGAGTGAGTATTCATAGTTCTCGCCGGTGTTGTTTCGGTATTTTCCGCCTGCATACAACTCGCAGAAGACCAGCTCCCAGTTATAGCGCTGCTCCTTTTCATTCCAGTCCACGGGGCAGCCGCGACCGAAGTCCTCAACTTCAATGCTGTGATCTTCATAGCGTGTTACGATGATCAGGTCGCCGTGTCCCTCACGTGCCTCGTCAATGGCGTTGGAGAGAATCTCAAAGGCGGCATGCTCACAGCCTGCCAGATCGTCCGAACCGAAAATAACGGCCGGACGTTTGCGCACACGATCGGCGCCCTTCAGAGCGGTGATGGTGTCGTTGCCGTAGATCTGTTTTTTTGCCATAATACTCACCCTAATTGTCAGAATACCAGATATTGCGTTCTGAAAGTATAGTATAACCAAAATGGACGTTTTTGTCAATTCCGGGCACGAGAAAAAGGCGCCCCCCTCGGAGGGCGCCTGTGAGCCGCGGATCAGATGTACTGCTGTTTGATGACGTCGATGACGCCGCGTGTCGTCAGGCGGAGCGTCGGAATGACCGGCAGTGACATGAATGAAAGCGTCATAAACGGATCGATGCCGCGCGAGACGCCCAGCCGGAACGCCTGTTCTTTGGCGGTCTCGAGCTTGTTGTTGACCGAGATCAGGCTATCGTCGCTCATCAGACCGGCGATTTCCAGAACGACCTCACCGAGCACCTTGCCGTTTTCCACAACGACGATGCCGCCGTGATTCTCCACAATGCGGTTGGCTGCGAACGCCATGTCCTCCTCATTTGTTCCGACGACGATGATGTTGTGCGAGTCATGCGAGATGGAGGTAGCGACTGCGCCTGTCTTCAGGCCATAGCCCTGAAGATAGCCCTGACCGATGTGGTGCGTGTTCTTGTGACGTTCTACGACTGCAATTTTAAGAATATCCTTCTCAATGTCCACCGCACCGGCATAGCCGTTGTCCGTGGAGACGATCTCGCCGGGCACCAGGCCGATTACGCCGCGCGGACGCTCGTCATGGAAGTCCTGCGCCGACAGGTGCGCTACGTGGAAGGTGCTGTGGGCGCGATCCACCAGATAGTCTTCCACCTGCGGGGCGGCGAAAGGCTGCACCTGCCTGTTTTTGCAGGTCAGGACGCCTTTTTTGAATACCAGCTCCACATTGAAGTTTTCAAAGCTGTCGATAATCGCAAAATCCGCCAGATAGCCCGGTGCAATGGCCCCGCGGTTGTTGAGCGCGAAATAGCGCGCGGGATTGTGACAGGCGGCCTTGACGGCAATGATCGGATCGACACCATAGGAAATGGCTTTCTTAATGATGTAGTCGATGTGACCCTTTTCCAACAGGTCAATGGGGTGCTTATCATCCGTACAGAACATACAGCGGTCGTAATACGGCTGCTTCAGCAGATCGACCAGTGCCTCCAGATTATGTGCTGCCGTGCCGTCGCGGATCATGATGAACTGACCGAGACGGAGCTTTGCCATCGCGTCTTCCATTGTGGAGCACTCGTGATCGGAGTAGACGCCCGCCGTGATGTAGGCGCACAGATCCTGTCCTGTGAGGCCGGGGGCGTGGCCGTCAATCTTTTTGTGGTGCGCCTGCGCAGCGACGATCTTGCTGATGACGTCCGCATCGCCGTTGATAACGCCGACAAAATTCATCATCTCCGCCAGACCGTTGACGCGCGGGTGATCATAGAAAGAGTCGATGGCGCGGTAGTCGAGGACGGCGCCGGCTTCATCCAGGGGAGTGGCGGGCACACAGCTCGGCAGCATAAATCGTACATCGATGGGCAGCCCTTCCGTGGCCTGAAGCATATAGTCGATGCCGTCGGTTCCCATGACGTTCGTGATCTCGTGCGGATCGGTGATGACGGTCGTAGTACCATGCGGGATGACTGCCCGTGCAAATTCCGTCGGGCAGACGAGGGAGGACTCCAGATGAATGTGCGCGTCAACAAAACCGGGGCAGACGATTTTTCCCGACACGTCAATTTCCGTTTCACCCTCATAGCACCCCATTCCGACAATCTGCCCTCTGGCGACGGCAATATCGCCCTTGCACAGCTCATTCGAGAATACGTTGACATAGGTGGAGTTCTTGAGCACCAGATCTGCCTTTTTCCGTCCGGCGGCGACATCGACCAAATGCTGCTTTTTCATCAGCTTTCGCTGGATCCGGGCAGCGTAGGTCTCATTGGGTAACGGCATAAAAACGCTTCCTTTCTTCGTGTATTTCAATCATTTTACCATACGGCGGCACAAAAGTCCAAATGGAAAAATATACAAATCCAATGCGGAGATTTTGCACATTTCGTCAGCGGATGATCTTATTCGGCTTCAGATAGCGCTCCTCTTCGGAAAACACGCAGCCGCAGTATTTCTGAATATACATCCCCAACGCACGCGCGCGCTCCTGCCCGGCACGGAAATGCGGCCGGAAATCGCGGTAATAAAACGCAACGCCAAACTGTGTGGCGGCGCGCTCTGCCACCTCGCGCAGCAGCTCATGGTTTTGATACGGGCTGATGAACAGAGAAGAGGTAAAGGAATCAAAGCCGCCCTTGGCCGCCTCCTCGGCAGCGGAAAACAGCCGGAATTCGTAGCATTTCACGCAGCGGTGCTCGATGTCCTGTGCGACTGCGCGGACAAAGGGCCGCAGTCCATAGTCGTTCTTCATCAGCAGCGGCAGTCCGACGGATACGGCATATTCCTGCACGCAGTTGCGGCGGCTGCGGTATTCGGTGAAGGGATGGATATTCGGATTGTACCAATAGCCGGTCAGCTCGTGTCCGTCGGCGCGGAGCACGTCGATGCACTGATTTGCGCAGGGAGCGCAGCAGATATGAAGCAGTGTTTTCATGTGTGCTCCTTTCCGGTAAGCCGATCGGCGAGCGATGCCTCCGGTGTGACGATGACCGTATTGTAGCGTTCGTATACGACCATACCGGGCTTCGCGCCGTTCGGCTTGCGAAGATTGCGCACGGGGGTAATGTCCACGGGCACGTTTTGTCCCTGCCGCGCCTCAGAGAACCATGCGGCGAGCATCGCGGCCTCCGTGATCGTCGTGTCGGGCGGGGTCACGCCCGCACAGGCGATGATGACATGGGTGCCGTGGAATTTCTGCACATGGAGCCACAGGTCGTCCCGGCGGGCAGTTTTGAGCGAGAGCTGGTCATTCTGACGGTTGTTCCGCCCGACATAAATCGGATAACCGTCCGAGGAACGGAATTCCATCGGTCCGGACGGCTGCACTTTCTGCTTATTCTTCCGGTCGGGGCGCAGATACCCACCGGCTTCCAGCTCGGTGCGGATCTCGGTCAGGTCGCGCTCGTTTTCCGCACGGGAAAGCTCGTCAAGCACGGCGCCGAGGTATTCCGCCTCAATCTGACCGAGCCTGAGCTGCTCGGTCAGCACCTTTTCCGCGTGCTTTGCCTTGGTATATTCCTTGTAATACCGAGCCGCGTTCTGCTGCGGGGACAACTCGGGCTTGAGTGGGATCTCAATCTCGCGCATTTGCTCGTCGTAGAAGTCCACGGCGCGCAGACGTGCCTGACCGCGCTCGATGGCGTACAGGTTTGCGGTGACAATATCGCCCATCCGGCGGAGCTGCTCGCGGTCGAGCGTGGACGCCAATTCTTTTTTTTGAAGCTCCAGCTTGCGCAGCGCGCGGTCGCGGCTGTTTTTTACGGTTTTGCGCAGGTTTTGCGAGCGCTGCTTCATGCGCTCGTCGCGATCGGTCTGTGTGTAAAATGCGTCAAGCAGGGCGGAAAATGTCGGGTATTCGCGGTTTTCGCGCAGTAAACCGTATTGCAGGATCGGCCGGAAGCAGAAATCGACGGGGACGCCGCCGTCTTTCAGCAGCATCACGGGTTTTGATTCGGAAAAACGGGCGAACTCGCCGCATAAATATGCGGCAAGCGCTTCGTGCCGCTCCGGGGCAATGCGTGCGTCGACATGTCCGGTAAAGCCAAAGCTCAACTCTCGCGCAACAAGCGGGGAAATGCCGGAAAAGCGGTCGAGCAGCCAGTCGCTCAGGGAAGCTTCCGGCGCCGCTTCCAGCAGCTCGGAAAGCACCTGCTGCGGAATGTCCTGCGGACTGCGTTTATCCTGCGCGGGCGGAAGACGGTAGAACAGACCGGGAAGCACCTGACGCTGTTCGCTCATTTCGTAGTCCACGCGGCGCAGACAGTCAAGAATCCTCCCGTCCGCTCCGGTAAGGATCAGGTTGGAATTTCTGCCCATCAGCTCAAGAATCAGATGCTTCCGGCAGGGCACGCCCATTTCATCCGTGCAGTCAAAGCTCACATCGATCAGGCGTTCCGCGGGCGGCTGGGAAATGTCGGCGATGCGTCCGCCGGTCAGATGCTTGCGCAGGAGCATACAGAACATCGGCGGTTGGGCGGGGTTTTCGTAGCTTGCGGCGGTGAAATGCACGCGCGGACGTGCGGTGCTGGCAGAGAGCAGCAGCGTCCTTTTGCCGCGAAGCTGCAACAGAATCAGGTCACGTGCGGGTTGCTGGAGCTTCTCCACTCGTGCGCCGATCAGAGCCGGGCGCAGTTCCCTTACAACCGCGTCCAGAAAAAAGGCATCAAATGGCATTGGTTTCCTCCATGGCGGCGTCAAACAGCGCGGCAAGACGCTCGGTTTGGCCGCTGAGATAGAGCGCGCCGAACAGCGCTTCCAGACCGGTGGCCTTGGCGTATTGCGCTGCAGTGGCATTTTTTGCGGTAGAATGCGGGTGTGAATTGCGCCCACGGCGGAAGACGGCCAGCTCCTGCTCGGTCAGCAGAGGCAGCAGACGCTGTGCGGCCTGCGCCTGCGCGGGCGCACAGACGAGCGAGACCGTATCGCGATGCAGGCGGTAATTTGTCTTCCCTCCCTGTATGCACAAACGGGTGCGTACAAGAAGCTCAAACACTGCGTCGCCGATGTGCGCCAGTGCGAGCGCCGACATGGCGCCGACCTGCTGCGGCGTCCGGTTCGGCCGGAACGGGTCAGACATTGGAATACCCGAGCAGCAGTGCACGGTTTTGGCGCGCACTTGTAAAGTTCATGATAATGAAAATCATGGCGATCGTGTTGAACAGGGCGCCCAGCGCGATCATTCCGGCGCCGGAACAGCGTGCAACGACCGTCTCCGTATCGGAAAACACGAGATCGCGGTACCGCTTCGCTTTGGCCATCATAACGAAATTGATGATGCAGACGGGCGCATAGGCAAATACGCAGTAAACGGCAACGGTCAGCCCGAAAAAGCCTGCGTCGATGGGCGTGCTGCCGCCGACGTGCGCGGTGGATCCTGCACCAAGCTTGCCGATGACGAAAGAGGCGATCACAAGCCATACGATTGCAGCGGCGGCGATAATACCGCCGACCATCCACCAGATGCGCTCGGTGTTCAGACGGCGGTACATCAGACGCAACGCATCGCTCCGAAGTATTCCGGATCCTGCTGCGGCACGTTCGGTACTTGCAGACGGCACGGATGCGGAAAATGCTGCACCGCATTGCGGGCAGAAACGCGCTGCGTCCTGCGACTCATTTCCGCATATGGGACAGGTTTTCATAAAAATCCCTCCGAAAATCTTTTTTGTCATTATACCAGTGTTTTTGCAGGATTTCAAGATTTTTTCCTGTTGGGGGCTTGACAGGAGAGAAAAACAGTGATATAACTGTGTTAGTACAGTTAATACACTTGGCTGCGAGAGTGAAAAAATCAAAAAGAAAGGAGACATCACGGTGCTTGCATTGAATACACGCGACTCCAGTCCCATCTATGAGCAGATCAAAGCCCAGCTCCGCCGCATGATACTCAGCGGCGCGCTGACAAAGGGAGAAAAGCTGCCGTCCGTGCGCGAGCTGGCGATGGAGCTTGCCATCAACCCGAATACCATTCAACGGGCTTACCGCGAGTTGGAGGCGGAGGGTTATATCACCACCGTTGCAAACAAGGGTTCCTTTGTTGCGGGACTCGGCGAGGTGGACGCAGGACGTATCCGCCTGCTGGTGCAGCAGTTTTCTGCTGCTGCGGCAGAGCTCCTGCATCTCGGAACGGATAGACAGAGACTGTATGAGATAATCGAAAAGGAGGCTAACGCGCTATGATCGAGGTGAAAAACCTGACAAAGGCCTTTGACAGCGGCTTTGTTGCACTGGACCGGGTCAGCCTGACGGTTCCGAAGGGAGCGGTCTACGGACTGGTCGGACCGAACGGCGCGGGCAAAAGTACGCTGATCCGCCACATTACCGGTATTTTTCGACCGGACAGCGGCGAAGTCACCATTGACGGTATGCCGGTCTATGACAACGCTGCCGTCAAGGGCCGTATGGCCTATATCCCCGATGATTTTTTCTACTTTTCCACGGCAAACCTGTGCGATATGATGCGCTTTTACCGCGGTATTTACCCCCGGTTTGACACGGCGCTTTACAAACGCCTTTCGGAAGTGTTTGCACTTAATGAAAAGCTTGCAATCCGGCGCTATTCCAAGGGAATGCAAAAGCAGGCGGCTTTTCTGCTGTCGATCTGCACTCGGCCGGAGGTGCTGGTGCTCGACGAGCCGGTCGATGGCCTGGATCCTGTGATGCGCCGCCAGGTCTGGAGTCTGCTGCTTCAGGACGTTTCGTCCTATGGCGCGACGATCCTTGTCTCCTCGCACAATCTGCGTGAGCTGGAAGATGTGTGCGACCATGTGGGCATTATGCATCATGGCCGCATGATGCTCGAACGCAGCCTGTCCGAGCTTCAGGACAACGTGGTGAAGGTTCAGACGGTTCTGCGCGAGGGAACGGCGCTTCCCGAGGGCTTGAATATCCTGCACGAAAGCGCAAGCGGCAAGATCCGCACGCTGATTGTGCGCGGCGACCGTGAACAGACGGCGGAGCGGATGAATTCCGTTTGTCCGATCTTCTTTGATATGGTCCCGCTGACGCTGGAAGAAATCTTTGTCTATGAATTGGGAGGTGAGAACTATGACGTCAAGAGCATCCTTCTGTAACCGAACGCTCCTGCGGAAAAACATTGTGCGCTTCGCGCCGCTGTGGGGGTTATATACATTACTTTTGCTTTTGCTCCTGCCTGCACAGCTCGGGGTCAACGGCGTGTTCCAGGCGAAAAGCAATATCGATAAGGTTCTTGCGTGTCGTGAGATACTGAAGCAGTTTACCTCGTACGGTATCTTTGTCAGCTTTCCGTATGCCGGACTGTGCGCAGCGGCGAGCTTCGGCCTGCTGCATAAGCGCCGCAGTGCATATATGCTCCATGCCTTCCCGCTTACGCGCAGAGAGATCTTCGGGACAGGCGTAGTAACGGGTACGCTGTTTGGCCTCGCGCCGATGCTGCTGGCGATGGTGTTCTGTTTTCCGCAGTGCCTTCGCATAGGCGCATCCGGCTTTGGGAGTCTGTTCTTTGGTGCGCTGTTCTTTGCATTGATCTTCCTGTTCTTCTTCTCGCTGGCGGTGTTCTGTATGCACCTTACGGGAAAGACGGTGGCTGCGGCGGGTGTTTATCTGCTGATGAATTTCCTGTTTCTCATGCTCGAATGGCTCGGCAAGGCGATTGTATCGCCGATGCTGGTCGGCGTTACGGGAGGGACTTCCAACGTTACGGAGATTGTAACACCGGTCTATCTGCTCGGCAGATTCTACAACGGCCTGATCGGGAGACAGACGTATGGCAACGAAAGTCAAATTCTCTGGCAGTATCTCCTGCCGTTGGTAGGCGTTGGTGCGATCCTGCTGGTCTGTGCATGGCTGCTTTACCGCCGCCGCCGCATGGAAATGAGCGGCGAGATTATTGTTTTCCGTGCGGCGCAGCCCGTCTGCCGCCTGCTGATGACGATTTTGAGCGCGCTGGCCTTCTGCGTAATCCTGGAGGGGGCGTTCGGCTTCGGCGTTGATCCCAACCGCTTTTACGGCTTCATTATGACCGTCCTTTATCTTGCGGCGGGCGCCTTCCTCGGCTGGTTCGGCTCGGAGATGCTGCTGAAAAAGAGCTTGCGCGTATTCAACGCCCACAGCTTCTTCGGTTGGGCAATGTGCGCGGTGCTGCTTGGCGGTGCGCTCGGTGCGGTTCGTACCGACCTGTTCCGGATCGTTCGCTATACGCCTTCGCCGGACCGGGTCAAGTCCGTGACCGTGCAGCTCCAAGGCAGCTCCGTATCCTGCGATCGAATTGAGCTGACCGACCGCTCACAAATCGAAGCGTTCATTGAGCTGCACGAGCAGGTTGCGCAGGTTCAGCTGGATTATCAGCACGAGCCTCCGGAAGAGAACTATGACTACAGCGGCGAGTTTCAGTTTTACATCCGTTACGAATATCAAAACGGCGATACACTCTCCCGAGCGTACAGAGTCCGTGCGGGGAGCGCACGCGAGGAGATGTCAAACAGTGCGGAAAAGATTCTGGCCTTCTTTGGACGGCACAGAGCAACGCTGTACGAGCGACTGACAGCGCTGCATTTGGAAGAATCGCCGGCGGCGTGGCTCTATACGCGTGAAAGCTCATATGAGCTGAGCTCGGAGGAAATGTGGGAGATCATTGCCTGTATTCTGGCGGATACGAAGAATGGGACGCTCGATGCGTATGATCTGTTTCGCCGTGATGAGCTTGAAAGATCCGGGATCCCGTATTTTGAAGTATCCTTTCAGGTAAAGAGTGTGGCCTATCGCGATGCGTATAGCCCCTGTGAACTGTATATCCCGCAGGATATGACGCAAAGTTGGCAATGGTATCAGGAAATGATGCGGAAACTCGGAGAACTGTCCTACTAAAATAAGGCAAAGGCCGTCGGCTTGCAAGCCGACGGCCTTTTTTGTAGAAAGAAAACCACCGGCAGTGCCGGTGGTTCCAAAAAGCTTTAGCTATGCCTAGAAAAAGGAACCTC
>CAKUGQ010000024.1 GCA_934654755.1 uncultured Oscillospiraceae bacterium | reverse complement strand
TTGCGGCTGGTGTCTTTGGCGAAAAACTCGTTGAACCAGTTCTTGATGCCCGCAATGTCGCTGTCGGTACTGTTGGGATCGATGGTGTCAAAATGGTCGTTGATGGCAATGTATCGCACATTGTACTTCGGAAATGTGAAGTTGATATACAGCCCTGTCAGCGAGGAATTACGCCCCAGTCGTGATAGGTCTTTCGTACAGCAGGCAGCCACTCTGCCCGCTTCGATTTCCGCAAGCATGGCTTGAAAGCCGGGTCGGTCAAATAATGAAGTTAGATAGCGTTACTTCTTAAAACACAGTAAAATCAAGGTTTTTCGTACAGCGGACAAGCGGGCAAGCGGGCAATGTACTACAACTGAATAGTGACACGCACAGGCGGCGTTTCTCACACCCCACTGGGGCGAACAGAAACGCCGCTTTTTTTATGCCCTCATGTTACGCAGTAGAGCAGGAAAAAGCCTTGCAGCAAGCGGCTTTTGGGGCGCGGCTTTGGCAGGGTAAGGTGTTTATACCTTTTCCATTAAAAACGCGCTTCTACTGCGCAACAAAACCACAGCAAAGTGGTGATGAACAATGGCAGTTTTCCGTGTGGAACGAAACCGCGGCTATACCGTAATGAGCAACCACCATCTACGCAACAGGGACTTGCCCTTGAAAGCAAAGGGGCTGCTTTCGGCGCAACGTCAAAAAGGTGAAAAAGGCATTAAGATTATCGCCCCGTCGCCGTTCAAAATCAAGCAGGAAACGGAGAAAATCGACCCGCAGACCCAAAAGCCCGTGATCGGCAGGGACGGAAAGCCCGTTACCGAGGAAAAGGAGATCACCATACCCGCCTACAAGGTGGTGTCCGTCTTTGACGTGTCCCAAACCGAGGGAAAGGAATTGCCGGATATTGCCGTGGACGCGCTGACAGGCGATGTGGAGCAGTACAGTGATTTTTTTGCAGCCCTTGAAAAGACCTCTCCCGTCCCCATCGGCTTTGAGAAAATCGAGGGCGGCGCACACGGCTATTATCACTTGGAGGACAAGCGCATCGCGCTTGACGAGGGTATGAGCGAGCTGCAAACGCTCAAAACCGCCATTCACGAAATCGCCCACGCAAAGCTGCACGATATTGACCTGAACGCTCCCAAAGACGAGCAGCAGCCCCGCGTAGACCGCCGCACCCGCGAGGTGGAAGCGGAAAGCGTTGCCTACACCGTTTGCCAGCATTACGGGCTTGATACATCGGACTACTCTTTCGGCTATGTAGCCGGGTGGAGCAGTGGACGGGAGCTTGCGGAGCTGAAAAGATCCCTTGAAACGATCCGCTCTGCCGCCGCAGACATCATCAACAGCATTGACGGACATACCTCACGGCTCCGTGTGCCCGGTAAATCGCTTCATAAAGGACGCATAGCAGTATTTGCAGGCATGGGTGCAGCCAATGTAGGGGTTGACGGAGTAGTCGCAGACCAGCAGATTGGATTTTGTAATGACGGTTTTAACCGTAACCTCATGGATAACAGGTTTCATCGGCTCACTTCCATCTGCCGAAGTGAAGCTGCTTGTCGAGATCGGCAACATTCTGTTCCAGCACGGTTTCGTTCGGGTCGGCATAGCCAATTCCGATGAAAACGGGAATCATATAGGTGGGCGGCACTTTCAGCTTGGCTTTCACGATGTCGTGTTCCTCATTCAGTGGTAGTCCTCCACGGTGCGGTTCTCCCAGATCGCGTCGATCATCAGCTGCCAGTTCTGTTCCGCAATCACCATGTCGGTGACATTGCCGATCAGATTGCTGAACTGCTGATAGGTCAGCCACGGCACTTCCACGCCCTGCGGGATGTTATATAGGTTTTGAAAGCCCAGTCCGTTCTGCTCAAATTTCATGCGGATGTAGGGGATGATACTGTACGATAGCCGCCACAGGGGGAAGTATCCTGCGTACTGATTCCAGTTGCCGGGAATGTCGCGGTAGTTGCCTTTGCGGTCTTTGACTTGAAAGAACTGCCATGCGCACCATGCGTAGCAGTCCCACACAAGCAGCTTGAACATATCGTCACATACGATGTGGTCATATTTGTCCGTCCGCAAGACCGCATACGGGCAGCGAGGCAGCTCATAGGCTGGTTTCCATTTCTCCGCAAGCTCTCGCGGCAAGCTGTAAAACAGCGTCAGCCATGATTTGTCGCTGTCCTGCGGTATCTCGATGATCTCACCGGGCAGCACCACAAGAAAACCTTTCGGGCCCGTCTGCTTGTCCATCAGCGTCACCTCCAATCGCTTCTGTATTCAGCCCTCTACTATATATGGCATGAGAAGGGCTGAATTGTTCCAATGCTTCCAAACTTTTTTGAGATTTTTTGAAAAAATCTCGGAATGGATGGGATAGGATTGATTTAAGGCAATTATACCTGAAAGCTGTGGATAAATCTATTGCTTTTCGTGACAGCAAAAAAATAACGGGTATCTGGCTCTCACCAGATATCCGTTATTTCGGTCCCACCCCCCCTGCCTGACAGATGCTCATTTAGTAATTTGGATCTAAACCTGTTTTACGAACACCTGTCTAAAGCCGGTGGGGTTCTTTTTCAACGCGGCGCTCTTCCGTGCATTTTTGTGTCGTCTGGCTTTCCGATCGCAAAAACCCGTGGCTTGCGCCACGGGCCTTCGCTTGCAGGGGATTACACATAAGGATGGAAAGGAAAGATTATTCGTTGGGATTGATGAGATTCCAGAAGCGCTGGAACAGGACGGCGCCCTCACAGCGAATCAGTTTCTCATTGGGAACGAGCGTCGTTTCCGTGCGCCCGATCATCAGACCGATGGCGTTGGCCCAGCGCATGGCTTCCAGTGCATACGGCTGGATGCTTCCCGCATCGGTATAACTGCTCAGATCAGCGCGTTCACTGACATCCACACCCTTATACTGCGCATAGCGGTAGAGCATGGTGACAGCCTGCTGGCGGCTTACGGCAGAATACGGCTCGAAGGTCGATTCTGTCATGCCGAGAACGATCCCGTTCTCCGAGGCCCACGAGACAGCCTCCGCAAACCATGCATTCGCGTTGACGTCCTTAAACTTCTCGGAAACGGCGACTTCCGGTTCACCGTCGAGACGATAAAGCATCTGGACGAACATGGCGCGAGACATTGTCATATACGGAGCAAACGTTCCGTCGCCCATACCGTTGACAAGGCCCTTCTCGTAAACAAACATAATGGAATCCTGCGCCCACTGACCGCGAATATCGGTGAAGGGCAGCGCATCATCCGGAACGATGGTCAGGATGTACTTCTGCTCCGCGCCGCTTTCGCTGACGGAGGTCACAAGGAAACGGTTCGCTTCCGTAACGCCGCTGCCGAAGTAGAGGCGATAGGCATAAGCGTTGCTCTGCTCCACGATGGAGCACTTGTCCTCACCGGAAATCTGCTCAACGGAGAGAATCCTGCCCTCGGAGGGAGCAGCCAGCCACACTCTGGGTTTATCAACGCCCTTCGTGCTGATCTCATAGTTGACATACTCAACAGGCTTCAGCCCGGAGGTGCTCGGTGCGGCATTGGACTTGTTAATGACATACTGCGGTCGGGTGTCACGGTTAAACACTTTAATCGTCACCGTCGCGGTATTGCTGACTGAGGTAACGGCGTTATCTCCGTCCGTGTTGGTTGCAACACAGCGGAAATAGGTCGTACCCAGCTCCTCGGTGGAAACGGGCAGACGGCTTTCGGTTGCGCCCTCCACATTCTGCCAGGTCTCACCGTCCGCAGAAGACTGCCATTGGAGGCTCAGCGTGCCTTTCTTAAGAGGCTTGAGAGAAATCTCCAGATCGTCCGCCTTGGTATTCGGCTCATACTTAATCAGGTCTTCGCTCAGATTCTTATCGAACAGCGGGTACTCCGTCTCGGATACGCCGATGCAGATTACGTTCGCGCTGTCGTTCTTATAGTAGAGGTTTCCGTTCTTGTCGCAGATCATGCTGCTGATGCAGTACTGCTCATAGCCCTTTGCGTCGTAAAGCTCAACGACCTCAACATCGGTCACGTCCTTTGCATTTACACGCACAAGCGTCACGCCACCGGGGATGGAGTTGTATGTACTGTAGAAACACAGGACACCTTCGGACTGCTCATATGCGGTGGAAAGCAGCATGGAGCACTGCGGATAACCCTTCAAGTCTACCGCCTTGACGATGTTCAGCGTCTTTCGATCCGCAATCACGAAGCTGCCGCTCGAACCGGTCTCGGAAATACCACTGCCGGTGCCAAAATACACATAATCGCCGTAGACAACAGGAGTGGACGTGCTCTGCGCATGAATATTGGAGAGCTTCAGTCCGTTGATCATGCCCGTCTTTTCGTCGATCTCTGCACGGCAGAGATATCCGCCCTTTGTAGTGAAATAGAGGCTGCCGTCAACATAAGTCAGCGCGCTTCTCTGGTCACCGCAGCCGGTCAGTTCCACGGAGCAAACGGGTCGGATCTCCTCATTTTCCGCGTAGGACTTCTTGAACACCAGCAAACGGGAGTTGCCCGTAAAGCCGCTGTCACCGTCATCGGTACCGACACAGACGTAGTCGCCGACCGCAACGGAACCCGCCCAGTAGAAGCCGCCGGTTACGGTATAAGACCATTCCAGTTCACCGGTCGTGGCATTCAGGCAAACAAAATTCGCGTCGCGGGTTTCGCCGTACCAGAAGCCGGTGTAGACGTGTCCGTCGGAAACGGTAATGGGCGAAAGCGCCTGACCCTTCAGTTCGTCGGAGTAGACCCAGACGGACTCAAGATCCGTAGCGGTAAAAGCCTGTACGGTGCCGTTGCCGAGCGGAGCATAGATCAGTCCGTCCGCATAGGCGGGCGGCGTATAGCCGTAGCTCGGAGCCTGCACCATCTCGCCGGTTGCAAGAGTCTCGCCGGTTGCGAGGTCGAGCTTGTAGATGGTCTTGCTGCTCATAACAATGAGCGCATCGTCCACAATAATTTGTACACTGGGAGCCGCGGACCAACCGCTGCCGAGCTTTCTTGCCCAGCGGAATTGTGCGTACTCAGGCCCGAAAGGCGTAGCCACATCCGTAATGCCGTTGTTCGTGTCGCTATTGCGGAAGTTCTTCCAGTCGGCGCTGACATTCTTTGCGTAGACAGTCACTTTGCAATACGGGGAGATGAAATACTGCTCCTCGTCCGGATCACCGACAGCGGCGAGACGGACGGTGCCAGCTTCCTTAAAGGTGTAGGTCAGCTTACCGTCCTTGTCGGTCTTCACGACGTTGTGATTGTCGTCGTAAAGGAAATCAACAAAGGCACCGTTCTCATCGAGCTTGCCGACGGCGACATCTGCCATCGGCTTGAGGCTCGTCAGGGGCTGTGTGGGGTTACCGGGCGCGGAGAACATACTCTCGTAAGCCGTAAAGCCCGTCAGCGTGAGCGTCAGGGTATCACCCGCAGCGACAAAGGCAGACTTGGTATCGAAGTACAGGTAGGTGTTGAGCATACCGTACATCTCGTCGTCGGTCAGGAGGAAGAACTCCACCTCGTCACCGTCGGAAAGGACACACTCGTTGGCGGCGTAGCCGTCGGTCATCTCACCCACCGGCACACGGTCATTGACCGTAAACATGATGCCCGTGGCAGCGCTGAGGCCGAAGATCTTCGTCATATAGCTCTCGGTGCCGCCGATGTAATTCTTCATGGTTTCTGCGGTGAAATTCTCACCGTAGAGCACCTCATGCGCGGTCAGGATCGCGTCAGCAACGGTGATCTCACCGTCTTTCACGCCGTGGTCGACACCGCCGACCATTGTACCCTCGGGGGCATTCTTCCAACCGTACTTCTTGACGGTATCCTGCTTGACTGTGATCCTCTGCCGCAGCATCGGGAAGCTGTAGCTTTCACCGCTGTAGCAGCTGAACCAAACGCTGACGGTCTTCTCGGCCGCCGCACTGAACGACGGAACGAGAGAGAGCACCAGCGCCAGCACAAGCAGCAGACTGCAAATGCGTTTTCTCATGGTTGCACCTCTGAAAAAATGTGATTTATGTCGCACGCCGCAACGGCGCATCAACCGAATAAAAAAGCACCGTGTCTACGCCAAAGACACGGTGCAAACGAATTAATGCACACGAAAGACCACCCCGGGAACGCCGGACATGGCAGAGACTCTGGAGTATCCTGACTCGCGTCTTGCGGAAAATCCGCACACCCTGCTCCTGCCTTCCCCGCAAATGCGAGTGGTAAACGAATTTCACACGGTATCCCGTGCTTCGGAGCGGCCTGACGCTTACAGTACCGTTTCTGTGCGGGGCTTTTCACCCCATTCCTCGCCGGACAGCCGGCCGAGTCCCCTATTCACTTCGGTCACATTATAATCCCCGCGCAAAAGAATGTCAAGTGTTTTTTTCAGAGTGTTTCGCCAAAACCGTCGTTTCCGAAAAAAGTACCGACAGATGAAACAATTCCCTGTTGCATTCGTCTGAAATGTGTTATAATGGAAAAGAAGTTGGTTCAAAGGAGCTTTTTATGAAACAGAAAGAGATCCGTTTTGCTGCAGATGTTCCGGCCTTTCATGCCGATCCGGAGGAGGGTCTGTCGGCCGAGCAGCTCCGTGAACGGCAGAAAATCGGACTGACGAACGCAACACCCGCGTCAAATACCCGTTCCGAAGCACAAATCATTAAAGAAAACAGCTTAACTTTTTTTAATCTGATATTCATCGTGCTCGGACTGGCGTTGGCATTGGTAGGCTCATTTAAGAACATGCTGTTTCTGGTCGTTGCCATTGCAAATACCGTTCTAAGTATTTATCAGGAGCTTCGCGCAAAACGCGCCGTCGATCAGCTGACGCTTGTTGCCGTCGGAACGCTTCCGGCGGTACGCTCCGGCGAAATGATGCCCATCCGAACCGACCGGCTTGTACGCGACGATATCGTTGAATTTGCCGCAGGCGACCAAATCTGCGCAGACGCCGTGGTGCGCACCGGCCAGCTTCAGGTCAACGAATCGCTTTTGACCGGCGAGGCAGATGCCGTCGTCAAAAACCCGGGTGACGAGCTTAGATCCGGTTCCTTTGTCGTTTCCGGCCGCGCCCGCGCCGAACTGACGCAGGTCGGCGCAGGCAGCTACGCCGCACGCCTTGCCGCCGAGGCAAAAAACAATCTGCGCACCGCGAAGTCCGAAATGATGAAGTCACTGACAAGGCTTATCACCGTCGTCGGTATTGCGCTGATTCCGCTTGGTATTCTCCTGTTTCTGAATCATTACCTTCCGGCATTCCAGAATCTGAGCCTCAAGGCTTCGGTCGAATCGACCGTCGCCGCACTTGTCGGTATGATCCCCGAAGGGCTGTATCTGCTGACCAGCGTCGCCATTGCCGTCAGCTCGATGAAGCTTGCGCGTTCGCGTGTGCTTGTACAGGATATGAATTGCATCGAAACGCTGGCGCACGTCGATGTGCTCTGTGTCGATAAAACAGGCACCATCACGCAGCCGGAGATGGAGGTCAGCGACGTGCAGCCGCTGGATGCCGAGCGCTTCCCCTATGAAAGCATTGAGACAATCCTCGCCGCCTTTTACTACGGCGAAACGCCGGACAACGAAACGGCACGCGCAATGGCCGAGCAGTTTGCCGAAAAGACGGACTGGAAGGCCGTCAGGCGTATCCCCTTCTCGTCCTCGACAAAGTGGTCTGCGGCAGACTTTGGCAAAAACGGCGCCTATCTGATCGGTGCTCCGGAATTCATTCTGGCCGAGCGTTACGAAAACATCCGTTCATCCGCGGAGGCGTGGGCATCACGCGGCTGCCGGACACTGCTGCTGGCAAGGTATGACGGCGACCTGACCAAACCGCCGGTCAGCGAGAATGTCGTGCCGGTCGCACTTGTCTTCCTGACGAATCGGCTGCGCCCGGACGCAAAAGAAACCTTTCGGTATTTTGCCGAGCAGGGCGTGTCCATCCGTGTAATCTCAGGCGATAGTCCGCTGACCGTTTCCGAGGTTGCAGCTGCCGCCGGGATCGAATTTGCCGAGCGCTATGTCGATGCCGCCACGCTGCAAACCGAGCAGGATTATGACGAGGCCGTCCGTGAATATACCGTATTCGGTCGCGTGACACCCGGCCAGAAGCGCAGGCTTGTCCGTGCCTTCCAGCGTCAGGGCCACACCGTCGCCATGACCGGCGACGGTGTGAATGACGTGCTGGCGCTGAAGGATGCTGACTGCGGGATTGCGATGGCTTCCGGCGCACAGGCCGCTTCTCAGGTCGCGCAAATCGTGCTGCTGGACTCGCAGTTCTCCGCCATGCCCGGCATCGTCGCAGAAGGCCGGCGCGTAATAAATAATATCCAGCGTGCCGCCGCGCTGTTCCTCGTGAAAAACATTTTCTCATTCGCATTTACGGTAATTCTGTTCTTCCTGGACGTTGCCTATCCTCTCCAGGCCATTCAGCTCTCGCTGATCAGTACACTGACGATCGGTATTCCCTCCTTCTTCCTTGCGCTGGAGCCGAACTATGCACGTGTAGAGGGGCGTTTTATGCATAACGTCATCCGCAGGGCGATGCCCGGTGGACTGACCAACGTTGTTCTGGTGCTGCTGGCTTCGCTGCTGACCATGTGTTTCCGTCTGCCGCAGGCGCAGCTCAACTCGCTGGCAGTGTGCATTCTGGCCGCTGTAGGTCTTGTGACGCTTTATCGCGTCAGTCTCCCCTTCACTCGTCTGCGCCTGGCGGTACTTGTGACGGTTTCCGCCGCGATGCTGTTCTGTCTGCTTGTCATTCCCGGCTTCTTCAATCTGTCGTATCTCACGCTCCCGACGGCGCTGCTGCTGGCGCTTCTGTTGCTTGCCTGCCCGACCGTGATGCGTTTTTTCCTGCTGATCTTTGACAAACGCACTGCAAAGCTCGACCAAAACCCGCGCCGCAAGCTGCGCAAACCCCACGCGAAAAAAAGGAGGTCTATTCATGAACAAAAAGGTTGATTACATCTGGAAGGATCGCAAGCGCTTCCTTGGAATGCCGCTTTCCTTCACACGTTATGCTCTGAGCGACGACCGGCTGTTCCTCTCCACCGGTTGTCTGAGCGTTCGTGATGAGGAAACCCTGCTCTATCGCATTCGTGACATCAGCCTGCGCCGCACACTCGGGCAGCGGCTCTGCGGCGTAGGCACGATCACCGTCCACTCCTCAGACAAGTCCACACCCGTTCTGCAAATCAAAAATGTGAAGCATCCGTATGACGTCAAGGAGCTGCTGCATCAGAGCGTGGAAAGCTGCAAGCAGAAGCGTCGCCTGCGGCTTAATGAAATGATGACCGACATACATGATCACTGCGACCACTGCGATGACGGAGCGGATTCCGACGATTTTGACGAAGAGGACTGAAACGGTTCCGCATACATAAAAAACATCCGTCCGGGTTTTCATCCCCGGACGGATGTTTTTAAATCGGGTTTACAGGCCGTCGTCCTCATCAAACTCGAATTCCAGCGGTTCGCCGCACTTCGGGCAGTTGATGGACTCATTGAGGAGCGTATCCTCGTCGACCTCGATGACCTCGCCGCACTTCGGGCAGGTCACTTCATACATGGCGTCCTCGTCATAGGCAAAGTCTTCGCCGTCATCATCCTCGAAGCCTTCGTCGTCCTCATCTTCGTACTCATCCTCGTCCTCGTCGTCGAGCAGGTAGTCCTCAATGTTATCGAGGCTGTCTTCAATCTCGTCAAGCTCATCGGAAACGGCGATGGCGTTCTCTTCCAGATCGGAAATCGAAGTCGTCATCTCCTGCAGAAGCTCCACGATGCCGGAAATCATCCGGCCCTCAGCCTTCTCGGTGTCGAGCTTCAGCCCGTCCATCAGGCCCTTGAGATAAGCGGATCTTTCAGAGAGAGTCATGCGTTTACTCCTTTCGCGGGCAGCTTAGCCCTTTGCACGGCCGAGATACTCGCCGGTGCGCGTGTCGATGGAAATGCGGTCGCCTTCGTTAATAAACAGAGGCACCTTGACCTCCGCACCGGTTTCGACGGTCGCAGGCTTAAGCGTGTTGGTAGCGGTATTGCCTGCCAAACCCGGTTCGGTCTTGGTGACCTCAAGGTCTACAAAGTTGGGAGCTTCGACGCTGAACACGCTGCCCTTGTAGGACAGAACCGTGCACTGGTCGTTTTCCTTGACGAAGCGGAAGCTGGCGTCAAGAATGTGGGAGTCGACCGGAGTCATCTCAAAGGTCTCCGGATCCATGAAGTAATACAGCTCGCCGTCCTGATAGGAATAGTCCATCTTGCGGCGCTCGATGTAAGCGGTCGGATACTTGTCATTGGGGTTGAAGGTCGTCTCGGTCACACCGCCGGTGATGACATTACGCATCTTGACGCGAACGAAAGCCGCACCCTTACCGGGCTTGACGTGCTGGAACTCGACGATCTGCATGACCTTGCCGTCCATGTCGAATGTAACGCCGTTTCTAAAATCGCTGACAGAAATCATATTTGTTTGTCCTCCTGTAAATCCCTCTCAAGGGCAAAATCTTACAAGTGTACCGTGTACCAATTTATTTTACCGCATCAGAGGCGAAATATCAAGTACTTTCACAAATTTCCTTACAGAATAATAAGCTCTTTTTTCGGGCTGTGCGTAATAACGCGGCAGCCATTCTCATCAAAGATGGCGACATCCTCAATGCGAACACCGAACTTCCCGGGGATGTAGATGCCCGGCTCCGCTGAGCAGACGGCATGCAGCGGCATCGGCACGGTATTGCGGATGTTGCAGTTGGGCGCCTCATGGATTTCCAAGCCAAGGCTGTGACCATAGCTGTGCGTAAAGTAGGAACCGTAGCCCGCATCCGTAATCACCTTGCGTGCCGCAGCGTCTACTGCCTGACCGCTGACACCTGCCTTGCTCGCGGCGATGCCGGCAAGCTGCGCCTCCAGAACTGTGTAATAAACCTTCTTCATCTCGTCGGTCGCATAGCCCAGCGCAACGGTACGGGTCATATCGGAGCAGTAGCCCTGATACAGAACGCCAAAGTCCATCGTAATAAAGTCACCCTTTTGCAGCTTGCGCTCACCGGGCACGCCGTGGGGCATACTGGTATTCGGGCCGGAGACAACAATCGGATCGAACGACAACCCCTCGGCGCCGTTTTTATAGAGGCAATAGATCAGCTCGGCGCACAGCTCTTTCTCGCTCATCCCCTCGTGGATGCGAGTGCAGACCTCAGCGAAGGCTTTATCCGTGATCTCCTGTGCCTTGACCATACGGTCAAGTTCCCACGGCTCCTTGCTTGCACGGAAGGCATTGATCTGCGCGGTCATGGGAACAAAGTCCGCATGGAGGCGTTCACGGTAGGAGTTAAACTCGCCGACGGCCAGATAGGCATCCTCAAAGCCGAAGGTCTTAATGCCAAAGTCTTCAATGGCCTGATTGAGAAGCGTAAACAGCGGATGCTCGGCATTGAACTCAATGACCTCGAAGTCTTTGATATTGTTCTGTGCGGATTCAATATAGCGACCGTCGGTATAGTAACGCGCACCCTTGGCACTGACGATGGCAAAGCCCTCGGCGATGTCAAATTCGGCGGCATACATACGGCTGTAGCGAGAGGTCAGGAACAGGCCCTGCACCTCAGAATTCAGCAAGCTGCGGTACTTTTTAAGGTTCTTCATAATGTTTCATTCTCCTTTTCTTTGCCAGCGCCAGAAACGGCAGTTCAAAGACATGCCGCAGCCGGAGCGGGACAGTGTGATTATGGATGGATTTAACATGAATTGCGGTGAGCTTCGCGCAATTGGCTCCGAGAATATCAGTAAAAATCTGGTCACCGACCAACGCTGTCTGTTGCGGCGTTGCGCCGAAACGCCGCAGCGCCTCACGGATCCCGCGGCTGCCGGGTTTTCCGGCATGCGTCACACAGGCAAGACCATAGCGCCTGCAGAAGTCCGGCACACGACTCTTCCTGCTGTTCGACACGATACACAGCCGAATACCACTCCGACGCATCTCCTCAAGCCACCGCAGCAGCGCCTCGTCAGGCTCATCCTGCGTATATGGAAGGAGGGTATTATCGAAATCAAGAAGCAACAGATCGATACCACGCTCCCGCAGAAATTCCGGCTTTAAATCGGTAACAGACGGAAACAGATAGGTCGGCAAAAAAGACAGCATACTCGGCTCGACTTTCCCATAAAATCTGATTCAGGAACATTATAGCACCGGAAAGGTGGTTTGTCTATTGTCTGTCCCTGTATTTTTTGCGGTGAAACGTAAAGAAAGTATAAATTTTCCATACGCACGCTACATTCAGCCCGGTTTCGGATTTACACCGCAGGGAGCGGTCCGTCTGCCGGCGAGCATCCTGCCTGATGTGCCGATTCTGTTGGACGATGCATTTCTGCCCCCTGCCCCTCCCGCAAAGGAGCTGCTGGCGCAGCTTGCACACCATGGCGGAAAAGGCATCGTTCTGGATTTTGAACGTCCCCCCTGTCCTCTGCACACCGCTCTGGCAAACGAACTTCGTACGCTGCTGCCCGCCGTAGTTCCGATTTGGGCTCCGGAGCCATACCTGCAGGAGACAAAGGGAATTCGCGCCAAGCGCATCTGTCAAAGTCCCTGTAATGACTGGCAGAGCTTCTGCCGCACCGGAGCTCACTATGAAGGATGGCTTCTTGAGCTGACGCCGTGGAGATTGTCAAGGGCAGACAACAGCAGCGATTTTCCCGCCCGCTTTCTGCCGAACCCGCTGTGTTTCGCGGAGCACAGCAATGGAAGGCTCCGTTATTTTGACACACGAAAAACGCTCCTGCAAAAGCTGGATGCGGCAAAAAAATATGGCTGCATTGGAGCCGTAGGCATTTTAAAAGAGCTGCCGGAGGACTGAAAAAGGAACCGCACGGGCGGTTCCTTTTTCATGCTCAAGCTCGGGGATGATATTTGTTATAAACGGTCTTCAGTTTCTGTTTCACAACCTGCGCATAGATCTGCGTAGAGGAAATATCGCTATGACCGAGCATTTCCTGAATGGAGCGAAGATCCGCCCCGTTTTCCAGCAGATGCGCCGCAAAGCTGTGCCGCAGCGTATGCGGCGTGATATCCTTGTCGATCTGTGCAAGCTGCTGATAGTGCTTTACGATTTTCCAGAAGCCCTGCCGGGTCATACGCTCACCGTTAAGATTCAGAAACAGAGACTGCTCCTGCGGCGAATTGAGCATCTTGGGGCGAGCCTCGGTGACATACGCGGCGATCGCTTTGACCGCAGCGGGATACAGCGGAATGATCCGCGCCTTGCCGTGACTTTCGCAGCGGACAAACGCGCCGACCAGATTCAAGTCTCCGATATCAAGCGCAATCATCTCGCTTACACGCATCCCCGAAGCATACAAAAGCTCAAGCATCGCCTTATCGCGATAGCCTTTGAGGTCCGTACATTTGGGTTGAGAAAGAAGAAGCTCCACCTCCGCACCGGACAAAATCTGCGGCAGAGACTTCTCACTTTTTACCTTCGAAATGTCATGGACGGGGTTTTCCTCACAGACTCCCTCGGAAATACAGTACTGATAGAAGTTTTTCAGGGAAGCAATCAGCCTGGAGACGGAAGATGCCGATTTTCCGGCATCATAGCTGCTGCGGACATAACGTGCCACACAGCTCTGATCCGCCTGCTCAAGTGACGTATGCTCAACTGCGGAAAGATACTCCGAAAACTGAGAAACATCACGGAGATATGACACTGCCGTATTCTGCGAGGAATGACGAATATTCAAAAGGTAGTTCTTATACGCGGCAAGCAGATCAGCCATTTGTTTCACATCTCCTCTCCGGAAAAATCGCTTCCGTGGTATGAAATAACTGTGAACAGGTTATGCACACAGTTATTTCAACCACATCGTCTCTCTCTCAGACCCCCATACTATAGCGCAAGCGGAAGGTAATTTCAATCCTTTTCTTTCGTTTTCCGTATTTTTGTTAATTATGCACAGATTTTATGTAAACAGTGTTATGTAAACCAGTGAACCGGCTTGCAGAGGCGGTTTTATAGGTGTCTATCAAAAGCGCAATATCTTGTGCCCACTTGCGGGCACAAAAACAAAATATACTGTATTCATTTTTTATACACTCTATTCATAGTATTCATTTTTATTCATTCACTCTTGTATTGCACATTCAATACTATGCATATTTTCGGCGCTTCCGCGAGCCGAGCAGTCCTCCGAGCAGTCCGGCGGTTAAAACGCTCGCCAATACCGGCAGGACCGGCCCGAAGCCGACACCGAAAAACAGCAGATTTCCCAGCAGCAGTAAGCACGCGTAGGCAACCGCTGTCGTCACCGCCCACAGAAACTTTTTCTGCGGCGAGCGAAGCGCCGCATACAGTGCAAGCGAAAACGCGCTCAGAGCCGCAATTACCGGGGCGAGCGCATTCACCGCCTCTTCTCCCAGCACTTCGCCGTCAATCAGCTTTGCACCGATCGCCGCCAGCAGCAGCGTCAATACGGGCATGAGCAGCAGAAGCTGCAAATACAGTCTGCCGCCCTTCTTCCCTGTTCGTTTCATATGGCATCCCTCCCGTTTCTTCTTCAATCTATGCGCCAACTCCCGTCGGTATGTCTCTCCCATTTTTGGCGCGTCCGCAACTTTTTTGTTGCGTTTACTTGATTTTTGACCGCTTGCATGGTATGATCGGTTTATCGACACAGGGAGGCAATCTCATGCAAAGCTATTCCGATACGCCGCAGGTGCTGCGTGACTTTCTATCGTATCACGAAACCATCAAGGGACAATCCAGGCTCACCGTTTCGGAATACTATCTTGACCTCCGGCTTTTTCTCCGCTTTCTCAAGCTCATGCGCTGCCAGCTTCCATACCACACCGATCCGGAAACCATTGACATCCGGGACATTGATCTGGAGTTTCTTCGTTCCGTTTCGATCAGTGAGATCTTCGATTTCCTGAGCTATCTCTCCAACGACCGGGAAACGGATGAGGGGCACGGACTCGGCGCTGCTGCGCGGGCGCGAAAGCTCTCGGCAATTAAATCCTTTTATAAGTATCTGACGGTACGAACAAAACAGCTTGATGTAAATCCGGTCAAGGATATCGAGTTCCCAAAGATTCGCAAGTCCCTGCCGAGATACCTCACGTTGGAGGAGTCCAGACGGCTCCTTTCGGCCGTCGAGGGACGGAACGCCAAGCGCGACTATGCCATTTTGCTGTTGTTCCTAAACTGCGGCATCCGACGTTCGGAGCTGATCGGTTTGAACCTTGGCGATGTTTTTGACGACCGCATCCGCGTCACCGGTAAGGGGAACAAAGAACGAACCGTCTATTTCGGAAGTGCCTGCAAGCAGGCGCTTGACGACTACCTTATCCTGCGCAACATAACCGTGCTGAAAGATAATCGTGCACTCTTCGGCTCACGCGACGGAAACCGGCTCTCCCCCACCGCCGTCCATCGTCTGGTTAAAAAGCATCTGCTCGCGGCGGGTCTGGACCCCGAGCAATACTCGGCACATAAGCTGCGCCACACCGCAGCAACTCTGATGGTCGCCAACGGCGTAGATATCCGTACCGTGCAGGAGGTGCTGGGTCATGAGCACCTGAACACAACGGAAATCTACACACACATCGAAAACACCGAGCTGAAAATTGCTGCCGAAGCGAACCCGCTGTCGAAGCCGATTCCATCCGGGAAAGATTGAAACAGATAACAGGAGGCTGTACAATGAAAAAAATACTGCGAGGCGGAACAATCATCCGTGCCGATGGGCGTGAAAACGCCGATTTGCTGATTGACGGCGAAAAGATCGCCGCAATCGGCAGGGATCTGGATTATACGGACGCGGAAGTGATCGATGTCCGCGGGAAGCTTCTCTTCCCCGGCTTCATCGATGCGCATACACATTTTGATCTGGATGTATGCAACACAACAACGGCAGACGACTTCTACACCGGCAGCCGCTCCGCGCTTCGGGGCGGAACGACGATGATTATTGATTTCGCCTGCCCGAACAAAGGAGAAAGCCTGCAGCACGGGCTTGATCTATGGCACAAAAAGGCCGACGGAAAAACCGCCTGTGATTACAGTTTTCACATGACGATCGACGACTGGAACGATCAAATTCTATCGGACCTTCCGAATATGTTCAGGCAGGGAATCACTTCCTTCAAGATGTATATGACCTATCCTGCAATGATGGTCGGCGACGAGGCAATGTTCCGCGCATTGCAGGAGCTTCGTAAGCTCGGTGGTATCTGCGGCGTTCACTGTGAAAATGCCGGGTTGATCGACGCGCTGATTACCGAGAAAAAAGAAGCCGGTGAGCTCTCACCGGCTGCACATCCGCAGTGCCGTCCTGTCGAGGCCGAAGCCGAAGCGGTCAATCGCCTGCTCAAGCTGGCAAAGGTCGCGGACATTCCCGTCGTTATTGTCCATTTGTCCACCGCAGCAGGCCTGCGTGAAGTAGAAAATGCACGTGCATTCGGGCAGAAATGCTTCGTAGAAACCTGTCCACATTATCTGCTGCTTGATGACTCCTGTTATTCCCTGCCCGATCACGGCGGAGAAAAGTTCGTATGCGCTCCCCCGCTCCGCAAGCGTTTGGATAACGAACGCCTGTGGGCAGCGCTTGCCGACGGCGAAATCCAGACAGTCAGCACGGATCATTGCAGCTTCACGCTGAAGCAAAAGGAAGCCGGCCGTGAAGACTTCACAAAGATCCCGGGAGGAATGCCCGGCGTAGAGACACGCGGCGTGCTGCTGTATACTTACGGCGTCACAGCCGGACGTATTTCCGCCGAAAAAATGGCAGATGTTCTCTCCGAAACACCTGCGAGGCTCTATGGCGCCTTTCCGCGCAAGGGACGCCTCGAGGTCGGTGCGGACGCAGACATCGTGGTCTACGACCCGCAGGGAGAGAGTGTCATTACCGCGGCAGATCAGGTGTGCGCCGCAGACTATGCGCCCTATGAAGGTTGGCGTGTCGCCGGACGGATTGCACAGGTCTGGCTTCGCGGCGATCTGGCGGTGCAGAATGGAACGATCCTGCATGAGCCCCGCGGCCACTTTATTTCGCGCGGAAAATCTCAGCTCTGATGCGGTGGAGCGGCACAGCCGCTTTTCATTAGAAACTCGCAGATTTTTCCAATCGATTCCCAAAAATACTTGCATTTTCTGTCAAACGGATGTATAATGCCCACATCTGAACCAATGAGGTGCTCGTTATGAACCGCATCGACAAGGAAACCTACTATCTGGATATTGCAGAAACCGTTTCGGAACGGTCGACCTGTATTCATGCGCAAACCGGTGCACTGATCGTCCGTAATGACGAGATTGTCTCAACCGGCTACAACGGCGCACCGCGTGGCCGCTCAAACTGTATTGAACTGGGCTACTGTGTGCGCGACCGTCTCAACATCCCCAGAGGCGAGCGCTACGAGCTTTGCCGCGGCGTCCATGCGGAAATGAACGCTGTCGTCTCCGCCGCGCGAAGCGAGTGCATCGGCGGCACGCTTTATCTTGTCGGCCACGAGGGCGTCGAGGGTGGATTGGTTGCCGGACTGCAGCCCTGCCCTATGTGCCGGAAACTGATTATCAACGCCGGGCTGACCAAAGTCGTTATCCGGCGCAGCAAAACGAGCTACGATATTATTAACGTAGCGGAATGGGTCTTCAATGACGACTCCATGCTTGACCCGAATGAACAGTGATAAAAACCGGAAGGCTTACGCCTTCCGGTTTGATTTTTGTGTGCAACGGGTATACTCCTTCGCAGGAGGGATGAAAATGCTGAAAGGTGTAACCAGACAGGTCATTGTGGTGCGTTCTCCGGAGGGGAAGCTTTTTGAACAAGCGATCTTTTTGCTACGGGACGACTCTCTGAGCCATGGTGTCGGCGAACAGGAACTATTGGACGAAGCAAGACGTGTTGCCTCGCTCTACGGTGCAGAAAGCACGAAGCGGCCCGGGAAGCTGAAGCGTTTTATGCCGCTTTTCTGGGCAGCTGCCGGAGCTTCACCCGTCGCACTCGGGTGGCTTCTTAGTGCGCTTCTGTAGGAATCATAACCACCGGCCGTGCCGGTGGTATGCACTAGCCCCCTTGGGGCATGCCCATGGCCGAGCCTATAGGCT
>CAKUGQ010000023.1 GCA_934654755.1 uncultured Oscillospiraceae bacterium | reverse complement strand
ATGAGCCTATAGGCTCGGCCATGGGCATGCCCCAAGGGGGCTAGTGCATACCACCGGCACGGCCGGTGGTTATGATTGTTTGGAGAATTTTGTAATGACAGAACAGAGGAAAAATCTGCGTAAATATATTGTTCCTGCCATGATCGGCAATCTTAGCTTTTTTGTCCTTACAATTGTGGACGGAATGTTCGTCGGCAACGGTGTCGGACCCGATGCGCTCGGCGCCGTCAGCCTTGCTATGCCATTTGTCAACTTCATCTGGGCGTTGTCCACACTGTTCAACATCGGCGGCGTTGCCATTGCCTCCGTGCGGTTGGGGCGGGGAGATACCGAAGGTGCGAATTTCGCGTTTATGCATTCACTGTCGGCCAACCTTGTTGTTTTTTCGATTATCAGTATAATGGGAATGCTGATGAGTGAAAAAATCGCGTTGCTTCTTGGCGCAAACGAAACCTATCTGAAAATGGTTTCGGATTATGTTTTCTGGTATTCCGTGTTTCTGCTTCCCTCAACCCTCGGACCGTGCCTGAATACATTTGCAAGAAATGACGGCAACCCGAGACTCGGACTGATTATGTCCCTTGTGTGCACGGCAGTCAATATCTTCGGCGATTGGCTTATGGTGCATCCGCTGCAAAAGGGTATTGCCGGCGCGGCGATTGCGACAGGCGTTTCCGGCTCGATCGGTTGTATTCTTGTACTGTCCCATTTTGTATTAAAAAAGGGACAACTCGGAATTCGGAAATTCAGGCCGCAGGCTTCTCTTTATCGAAAGGTCATGCTTCGCGGGCTTCCGGAAATGATCTCACAGTTTGCAAACCCCGTTATTGCTTTTTCCATGAACCGTATGCTCATTACGCATCTCGGAAATGCGGCGCTTAATGCCTACTCGGTGATCGTCTATGCAAGCTCGCTGTTCTCCTCTCTGATGTGGGGCGTTGCAAGCGGTTTGCAGCCGCTGTACGGAGCAAGCTACGGCGCCAAGAATGACAAGAGCCTGAAATTCTACTTTAAAAGCGGACAGGTCATGGCTTTTGTCGGCGGAGCAGCAATCTTTTTGCTGACATTTTTTATCGGGAAGCCGCTGTGTGCGTTGTTCGGTGCAGATGCGGCGTCAATACCGATTGTGTGTGACGTGCTCCCAAAATACTGCTTAAACTATGTATTTGCCGCAGCTACCGCGGTTATCGCGTCATATCTGTTCTCCACCAAGCGGACGCAGTATGCGATCACCATCAATGTGTGCAGGAGTATTGTGTTCAATTTTGCCTGCATCAATTTCCTGCCGCTGATCTTCGGTTATGAATTCGTATGGTATACCGTGACCGTATCAGAGTGTATCTGTATGGTTATCGCTATGGTACTGAGAAGAATCTCCGAGAGAAACGGTGTCGTCTACAGATAACAGAGGGAGGAACGCAATGGATATCAGAGAAGTGATATTCCGTATCGAACAGGAACGGAAAGAACAGAACGCCATTTATCATTCGGTAGCCGCAAAATTCGGACTGACGGATACCGCACTGTGGGTATTATATTGCATTTCCGAGCTTGCTGAGGATCAAACACAGCAGGACCTGTGCCGCCGAGGATTTTACGCAAAGCAAACGATCAATACGGCTATCATCGGGCTTGCCGGTGACGGTATGATAGAGTTGATCCCGATTCCGGGTACACGAAATCATAAGAGAATACATCTGACACTGGCAGGACGTGAGCTTGTCGGTCGGACTGTCAACCCACTGAAAGCAGCGGAGAAAAATGCCTACGGCAGACTATCCGAGGAAGAGCTCTCGATTTATCTGGAAACCGCCGGCAAACTGAACGAATATCTCCGGGAAGAAACCGAGAAGCTGTAAGGAAGATATACGAGTTGACTTTTCGGGTTAAAATCTGATATAATAAGGCCGCTTATCAGAGGACTTGCGATCAAAAAATCGCTTAAGTGGGATAGGACCGTTTCGGGCCTTACCCCACTTTTATTTTTGCGTGGGGCGAGGCTTGCAGGGCTTTGCCCCGTTTCTTTTGATCGGAGGTCATTTTGAGTCGAAAAAGCAAGCTGGTTTTTCAATAAAACTCGGGTATGCCATGGAATTGAGGAGAAATAGCATGATCATTGAAACAGAACGCCTTATCCTCCGTTCGTTTTCGGAGGGTGATGCAGAGGACGTCTATGAATACTTAAGGAAACCGGCAGTAAACTGCTTTGCCTGTATGAGGTTAAACTCGCTTGCGCAAGCCCGTGAGGAAATGAGGAAACGTGCAGGCGAAACGGAGTATTATTTTGCCATTGCCCTGAAAAAGACCGGCAAGGTGATCGGCGAAATAGATGCCTACCCGGAGTCGCCAAATCACGAAGAAGGAGACGCGGCCGACACCTTCAGCCCCTGCTGGATGCTGAATGAAGCTTACTAGGGAAAAGGCTGTGCCTATGAAGTGGCACACGCCTTCATTGACTACCTGTTCCGTGAAAAAGGTGCACGGCGCATCTACGCCTAAGAAAGAGAAAGACAGGAGTGAAAATAAGGAGAGGGAATCCCTCCGCCGCTTTGCTGAAAAGCGCTGACGCGCCGAACCAAACCCCCGGTGACTACATCAACCCCGCTGATGGGCTGAAATACTGCGGCAAGTGTCATACCCCGAAAGAAACATTTTTTCCTGAAAATCTGCGCAGAAATGGGATGGACAAGCACCCTGTGCTTTGCAAATGTGCTGCAAAAGCAAGGGCAGAAAAAGAATCAGAAGAGAAGAAAGAACAGCACAGAAAAAAAGTAACGATGCTCCAAGCAGAAGCGTTCCGGGATATTCCCGCTGCGCTCTGGCGGTTTGATGCCGTCCCCGCGATGAGCAGTCAGCTTGCTAAGGCGAAACAGTATGTTGAGAACTGGGACAGCTTCAAACGCGATGAAATCGGGCTTCTCCTGTTTGGGGATGTCGGCACCGGCAAAACCTATGCGGCTGGCTGCATTGCCAACGCTTTGATTGACAAGGAGGTTTCGGCTCTTATGGTTGGTGTGTCCGACATGGTGAACCGGATGCAAGGCAATTTCGGCGCAGACCGTGACAGCTACATGACATCTCTCATGCGTCCGGAGCTGCTGATACTGGACGATCTGGGCGCGGAACGAAACACGAGCTTCGGCAAAGAGCACGTTTTTGATGTTATCAACCGCAGGCGGCTGACTGGCAAGCCTATGATCATCACCACGAATAATCCCAATCACCGCGATGCAAAAGGCTGCCAGTCTGGATGAGCGCCGGATCTACGACCGCATTTTGGAAGTTTGCGTTCCCATCATGTTTGACGGTGACAGCTTCCGCAAAAGCACCGCTGCCAACAATCTGAAAAAGGCGGCTCGGCTGCTCGGCTGATAAACCCAAGAAAGGAGCTTTTACATGGAGAATTGCATCGGCACCGTTCCGATTCATCTGAAAATGACGCTGACCACCAAAGAGGCGGCAGAATACAGCAATATCGGCATCAACAAGATTGACAGTATGCTGAGAACGCCCAACTGTCCGTTCGTGCTTTTCGTCGGCACAAAGAAACTGGTCAAACAAAAGGAATTTGAACAGTTCATCAGTGAGAAGTCGGTGAGATAAGATGTTCCGAAAACTTCAAACAGGCGGAGATTTTTTCACGCAACGGCTTGAGAAAAAGGACCTTATATGCTATAATTTATGCGTAGTGGTGTGCCCTTTTTGCAAGCGTAGAAAGAATGCAATCCATAACTCTTCTTTTGCAAAAAAAGATTATCCGGATGCAACGCGAAAAGCACGATCGATGCTCCAAATGCGGAAATGGTGTAACAGCCAAGACGCCGAACGCTGAAACCCCTTGCAAATCAAGGAAAAATCGAAGGAGAATGAGTATATATGAAATTAGGTATCGTAGGTTTGCCGAATGTCGGCAAGTCCACTCTGTTCAATGCCATTACAAATGCGGGCATTCCCGCCGATAACTACGCCTTCTGCACCATCGATCCCAACGTGGGCGTTGTCAGCGTGCCGGACGAGCGGCTGGAGTGGCTGCGTGACCTGTACCAGCCGAAGAAGTTTACTCCTGCCGTCATCGAGTTCGTCGATATTGCCGGACTGGTGCGCGGCGCGTCAAAGGGCGAGGGACTCGGAAACAAATTCCTGTCGAATATCCGTACGACGGACGCAATCGTACACGTTGTCCGCTGCTTCGACGACCCGAATGTGACGCACGTTGAGGGCGGAACGGATCCCATCCGGGATATTGACATCATCAATCTTGAACTGATTTTCTCCGATGTGGAGATGTGTGAGCGTCGTGCGGACAAGGCTATGAAGGCTGCCAAGGGTGGCGACAAGCGCTTTTTGCACGAGGCGGAGGTGTTTCAGGCGCTTTTGGCGCACCTGAACGAGGGAAAGACCGCCCGCAGCTTTGACTGTACGCCTGAGGATCGCGCGCTGATCGCTACCTCCGACCTTCTGACGCTCAAACGCACCATTTATGCGGCCAATCTGTCGGAAAACTATGTGGAAGCCCCGGAGTCCTGTTCCTACTACCAAAAGGTCAGGGAATTGGCGGATGCGGAGGGCGCCGAGGTGCTGCCCATTTGCGCCAAGCTCGAAGCGGACATTGCGGAGTTGGATGACCCTGAGGAGCGTGCGATGTTTATGGAGGAAATGGGCTTGAAGCAGTCCGGCCTTGACCGGCTGATCCGCGCAAGCTATCATCTGCTCGGCCTGATCTCCTTCCTGACTGCCGGATCTGACGAGTGCCGTGCATGGACCATCCGTAACGGCACGAAGGCGCCGCAGGCGGCAGGCAAGATCCACTCCGACTTTGAGCGCGGCTTCATCCGTGCCGAGGTGATCGCCTTTGAGGATCTCAAAGCCAGCGGCACTCTCGCTGCGGCAAAGGCCAAAGGTCTGGTCCGCAGCGAAGGGAAGGAATATGTTATGAAGGACGGCGATATTGTAAACTTCCTGTTCAACGTGTAAGCCTTTGGAAGCACATTTCCGAAGAAAAGCGGACGCAAAGTCTGAGATAAACGATCGCCACGGGCCGTTTCTGTGCCTGTGGCGATTTTATTTGTCGAATGCATCGATTTTCCGCCGCAGGGAAAGCTAGGGCAGAACCAAGAAGGGGAAAGGAGAATTTGTCATGACTGTTTTGACGTCCGAAAATTTCCGTGCCGAAGCGGAGCAGGCCGAGCAGCCCGTTCTGATCGATTTTTATGCCGACTGGTGCTCACCGTGCCGCGCAATGGGAGAAACGTTGGAGGCGCTTGAGCCGGAATATGCCGGAAGCTGCCGGTTTTGCAAGGTCAATATTGAGCAGCAGCGCGGTCTTGCGGAGCAGTTTGACGTGCTGAGCATTCCGACGCTTGTGCTGATGCACGACGGAGAGATCCAGCAGCGTATCACGGGACTGCGTTCGCGCGAGGAGATCCGCAGCATCCTGAGCTTTCAGTAAGCCGCAGATGGCGAAGATACCGCCTGCCCCGGTCGGGCAGGCGGTATTTGATATCAGGGAAGCGTTATGTCGAGGAAGAATACATCGCGCAGAGTCTGCTCGATTTCCTTTGTGCCGTGCAGCTCACGCCGTGTCTCGCCGTCTGCGGTCACGATCTGCAGCGTGTTATCCTGCAGGGCGTAAAAACCGTCGTCCGAACACCGGAACACACGGCGGTGCCGGACGAATACCGAGTCCGGGTTCCCGTAGCAATAGGCATTGACCAGTTCAAAATCCATCGGCGCGCAGTGCTCTACGCCGACAAGAAGCTCGCGCATTACGCTGCCATCCGCCTCAAGGCGGCAGATCGCCCACCAGAATTCATCGAGGCGTTCGGCCCAGTATTCCTCGTTGCCGTGCGTCATATGCCGGGCTTCCTCCAACGGGATGGCGCCGGGGAACATCTTCCCGCCGTAGCCGACATCACAGAACCAGAGCGTGCTGTCAAGGCGAACGAGAATCCCGTGATGACGAATGCGTGCCAGCGCGGGTGCGTTGCGCTGTACGCGGCTGAAGCAGGCGCAGGCGTCGAAGCCCAGAGTGCGCAGCAGCGAAAGGAACAGCGCGTTCAGCTCAAAGCAGTAGCCGCCGCGTCTGCGTTCGACGACCTTCTCATAAATGTCGGCAATTTTCAGCGATACGGGCAGATGGAATTCGCAGACATCCAGGTTCTCATAAGGAACGTTCGCCTGATGGGTGCGAATCAGTTCGCTCAGACATTCGGGTGTGCGCGCAATGGGGCCGCTCCAGCCCATGCGCGCGAGGTAGCGCTGTACCGAGGGCAGTGGTTCGTAGGCGGCGTCAAACAGCGGATGCATATTCCGGAGGCTCCTTTTCGACATGTTTTCTTTTATTATACGGCCTGTTTCCGCTGCGGTCAAGAAGAAAAAACGGCCTCTCCCGTTGGGGGAGAGGCCGTTTGCTTTTCCTTATGCAACAGAATTAATGACGCCGCAGAAAACGATGGCGTTCGTCTGGCGGTCATAGATCACCATAACGAAGGGACGATCCAGATTGACGATCTTCGGATCTTCCGGCACTGCGGTCGCCGTATCCACCATGACGCCCGTGGCTGCACCTGCGCGGGTTCCCAGCTCATCCACCTCCAGGAAGGTTTTGTGGACAATGCTGCTGACGCAGAGGCATTCACTGCTGATCCCGCTGAGGTCTGCCAGGTCGCAGAACAAATCGGACACGCCCATGGACTGAAGCACCCTGGTCAGCTCAAAGTCACATTCCGTTTTATATTTCGGCATGGTGGCAAGAACGCGTGTGCTGCCGGCATTTTCCAACATTTTCAGGAAGCCTTCGCCGGTCAGAGAGGCCAGATAGTCCTGCACGGATACGCCCTCATTCGGCAGCAACGCCGCGTAGGCATAGCGCCCGCCGCTGTAGTTTTTGATAAAACCGGTGGCTTTGTCGTCGGAGAGATAACCGCGCTCCTCCGAGAGCATCATCGTGACCTTCTGGTCGCCGCCGGGCGCATGAAATATACCGTCGCGCAGATCGCTTTTCGTATAGGGATTCGCCCATTCACCGTCGAAGGTCAGGGCGTTGACCAGCACCATGCGGGTGTCGGCATCCAGCCTGCCGAGGAGCTTTTTGATGCGGTCTTTGGTGTTTTTTGCGACCCAGTCGTTGATGTCGGCGAGCGTTTTTTCATCCATCGCGGCGGTGTAGGCGCTTGCGCCGAAGTAGTCGGCATTCTTTTGCAGGAACGTCTGGTGAACCGGCAGGTCTTCCTTCATCCAGATAGCGTTGGCGCTGACCAGCTCCTGCCCGGGATCGCGCGCGGCAAACCAGTTGTTCAGCTCGTCAATGGAGGCACCGAGCGCCTGTTCAAGCTGTGAGAGCGTTTGACCGTTTGCGCCGTTGGCGACGAGTGCCAGCGCCGTCAGAATGGATTCCGGCGAAAGCACGGTGTTTTTGCCTTCCTGATAGGCATTTCTCAGCATCGCAAAGGAAAAATCCGTTACGGACGCATACAGAGCTTCGGGAATCTCGGCTGACTGAACGGGATTGCGGGTAACGCCCGCCATCAGATCCTGTGAACGCCTGGGCGGCTGAACGTTGTTCGACGGCTGCGACGGCTGGGTCGGATCGCCTCCGGTCGGTATGGTTGCCGAGGTGCAGGCGCACAGAGGCAAAAGCATCGCCGCAGCCAGCAGAAGGCAGAGAATTTTGAAACTGGGCTTCATAGCAAGGACTCCTTTCGGCTTGTTGGGGGGACATCACCGCTTAGACGCCGCATAGCCGGAGGAGTTCCGTTTCCGGATTCATTTTCCTTCGGAAAAATGCAGCAGCAGGTCCTCCAGCGCGGCTGCGGCCATGCTCCGTGGGCGGTCGCAGCGGCGGATGAGACAGACGCTGCGCTCCGGCAGAGCCTCGCGCAGAGAAAGGCATTGCACTTCCGGCTCCGGGAGAAAGAATTCGGGGACAAAAGCAACACCCAGTCCGCTTTTGACAAGCGGCAGGAGCTGCGTGGAGGTTGCCGCTTCAATATCCGGGGCGTAGCTTAGCCCGTGACGCCGAAACAGTGCGTCATACAGCTCAAAGGTGCTTGTGCCACGCCGCAGTGAAATGAGGGGAAGCGCCGCCAGCTCATGCAGCGCCCACGTCCGGGCAGAATCAATGGGAAGCGCCGCGCCGCACACGGCGGTCTCGCGGAAGCTTGCCAGCACCGTAACCTCCAGCGGAGACGGCAGACCGTTCGGCTGTGCCGTTACGACGGCAAGCTCGGCAAGACCGTTCCGCAGCGCATCAACGGCCTCCGGTGCGGACTGATTGGAAACGCGCAGACGTATGGCAGGATTTTCCGTGTGAAATCGGCTCAGTACGCGCAGAAGCACATAGTGCAGCGCCGTTTCACTGCACGCAATAGATACCGTTCCGCTGCGCAGCTCACGCTGGCGCAGCAGCTCCGCTTCTCCGGCGCGAAGCTGTTCCATTGCGGCAGTGACGTGCGCATAAAGCGCTTCGCCTTCCGGTGTCAGCTCCACGCCGCGGCTGGAACGCAGGAACAGACGGCAGCCCAGCTCGCCCTCCAGGTTGTGAATGGCGCGCGTCAGGTTTGGCTGACTGTTGACGAGCGCCTCCGCCGCTCGTGTAAAGCTGCGGTACCGCGCGACTGCTTCAAAGATACGATAGTAGTCCAGTGCAATGTCCATTGACATTCTCCATATCAAATCGATATGACAATCATATCAACAATAGATTATCCGTATAAGAACGAAACCATTATAATACGTCTTTGGAATGGAATCAAGGGGGAATCGTGTAATGAATCAGGATTTGACGACCGGACAGCCCGGTCGTGTGCTTTGGAGATTTTGCCTGCCGCTGTTTGGCAGCATCATATTCCAACAGCTTTACAACATTGCCGACAGCTTTGTCGCCGGAAAGTTTATCGGAGAGAACGCGTTGGCTGCCGTCGGTAACAGCTATGAAATCACGCTGGTCTTTATTGCGTTTGCGTTTGGCTGCAATATCGGCTGCTCGGTTGTGTCGGCGCAGTGTTTCGGTGCGAAGGATTACCGCAGCATGAAAACGGCGATTTACACCTCGCTGCTCGCGAGCACGGGGCTGTGCATAATTCTGATGGTGATCGGGCTGCTGCTGTCGAGGCAGCTTCTCGGATTGATCAATACGCCGGAGGAGATTCTGGCCGACTCGCAGCTTTATCTGGATATTTACATCTGGGGCTTGCCCTTTGTGTTTCTATATAATGTGGCAACGGGGATTTTTTCTGCTTTGGGAGATTCCAAAACGCCGTTTTTCTTCCTGATGGCCTCATCTCTTTCCAATATTGCCGTGGATATTCTGTTTGTCACAAGCCTTGGTATGGGCGTTGACGGTGTGGCGTGGGCGACCTTCCTCTGCCAGGGAGTGAGCTGCGTGTTGGCGCTGATGTTCGTCTTCCGCCGTCTGGCAAAGATTCGTCTGCCGGAGGGAGAGAGGGCACAGCCGTTTTCCGGCCGGCTGCTCGGTCGTGTGTCGCGCGTTGCCGTTCCCAGCATCCTGCAGCAGAGCTTTGTCTCCGTCGGCAATATTATCCTGCAGGGCGTGATTAACTCCTTCGGTACCGCCGTTATGGCGGGTTATTCCGCCTCCATCAAGCTGAACAATCTGGTGATTACCTCGCTTGTCACACTCGGAAACGGCGTTTCCAACTATACGGCGCAGAACCTGGGAGCAGGGAAGCCGGAGCGTATCCGTCAGGGCTTCCGGGTTGGGCTTCGGATGGTGTGGGCGCTCTGTATTCCGCTGACGGTGCTGTATCTCTTTGCGGGAGCGCCGTTGGTGAAGATCTTCGTGGATCAGCCGACGCAGAAGGCGCTGGACACCGGCGTGCAGCTGCTGCGTATCGTTGCTCCGTTTTATGCCGTCATTGCCTCAAAGATGATTGCCGATGCCGTTCTTCGCGGCGCGGGACGTATGGGACCCTTTATGGTCTCGACGTTTACCGATCTTTTGCTGCGTGTTGCACTGGCGTTCCTTCTGTCACGCTCGCTGGCGGAGGCGGGCATTTGGCTGTCGTGGCCGATCGGCTGGACGGCGGCAACGGTGATCTCGCTTCTGTTTTATCGTTTTCTGCCGCTTGAGACGGGGATACCCGTGCAGGCCGCCGCTCTGGAGCTGCAGGAAAAAATGGAAGCGGAGGATGCCGCCGAGGGCGAGTATTCGGAGCTGTGACTTGCAGACAAAAAGGGCTGCCCCGATGGGGCAGCCCTTCGACATATCAAAAAATGGGCGCAAGCGTTTATACCATGCGGTGTGGCAACCCGGTTCCCGGCACCCCGTTATGTTCTGCGCAGGAAGATTTCGCCGCAGCGGCGGCATATGACCTTGCTCTGTCCACGCCCGGCAGGAACGCTTTGCAGACTGCGGCAGGCCGGACAGCGCACGAAGCGTCTGCGTTTCCCGCGATGCAGCCGACGGTCGATCCGCAAACGGCGTTCATTCAGAAACGCCAGCATTCGCTGTTTCATTGCTGCTCATGCGCCTCCCGCAGAATCCTGCCGAAATACAGCGCGTACTTGACGAATGACAGCAGCACCAGCAGACAGATAACAATTGCATCCACGGTAACGAAAAGCTGCGGAACATCGCGCCACAGAATCAGAACAAACATCGACAGATAAATGACGCAGGTACACAGCTTGCCATACCAGCCGGCGCTGTAAACGCGGTGCGTACGGCGCATGGTTACGAGTGTGAGTATGCCGATGGAAAGCTCCTTGAAAATCAGCACACCCACAACCCACCAGAAGCGCATTTCCAGCAGGCACAGCAATACGGCGATCTGTGTGAGCTTATCGGCGACCGGGTCGAGCGCCTTGCCGAAATCGGAGACAAGGTGGAAGGTGCGTGCGATCCAGCCGTCGATCACGTCCGTCGCACCGGACAGGAGCAGCGTACCGAAGGCCCAGCCGTAGTGCCCCGATTCATAAAGCCAGACGATCAGCGGAATGAGCGCAAGTCGAAAAAAGCTCAGAATGTTCGGCAGGGTAATGATTCGGTCGGTATCGGCGTATTTGTCCTGTTCGATTTTTTGTCTGTCTTTTTCACTCATGACAATTCCCCTTTCCTCGGAGGCTGACGCCTGCCATGCTTCCATTTTATGGCGTGAACGTAAACTCAAGTTCAACGGCGGTGTGCTTTTTTTGAAAATTGCCGCCGCTTTACAAAAAAAAACGAATGTGATATAGTTATTGGGAAGGGAGGCGCGGTTATGTTCAGAATTCTTGTGGCCGAGGATGACGCGGAGCTGCGGCGGATGTTTTGCCGCGTGCTTGAGCGCAACGGCTTTACCGCCGTCGGTGTGCCCGATGGGCAGGAGGCACTGGAGGCAATGGAGCATGAGTCGATTGATCTGCTTGTTTCGGATATCATGATGCCGAGGGTAGACGGCTACGGTCTGGTGCGCCAGCTTCGCGAGGCGGGGAGTACCCTGCCGGTGCTGCTCATCACGGCGCGTGACGGCTTTCAGGATCTTCAGACGGGTTTTCTTGCCGGTGCGGACGACTATCTGGTCAAGCCTGTCAATGTCAATGAACTGGTGCTGCGCATCCGTGCGCTGCTGCGCCGCGCGCAGCTTGTTGCCGCGCGCGAGCTGCATGTCGGGACGACCTGCCTGCGCTATGACACGCTGAGCGTAACGCGCAGCGGGGTGGAGACGGTGCTGCCGCAGAAGGAGTTTCAGCTTTTGTATAAGCTGCTGGCTTCGCCGGGACGCATTTTTACGCGGATGCAGGTGATGGACGACATCTGGGGCCCGGAGTCACAGACGGATCCCCACACGGTGGATGTCCATGTCAACCGTCTGCGCGAGCGCTTTCGTGATAACCCGGACTTTGAGATTATCACCGTTCGCGGAATCGGTTATAAGGCGGTGAAGAAGGAATGAAGCTTTCTCCGAGAATGCGAACCTATTATGTGATCATCGTGGTGCTGATTGTGCTGTTTTCCGTCGGGACGATGGCCGCCGTGCTGCCGCTTTTGGAGCACTGGGGGTTGAGCACCCCCGGAAAATGGACGGTTGCGACACTTTTCATCGTGTCGGGCGCCTTCAGTGGGATGCTGAGCTGCTATCTGGGCAAGCGTATTCTGACGCCGATGGTCAAGCTCAGCGAGGCCTCCAAAGAGGTCGCACGAGGCAATTTCGGCGTTACCGTGTCCGATCCGAGCCGACTGGAGGAGGTGCAGACCACCTTTCGCAATTTTAATGCCATGGTGCGTGAGCTGGGAAGCAGCGCGGCGCTGTCGAGCGATTTCGTCGCGAACGTTTCGCACGAATTCAAAACGCCGTTGACGGCCATTGAGGGCTACGCGATGCTGCTTCAGGATGCGGCGCTGCCCGAGTCGGAGCGCGGCGAATACCTGTCAAAAATTCTGTTCAATACGCAGCGGCTTTCCGAGCTGATGAGCAATATCCTGCTGCTGTCCAAGTTGGAGAACCAGTCGCTCTCCACCACCTGCGAAAGCGTGCGGCTCGACGAGCAGATCCGCCGCTGTGTTGTGACACTGGAGCCGGCGTGGTCTGCCAGAGAGCTGCATTTTGACGTAAGGCTTGACGAGGTTTCGCTGCGCGGCTGCGCGGAGCTTCTGGCGTTGGTGTGGTCGAATCTGATCGGTAACGCAGTGAAGTTCAGTCCACAGGGCGGTGAGATCGAGCTGCGGCTTTTTGAACAGACGGAGTGCGTTGTATTCAGCATTCGCGACCATGGCTGCGGCATGACCGAAGAGGCGCGTGAGCGCTGCTTTGAAAAATTCTACCAGGGGGACACCTCCCACCGTGCCGAGGGAAACGGCCTTGGCCTGGCGATGGTCAAACGTGTCGTTGAGCTGGCGCAGGGCGTGATCGAGGTCGAATCCGCTCCCGGAAAGGGCGCCGCGTTTCGTGTGATTTTGCCGAAATAGGTTTGCACGGTGTCCTGGGCATGTGATATACTATAGCTATAGGAAAACAATGGAGGGGAAAGCGTATGCAAAAGAAACTGCTGGCTGTCGGCGATGTTGTAGCGCCTGCCGGTTTGAACTATCTGCGTGCGAAGCTGCCGAAGCTTCGCCGTGAGCTGCAGGTCGATTTTTGCGTCGTCAACGGAGAAAATGCCTCCGTGCTGGGCCTGACGCCCGCGCAGGCCGACGAGATTTTCCGCGCAGGCGCCGATGTCATTACGATGGGAAATCATACCTGGTCGCGCCGCGAGCTGGTGCCGTATATCGAGACGAACCGCGCGGTTTTGCGTCCGGCCAATTTGCCGCCGCAGCAGCCGGGAGAGGGCTGGGGGATATATGAAACGTCCTTCGGTGACGTTGCCGTCATCGATCTGATCGGCCGCTGTGCGATGGATTATACGCCGGACAACCCCTTTCTGCTGGTTGAGCGCATTCTGAAAAAGATCAATACAAAGCTTATTTTTGTGGAGCTTCATGCCGAAGCAACGTCGGAAAAGCTGGCAATGGGCTGGATGCTTGACGGGCGTGTCAGCGCCGTCTGGGGCACGCACACCCATGTGCAGACAGCCGACGAGCGCATCCTGCCCAAGGGTACGGGGTATCTGACCGACCTGGGCATGACCGGACCGCGTGATTCCGTGCTGGGGATCCGCCCGGAGCTTTCCATTCGGAAATTTCGCGGCGACCTGACCGGACGCTATGAGCCTGCGCCGGGGGCCTGCAAGCTGGAGGGCTGTCTGTTTACCTTTGATATTCCGAGCGGCTGCTGCACAGCCGCGGAAAGGGTTGCGATCCATGATTAAACTGCTTCACGCGGCGGATTTTCATTTGGATTCCGCCTTTTCGGGGCTTCCGCCCCGCCTGTCCGCACAGCGCAGACGCGAGCAGCGGCTTGCACTGACGCAGCTTGTCGAGGCTGCGCGAGGCTGCGACGCCGTTCTGCTGGCAGGCGATCTGTTTGACAGCGCCGGCGTCTACCGCGATACGCTTGACGCGCTGCGTGAGTGCTTTGCCGCAATCGACGCGCCGATTCTGATCGCGCCCGGCAATCATGATTTTGTTGCGCCCGGCTCGCCCTATCTGACGGAGGACTTCGGTCCAAATGTTCACATCTTCCGCAGCGCCGGGCTCGAGCGCATTACGCTGGACGGCTTTCATGTTTACGGCGCCGCGTTCACCTCGCCGGAAGCGCCTGCTTTGGGTACGTTTTGCGCCGAGGATCCAAAGGCGTGCAATATTTTGCTTCTGCATGGCGACACACAGCCCGGTTCGCCCTATCGCTTTATTGATCCGAGGCTGCTGGCAGGGAGCGGCGTGAGCTATCTGGCGCTCGGTCATATTCACCGCTGCCATACGGACGGGAACGGTCCGGTGCCCTACGGCTGGCCGGGCTGCCTGAGCGGCCGCGGCTTTGACGAATGCGGGCAGAAGGGTGTTCTTCGTGTCACGCTGGATGAAGGCAGGTGCTCCACGGAGTTTGTTCCCATCCTGACGCGGCGCTATGAAATCGTCGAGGCGGATGTTTCCGGGGGGGCAATGGCGGCCATCCGCGCCGCGCTGCCCGCGGACACGCGGAACGACTGCTATCGCATTCTTCTGCGTGGGGAGAGCGACGGACTTTCCCTTGAAGATCTCCGTGCAGCACTTGAGCCGGAGTTTTTCAGCCTCCAGCTCGTGGATAAGACCGTTCCGAAGAATGCGCTTTGGACCCGCTGTGGTGAGGACACGCTGCGCGGCAGCTTCCTGAGCCGTATGAAGGAGGAATTTGACGGTGCGGACGAGGAACGAAAGCGCGTCATCGTTCGCGCCGTGCGACTGACGCTGGCGCTGATGGACGGACGGGAGGTGTCGGAATGATTGTATATCGAATGCGAGCCCGTTTCGGCAAGCTCAACGGTGAGCTGCGGCTGGATCGGGGCATGAATCTTCTGGCGCTGCCCAATGAAAGCGGCAAATCCACATGGAACGCATTTCTGGCTGCGATGCTTTACGGCATCGATACTTCCGAACGTGCCGGAAAGAATAACGATAATCTGCCTGCCAAAGAACGCTATCGCCCATGGGACGGCGGCGCGATGGAGGGCTCCGTCGAATTGGAGCACGGCGGGCGATATATTACAATCGAGCGGACGGGCACACAGCGCGCCCCGTTTGGCGCTTTCCGAGCCTTCGATACGCACAGCGGCGCGCCTATCCCGGAGCTGACGGGCGAAAACTGCGGCCGCATACTTTGCGGTGTGGAGCGATCCGTATTTGAGCGTACTGCCTTTATTCGCCAGCTCGGACTGGGCATCAGCGCCGATGCCGCGTTGGAAAAGCGTCTCAGCGCGCTCGTTTCTACCGGCGAGGAGGGGGCGCGTTCCTATACGGAGCTGGAAAAGGCGCTGCGAAATCTGAAAAACAAGTGTGCATATCGCGGCGGGGGGCAAATCCCGGCGCTGGAGGGCGAGATATCCGAGCGCAAACGGCGGCTTGATGTGCTACAAAACGCGCAGGCACAGACAATGGAGCTCAACGCCAGGGTCGAAGCAGCCGAAAAAAAGCGCGAACGTATGGCTGCTCTGGAGACTCGTGTCGCACGGGCGCAGACCGCGAAAAAACGCGAAAGCCTTGCACAGCTCCGCGCTGCGCTGGACGCGCAGGAGAAAAGCTGTGCCCAGCTCGACGCGCTTTGCTCGTCTCTGCCGGACGAACAGAAGCTGATGTCCCTTCAGCGTCGCCTCGATGCGGCCGACAGCACCCTCGGAACGGCGCGGATGGATGCTGCCGTCGGTCTCGGAGATGCTCCTGTCCTGCAGGAGCCGCCATATTTTGCCGGCCTGACGCCCGAGGCGGCGCAGGCACAAATCCGGGCAGATGAAGAGATATGCCGGAGCGCGGAGACCGTCCGGCAGCCGAAGAAGCTGGCGCCCGTGCTTCTGTGCGTGCTGCTGATTGCGGCAGGTGCGGCGCTTGCGGCGTTCCTTCATCCGCTGATTGGCGGCGCACTTGCGCTGGCAGGCGCTGTCGCGCTGGCCGTATGTCTGGTTCTGAGTGCGAAAAAAAAGCGCGCCGTGCGGCAGGCGCGGCAGCGAGCGGCGGAGGTTCTTGACCGTTATGGCGTGGACTCGCCGGAGCGGCTTGCGCCGCTTGCGCAGGACTACGCACAGAAGCAGGCGCAGTATCACCGCGAATCAATCGCCTACTGTGCGGAAAAGCAGCGCCTTTCGGATGCCGTGATACGTGCGGAGCAGACACTTGCGCAAGCCGTTGCAGAGGTGGCATGCTTTGCGCCGGACTGCTGCGACACCGCCTCTGCGCGGAGCGCGCTGTCTGCTGCGCTCAAGGCGCACGACCGTCGTGCGGCAGAACGCCGCTCTCTGGAGGCACAGCGCCGTCAATTTGCGGCGATGCAGTCGCTTTTCGATGCCGAACCGACCGAGGCGCCCGATCCGGAGGCGCTTCGTTACGACCCTGCGCAGGTGCGCCGCGAGCGGGAAAACGCCGAAACCGAGTTGACTGCACTTACGGCACAGCTTGCACACCGGCGCGGTGAGTTGTCTATGTTGGGCGATCCCGTCGTGCTGCGTGCCGAGTTGGAAGAACTGATGCATCAGCTTGCCGATACGCGTGAGCGATATGAGGCGCTTTGTCTGGCGGCGGAGACTCTGTCGGCCGCAGATGCCGCATTGCGCTCGCGTTTTTCGCCGAAGATTACAAGCGAAGCCGGGGCGATATTAACGGAGCTGACCGAGGGGAAATACGGGGAATTGCTGCTCTCACCGGAAATGCGCCTGTCCGTCCGGGAACCGGACGGCCGCGTGATGCGCCCGGCCGCTGCAATGAGCTGCGGTACGGCCGACCAGATGTATCTGGCGCTGCGGCTGGCGATGTGCCACCATCTGTTACCTGCGGGCGTACCGCTGATCCTTGACGATGCGCTCGTCAATTTTGACGCGCAGCGCACCGCAGCCGCCCTGCGCGTGCTGCGCCGAGAGGCGGAGACTCGGCAGATATTACTGTTCAGCTGTCGGAAATTGAAGGCTTGAGTATGTATTTTGATTCCCATGCACACCTGGATGACAATCGCTTCAATGCCGACCGTGCGGAGATTTTTGCGCAGCTTCCCGCCTGCGGTGTGGATCTGGTGATGAATGTCGGCTGCGATTTGGCTTCCTCGGTTCGCTCGGTTGCGCTGGCACGACAGTATTCCTTTGTCTATGCCGCAGTTGGCAGCCATCCGGACGATGCCGCTGCCGTGGACGGCACGCTGCTTGAGCGCTACCGCGCGCTTTGCGCCGAACCGAAGGTGCGTGCCATCGGTGAAATCGGTCTGGATTATCATTATGAGGATGTGCCGCGTGTGCAGCAGCTTATCGCCTTTGAGCAGCAGCTTGCGCTGGCGGAAAGCCTGAAGCTGCCCGTTATCGTTCACGAGCGTGAGGCGCACGGCGATGCGATGGATATCGTGCGCCGCCACCCTGACGCCCGGGGCGTGTTCCACTGCTTCTCCGGTTCGGCGGAAATGGCGCTTTGGCTGGCCGAACGCGGCTGGTATCTGGGCTTTACGGGCGTTGTTACCTTTAAAAATGCACGCAGAGCCGTAGAGGCCGTGCGTGCATTGCCGTTGGATCGGATTCTGATCGAAACGGATTGTCCCTATATGGCGCCGGAGCCTTATCGCGGAAGGCGGAACGACAGCCGTTATGTGCCGCTTGTTGCCGCAAAAATTGCCGAGCTGCGCGGTCTGACGGCGGAGGAGTTCGGTGAGATTTCGACGCAAAACGCAAAGCGACTGTTTGGCATCGGAGGTTAGCCCGGATGCCAGTCGATTGCGGCGTCGCCGTTCGCCTGCAAAAAGGCGTTGATCTTCGAAAACGGCCTGCTGCCGAAAAAGCCCCGATAGGACGACAGGGGGCTGGGGTGCGGCGCGGACAGAATCAGCCTCGGGGCGGTGCTGCCGTGGAGCAGCGCCGCCTTTTTCTGCGCCTGCGCTCCCCAGAGGACATAGGCAATCGGCTGCGCAAGTGCAGCCGTCGCTGCGATTACCGCATCGGTGAAGCGCTGCCAGCCAAAGGCGGCGTGACTGTTTGCCACTCCGCCGCGCACGGTCAGAACGGTGTTGAGCAGCAGAACGCCCTGCCGTGCCCATGCTGTCAGATCGCCGTGTGCCGCGGGCGCGATTCCCAGATCGGCATCCAACTCTTTGTAAATGTTGTTCAGGGACGGTGGCAGCCTTACGCCGCGCGCCACGGCGAAGGCCAGTCCCATTGCCTGCCCCGGCTCGTGGTAGGGATCCTGCCCGAGAATCACGACGCGCACCTTCTCCGGCGGCGTGCATTCCAGCGCATAAAACTCCCGCCCGGCGGGCGGGTATACGGTGTACTGCGTCCGTTCCTGTGCCACTCGCCGGGCAAGCTCCGAAAACCATGCCGCTTCGGCCGTACCCTGCAGTGCGGCTTGCCAGCACTGCGGGAGCGTCCACGTCCCGCTCATAGGAGCAGGCAGAACGCGCCGTAAATTCCTGCGTCGTTTCCCAGTGTGGCAAGAGAGAACTGCGTCCCTTTGCAGGCGTGGAACATATGGGCCTTAAAATGCCGTTCCACACCGTCGAGAAGGTACTGTCCGGCCTTGCTTACACCGCCGCCGAGGATTACGCGCTCCGGGTCGCAGACGCAGCAGGCCGACGCGAGGGCTTCTCCCAGATAGTCGAAAACCTGTTCGAGTGTGTCGACGGCAAAACGGTCGCCGACCTCGGCCGCCTGAAATACACTGCGGCAATCGAGTGTCTTACAGCTGCGCAGAACGGAAGGAGCGTCGGATTCGGCAAGGCGTTTTTTCGTTACGCGGACGATGCCGTTTGCCGAGGCATACTGCTCTACGCAGCCGAATTTGCCGCAGGTGCAGGGCGCGCGGTCGGGCGCGCTGACGGTGATATGGCCGATCTCGCCGCCGACACCGTGGGCGCCGTTGAGAATGTGGCCGTCCAGAATCACACCGCCGCCGACGCCTGTGCCGAGCGTAACAAACAGTGCCGAACGGCAACCGATTCCGCCGCCATGATGGTATTCCCCGAGCGCGGCAACATTGGCGTCGTTACCCGCCTTGATGCGCAGACCGGTCAGGCGGCCGAGCACCTCGTGCAGGTTAAAAACACCCCAGTTAAGATTAACACAGCGGTTAACGAGGCCTTCGTCGTTCACCGGGCCGGGAACGCCGATGCCGATGCCGAGCAATGCGTCGCTTTGCAGTTTCCGCGCAGCGCTCCATGCCGCGATCTCTGCCGCAATGTCCGGCAGGATTGCCTCGCCGCCGTTTTGCGTGCGGGAAGGGATTTCGTGTTTTTCCAGGAGTGTGGCCGTTTCATCGAACAGCCCGAGCTTCACGCTCGTGCCGCCAACGTCCACGCCGAAGCCGTATTTCATGGTATGTATGTCCTTCTTTCCGGAGTTTCTGCGACCATTATACACGACGTGCAAGAAAATTTCTACCCCGTGTCGCTTTTCTCTTGTGTTTTTTGCGAGGTTGATGTAAAATTATAACGGAAGAAAAAACAGACCACTTTTGAAAAGAGGGTTTTTATGGTAAAAGTTGATATTTCCAATGTTTGGGGCAGCCTGTCGCTGCCGGAGCTGCTCGCCTGCGAACAGGAGGTCTTTCAGGCACATCGCCTGCTGACCGAGGGGAAGGGAGCCGGAAGTGATTTCCTCGGTTGGTTGACGCTGCCCACCTATGAGGAGACGGACGAGCTGCGCCGCATCCGCAGGGCGGCGGAGCGCATCCGTTCGGACTCGGACGTTTTTGTGGTCGTCGGTATCGGCGGTTCCTACCTCGGCCCGCGCGCGGCCATTGAGCTGGTTAAGGGTCAAAATCATAACCTGGGTCAAAAGGATCCGCAGGTTTTCTTTGCCGGCAACAACCTCTCTACCCGTGCGTGGAACGAGCTGTGTGAGTTGCTGGAGGGAAAGGACTTCTCCGTCAATATCATCTCCAAGTCCGGAACCACTACGGAGCCGGCCATTGCCACGCGCGCACTGCGTTGGATGCTGGAGCGCAAATATGGGGCGGAGAAGGCCAGGAAGCGTATTTATGTGACCACTGACCCGAAGAAGGGAGCACTGCGTCAGATGGCGGAGGAGGAGGGCTATGAGACCTTCGTCATTCCGCCCAATGTCGGCGGACGCTACAGTGTTCTGACCGCCGTCGGTCTGCTGCCGATGGCCGTTGCGGGAATTGAACCGCTTGATGTTATGCTCGGCGCTGCGCGTATCCGTAAGGAGCTGGACATCCGTTCGTTTGAAAATCCCGCATGGCAGTATGCTGCCGTGCGCAATCTTCTTTATCGCAAGGGCAAGAAGATCGAAATGCTGTGCAGCTATGAGCCGAGCTTCCGCTATTTTGCGGGCTGGTGGCAGCAGCTCTTCGGCGAAAGCGAGGGCAAGGACGGCAAGGGCATTTTCCCGGCGACGGCAGAGTTCACTGCGGATCTGCATTCCCTTGGGCAGATGATCCAGCAGGGGGAGCGTTCGCTTTTTGAGACTGTGGTGCGCTTTGCGCCGCCGCGCCGCCCGGTGACGATTCAGGCGGATTGGAAAAACCTCGACGGCCTGAATTACCTTGAGGGGAAATCGCTCGACTTTGTGGAGGAGCAGGCCTTCCAGGGCACGCTCAACGCCCATGTGGACGGCGGCGTACCGGTGGTTGTGCTTCAGACCGACGAAATCGATGCCGATACGGTCGGCGAGCTGTTCTATTTCTTTGAACTGTCCTGCGGAATTTCGGCCTATATGCTCGGTGTCAATCCTTTCGACCAGCCCGGCGTGGAATTCTATAAGAAGAATATGTTCCATCTTCTCGGCAAACCCGGTTATTGAAATTCCTGTGAATTTTGCGGCCGCGGTTGCATTTACACGGAATCCGTGCTACAATAAAGCAAATATCCCCATATTGAAGGAGGAATCCCCCTATGGTTAAGCTTATTCTGGGACTGAAAGGCTCCGGCAAGACGAAGCAGCTCGTTGCCGACATCAACGAGTCCGTACAAAGTGAATCCGGCAGCATGGTCTGCATTGAAACCGGCGCAAAGCTGCGCTATGATGTTGACCGCCGTGTGCGACTGATCGACTACCGTGACTATCGGATCGGCTGCCTTGATGCGCTCAAGGGCTTCATCAGCGGTCTGCACGCCGGTAATTTTGATATCAGCCACATTTTCATTGACAGCTTCTATAAGCTCATCGACAATGGTACCGTTGCCGATATTGAGGACTTCCTTGTCTGGTGCGAGAAATTCGGAGAATCGAACGGCATTTCCTTTACCATTGCCGTGTCTGAAGATCCCGCCAAGGCGACCATGACGATCCAGAGCTTTATGAAATAGATTTTTGCTCCTGCGGCAGCGCCGCAGGAGCTTTTTTTGTAGAAAGAAAACCACCGGCAGTGCCGGTGGTTCCAAAAAGCTTTAGCTATGCCTAGAAAAAGGAACCTCC
>CAKUGQ010000022.1 GCA_934654755.1 uncultured Oscillospiraceae bacterium | reverse complement strand
ATTGTCATTGCAGTCATCGCGATTCTCGCGGCTGTCCTGATCCCGACCTTCATCAATCTGACCAAAAAAGCCAACGAAGCCAATGCGCAGCTCGAGGCGAAGAACCTGATCACCGAGATGCTCGCAAACATCCTCACCGGTAAGGAAGGAGACGCCGATCTGCTCGTTTTCTCTCAGAAGGACAACAACGTCTATATTCACGGCTACAGCAGAGAAGCGGGGAAGGTCATTACCTACCATGATAGCCCGAAAGCCATTCCCTCCGGCACTCCGCTCGCAGATTATGTTAAAACGCTGCTCGGCGAAATGGAGAACAAACAAGCAATCAAAGCGGTTGAAGGTCTTGCGGCTGACGACTGGCGTCAGCCTGCCAAGACCAGGGAAATCGTAGATCAGCTTGACGCAAAGGGCGAGATGATTGTTTATGCGAATTACGAGATTTCTGTTGAAGCGTTTGGAGGTTCTCATATTCTCGCCGTCAACGGAAAAGTGTACGACGACCTTTCTGCCGCTATCGAAGAGGCTTCTAATGGCGGCACGATAACCTTCATCGCAAGCACCGACGCACCCATCGTTTTCGAAGCGAAAGAACCAACCACGCTGAAAAACATCACGTTCAAGGCCGCCGAGGGCGTTAAGATTAAGGGCTTGCAACTTGTTGGTACAAAGGGGAACAAACTGACACTTGAGGATATTAAGTTTGAGGGAATTTCATTTACAGATACGGTGGTGCTGGGCGAAGGCATTCTCGCTGTTTCAGAGTGCTCCGATATTACGTTTGAAAACTGTAAATTTGATCTTTCAGAAGCCGGTGGGAAAAAATATGCTATTTCCCGCAATAATTCATTAAAGAGTAGTTACTGTTATAATGTAACCGTTAGGGGCTGCTCTTTCAAAAATGCGGCGCGTGGCATGTCTATGCCTTGCGATTTACGTGATCTTACTGTTGAGAACTGCACGTTTGAAAATCTTTCAAGTTACGCAATATATATTAAGAATGCTGGAGGCAGCATTAACGTAAATAATAATACTGCAAACAATACAAGTAGCATTTTGTCCATTGGCACATTAGGTAATACGTATTCCTCGATCGGCAATGCAACCGATGTGATTATAAAAGATAACAAGGGCACACAACTGATTTGCAAGGGTAGTGAAGAAGCATTCTGGGCAACATATGGAAACGCAGCAATTGATGACGTTAAATTTACAATTAACGGAAACACATGTACCTATAAAGACGGTCGTAATTTCAAAGGCTTTTGGATTAAAAGCGCTAAAGGCGCGATCAAGGATCCTGAAAAATGGATAGAGCAATGATTTAGCTTCCCCATCTCTCTCCAACGAACCAACTATACACATATACTTTCCACACATTTTTGTTTTTCCCCGCGCTGTCCGGCTGCTCTTCACCGGACGGTGTAAAAAGAATCCCTCCCACCCGGGAGGGATTTTTTTGCGCCTCATGGGAGGCCTTCTGCCGCCTTCGGCGGACACCTCATCCGGCCGCTCCGCTTCGCTGCGCGTCCACCTTCCCCTCAAGGGGAAGGCTTTGGGTGCGTTGCTTGAGATTGCCACAACCCCTGCGTGGCCTCGCAATGACATATCGGCAGATTGCCACGGGCGGCAGAGTCACCCTCGCAATGACACATTCACTTCCCACGCAATGACATACGGGGAATGGCGTGAATCCCGGTCAGGCACTTGCGTTTTTGTGCAAAAGGGAGTATAATGTCACAAACAGGAGAAAGGTGGGCCGGAAGGATGAAAATCAAAACTGCCGCGCTGCCCTATGAAGCCGTGCTCGCGCTTCCGAGGGAGACCCGGCGCAAGCCGAAACGACCGGGTATCGTACTGCGCACTCTTGTGCGCCTGCTCGCTATCGGCGATCTGCGCGCTACAAACTTTACCTGCCGGAAGATCGGCATGGAGCGTCTTGCCAAGGACGAACCCTGCCTGATACTGATGAACCATTCCAGCTTCATCGACCTGAAAATCGCCTCCGCGCTGCTGTACCCACGTCCGTTCAACATTGTCTGTACCTCGGACGGCTTTGTCGGCAAAAGCGCTCTGATGCGCAGCCTTGGGTGCATTCCGACGAAAAAATTTCTATCCGACCCCATGCTGGTCTATGATATGCTCTACGCCGTGCGGACGCTCAAGTCCTCCGTATTGATGTACCCCGAGGCAAGCTACAGCTTCGACGGCACCGCCACGCCTTTGCCGCAAAGCATTGGCAAGTGTCTGAAGCTGCTGCGCGTGCCTGTTGTGATGATCCGCACCTACGGCGCGTTTACGCGCGACCCGCTGTATAATAATCTGCGCCTGCGGCGCGTCGACGTCCGCGCGGAGATGGAATATCTGCTTTCTCCGGATGAAATTGCAGGGAAAACGCCTGCACAGCTCAACGCGCTGCTGGAGGAGCAATTCTCCTTTGATCATTTCCGCTGGCAGGAGCGTGAGCAGGTGCGTGTAACCGAGCCGTTCCGTGCCGACGGCCTGAACCGCGTGCTTTATAAATGCCCCGCGTGTGCTGCCGAGGGAAGGATGCAGAGCGGCGGCGAACGCCTGCGCTGCACGGCCTGCGGAAAGGAGTACCGCATGGATGAGCTGGGACGGATGCAGGCGCTTACGGGCGAGACGGAATTTCCGCACATCCCGGACTGGTATCGCTGGCAGCGGCAATGTGTCCGCGAAGAACTGGAGCAGGGAAGCTACCGCATGGAGGTCAATGTGGACATCTATATGCTGGTTGACAGCAAGTGCGTCTACCGCGTCGGCGAGGGGCAGCTCTTACACACGACCGACGGCTTCCACCTGACCGGCTGCAAGGGCAAACTGAATTACCACCAGGCTCCCGGTGCGTCCTACAGCCTCTACTCCGATTTTTTCTGGTACGAAATGGGCGACGTGATCTGCATCGGCAACCACGATGCGTTGTATTACTGCTTCCCGAAAAATGCCGGAGACGTCGTTGCAAAGGCGCGACTGGCTGCCGAGGAGCTGTATCGCCTGACCGCACGCCAACGAAAAACCGATAAGGAGACATAAGATGCAGGCTTTCTTTGAATGGACGGCATGGAAAACGACGCCGCAAAGCCCTTACGGCGCGTTTCATCTGATTTTCGCGGGTGTCGGACTTCTCCTGTGCGTATTGCTTGCGCGACGGCTGCGCGATACGGGGAAAAGCGGCAATCGCACCGTGTTTCTGATCTGCGGCCTGTTGTTGCTGCTTCTGGAAGGATATCGACAGCTTTTTTACTGCTTTGTGTTCGGAGACGGTCAGTATGTCTGGCGGGTACTTCCGTTCCGACTCAGCAATATGCCGATGTATCTTTTCCTTCCGGCGGCGCTTTTGCCGAAGAGCCGCGTCAAACAGTCGATGTATGATTTTATGACCTCGTATACGCTGTTTGCCGGTATCGCAGCGCTTGCCGAGCCGTCCGCCCTGCTGAGTGAGTATGTTGCGCTGACCGTTGCCTCTCTTTTGCAGCGGCTTTTGATTGTTTTTATCGGTCTGTATCTCGGCTTCTCCCGTCGTGGCGGACGCAGATTGTCCGATTTCCCGCGGGCGGTTCTTCTGTTTGCCACGTTTTGCGCAGTTTCCGTAGGAGTCGAGCTTTTGCTGCGCGAAGTGCCCTTTGGGCCGGTGCAGGTGTCCCAGATCGGCCCGGTCGGTTCGTCACTGCCTGTTTTTAAAACGCTGCTTGAACGTTTTGGGTGGTATGTGCAGACTCCCGTCTATCTTCTGTCGCTGACGGCAGGCGCATTCCTTGCCTTCTTCCCATTTACACGCCTGCGCAGCCGGCTGCTCCGTGAGCAGTCCGTCACCGCGTGAGCGCAAAAGGCTCCGGCATATGCCGGAGCCTTTTGCGTCAAAGATTTTCGGTCGCACCGAGCGAGTTGCGGCGGAACAACAGAGAGATGCACCATAGGCCTGCCAGCCCGACGATGGTGTAGATAATGCGGCTGACAAGCGCACCCTGCCCTCCGAAGATCCATGCAACGAGGTCAAATTTGAAAATGCCAACCAGGCCCCAATTGAGAGAGCCGATGATGCTCAGGATCAGAGCAATCGTGTCCATTGCGTTTCCTCCTCCGATTCATTACTGCCCCTAGTATGAACGTTTTTTCACGCAGCTATACGGAGCAATGCAGCTCTTTTTTCAAAAATTCCGCGAAAAATGAAAAAAGACTATACAAACACGAATATATGCAGTATAATGACACAGAACAAGCAAAAATTTGTGAGAAAGGCTGATTTTTCTTATGAACGCTTTTTTACCCGCTGACATTCTGTTCCCTCAGGTCGATTCCATGGAGAAATGGGCGGTTATCGCCTGCGACCAGTTTACGTCCGATCCTGCCTACTGGGAACGTGTCCGCAAGAACGCCGAGGGTGCGCCCTCCACGATCAACCTGATCTTGCCCGAGGCCGAGCTCGGAACCCCGCAGGAGGCGGAGCATACCGCCCTCATTAACCGCACAATGGCGGAATACCTGAAGAACAACATTTTCCGCACGCTGCCCGACTCCTTCGTTTATGTTGAGCGCACGCTGGATAACGGCACCGTTCGCAAAGGCCTTGTCGGCATGGTCGATCTGGATGCCTACGACTATTCCGTCGGTTCCACCTCTGCGATTCGTGCAACGGAGCGTACCGTTGTTGAGCGTATTCCGCCGCGTATGCGTGTACGCCGTGACGCACCTATTGAACTGCCGCATATCCTTATGCTCTGCGACGACCATGAGAAGTGCCTGATCGAGCCGATTGCCGCCGGTAAGGATAAGCTCGAAAAGCTCTATGATTTTGAGCTGATGGAGGGTGGCCACAATATTAAAGGCTGGTTGGTTGACGGAGAAGCCGCTGCGGCGTTTAACGCTCGTCTGACTGATTATACCGCAAACGTCGGCAAGAAGTATGCCGATCTCAAGGGCGTTCCGATGGTCTTTGCCGTCGGTGACGGCAACCATTCGCTGGCAACCGCGAAGTCCTGCTATGAGGAGTTGAAGGCGAAAAATCCCGGCGTCGATCTTTCCAATCATCCCGCACGCTTTGCCCTTGTCGAGCTGGAAAACATCCACGATGAAGCGCAGGTCTTTGAACCGATCCATCGCGTGATTACCAAGTGCGACCCCTGGGCGCTGCTTGAGGCTTTGAAGAACGAGGCTTGCGCCGAGGGCGGCTATGAGATTCGCTGGTATATCGGCGAGGAGTCCGGTGTGATTTCCCTCGACCGCAGCAAGAGCCAGCTCGCCGTTGGTGTTCTGCAGGGATTCCTGGACGCTTATCTGAAGCGCAGCGAGGGTGAGATCGACTATATCCATGATGACGATGCGCTTATTGCCTTGGCCGAGCAGGAAAACGCCATTGGATTCCTGCTGCCTGCCATGGAAAAGAGTCAGCTTTTCCGCGGCGTTATTGCCGATGGTATTCTGCCGCGTAAGACCTTCTCAATGGGGCACAGCCGTGAGAAGCGTTACTATCTCGAGGCCAGAAAGATCAAATGATCCGCCTGACCGAGGGTGCACTTGCAAAAATTAACCTGACGCTCGACGTTTTGGAAAAACGGTCCGACGGTTATCACAATATTTCGTCGATTATGCAAACCGTCTCTGTTCGCGACGATGTGGAGATCGAGTTGGATACGGGAAAGCCCTGGTGCGTTGAATGTGACAAACCCGGTGTTCCGACGGATGAAAGCAATCTGGCGCTCCGCGCTGCGCGACTGTTCTTTGAGACCCTTGGCGGTATGCCGGATGGCCTGACCGTCCGCATCACCAAGCGCATTCCGATAGGCGCGGGTCTTGCCGGAGGCAGCGCGGATGCTGCGGCAGTACTGCGTGCGCTGAATGCGCATCGGGGTTATCCGCTTTCCGTTTACGCTCTGTGTGAGTTGGGTGCGCAGCTTGGCTCAGACGTGCCGTTTTGCGTGCTATGCGGTACGGCCCTTGTCGAGGGCAGGGGAGAACGGCTGACCAAGCTTCCGGATGCCCCTGAGATTTTCTTTGTCCTGTGCAAGCCGGAGCTGGCGCTCTCTACGGCGGAGCAGTATGCCGCGCTGGACGCAGCGCGGATCGGTCGACGGCCGGACAACACCGCCATGCGCGCAGCGCTTCAGCGTGGCGATCTGGAGGCAATCGGTAAGCAGCTTTGTAATGTCTTTGAAGATGTTACGATCCCACAGCATACGGAGCTGAACTATATTAAATCCGTAATGATGACCTACGGCGCCTACGGCGCGCAGATGACGGGCAGCGGTTCGGCGATTTATGGAATCTTTGACACGTTCGAAGCGGCAGCGGTTGCCTGCACGATGCTCAAGGAGAACTACCCGCAGGTTTTTATTGCAAGAGGCGTTTAAAATCACGGATCACCGCCCATACTCTGGGCGGTGATTTTTATGAAAACAAGAATTATTTGCTGGCTCTTACTGGTGATATTGATGACTGCCGGAGTTTTTACGGTACAGACGCTGCTGGAACAGCGCGCACTGGCACAAAAGACCGTCCGTCTGCATGTTGTAGCAAATTCCGATTCCGCCGACGACCAGGAACAGAAGCTGCGTGTGCGCGATGCCATACTGCGTCAGGTTTCCGCACTGACCGTGCAATGCCGTAGTGCCGATGAGGCACGAGCCGTTTTGTCGGATCATCTTGACGGGCTGCGCAGCGCGGCGCTTGACGTGCTGCGTGCCGAGAACTCACAGGAAGAGATCAGAGTGACACTGGAGACGGAGCGCTTTGACACTCGGCGCTATGATACTTTTACGCTCCCTGCAGGAGAGTATCCCTCTTTGCGCGTGTGTATCGGACGTGCGGAGGGGAAAAACTGGTGGTGTGTGGTATTTCCGTCTCTCTGTACGGCGGCGACTGCAAGCGATGTCGGAAAATCGGCCGAGGCAGGCGGCTTTGACAGAACAGAGTCCGAGCTGATTACCGGTGGGCCGGAGGAATACCGCCTGCGATTCAAAACGTTGGAATGGCTCAAGAGCCTCTCGGATTTTCTGTTTCGCTGACTGCTTTTTTTCTTCTGCGAGGCTGTACATTGGCACAAAAAATGCGGAAAATCGAAAAAAAAAACACTTGCTTTTTCAGCGCACACATGGTATAATCGTCGGGTCTGCAAATGGGTGGTCCTCTGCCGGCCGGTCGCCGGGCATGAACGCCTAATAAAACTAGGAGGACATCTACTATGGATCTGATGAAGGCTTTGACCAGCCAGTACATGAAGGAAGAACTGCCGCAGATGAACGTCGGCGACACCGTTCGTGTTCATGTCAAGATCAAGGAAGGCGCTCGTGAGAGAGTGCAGGTTTTTGAGGGGACAATCATTGCCCGCAAGCACGGCGGCATTGAGGAATCCATCACCGTTCGCCGTCTGAGCTACGGCGTTGGCTGTGAGAAGGTTTTCCCGGTTCACTCTCCCAACATCGTCAAGGTTGAGACCGTCCGTCGCGGTAAGGTTCGCCGCGCGAAGCTCTACTATCTGCGCGACCGTCTCGGCAAGGCTGCCAAGGTCAAGGAGAGAGTTTGATCGAAGCATTTCCCCGTGCCTCCTTCGGAGACACGGGGTTGTGTTTTTTCTGTGGAAGTCATCAAACGTGATATACATACCATGCGCTTAAAAATCATTTTTAGTAATGTTATTGGTCGTTTTTCGGCTGATCTCATGCAAATATACAAAAAAGCATTCTGAAAACAAAATTACTCTTGAATAATGACGGGGGATATGCTATGATATGCATGGTGGCGCCGTATCCTAGTCTGCGCGCTCCGGTATCGAAGAAGGGCCTAAAAATCCTTTAAAGGGCATATCGATGAAGTCCCTGGTGCTTGCTTTTTTCGCCCAGATTAGGGTGGGTGCTGGGGGTTAAGGTTTTCGGGCGAGGCGTAATGGCATACGCCGCACGACCCGATTTCCGTGGAGACCTGCTGTTGTGCGACAGCCGAACTCGTAGCCGTTTCTGCGGCTGCCCGGACTGCGTACGAAGTAGGATAGAACCTGCATCACGGTGCACAGAATCGTGTGCTGGGTGCAGTGTAGCCTGCCTTGCGTGGGTGTGTGGGAATAGGGGAGCGAAGCGTTCGCAGCCGTGGCCGCGGCTGACGGCGATATTGCCCCTTGAAACCGCATCTGCAAAAGAGGATAGAACCGGCGCACAAAGTAGTGGAAATCACCTAGGCGGTCTTCCATGGGCATAGAAGGGATTGCAGTGCGGACTAAGTGGCAATCGGGTACCGGGACGCGGCAACGCCCCGGCTCACGCTTTCAACGGAAACGGCCGATTCGGCGACGCTCGGTAGCGCGTGGGGAAATCCCACCCGACCTAAGCCGCAAGATTAATCTTTTATGCTGCCACCACTTTCTAATTTTTTCACTTTTGGAGGTTGTCCCGTGGACGAAAAACCTGACCCTCGAAGTAAACCAAAGAAGAAAAAATCCAACGGCTCATTGCGCTGGATCATCACCATTTTCTTTACGACCATCGTTTTGTCCTCGACGATCTCTTTCTTTTCTTCCACGGTGCTGGAGAAAGCCGGTCTTGTCGAGGCATTTCTTGTCTTGTTGCTGATTGTTCTGCTCGGCATCGTGTTTGACATTATCGGAGTTGCCGTGATGTCCGCGGATGAGAAGCCGTTTCATTCCATGGCTGCGAAGAAGGTGCCCGGCGCGAGTGAAGCGCTCAGGCTGCTGCGCAATGCCGAAAAGGTCTCGAACTTCTGCAACGACGTCATCGGTGATATTTGCGGCGTCGTATCCGGCTCCGCCTCGGCAGTTGTTGCCGTGCGTGCGCTGTCCTCGCTCAACTCCGAGACCGCTTCCCAGCTTTTGATGTCGGCGCTGGTCGCTGCGGTGACGATCTCCGGTAAAGCCTGTGGCAAGAATATTGCAATGAGCCGTGCCACACAGATCGTTACGCTTGTTTCCAAGCCGATCTATTACATAAAATCTCTTTTCCGTCGAAAGAAGACTCGGAAAAAGCGCTGAGAATTTGTCAGGACGTGTCACTTTGAGTATACTAGAAACAATCGATTCCCGGGAAGCGCTCTGCGCACTCGATGACGGGGAACTCCGCCTGCTTTGTGAAGAAATCCGCAGCTTTCTTGTGCGCAGTGTTTCGCAGACAGGCGGTCATCTGGCATCGAATTTGGGCGTTACGGAGCTTGCAGTTGCGATCGAGCGCGTGTTTGATACCTCTACGGATCGGCTTGTGTTTGACGTCGGTCATCAGTCCTATGTGCATAAGCTGCTCACCGGCCGCCGAGAGGCGTTTGGTGAGCTTCGGCGCTTTGGAGGGATTTCCGGCTTTCCGAAGCCCTCGGAAAGTAACACGGATGCCTTTGTCGCCGGTCATGCTTCTACCGCTGTCTCTGCGGCGCTCGGTATGGCGCGTGCCCGGACACTGCAAAAGCAGAGCTACCACGTGATTGCGCTCATCGGCGACGGCGCTATGACCGGTGGAACGGCTTATGAGGCCATGAATGATGCCGGCGAGAGCAATGAACCGCTGATTGTAATTCTGAACGACAACGGAATGTCCATTTGCCCGAATGTGGGCGGTGTAGCAAAACATTTGCGTTCTCTGCGTACCCGGCCCGGTTACTTTCGACTGAAGCGTGCCTATCGCTCGTTTACTGAGGTCGTGCCGGGCGGCAGGGCGCTCTATCGCGTTACACATCGCCTCAAGGAGCGCATCAAACGGCGGGTGCTGAATCATACGCTTTTTGACGAGATGGGCTTTGAATACTATGGCCCGATTGACGGCCACAACCTGAGAAAACTGGAATATATGCTTTGCCTCGCAAAGAGCTGCGAGTGCCCCGTTTTGCTGCACGTCATCACAAAGAAAGGGAAGGGCTATCGCCCGGCCGAGGAGAACCCCGACGTGTTTCACGGTATCGGGAGGTTTGATCCCGTAACGGGAAAAACGATCGGCATGACCTCCGAACCCTGTTTTTCGGATGTGTTCGGAGAGACGCTCTGCCTTGCGGCGGAGCAGGATCCGCGCATTTGCGCCGTGACGGCGGCGATGCCGGGCGGTACGGGACTGACGGAGTTTTCTGCACGTTTCCCGGAGCGCTTCTTTGATGTCGGCATAGCGGAGGAGCATGCGGTGGCAATGGCCGGCGGTCTTGCAAAGCAGGGAATGCTGCCCGTTGTGGCGATTTATTCGACCTTTTTGCAGCGTGCTTACGACATGCTGCTTCAAGACGTTGCAATGCTGAACTTGCACGTTGTTTTTGCTATTGACCGCGCGGGGCTGGTTGGCGAGGACGGGGAGACCCACCATGGCGTGTTTGACGTCGGCTACCTGCGCTCCGTGCCGAATATGCAGATCCTCTGCCCGGCGAATGATGCGGAACTGCGCGTGATGCTTCGCCGTGCGCTGCTGGATATGACCGGCCCGGTCGCCGTGCGTTACCCACGCGGCAGACAGGGAGAATACTGTGCCGTCGCAGCCTCTCCCGTATTGCGCGAGGGGACCGATATTACGCTTGTCAGCTACGGAACGCTTGTGAATCATCTGCTTGACGCGGCCGACCTTCTGCAAATGGACGGTATTTCCGCCGAGGTGGTCAAGCTCGACCGCATCAAACCGCTTGACGTTTCACCGGTGCTGCGGTCGGCGCGGAAGACGGGGTGCTTGCTCGTGGCTGAGGAAACGGTATGTGCGGGCTGCATCGGAAAGGAGCTGCTTGCCGCGCTGAATGATGCGGATGAGCGAGTCCCGGTGCGCCTGTGTAACCTGGGAGACCGTTTTATCACGCACGGCGCTGCGCGGGAGCTTTATCGTCTGGCAGGATTGGATGCTGCATCCCTTGCGGAGGCGGCAAAGGAGGTATGTGCGAATGAAGCATAAGCAGCGGCTGGATATTCTTTTAACCGAGCGTGGCCTTTGCGATTCGCGCAGCCGTGCGCAGGCGCTCATCATGAGCGGTGAGGTTTTTGTAAACGGGCAGAAGTGCGACAAGGCAGGGACTCTTATTGAGGAGGACGCTGCGCTGGAGCTGCGCGGCGGCAGTCGGTATGTCAGCCGCGGCGGGCTGAAGCTGGAAAAAGCGCTTCGCGACTTCGGAATTGATCCGACCGGTTTTGTCTGTTCGGATTCCGGTGCCTCCACGGGCGGTTTTACTGATTGCCTGCTCCAGAACGGCGCGGCGAAGGTGTTTGCTATCGATGTCGGTTACGGCCAGCTTGCCTGGTCCATTCGCATGGATCCGCGTGTTGTGTGCATGGAGCGCACGAATATTCGTTATGTAACGCCGGAACAACTCGGTGAACCGTTGGACCTTTCCGTGATCGATGTTTCGTTTATTTCTTTGCGTATCGTTCTGCCTGCCGTCCGTGCTTTGCTCAAGCCGACAGGACAGGTCATTTGCCTGATTAAGCCGCAGTTTGAAGCGGGAAAAGAAAAGGTTGGGAAAAAGGGCGTAGTTCGTGATCCGAGGGTTCACGAGGAGGTTCTGAACGGATTTCTTTCGCTTGCCGCCGAGCTGGGGCTGACGGTCCGCAATCTTACCTATTCCCCGGTGAAGGGGCCGGAGGGCAATATTGAGTTTTTGGGACATTTGGCCGTGCAGCCGGAACATGCCGTCAGCCCGGATGTGACTGCGCTGGTGGCTGCCGCACATGAATTATTATGAAAAAGGTCGTTATGACTCCCAATCCCTACAGGGATCGAAATTTTAAATATGCAAATCTTGCCGCAAAGATCCTTCAGGAGAGCGGCATCGAGACACGGATATGCCTGGCATTCGATGTTGACAAGAACTTTGATCTGCCTGAAAACACGTCGCTGAGTGATCTTGATGAAGAGCTGCGCGATGCGGATCTTCTGCTCTGTTTCGGTGGCGACGGCACCATTCTCCATGCCTCCAAGGCTGCCATGCGAGCCAACGTCCCCATCCTGGGTGTAAACATTGGCACGATGGGCTTTATGGCAGAGCTGGAAAGCGAAGATCTGAAGGAGCTGCGGCGACTTGCAGCAGGCGATTATACCATCGAAACGCGCATGATGCTCCATGCGCGCGTGGAACGCGACGGAAATGTTTTGCTGGAGGACGACGCGCTCAACGATGCCGTGCTGACCAAGGGCGCCGTTGCGCGCGTAATCGGGCTGAATGTTTGCTGCGACGGTGTGGAAATGATGTCCTTTTCCGGCGACGGGTTGATTATCAGCACGCCTACCGGTTCAACGGCCTATTCCATGTCTGCAGGCGGCCCCATTGTCGAGCCGACGGCACAAAATCTGGTCATTACGCCTATCTGCGCGCATAATATGGTTACGCGCGCGATTGTCACATCGCCGCAGCGCGTGATTACGGTAACGATTGGCCGTACCGGCCGCAAAAATGCTTTTTTGTGTCTGGACGGTGGGCGTGCATTTCGCTTGAATGCGGGCGACCGCGTAACCGTAACACGCTCGGAGCATACGACGCGGCTGATTCAACTCGGAAACCGAAGCTTCTATGAGATTGTCAATACAAAAATGAGATAGCGATAAAAAGGGGGAGAAAGAATGAAATCCAATCGACAGAAAAAGATCCTGGAGCTGATTACGGAGAAGCCCATTGAGACGCAGGAGCAGCTGCTCAAGGAGCTGAATGACTGCGGCTATAAAAGCACGCAGGCAACGGTTTCGCGCGACATCAAGGAGCTGCGCATCATCAAGGCGCTTGACGGGTTGGGCTGCTATCGCTACAGCGTCCCGCATACAAAGGAAAACGAAAAATTTGACGCGCGCTTTCGCGTGATCTTCCGTGAGTGCGTGACCAGCATTGATGCCGCACAGAATCTGATTGTGATCAAGACCATGCCCGGCCTCGGTGCTGCTGCGGGTGCGAATATCGATGCACTGCACATTCCGGCCGTACTCGGCTCGCTCTCCGGTGACGATACCACGCTTGTTGTGATGCGCGACAGTGAATCTGCGATGGAATTTTGCGCAGAAATCCGGAAAATGCTCGAGTAAGAGAGGGGATTGACGTGCTTCGTCTGCTTCACATTGAGAATATTGCCGTGATCGAGCAGGCGGACATCCTGTTTGAGCCGGGCTTTAATGTCATGACCGGCGAAACCGGTGCCGGCAAGTCGATTGTGATTGATGCCATTTCTGCCATTCTTGGCGAACGGGCCTATCGCGACATGATCCGTACCGGTGCAGATCGCGCCGTTGTGCGGGCGCTGTTTGACGGTGTACCGCAGCTTGCATGGTTTGCGGAAAATGACGTACCCTACGAGGATGAGCTGGTCATCCGTCGCGAGATCCTTTCCGACGGACGTAATCTTTGCCGGGTCAATGGTGAGGCCGTGTCCGTGGGTGTTTTGAAGAAGCTTGGCCTGCGGTTGGTGAATATCCACGGGCAGCACGATTCGGCGACATTATTCGACGAGAGCTACCATTTGGAGTACCTTGATATATTTGCGGAGGATGAGGAACTCCTTTCAAATTACCGGGAGAGATTTGAGAGGATTCAGACGCTGAAAAAGGAGATTGAACGGCTGGATCTGGACGAAAGCGCAAGGCTCAGGCGAGTGGAGACACTGAAGTACCAGATTGACGAGATTACCAAAGCGCAGCTCCGTTCCGGTGAGGACGAAGAGCTTGAGGCACGCAGACGCCTTGCGCAAAATGCAGAAAAGCTTGCTGGTGCGTTGGAGGATGCCTCGGTCTGCCTGGATGGCAGCGATACGTCGGATGGTGCGTCGGTGCTTCTGGCACAAGCGGAGCGGGCGCTTTCGCGGCTGAGCCGTATTGACGACAGCTTTACCTCGCTGCATGAGACGGTCACGGACCTGATGTATCAGGTCCGCGACTGTGCCGAGCGGATTTCCGAAAAGCGCGATGCATTGAGCTTTAGTGAAGCTGAACTGGACGCCATTGAACAGCGTCTGGATACCATCCACAGACTCCGCCGAAAATACGGCGTGACCTGCGACGACATTCTGAACTATTTATCCGGAGCGCAGGCCGAATTGGATGAGATCGAGTTTTCTGATGAAGCACTTTCGCGGTTGCGGAAAAAACTGTCCGCCGCCGAGGAAGAGGCCAGACAGGCCGCACTTGTCCTGCGTGCATCCCGCCGTGAAGCGGCAGAGAGGCTGACACGGCGAGTTTTACGGGAGCTGGTCGACTTGGATATGCAAAGAGTACGGTTTTCCTGTGAGTTTTCGGAAACTGAACTTACACCGCTCGGGATGGATGCTGTGGCGTTCTATATGTCCGCCAATGCAGGAGAAGCGCTTAAGCCTCTCAGCAAGGTAGCTTCCGGCGGCGAATTGGCGCGAATTATGCTGGCACTGAAAAACGTGCTTGCCGAGCGTGACCGCGTGGCAACACTGATTTTCGATGAGGTGGACACTGGTGTCTCCGGTCGTGCGGCGCAGCGCGTCGCCGAAAAGCTGCACCAGGTTTCCGAGAATAAACAGGTGCTGTGCGTGACGCATCTGCCGCAGCTTGCGGCGCTTGCGGATACGCATTTCCTGATTGCCAAGCAGGAAAGAGACGGCAGAACATATACTAATGTCACACCGCTGGACTTTGAAGGGCGAAAAGCCGAGCTTGCACGAATCATAGGCGGCGCGAGCATTTCGGAGGCGACACTACAGGCGGCTGCGGAGATGATGACAAACGTTCCCAAATCTGCTTCTGAACGGTAGCCTTTTAAATGCGGCGGAAAGGAAGACTCTTTTTTGATATGCGGAAGCCGACCTGTTGAGGTCGGCTTTTTTTGCCGCTCCGGGACGGGAAAATATTTTGAAACAGGGCTTGCTTTATAAGACAGGGTGTGTTACAATGACGAGCAGGGAGGCGGCTTGTCAGGTGAGGCGCTACCCTTCAATTTCATATTTGCGGCGGTTCCTGTCCTTTAATGGGCAGACGGAATGGGGTGAAAAGCCCCGCGAGTGGGTCACTGTGAAGCCGGAGGAATACCGGATAAGTCAGATACGTCGGGACGCTGCGTGGCTCCTGCCTACACCGGGAACGCCTGCATAAACAGACAAAGGGATTATTGCGTCTGCGTGGTCGGTGTGCCTCGCAGACGTTTTTTGTCTTGTGAGGCAACAGCAGAGGCCGTCGTGACTTCGGAGCACGAGCTCCATATCTATCAAGGAGGACGGCATTATGACAAAACGGTTGATCTGTTTACTTCTGGCGCTGTTCATGTTGGTCGGGCTTCTGCCGACAAACGCGATAGCGCTTGAGGTAACGGAAGCACCTACGGCAGGGGGAACCCCTGTCGGCAAGGTGCAGGTGGTCGTGGAGAATACCACGGCTTCTCCGGCGCCGGGTGGCGGTTACGGTACCTGGGAGTCCGGAGCGGAACAATGGAGCGGCGAACGCATCCACAAGACGGTGGGGCTATACGCCGATTCCACGATGATGAGCTGTATTGCGGAGGCGCTCGAGGGCCACAGTGTAACGGGTGTTGAGTCGGGCTATATTTCCGCGATCGACGGCCTGAAGGCAGACGGCTCCGCGGGCTGGATGGGTACGCTCAACGGCTGGTTTACCGCATTGGGCTTTACGGCCTATACCCATGCAAACGGCCAGCTCCGCGACGGAGATGTGATCCGCCTTTCCTACACCTGTACGGGCGGCAGCGATATTTCCAGCCTATACAATTCCAAGGATAAAAAGCTCGCTGCTCTGAATGTAACGGGCGGCGTGCTGAATCCCACTTCCTTCTCCGGCAGTCTTTTTGACTATGAGCTGGTAATCGGCGATGTCGAAAGCGCAGAGATTGCGTTGACGGCTTCGGCGACGAACCGCAATTTCCTGGTTGCTGCCTTTATGCAGGAGATGTCTCTGGCAGACGCGAAGGCACTGGCAAGCGGTAGCTGGTATACACAGGCCGATCTTTGGCAACCGGGTCAGAAAACGACCGTTCGCCCCGGCGATGTGATTACGATCGTTGTCGGAGCTCCGAACTGGCCGAGTATGTCCAACGGTGAGTACGGCTGCAACGCCGAGACCGTTGACCCGGGTGTGTACTATCTGCGTGTCGTCAAAACGGGAACGGATCTGAATTCGGGCTTCAATCGGTTCTTCACCGGCCTGAATGGCGTAGCGACCGTAACGAACTCGACCGACTACCCGATGCAGGTAGATGCGACGGAGAACGCGCTTGTGTCCTCCAACGCTGGGGTCAGAAGCTCCAGATCCGGCATTACGCTGACCTTTACGCAGGCGGCCAGGCTGACCTTCTCCTACAAGGCTTCCAGCGAAGCAAGATATGACTACCTGGAGGTCACGCGTATTTCTGCCGACGGAACGGAAAAGGTTCTCAACAGCTCTGCCAAGGCGGATTTCAGCGGCGCGCAGACCGATTACACCGTCTACAGTGTAGAGGCACAGGCGGGGGAATCGATACGCATTGCCTATGCCAAGGATACCAGCACCGATAAAAACGACGACTGCGTATGGCTGAAGGACTTCAGCGTTACGCTTCCCAACAAGGTGATTCTCCACGCGAATGACGGTACGGATACAACGAAGGAGCAGGGCGTTTTCGGCACTGCCAACCTGATGAGCAATCCGTTCGTGCGTGCAAATTACCGCTTTGACGGTTGGGCGACGACTGCGGACGGTGAGGTCGTATACGCCGACGAGGCGGAGATCACTCTGTCCGGCAGCGATATGGACCTTTATGCGGTCTGGACCAGACTGTGGACGGTCAGCTTCCCCAATATGCCTCAGGGCGCCAGAATCGTTGTGAAGCAGGGCGAGATGGAGCTTCCTGTCTCCGAGACGGAGAATGTCTGGCTTCTGCCCGATGGCAACTATTCTTTTACTGCCGAGCTGTTCGGCTACCTGACGAAGGAAAACGTTGCCTTTACGGTCAGCGGCGCCGACCTGTCCCTGCAGGATTCACTGACGCGGGCGCCGAGCTACGCCGTGAGCTTCACGGGCGTACCGGAGGGCGCAGTGCTGACGGTGAGCCACGAGGTCGGCGGCGTACAGACGCCTGCCGCCAATGAAAACGGGACAATCGCTTATCTGCTGATCCCCGGAACATACAGCTATACCGTGAAGCGCGACGGCTGCAGGACGGTGCACGGCACCGTGACCGTTGAGACCGCAGCACAGAATGTGCCCGTTTCCATGGTGGCCATCACGCCGTGGGACGGAACCGTAGCGACGGGCTTTGCGGGCGGTAACGGTACACAGGATGCTCCCTATGAGCTCGAATCCGGCGACGAGCTGGCATACCTGAGCCAACTGGTTGCGGCAAAGAGCGATCTGATTACGTCGGATACTTGGTTTGTCCTGACGGCGAACATTGACATGAATCATGTGGCGTTTACGCCGATCGGCGCGGACAGCAGTCATTCCTTCCAGGCGCATTTCGACGGTGCCGGATATACGATTTCCAATCTCAGCGTAACAACGGAAGGAAGTAATGCAGCTCTCTTCGGACGTTGCAGCGGAACGATCGAAAACCTGACCGTGGATAACGCGACGATCAACGGCGGCCTGATGTATAACGGCGCGCTGGTCGGCTACCTTTCCGGCACGGTGAAAAACTGTGTTGTGAAAAACAGCCGCGTTACCGGCGCCGGGGACTATACCGGCGGTATGGTTGGCGCTGCGGGCGGCGGACTCACGCTCTGCGCGGTGCATAATACTGTCGTCAGCGGCACGAATCATGTCGGCGGTTTGATCGGTATGGTCGGCGATAGGGTGACGTTCTCGTATGCTTCCCATGTCACGGTGAACGCGAGCGGCGATTACGCGGGCGGAGTGATCGGCAGCGTGAACAAGACCTATAAGACCTTTGAGAACCTCTTTGCAAGAGGCTCGGTAACGGCGAAGAACTATGCAGGCGGCATTATCGGCGGCAGCAGCGCCTCCAGCAGCTATGCAAAGTCCTATCTCAAGAATACCTACGCTGTTGTGGACGTTACCGCAACCGACGGCACCTATGGCCCGTTGGCGGCAAAAATGATCAGCATCACAGATTCCGGCAGCTTCTATTGCTCCGAGAGCAGCTTCAGCGGCACGCTCGAGGAAGGCGGAACCGGAAAAACGCTTGAAGAGCTGAAAAGCAGCGATATTCTGAGCGCACTCGGCGCAGAATTTGCGATCTATGCGCAGGACGGCGAGTTCATCAACGGCGGACTGCCGTACCTCCTCAAAGCGCCCGGCAATGTAAAGATTCGCCCGGCTGCGCTGACTCCCTCGACCGTTATCTGGAACGGCAAGATTGCAAGCTGGACGGCGGTTGACCATGCGACCGGCTACGCCGTGTATCTTTACCGTGCGGAACAGCTTCTTTCGTCCGTAGTGACGACGGAGTTGACGATCGACTTTACGACGCTCATCGATCTTAACGGCAGCGGAAGCTACACCGTTACAGTCGTCGCTCTGGGTGACGGGGATGCCTACGGAGACTCCGCTGCGGCAAGTGCTGTCACTGCCATAACGGTCGCCACCGGTAATGTCCGGTTCAATGTTAGCCGTACGGACGGTCTGGCTTTCCCGGAAAACCGGCTGCCTGAGATCCGCCTGACCATGTCGGACGGTACTACGGTCATCGTTCTGGAAAACGGTGTGACAAGAGCTCTGCCGCTTGGAACTTACACCTACACCGTTACGGCAAAGACCTTTGAAAAGAAGACCGGTACCTTTGAGCTTACGCAATCCGGTATCGCGTTTGATATTTCACTGGCCTATTCCGCAGCATGGGACGGCGTTACGACGCTGGAGCCTGTGCTGGTTGACAGCGTTTACCAGATTTCCAACGGTTATGAGCTTGCGTGGTTCCGCGATAAGGTCAACGAGGGAACCTCCGCGAGCTATGCGCTGAACGCGATCCTGACCGATAATATCGACCTCGGCGGACACGAATGGACGGCCATCGGCGTTGTGACGGATACCAGCGCGAAAAAGGGCTATATCGGAACGTTTGACGGAAACGGAAAGACGATTTCCAACCTGAACCCGATCGGCAGTTCCGTGGAATCCTACGGCCGGGTTTCGATCAACGGCGCAGGTCTGTTCGGTTATGTCTACACCGGCGGCGTCATTAAGAATGTGACCGTTGAGGGTACCCTTGCGGCCGTGAAATTCAGCGGCGGTATTGTGGCGATTCTGGCGAACGGCACGGTTGAAAACTGCGTCAGCAAATTGACGATTACGCTCCACCACGACTGCACGGACGGCTATGACATCGGCGGCATTGTCGGTTCCATGAAGGACTACACCTCCAAGACGGCTTACGTCGTCGGCTGCCGCAACGAGGGCAACATTACGATTGGCGATGCGGGCCGTTATGTCGGCGGTATCGTTGGCGAGGGAGGCTACGGCATCGGAATCGTCAACTGTGAGAACCGCGGCGCGGTCAGCGGCGGAGAGCGTACCGGCGGCATTTGCGGCAGCGCATCCATACCGGTGACGGCGTGCTATAACTCCGGCAATGTGACGGCCACAAAGGCGGATGTCGGCGGCATTGCAGGCTTTGCAAACCGCGAAATCAAAAACTGCATGAATACCGGAAATGTCAGCGGATCCAAGTCTAACATCGGCGGTATCGTCGGCAACCTGTACAGCAGCGGCTATGGCTCCAAGCTGACGGGCTGCCTGAATACCGGCAATGTTTCCGCGACCGATGACAGCATTGAGACGGTCGGTGCACTGGCCGGCACAAAGGCGAAGAACGACACGGGAAAAGCTTTGGAGAACTGCTATTTCCTTGCCGGTACTTACACGAAGGCAATCGGCGCCAACTCTTCGGATCTTGATGAGACGACGCTGATCCAGCTCAGCGAGCTGCATTCCAAGCGTCTGATCGGCCTGCTCGGCGGCGCGTTTGCTTCCCTCGACGGCAGCGACGTCCCCGTTCTGAAGTGGCAGAATCCCAACGCCAAGTCGATCGTGGTGTTCTCCGTACCGGAGGGCGCTTCGGTCACGCTTGCAGGTCACAGCGAGGTTGAGCCGCTTGTTTACGTTCTTGAAAACGGCGACTACTCCTACACCGTGACAAAGACCGATTATGTTACCGTCAACGGGACGGTTACGGTCAGCGACGAAAGCCGACTGATCCCCGTAGATCTTGTCCCCGTGACCTATCGTGTGGTGTTCAATGTAAGTCCTGCCGGGGCGACCATTGTCGTGACCGACAGAAACGGCAATCCCTATGAGCCTGTCGAGGGCACTACCTTTGAGCTGCCGAAGGGCGCATACGACTACACGGTTTCCAAATTCGCTTATGTCGGCGTAAGCGGCACCTTCACGGTCGTCGATCAGGGTCTTACGATCCCGAGCATTACGCTTACGGGCGAGACGGTGTATACCGTGACACTCAGCTTCTTTGATGAGCTTAATGCGGCGGTAACGCCTTCCAACGTGAGCATTACTGCGGCGGACGGAACGGTCGTCGCACCGGAGGGAACAGGCTTTATTTACCGTCTCCCCAACGGATCCTATACCTGTGTGATCCAGGACAGCCGCTACTATCGTGTCGAGCGTGTGATCACCGTGCAGGACGGCGTGCTTTCACTGCGGTTTGATCTTGAGACGAACCGTACATGGGACGGCACGACGCTGACGCCTGTGACGCCGAATGCCGACGGTATCTACGAGATCGGTAATGCGGCGGAGCTGGCATGGTTTGCTGCGCAGGTTAACGCGGGTGAGGTCGATTATAATGCAAAGCTGACCGCCAACATTTATATCAACTACGACGGCAGCAATAATGTCTGGACTCCCATCGGAAGCTATAGCCAGAAGTATGTCGGCACATTCGACGGCAACGGAAAGGCAATTTACGGTCTGAATGCTGCGCTGTTCGGTTATAACGGCACAGAGAGTCTCATTAAGAACCTGACCGTTTACGGCAGCAACAGCGGCGAAAGCAATGTCGGCGGTATCTGCAATGCCTCCTACGGTTCTTTCGAACGCTGTGTCAGCTACATGAACGTGACGGCGACCCGTCAGCGCGTCGGCGGCATCGTCGGTATCCTGTATACCGGCGGCAGCGTTACGAACTGCGCAAACTTCGGAGCCGTCAGCTCCTCGTTTAACAGCGAATACAGCAACAGCTACGATTACGCCAAGGTCGGCGGCATTGTCGGTATGTGCTACGGCAATGTGAGCGGCTGCGTCAACGCGGGCGCCGTGAGCGCTACCGGCGACACCTACGGCGCAAGCTCCGTCGGCGGTATTGTCGGCGGTCTGGAGGCCGGCGCGACAATCACGGAGTGCTATAACCGTGGCACGATCTCTGCCGCACACATCGGCGGCGGTATTGCAGGCTATGCGATGGGCACCGGCGCTGCGATCACGAACTGCTATAACGTGGGCACGGTTGCTGTGACGGTCGACAGCCTGAACCCGTTCTGCGGCGCCGTAGCCGGCGTGGTGAAGGACGGTGCGACGCTCTCCAACTGCTATTTCCTGAAGGGGTGCTATACCTTCGTCCATATGTCGACAAGCCATACCGACGAGGGTGTGGGCCATGCTCCCACGGAGGGAAGTGTCAATGCGGAATGCAAGGAGTCTTCCGAAATGAAGCTCTCTGCCTTTGCGCTTCTGCTTAGCCCGATCAACCGCGCGTTCAATATGGACAGCGAGAATATCAACGACGGCTACCCTGTACTGAAATGGCAGGGCGGTAGCGAGCCTGCACTGTCGGGGGACGAGCGTGACGTTGCGGCGGATAAGGCGGCTCTGACTGTGGACCCCTCGGTTGTGACCTCTGCCATGAAGCTGGCGCTGGCGACGACAGGCCTCAACGGCTCGACGATTACCTGGGTCAGCAGTCATCCTACGATTATTGCAACTGACGGACAGGTCACGCTGCCGACGGCCAACGACGTGACCGTGACTCTGACGGCCACGATCACAAAGGGCAACGTGACCGACACAAAGGTCTTTACCGTCACGGTAAAAACGAAAGCCTCTGCCGACCAGACCGAGTTGAATCAGATCGTTGAAAAGCTGACCACAAGACTCAGAGCCGACTATCGCTGCGGAGACGTTTATGTAACGCAGCTTCTGATCGAGAAGCTTGCGGCGGCGATCTCTGCCGCCAATGTGACCGGCCTGCGTGTCGAGGACATTACGGTTGTGCTGGAAAGCGCGGGCAATGTGACCTACGGCAGCGGTGAGCTGATTTCTGCCGACGGCAAAATCACATACTACTATGCAGATCCCTCTAATTCGATCAACGGCGATGCAATCGTGCGCGATGTGACCTTCCGCCTGACAACGGCGAGCGGTGCAACGGTGGTTACGAATGCCTGCATGGTTTTGATCGCATGGGATCAGGCCAAGGTCATACAGGCAATGGAAGAGGCTGCCGGAGCGCTTACCTTCGACACCATTCGCGGCGAAAACACGACTGCGGATCAGATCCGTACCGACCTGACTTTGCCGCAGCAGCTTCAGAACAGCGGCTGGGCGCTGATCGGTTGGACATCCTCGAATCCCAACGTGATCGGCATTACCGGTGGCAGTGTCCTCTCCCCGTTCACCGGAACGGTAACGCCGGCTGAGCAGGATACGGTTGTGACGTTGACCGCAACCTTTACCTTCAACAAGAACAACGACGAACTGGATGGCCCGATCACGATCACGAGGCAGTTTACCGTTACCGTGCGCGGTGTGGCAAACGAATACATGGAGACGATCCGTTCGGCTCTGGAAAGATTTACGCTGGAAAGCCTCACTTACTCTGCCGGCCTGAATAAGGGCGAGACGATCAATCCCGATTCCGTTACGGACAATATTCAGCTTCTCACAAGCCGAAAGCTGGGCATTGACGGCGGCAAGAACGCGTATAAGATCGTTTATACTGCCTATATCGTAGGCGAGGGGATCTGCCCTGTTACCGTGAACGGCTACAGCGCGAATGTCCTGCGCCCGATTTCGGAGCAGGGAGTTGAGGTTATCCTGAGACTTACGATCACGAAGCAGAATGCAGGCGTTCCGGATGAGCGTTATTCCGATTATAAGGAGCTGCGCATCCGGATTGCTCCGCTGAAGCCTTCGGAGATCAACGCCGAGCTTGCTCTGCTTGAGCTCGTCAAGGCGAACTTCTTTGCGGGCCTGAACGACGGCGCGAATGTTGATCCTTCCACCATCGTGAGCGCTCTGCACAGATTTGCGGAAGCTTATGTCGACGCAAACGGAAACCTTGTTTGGGTTTATAACGTCGATAATATGGCCAACCTCGGCATTACTTTGGCGGAACTGCCGGGTTACGATCCGATGGGCAGCGCAGACTGGCGTCTCATTCGTTCTGGTAACGCGTCCGTAATCACACACGAGAATCTGCTGGTCTACTGCCCGCAGACGGACGATGCGGAGGTCACGCTTTACGCAAGACTCAAGAGCATCCGTTTTGGCAGCTATTATGAGCAGTATAAAGACGATCCCGTTTATGGCCCCATCTTCCAGCGCCTGGCCGGTGAAGATGTTGACATCACCGTGACGGTCGTCAGCCTTGACAATCAGGCAAAGGCCGAGGCAGTCAGAAATCAGATAGCTGCCATCGGATCCGTAACAAGGGAAAGCAGAGAGGCGATTGAGGACGCGCGTGCCGCTTACGATGCGCTGAGCGAGAACCTGAAGCTGCTGGTCAGCAACTACAGCGACCTCGTCGAAGCCGAGCGTCTGCTTCAGCAGCTCGACTGTGCTGCGGGCGATCATTTCTGCACCGAGTGGGTTACAATCGCTCAAGCGACCTGTGCCGACTACGGCTATGAGATTTCACGTTGCGAACGCTGCGGCGCGCTGTGCTCCAGACGAACCGAAAAGCTGCCGCACAACTACATCCACGATGTGACTGCACCGACCTGTGATACCAAGGGTTACACGAAACACACCTGTTCGGGCTGTGGTTACAGCTACATTGACACCATCGTTGATGCTCTTGGCCACAGCTTCGGCGAGTGGATCCTCGACCGTGAAGCGACTTGCTATGAAGACGGAATGCAGCATCGTACCTGCGAACGCTGCGACGAAGAGGAATTGTGCATCATTCCTGCCGGCACAAACGGTTGCGCGGCAGAACACTTCCAAGATGTTGCGCACGACCGCTGGTATCATGAGGCAGTCGATTATGCTGTCAACCATAAGCTCATGATCGGCTATGAGGACGGGATGTTCCGCCCGAATGCAAATACCAGTCGCGCTGAGTTGGTGCAGATCCTTTACCGCTTGGCCGGAGAGCCGGCAATTGAGCAAACTGAAACGCCGTTTAAGGACGTTCCAGCCGGAAAATGGTATACTGAAGTGATTGCCTGGGCGTACGAAAACGCTTATATCACCGGACGTGACGACGGCACCTTTGATCCGAACGGCAAGATCACACGCGAAGAGCTCGTTACGATCCTTTACCGCTTCTTCGGTTCTACGCCGGTTACTGAGGATTACCTGAAGGACTTCCCGGACACGGAGCAGGTCCATACATATGCAAAGGACGCCATGAACTGGGCAGTCGCAAACGGTCTGCTGATCGGCGACGAATACGGACGGCTCAATCCGTGCAATTACGCCACTCGAGCGGAAATTGCAGTGATCCTGATGCGTTTGGCCAATCTTAACAATTGACTACTCCTGTTTCTAGTATCCCCCTTTCTTTCAGCGCCGGGAGGCCCGCAAGGGCCTCTTGGCGCTGACCCTTTTTGCCCGAACCGGAAAGCGGCAAAGGCTAAAAAACTGCTTGACAAAGCGAAGTGCGTACGCTATAATATACCCCGTTAAACGCGATGATGGAGAAAAGTAGCCGCGAAGTTCACGCGCAGAGAGCCGCCGGTTGGTGTAAGGCGGCAGGAAATTGCGGCGAAATACCCTCCGGAGCGGCCTCCCGGAAACAGCAGTAGGGGAGGACGGGTCCGCCCGAGATCGCGGAAGGTGTTATTGGACACCGTGAGGGCAGCGCTGTGAGGCGATGCCGAACCAGAGGTGGTACCGCGTAAAGCAGTCTTTTACGCCCTCTGTCCGAAACGGACGGAGGGCGATTTTTTGTAGAAAGAAAACCACCGGCAGTGCCGGTGGTTCCAAAAAGCTTTAGCTATGCCTAGAAAAAGGAACCTCC
>CAKUGQ010000021.1 GCA_934654755.1 uncultured Oscillospiraceae bacterium | reverse complement strand
CAGTACGAACACAAGGACGACCAACGGGACGATTGTACCCCTCTATACGGCAAGAGGCGACCACTCATACGCCGACCAGCAGAGACAAGACGCGATAGCCGTGCTAGAATACGGAGTCGGAGTTTTGGGGCCTGCTACGTCAAAGTACAATTGCCACAGCTACGCCTAGTATCAAAAATCCGTGCAAAACCCCTCGTGGATTCTGCACGTAGATAGATACTGTGAGGATACCCACGCAAGGCGTACCGAAGTACCGTCAGCCGGAGATATTGTCGTATACTATGGGAGCGATGGGTATCCGGTGCACTCTGCTGTCGTAAAAAGCGTCAGCTCGAGCGGCATTGTGTGTGAGTCCAAATGGGGCGCTGCCGGACTATATGAACACTTGTACACAAACGTTCCTCCGGACTACAGGCTCTATACTGGCGGTCCGGTTTCGTGCGAATTCTACACTTATTTGCGCGCGCATAATTATGTTGCTACGGTAATAGACACGGCGTCTCACCACCTTGCCTGTAAATTCTGCGATTTGGACGTCACGGAAGCGCACACGGCGGATTCTCGCACCGGCAAGTGTATTACCTGCGGCTCTGTGGTTTCGAGCACGATTTTTCGCGCCGTTCTGCCGGAGTCTCCGGATACGGAGCACTGTGAGCATCACCGTTAAACACAACCGCTAACCCTTTATTTTGACCGCCCCCCCTGCAGGTCCGTTCGACGGGCGAGCACGGCTCGGCCGCCGGACGGCGGAAATTCCCCAATCAAGTAAGCCCCCCGCCGGATTTCCGGCGGGGGGGCTTTTATGTGATCGGGACTGTAAGCCGGGTTCTGTGATCGACAGTCATCTATCTCGACGCAGCGTTACCGCTGCGCTCAAGCCACCTCCCCGGAGACGGCCGGGCCGGCCAATGTCTCCTCCACGGTGTTGCTCCGGATAGAGTTTACAGCGCCGCAATGTTCCCATGCGGCGGGTGAGCTCTTACCTCGCCTTTCCACCCTTACCCCACCGGCGGCAGAGCCGCGGCGGGGCGGTATATCTCTGTTGCACTTTTCCTGAAGTCGCCTTCGGCGGGCGTTACCCGTTATCCTTGCCCTGCGGAGCCCGGACTTTCCTCATAAACGCGCCTTTCGACACGTCCACGCGACTGCCCGTCCCGGTCACGGGAGCATTATACTTTATTTTTTTGCGTTTGTCAAACGGATTGCATTTTTCGGGGGTTTACGATATAATAAAAACATAGTAGCAGGGAGGCGAGGCAGGAGTATGGAGCTTGTGGAATATTTTGCACGGCTGCGCGGCAGGCGTGTGCTGGTGCTGGGGCTTGGCGTGAGCAATCGCCCGCTGGTGCGGCTGCTTTTGCGCTACGGCGTTGAGACGGTCGGCTGCGACCGCACACCGCGCGAAAAGCTCGACGACGAGCTGCTTGCGTTGGAGCGCGAGGGGCTGGAGCTGCACCTCGGGGACGGCTATCTGAAGGGTCTGCGCGGCGACGTTGCTTTCCGCACGCCCGGTCTGCACCCGGACACACCGGAGTTGCGCGCACTGCGCGATGCCGGGACGTATGTCACCTCCGAGATGGAGGCATTTTTTGAGGTTTGCCCCTGTACGATACTCGGTGTAACCGGTTCAGACGGAAAGACCACGACTACCACGCTGATCTCCGAAATTCTGAAGCACGCCGGGCGGCGCGTCTGGCTCGGCGGCAACATCGGTACGCCGCTTCTGGATCAGGCGGATCACATGCTGCCGGACGATCTGGCGGTGTTGGAGCTCAGCTCCTTCCAGCTTATGGATCTGCATCATAGCTGTCATATTGCCGTTGTGACCAATCTTGCGCCCAATCATCTGGATGTTCACCGCGACATGGAAGAATACGTTGGTGCAAAAAAGAATATTTTCCGCTATCAGAGTGAAACGGATACGCTGATCGTCAACGCGGACAATGCGCTGACCAACGCTCTGGCGGCCGAAGCGCCGGGGCATGTGCTGCGCTTCTCGCGCCGGGAGGCGGCGGACGTCTGCCTCAGGGACGGGGTGCTTCTGCGTGATGGAGATCCGGTACTCCATGCCGACGAGATCCGCATCCCCGGTGTGCACAATATTGAAAACTACATGGCGGCGATGCTTGCCACGCAGGGACTGGCCTCGGATGAGGATGTCCGTGCCGTTGCGCGGAGCTTCGGCGGTGTGGAGCACCGCATTGAGCTGGTGCGCGAGAAGGACGGCGTGCGTTTCTACAATGACTCCATCGCCTCCTCGCCCAGCCGGACCATCGCGGGGCTGCGCAGCTTCGATCAAAAGGTCATTCTTATTGCGGGCGGTTACGATAAGCACATCCCCTACGATGTACTCGGCCCGGAGATTGCCGGGCATGTCCGTTTGCTGGTCTGTACCGGAGCTACCGGCGGCAAGATCGCCGATGCCGCCCGCACGGTACCGGGAGCGCCGGAAATCCTGATGATCGATGATTTCTATGAGGCGGTGCGCACCGCCGCTGCGCGTGCGGTTCCGGGAGACGTCGTTCTGCTCTCTCCCGCAAGCGCTGCCTTTGATCGTTTTAAAAACTTCATGGTACGTGGGGCGGAGTTCAAGAAGACCGTCATGGAGCTGTGAGTATGGAACAACAGTGTGCTGCGATTCTTCTGGCTGCCGGCTCTGCCCGGCGGATGGGCGGCATCGATAAGATGCGTGCCGAGCTCGGCGGAGTACCCGTTGTGCGGCGCAGCCTACTGGCGCTGACGGCGTCGCCGTATATTCGTTCCGTCGTGCTTGTCACGCGAGCCGAGCTGGTTGACGAGATACGGAGACTGTGCGAGGGCATTCCGACGCTCTGCGCGGTCGTGCCCGGCGGCGAGGATCGGGCGGCGTCTGTCCGCTGCGGCCTTGCGGCTGTTCCGAAGGGTTTTGATCTGATTGCCGTTCATGACGGCGCCCGACCGCTTGTGCCGCGCGAGGTGATTGATGCGGCCGTGGAGAAGGCGGCCGAAACCGGCGCAGCCATGCCGGCAGTGCCTGTTCGCGATACGATCAAGCAGGTCTGCGAGGGTCGCGTTCTGTGCACACCGGATCGTGCACAGCTTCACTGCGGACAGACACCGCAGGTTTTTGAGCGGACGCTGCTGACACGCGCGCTCACGGAGGCGCAGAGACGTGGCCTGCCGGTGACGGACGATGCCTCCGCGGTGGAAGCGCTGGGGCGGACCGTCTGGGTTATACCCGGAAGCGACGAAAACCTCAAGCTAACCACACCGATCGACTTCCGTATCGCGGAGGCCGTTTTGCAGGAAAGGAGGAAGCGCGATGCGAGTCGGGCATGGATATGACGTTCATTGCCTTGTTTCGGGTCGAAAGCTCATCCTCGGCGGTGTCGAGATTCCGCACGCACTTGGACTGGACGGCCATTCGGATGCGGATGTATTGACGCACGCACTGATGGATGCGCTGCTCGGCGCGGCCGGAATGGGCGATATCGGCCTGCATTTCCCGGATGCCGATGAGAAATACCGCGGCATTTGCAGCCTGAAGCTGCTGGAGTGCGTGATGACGATGCTCCGACGTGAGGGCTGGCATGTGGAAAACGCGGATATTACCGTTTTGGCGCAGCGGCCGAAGCTTCGGCCGTACATCCCGCAAATGCAGGAAACGCTGGAGCGTCTGCTCGACGCACCGGTCAATATTAAAGCAACGACGGAGGAACGGCTCGGCTTCACCGGCAGGGAAGAGGGTATCGCGTGCCACGCCGTCTGCCTTCTGGAGAAAGAGAGGAAACAAGAATGTATGTGAAGAAGGAAGCGCCGTTTACCATGCGGGATTCGGCAAAGACGCTGGCCTTCCTGTGCAAGGCGGAAAAGGAGCTGAAGCGCAAGCGACTGCTGTCGCGGCTGCTGCCGCCTGTCGGCACGGTGCTTTTCATGTTCAATCTGCTTATCGCAAGTGTGAATACGATCCGTTTTGCCTGCGGCGAGGAGCTGAGCAAGGTTCTTGACGAAATGCCGGTGCTGCCTGCGTTGGCTGACGGGATGCAGGGGTGTTTTTCAAGCTGGGGCGGCGTGATCGCGTCGATGATCTGGTTTGTATTCCTGATCCCGTTGGCGGTTTGCGGTCTGATCGTGCTGGGCTTTTTCCTTTACGAGCGCTACCGTAAGGCGCCTGAGGGCGATGAGGAGCTTCCGAAGCTTACCGGCAACGAGGCGAAGGATGCGCGGATGCTTGTTGAACGCGCCGAAACGGTCTATCTGCTGCGCGGCGACTTTTTGAACTGGTCCGTCTATCTCGAAGCCTGCATCCTGACGGCGCTGCTGGCGCTGCCGCTTGTGATCGCGTTTGTGCGTATGGCGGGCGAGGGCGTCGGTGCGACGTTACAGCTTACGGTCGTGCTGTTTGTGCTGCTGGTCTGCCTGTTCGGATTGTATTGGCTGTACGTCCTCCTGCTTTGGTGCTTTACGAAGCTGCTTACCCTGATGTATCCGGTGCCGGATGAGTGGATGTTCTGGGAGCTATATCATAAGCTTGACGTATATTGGGAGAGCGTAGACCCTGTCGAGTTTTCCAAGCGTGAGCACCTGGCCGCGCGCCGTGCCGCGCAGCAGGAAAACAAATGGTGGCGCCGCACTGCAGGAGCGCCGAAGCAGAACGAAAAAAAACCCGCACAGCGCGGTTAAGAATCCCATATGTCAAAGCTCCCCGCCGGACTCTCACGGCGGGGAGCTTTGCAACTTAAAAAACGGGCTTCGTCATTACGAGCCTCGGAATGATATCATCGGAGCTTCTTTGACATCACGGAGAAAATTTCCGCTTGCAAATCCGGGCGTGGTGTGCTAGAATAATCATGAACGAACCGTTCGCGATTAGGAGGGAAGAAAATGAAAACCAGACAAAAGGACCCGGCGCTTATGACGCGGATCGAGGATTTTGCGGGAGAGTATTACCGAAAGACGCAGCGTGCCCCCTCCTGTGCGGAGATCGCCGCCGCACTCGGAATCGGAAAGACAACGGCATATACCTATCTGGTCGAAATGGATCGGCTCGGCCGCCTGAGCTACCGCAGCGGGGAGATTCGTTCGGTCAATAAGATCGAGCGCAGTCGGGGCGGTTATTTTTCCGCACCACTGGTCGGATCAGTCAAATGCGGCGACCCGGAACAGGAGGAACAGCACGTGGAGCTTTATGCGAGCCTGCCGGAATCCATTTTCGGCAAAGGGGATTTTTATCTGCTGCGTGCTTCGGGCGATTCCATGGTCGATGCCGGAATTTCCGACGGCGACCTTGTGCTGATCCGTAAGCAGCACGATTGCGAGCCGGGCGATATGGTTGTTGCGCTGGACGAAAACAACGAAAACACGCTGAAAACCTATGCCGGAACCGATGCGGAGAGCGGCTGTGCCGTTTTGCGCTATGAAAATCGTGAAAAGTATCCCGATGCGCGAATTCTGGTACGTTGCCTGACCGTTCAGGGTGTTGTGTCAAGCATTATCAAGCTGCTGTAGAGGCGGAAAGGCGGGATCTATGCAGCGCAGCTATATTGCCATTGATCTGAAGTCGTTTTTTGCCTCCGTCGAGTGTGTTGCACGTGGGCTGGATCCGCTTACAACCAATCTGGTCGTAGCGGATGCGTCGCGGACAGAAAAAACCATTTGCCTGGCGGTTTCGCCGTCGCTCAAGGCGCACGGTATCGCAGGGCGTGCGCGCCTGTTTGAGGTTGTGCAGCGTGTACGCGAGGTAAACTGCGCACGCCGTCAGGCAGCGCCGGGAAACAGTCTGCGCGGAAGCTCGGTGCAGGCGCCGGAGCTTGCGGCCGATCCGTCGTTGGCGTTGGATTACATTATTGCGCCGCCGCAAATGGCCCATTATATGGCGGTGAGCGCACAGATTTACAAAATTTATCTGAAATACATTGCCCCGGAGGATATTTTTGCCTACTCGATTGACGAGGTATTTATTGATGCGACGGGCTATCTCAAAACCTACGGGCTGACGCCGCGCGAGCTTACCATGCGCATGATTGCTGATGTGCTGCAAAGCACGGGAATTACGGCGACGGCAGGGATCGGCAGTAATCTGTATCTTTGCAAGGTTGCGATGGATATTGTTGCAAAGCATATCCCGCCGGATGAAAACGGCGTGCGAATTGCCGAGTTGGAGGAACGCAGCTACTGCGAGCAGCTCTGGGATCACCGTCCGCTGACCGATTTCTGGCGGGTCGGGCGTGGTTATGCGCGTCGTTTGGAAGCGGCCGGAATATTCACCATGGGCGATATTGCACGGCGGGCCATACAGGATGAAGAGTGGTTTTACCGCAACTTCGGGGTCAATGCCGGGCTGCTGATCGATCATGCATGGGGCGTTGAACCGTGCATGCTTGCCGATGTCCGTGCATATCGGCCCGAGACGAACAGTCTCAGTATGGGGCAGGTGCTCCATGAGCCGTATTCCTGCACGCAGACACGTGTCATTGTGCGCGAGATGACGGAACTGCTGGCGTTGGAGCTGGTCGAAAGGCAGCTCGTGACCGATCAGCTCGTCCTGACGATCGGCTACGATGTGGGCAATCTGACCGACCCGATCAGAGCCGCCGCCTACCGCGGCGAGGTCACGACGGACGGCTATGGGAGAAAGCTCCCGAAGCATGCGCACGGGACGGCCAATCTGCACTGTCAGACGGCATCTTTGCGCCGTATGATGGAGGCGATGCTGGAATTGTTTGACCGGATCATTGACCCGTCGCTGCTGGTTCGACGGGTGAACCTTGCCGCAAACCGCATTGTGCCGGAGCGGGGGACGCTGCAGAGCGACGGCTGCCTGCAATATGACATTTTCAGTACCCCGGAGGAGCAGGAGCGCCGCGCGGCGGCGGAGCGGGAGTCGCTTGCCCGCGAAAAAAGCCGCCAGGAGGCCATTGTAGCCATTCGGCGGCGCTATGGAAAAAATGCGATTCTGAAGGGGACAAATTTCCGTGAGGGCGCGACGACGCGCGAAAGAAATGCGCAGATCGGAGGGCACAAAGCATGAGGGGCCGGTATGACGATATTCTGAATATCGGGCGTGTTTACAGTGCGAAGCATCCGCCGATCCCGCGTTCCGTGCGCGCGGCGCAGTTTGCGCCCTATGCGGCGCTTACGGGCTACGGTAATGTGATCGACGAGGCGGCTCGGTGCACGGACACTGCGCCGGAGTTGGCCGACGGCGCCGTTGCGGAGCTGGACGAGGCGCTTCGGCATTTGTGCGAGTGTATCGACCGCCACCCAGAGGTCACGCTGCGCTGGTTTCGGCCGGACAGCCGAAAGCCTGGCGGGGCTGTCGTGACCGTCCGGGCGCGCGCCGAAAAGCTGGATGCTTTTGCACGGATACTGCTGCTCGGCAGCGGAGAAAGGATTCCGCTTGATGCAATTCTGTCGCTCCGGGTAGAGTGAGGCGCTCAGCGAAGCTCCTGTTCCAGTGCTTCAAATTCCGGGGTGGAGAAAAATGTGCCGAGTGAAATGCCGAAGCCGTCGCAGATCATTTTAATGGTCAGCAGCTTTGGATTTTCGCTTTTGCCGTACAGGATATTTTTGATGCTTGACGGGGGCAAAGCACTGATTGTTGCCAGACGGTTGATGCTGATGCCCCGCTCGCCGCAGAGCTGAAGAATGCGGTTTTTTACGGCCGTAACGGTATCCATGAAAAAACCCTCCCGTTTTTCAAAAAGAATAGCGCAAAAAGCTTGCAAAAATAGGCTATGCGTGCTACGATGTGGGCTATGCATAGACTATTTTGCGTCGGGGAGGAAAAATTGTGGCAGACTACAGAAAAATGTATACGACACTGCTTTGTGCAATTGATGAGGTGATCGAGCCGCTGCGCCGATCTTCGCAGGGAGGCTATTATGCCGATGTATTACAGGCGGCGTTGGAGCGTGCGGAGGAGATCTTTATTGAAACTTCGGAAGGCGGGGTGTGATTTCCCGTACCTTTTGCGGTGCGGTACAATGTGATGAAGGGAAAAGCGCAAAAAGGAGAACGCCATGTCACGCTTTCAAAACTGCCCGCAGTCCGGAACGCTGCGTACTTCGGCGCAGACGGACGTACCGATGCGCCGCATTCAGCTTCCCGCGGCGATGACTGCATTGGCGGAGATCGTGCTGCCGGATTGGCTGCCGGTGTGTGCCCCGTGGGCGCGCACCGGCATTTTTTACATCCGGAAGAGACGTGTGCGAAAAAATACTTGCATTTTGGACAGTGCGCGTATTATAATAATGTATCGTGTTGTCTTTAATGACATGGAAACGTTTCAATTGTAAGATAAAATGCAAGCGGAGGTGCACGCATGGAGCCGGAACGCATCACAAGTGCAAAAAATCCTCTGATTTCGCACATTCGGAAGCTGCAGAATGACCGGACCTACCGCGTCGCGCAGCAGCAATTTGTGGCAGACGGCCGCAAGCTGCTGGATGAAGCGCTGCGTTGGGGGCCGGAGCTTTGCGCCGTGGTCTGCGCGGAGGGCTTTGCGTGCCCGGAGCTGCCGCCGCAGGTGCGGCGCGTGGTTGTGCCGGAGAGCCTGATGCAGAGTCTTTCCTCCATGCGCACGCCGCAGGGCGTTGTGTTTACCGCCCGACTGCCGCGGCCGCAGCCGCTGCACCTGACGGGCGGTACGCTGCTGCTGGACCGGATTCAGGATCCCGGGAATCTCGGAACGATCCTGCGCACGGCGGACGCTTTTTCCGTCCCGGTCGTACTGGCCGAGGGTTGTGCCGATCCCTATTCGGAAAAAACCGTCCGCGCTTCGATGGGCGCGGTGTTTCGCACGCCGCCGCAGAGCGCCAAAAACAGTGCGCTGCTTGCGTTGTGCAGAGCACGGGGACTGCGTATTACGGCGACCGCGCTCAGCGATACGGCGCAGGACATCCGCAGCCTGTGTCTGCGTGACGATGTGGTGGTTATCGGCAGCGAGGGGCAGGGTGTATGCGCCGAATTTTTGAACGCCGCCGAACGACATATGATCATCCCCATGAATCCGCGCTGTGAATCACTCAATGCGGCGACGGCTGCTGCGATCGTCCTGTGGCAGATGCATACGATGGGGTAAAACTTTAAAAAAGAGAGAGAAAACACATGGACAAGCATTGGGTTTGGCTTACCACGCGCAAGGGCGTCGGCACCAACGGCTGCGCCCGACTGCTGCGGCTGTTCGGCTCGGCAGAGCGTGTCTATGAATGCACAAAACGGGAATACTTGCAGACCGAGGGCTTTGAGGAGCGCTGGTTGGAGAGCCTGTGCGATAAGGATCTGACGGGTGCCGAGGACATCCTGCGGCGCTGCGACGAGCATGACATCCGTTTGCTGCGTTATGACGACGATGCCTATCCCGACCGACTGCGCAGCATCTCCGATCCGCCCGCACTGCTGTATTATCGCGGCAAGCTGCCGGATTTCGACAACGAGGCTGCCGTCGCCGTGGTCGGCTCGCGCCGATGCAGTGCATACGGCCTACTGCATGCCAAGCAGTTTGCGCGGCTTATGGCGCTTTCGGGCGGTGTGGTGCTCTCCGGCGGGGCGCGCGGCATCGACACGATGGCGCTGCGCGGGGCGCTGGACTCGGCCATGCCGGTGGTCTGCGTGTGCGGCTGCGGACTGGATATTGCCTATCCCCGCGAAAACCGCTTTCTGTTTACCGAAATCAGCCGTCACGGCTGCCTGATCAGCGAATATCCGCCCGGTATACCGCCGCTTCCGGCGCATTTTCCCGTGCGTAACCGCATTCTCAGCGGCCTGTCGCTGGGTGTCCTTGTTGTGGAAGCGCCGGAGAAGAGCGGTGCGCTCATCACTGCCGAGCACGCGCTTGAGCAGGGCAGAGATGTATTTGCCATTCCGGGCAACCTGGGCGCAAAGCATTGCGAGGGCAGCAACCGGCTTCTGCGCGAGGGTGCAATTCTGGCACAGGACGGCTGGGACGTGATGCGCGAATATGAGGCGCGGTTTCCGGATAAGCTCATGGACGGGCGGCGCAAGGAGTCGCTTTCGCGTGTGTACCGTGCCCGTTATGGCAAGGCGCTGCCGGTTTATTCTCCCGTCAGCTTCGGAGACGGGGAGCCTGCGCCGGCTGTGGCGGCAGAGCCGCCTGCATACGAGCCGGAGCCGACTGCACCGGCGAAACGGGCTGCGCCTGCGGCCGCTCCCGCACTGGCGGGAGACGAGAAAACGGTTTTTGATGCGCTCGGCGCCGAGCCGCTGCTGCCCGATGAGCTTGTGGCAGACTGCGGGCTGCCCGCGCAGCGGGTTCTGACGGCGCTGACCATGCTTCAGATCAAAAAGCTGGCGGCTAAAACGGCAGGCAACCGCTTTTTCAAGGTCGAATAATATGAGAATCCCCGGCATTTTGGCCGGAATCATACGAATCGGAGGTCCCGAATGGCAAAGGGAACGAATTTAGTTATTGTCGAGTCGCCGTCAAAGGCGAAGACCATCGGAAAATATCTCGGCCCGGACTATCATGTCGAGGCCTGCATGGGTCATCTTCGCGATCTGCCCAAGAGCACAATGGGAGTGGATTTTGCACATGATTTTGCACCCGAATATCAGCCCGTACCGGGGAAAGAGGCCGTCATTGCATCCCTGAAAAGCGCTGCGCAGAAGGCGCCGCAGGTTTTTCTTGCGACTGACCCTGATCGCGAGGGGGAGGCGATTTCGTGGCATCTGAAGGAGCTGCTGGAGCTGCCGGAAGATAAAACGCAGCGGGTGACATTTAATGAAATTACGAAAAATGTCGTCACGCGGAGTATTGCGCAGCCGCGCGGTATTGACTATAACCTTGTAGATGCGCAGCAGGCGCGGCGCGTGCTCGACCGTATCGTCGGCTATCAGCTCAGCCCGCTTTTGTGGAAGAAGGTGCGCCGCGGACTGTCGGCCGGACGCGTGCAGTCCGTTGCGACACGGCTGGTTGTTGAGCGCGAGCGGGAGATTGAGGCGTTTATCCCGAAGGAATACTGGACGCTCGATTTGCTGCTGCGCTGCGTGGAGAAGCCCGGTGCGTTTCGCGCCCGGTACTACGGCGAGGAGAAGAAGCGTGAGCTGCACAGCGAAGCGGAGGTTGACGAAATCCTGCGCGACATTTCCGGTGAGCACTTTACCGTCGCTTCCATTAAGCGCAGCGAAAAGCGCCGCAGTCCAACGCCGCCCTTTATCACCTCTACGCTCCAGCAGGAGGCGTCGCGCAAGCTCAATATGACGCCGAAGCGGACGATGGCGGTTGCGCAGCAGCTCTATGAGGGCGTAGATATCAGCGGAGAAGGCACCATCGGTCTGATTACCTACATGCGTACCGACTCTCTGCGCCTGTCCGAAGAAGCGTTGGCCGCGGCGAAGGACTTTATTATCGACCGCTACGGCGCCGCCTATTACCCCGGCGCGGCACGGCGCTTTCGCAAAAAGGAGGGTGCACAGGATGCGCATGAGGCAATCCGCCCAAGCAACGTTGCGCTGGATCCCGAGGAGATCAAGGATGATTTGACGCGCGAACAGTATCGGCTGTATAAACTCATCTGGAGCCGCTTTGTTGCCTGCCAGATGGCCGACGCGCGTTATGATGCCGTGCAGATTGACGCAAAGTGCAAGCGCCATGTGTTCCGCGCAACCGACCAGATCATGACCTTCGCGGGCTTTACCGCGGTTTATGAGGAAGGACGGGACGACGAGACCGAGGAGCAGACGTCCCGGTTACCCGATCTGGATGGTTCCGAGACGCTCTGCGGCGAGAAGCCGGAAAAGGCACAGCACTTTACACAACCGCCTGCACGCTATACCGAGGCGACGCTTGTCAAGGCGATGGAGGAGCTGGGCGTTGGCCGCCCGTCTACCTATGCGGCCATTGTTTCGATCATTCAGGATCGCGAATATGTAACGAAAAAGGACAAACGCCTGTATCCCACGCCGCTCGGGGCGGTCGTTACCGACCTGATGATTGAGCACTTTGAAGATGTGATCGATGTGGAATTCACGGCGAATATGGAGCATCAGCTTGATGAGGTCGAGGCCGGAAACGTTAACTGGAAGCAGGTGCTGCGCACCTTCTACACCGGGTTCCACAACGAAATGGAGGCGGCGGAGCAGGCGCTGGACGGTGTGCGTATCAAGGTACCCGATGAGATTTCCGACGAAGTGTGTGAGCTCTGCGGGAGGCAGATGGTCGTCAAATCCGGACGTTTCGGCAAGTTCCTGGCCTGCCCCGGATATCCGGAGTGCAAGAATACCAAGCCCATCGTCGAGCGGATGCCCGGTCGCTGCCCGAAGTGCGGCAGCACCATTCTCAAGCGAAAGTCCAAAAAGGGGTATACCTACTACGCCTGTGAGCGCGGCGCGGAGTGCGGCTTCATGTCGTGGGACGTGCCCACGGATAAGGATTGCCCCACCTGCGGCCAGACGCTGTTCAAGAAGGCCGGGCGCGGCGCGATGAAGCCCTTCTGCATCAACGAAAGCTGTCCGGATTTCCTGCCCGAGGAGAGACGCGGCTACAAACGCCGGATGCCGAAGGCGACCACGGAATCCGTCGAAACGGCAGAGCAGGCCCCGGACGAGACGACGGTCAAGGCGGAAAAGCCCGCCAAGGCCAAAACGACGCGGAGCAAAAAGAAATGATCGAAGTGAAAGTTATCGGCGCGGGTCTTGCCGGAAGCGAAGCGGCATGGCAGCTTGCCGAGCGCGGCTTTTCCGTGCGCCTGATTGAAATGAAACCGCAGAAGATGTCCCCGGCACATCACAGCGGCGACTTTGCGGAGCTGGTGTGCTCCAATTCTCTGCGCGGGGATCGGCTGGAAAACGCCGTGGGACTGCTCAAGGAGGAGCTTCGCCGTCTGGGGAGCCTGATCCTTGCCTGTGCGGACGAAACGCGCGTGGAGGCGGGCGGGTGTCTGGCGGTAGACCGCTACGGCTTCTCGGGACTGGTCACACAACGTCTGCGCAGCCATCCGAATATTACGGTCGAAAGCCGTGAAGTGACCGAGGTTCCACAGGGGCCGGTTATCATAGCCACCGGTCCGCTGACTTCGGAGGCAATGAGCGAGGCTATCGGCCGTTATTTCGGAAACGCCGAGTATTTACATTTCTTCGATGCTGCCGCACCCCTTGTCACCTTTGATTCTATCGATATGAGCCGCGCATGGTTTGCTTCGCGCTACGACCGCGGCAGCGCCGATTATATCAACTGCGCACTGACAAAAGAGGAGTACGCAGCCTTTGTCCGCGAACTGGCGGCCGCGCAGGAGGCCGAGGTTCATGGCTTTGAGGATAAAAATGTCTTTGAGGGCTGTATGCCGGTGGAGGTTATGGCACGGCGCGGTGTTGATACACTGCGCTACGGGCCGCTTAAGCCCGTCGGCTTGAACGACCCATCGACCGGCCGCGAGCCCTATGCCGTTGTGCAGCTCCGACGTGATAATGCCGCCGGAAACGTCTATAACCTCGTCGGCTTCCAGACACATCTGAAATTTCCGGAACAGAGGCGCGTGTTTTCCATGATCCCCGCGCTGAAAGAGGCGGAATTTGTTCGCTACGGTGTGATGCACCGCAATACCTTCCTGAACTCTCCGAAGCTGCTCGACCGCGGCTTTGCCGATCGGCGCGACCCGCTGGTTGCCTTCGCGGGGCAGATGACGGGTGTGGAGGGCTATGTGGAATCCTGCGCATCGGGTTATGTGGCGGCGGTGAGCATGGCTGCGCGGCTGCACGGCGAGCCGGTGCCGGACTTTACCAACCGAACGGCCATCGGCGCACTCGGCTATTATATCAGCGACGAAACCGTTCACGACTTCCAGCCGATGAATGTTAATTTCGGCATCATTGCGCCGTTGGAGTACCGTGTCAAGGGGAAGGCAAATAAGAATCTGGCCATTGCGCAGCGCGCTCTGGCGGTGCTGGAGGAAACGGGTTATTCTGCAAGGAAAGAGGGTTCGCTATGAAGATCATCATTGACGCAATGGGCGGCGACAATGCGCCCGACCAGATCGTTTTGGGTGCACTGCAGGCAGCCGAAACACTCGGTACGGAGATCATGCTCGTCGGCCGCGGAGAGGAGCTTCTTGCCGCCGTGAAGCGCGGCGGCTTCGATACGCTTCCCGGCGGTGTGGAGATCGCCAATGCCGAGGATGTGGTGGATATGCACGCCGATCCCGCGCACGTCGTGCAGCAGCACCGCGACTCGTCGATGATCGTCGGCCTGAAGATGCTTGCCGACGGGCAGGGCGACGCCTTCCTCTCCGCCGGCAATACCGGCGCCCTGCTGACCGGCGCAACGCTGGTCGTCAAGCGCATTCGAGGTATCCGCCGCGCCGCCTTCGCGCCGGTTATGCCGCTCGGTACCGGCTCCATTCTGGTCGATGCGGGCGCCAATGCCGAGTGTACGCCGGAGTTTTTGCTGCAATTCGGCTGCATGGGTTCGTTTTATGCCCAGAGGGCGCTCGGCAAAGAGGAGCCGTCCGTCGCACTGCTCAACAACGGTGTGGAGGAGGGCAAGGGCGATGCGCTGCATAAGGAGGCGTACACGCTTCTGAAGCGGGCATCCGAGCGCGGGCTGATCCGGTTTGTCGGAAATATTGAAGCGCGCGATGTACCGCTCAGTCCTGCGGACGTGATTGTTGCGGACGGTTTTTCGGGGAACGTATTGCTCAAGAGCATTGAGGGTACGGCGATCTTCATGTCCAAGCAGATCAAGCGCGCGGTCAAACGTAATTTCCTGACGATGCTGGGCGGGCTGCTGTGCAAGCGCGGTTTTGATGAGATGAAACGTATGATGGACTACCGGCAGGTCGGCGGCTCATTGCTTCTGGGCGTTTCCAAGCCGGTGATCAAGGCACACGGCTCGTCCGATGCCGTGGCGATCGTCGGCTCCGTCCGGCAGGCGATGAACGCCGTTTCCAGCGGCTTTTGCGATGAGATCCGCGCCAACATCGGTGCGATGAACATGGAGGCGGGCGATGCACGGTAATCTGACGGCGCTGGAGGCCGTTTTGGGCTATGCCTATAACGATCGGGCACTTTTGCAGCGCGCACTTTCCCACAGCTCTTATGCCAACGAACACGGAACGGGCATGAGCTATGAGCGGCTTGAGTTTCTCGGCGATTCCATACTGGGCTTCGTTGCGGCGGATTTTCTCTACCGCAGCTTCCCGGAAAAGCAGGAGGGTGAGCTGACGCGCATTCGCGCGGAGCTGGTCTGCGAAAACAATCTTGCCGCCGTCGCACGCAGCATCGGCCTGGGGGAGTATCTGCTGCTCGGTCACGGAGAGCAGCATTCCGGCGGGCGCGACCGTGCAGGCATTTTGTGTGATGTGATGGAGTCGCTCATTGCGGCGGCCTATCTGGACGGCGGCCTTCAGGCCGCACGCGGGATCATCGAGCGCCTTGTCCTCCCGCGGCTGAGCCGCACGGCCAATCCGCGAGACTATAAGACGGAGCTTCAGGAGCTGGTGCAGCGCAAGCGCGACCAACTGCTCAGCTATGAACTGATCGACGAAAACGGTCCGCCGCACTGCCGCGAGTTCGTAGTGCGCGTGCTGCTCAACGGCGAGCCGATCGGAAACGGCACCGGGACGAGCAAAAAACGTGCCGAGCAGGCGGCGGCAGCCGAAGCCATTGCGCGTCTTTTCCCCAATGAGCCGTAACTGAAAGCGCTTCCTGATACAGGGGGGCGCTTTTTGGCGTTTAGGGCTACTTTTTTGCGGCTGCATCTTGCAATTCGGCGTGTTTTTTGGTAGAATGAAGCATTGATACTAAAATGGGAGAAGTTTTTGAATGTATCTGAAGTATCTGGAGATTCAGGGCTTCAAGTCCTTCCCGGACAAGACGCTCGTAACCTTCGGCCATGACATTACTGCGATCGTCGGGCCGAACGGCTCGGGAAAATCGAACATTTCCGACGCGCTGCGTTGGGTCATGGGCGAACAGAACTCCCGTTCGCTGCGTGGTCAGAAAATGGAGGATGTCATCTTCGGCGGGACGCAGAAGCGCGCACAGGTCGGCTATGCCGAGGCGACGCTCGTACTGGACAATTCCGACCGTGCCCTGCGTTACGACGCCGACGAATTGATGGTCACGCGCCGCTATTACCGCTCCGGAGAGAGTGAATTCTATATCAACCGCAAGTCTGTGCGCCTGCGCGACGTCAACGAGCTGTTCATGGACACCGGACTCGGGCGTGAGGGTTATTCCAACATCAGTCAGGGCCGCATCGACGAAATTCTGGCGCTGAAGAGCACCGATCGCCGTGAAATTTTCGAGGAAGCTGCCGGCATTTCCAAATACCGCCACCGCAAGGAGGAAACGGAACGCCGCCTGGCTACGACGGAGGACAACCTCCTGCGTATCGGCGACAAGATCTCCGAGCTGGAGCTTCAGGTTGAGCCGCTGCGTGAGCAGGCGGCCAGAGCAAAGCAGTTTCTGGCTTACCGTGAGGAGCTGCGCGGCGTAGAGGTCGCGCTGTGGCTGCGCACGCTGGAAAAGCTGGGCGAGACGGCGCGCAAGGCCGAGCAGGACTATGCTTCCGCTGCTTTTATCCTGCAGCAGGAGCACGAAGCGCTCACCGCGCTCTATGTCACCTCCGAAAGCCTGACCTTTGACCTCCACAACCGCGACCTGCAAGCGGAGCAGCTCCGCCAGCAGATCGCGGACGCGGAGGCGCGTGTACAGAACGCACAGGGGGAAATCGCCGTTTTGCAGACGAATGCTGCCAATCTTCGCGAGAATCTTACACGCCTGCGTGACGAGCTGAGTGAACAGGAGCAGAGAAGCGGCGGCATCGCCGGGCAGATCGCGGCGTTGGAAATGCGCAGGAGCGAGATCGCCGGGCAATGTGCCACGCTGCGCGACAGTGTTTCCGAAGCGCAGCGCGAGGGCGAACGTCTGACGCAAAATGCCGAGGGGCTGACAAAGCGTTATCTGGAGCTGCGCGGTGCACAGGAGCAGGCGAGAAGCACGCTTTCCGCCAAAAATGCGGATAAAAATGCCGTGGAGGAGTCCATTGCACATAGCGCCGAGCGCATTGCGCTCGTCCGGGCCGACCTGGATGCCGCCGTTGCACGGCGTGCGCAGACCCAAAACGGACTTGCCGAGGCACAGCGGCGTCTTGCCGAAGCACAGGAGGAGATCACGGCAGCGCAGAACACCATTGAGGGATACCGCCTGCGGCAGACTGCCCGTGTGCAGAAGCGCGACGCGCTGCAAAAGAAGGCGAACGATACCGCTGTCCGGCTGGATACCAACCGCTCGCGGCTGCAGATGTTTGAGGAATTGCAGCGCGATTTCGAAGGCTATTCCAAGGCTGTGCGCGTTGTAATGCAGCAGAGCGCCCGCGGGACTCTGCGCGGGATCCACGGGCCGGTCTCCATGCTGCTGCGCACGGAGACCCGCTATACCGTCGCCGTGGAGACGGCGCTCGGCAGCGCCATGCAGCAGCTCGTTGTTGACGATGAAAATGCCGGTAAAGAGGCCATACGCTATTTGTCACGGACGGATTCCGGCCGCGCGACCTTTCTGCCGTTGAATGTGATCACCGGCCGCACGCTCGACGAGCGCGGCGTGGAGGATTGTCCGGGCTTTGTCGGCATTGCCTCGGAGCTGGTTTCCTATGAGGGGACGTACCGACAGATCATTCAGAACTTACTGGGAAAGACCGTTGTTTCGACGGATCTGGATGCCGCTGTGCGCATTGCGCGGCAATACCACCATCGCTTTCGCGTTGTGACGCTTGACGGCCAGGTTGTCAACGCCGGCGGCTCGATGACCGGCGGCGCCGTGACCAAAAGTGCGGGCATTTTGAGCCGCGCCAACGAGATTGAACGCCTGCGCGGCGAACAAAAATCGCTTGAGGCACAGCTTTCGCAGCAGAAAAACGAGCTCGCCGAGGCGCAGCGCCTGACGCAGCAGGTCGAGTTTGAATTGACCGCCGAAGCCGATCGCCTGCGCGCCGCGCAGGATGACGCGCTGCGTCTGGAGGGAGAGCGGCGGCAGTATGAGGCGCTGCTCGGCGCCATCGGCGCGGCGATCGATTCTTCCAATCGGGAACTGGAGAGCTATGACAGCCGCACTGCCGAGGATCGTCGGCGTGAAGCGGCGCTGACGGAACATATTTCCGCTCTGGAGCGTCAAATCGGCGAGACGGAGCGGGAACTGAACGTGCTTTCCGACGGACAGAGCGTCGCCGCCGAGCAGAGCAGCCGCCTGACCGAACGCCTGACCGCGCTCCGTCTGGAGCTTGCCGCGCTTGAAGCGGAGGATACCTCTGCGCAGGAGTCTGCCGCGCATCTGCGTGCGCTGGAGGCCGAAATGCAGGGCGATCGCAGTCAGCGGCTTCAACGCATTGCGGATTATGAACGTGAGGCGAACGGGCTGGACGATACGATTGCGCAGCGCGCCGGACAGCTTGAGACTCTGCGTCAGGCTGCCGGGCAGGAGAAGCAGCGTCTTCAGGATGCACTGACCGAGCGCCGCCGCATTGAAGAGCGCAAGACCTCTGCAGAAAAGGAAGCGCAGAACAAAAACCGCGATATTCTGAACATGGAACGGGAAACCGCCCGGCTGGAGGCGAAAAAGACAGCCGCAGAGGCGGAAGAGCGGCAGATCATCGACCGGCTCTGGGAGAGCTACGAGCTGACCCGCTCGACGGCTGCGCAGGCTGCCGCCGAGATTGAGAGCGTTCCCGCTGCGCAAAAGCGCGCTGCGGAGCTGAAGAAGAAGATTTCCGCACTCGGTTCGCCGAACATCGGGGCGATTGAGGAATTTGCCCGTGTCAACGAGCGTTATGAATATCTGACGGGACAGCGCGACGATGTGCTGACCTCCAAGCGTGAGCTGGAGGGCATCATTTCGGACATCACAAAGCAGATGACGGACATTTTTACGACCGAATTTGCGCGGATCAACCGCTATTTCGGTGAGACCTTTGTGGAAATGTTCGGCGGGGGCAAAGGCTCTCTGGAGCTGGAGGATCCGTCCGACCCGCTTTCCTGCGGCATTGAGATCCGTGTGCAGCCACCCGGGAAGCAGCTCAAAACCATTACGCTGCTCTCCGGCGGAGAAAAGGCTTTTGTGGCCATTGCTCTGTATTTCTCAATTCTGAAGGTGCGGCCGACGCCCTTCTGTATGCTCGACGAGATCGATGCCGCACTGGACGACCGAAACGTGGAGCGCTTCGCACACTATCTGCACGGGCTGAGCGAAAAGACGCAGTTTATCGTTATCACGCACCGCCGCGGTACCATGGAGGCTGCGGATGTGCTGTACGGCGTGACCATGCAGGAGCAGGGTATTTCCAAGATCCTGCACCTGGATTTGAATGAAATGGAGCGGCAGCTCGGCATTGAGGCCGTCTGACCGTCAAAGGAGGAAGCATGGGCTTTTTTGAAAAGATAAAAAACGGTCTGAAGAAGACCAGAACGGCAATGGCCAATGCCATTGGCGGCGTATTCTCCGGCTTTTCCGGCGCGAACGACGAGTTCTTCGACGAATTGGAGGAGAGTCTGATCCTTGCCGACCTCGGTGTGGAGACGGCGACCAGGGCAGTCGAACGTCTCCGTGCGCGTGTCAAAGAGCAGAAGCTGCGCGAAGCCGAGGAGATCCGGAATGCGCTGAAGGACATCCTTGTCGAAATGCTTGACGTGGGCGATACTGCGCTGCATATCGAAACGAAGCCGTCCGTGATCCTGGTTATCGGCGTCAACGGTGTCGGTAAGACCACGACCATCGGCAAGCTGGCGCACCGCCTGCGCGGCGAGGGGAAGCGCGTACTGCTGTGCGCGGGAGATACCTTCCGCGCAGCAGCAGCCGACCAGCTTGAAATCTGGGCGGGCCGCTCCGGTGTGGACATCGTCCGCCAGCATGAGGGCGCAGACCCTGCCGCCGTGGTATTCGATGCCATTTCCGCCGCCAAGGCGCGAGGGACGGATGTTATTCTGTGCGACACCGCAGGCCGTCTGCATAATAAGGCGAATCTGATGAACGAATTGGGAAAGATATCCCGCGTGATTGACCGGGAGCTTCCCGGTGCGGATAAAGAGGTGTTGCTGGTGCTTGACGGCACCACAGGTCAAAACGGTCTGATGCAGGCGCAGCAGTTCAAGCAGATTGCGGGTGTGACAGCCATTGCGCTGACGAAGCTCGACGGCACCGCCAAGGGCGGTATTGTAATTGCCGTGGCTGACACGCTGCAAATTCCTGTCAAGCTCATCGGCGTGGGTGAGCAGATGGACGACCTGATGCCCTTTGATGCCCGCGCCTTTGTGGACGCATTGCTGTGAGGGAAACGGAATGAAAGTCGTACTTGCGAGTAATAATGAGCATAAGCTGCGCGAAATCTCTCAGATTCTTGCGCATTGCGGAATGCAGGTCATCTCCCAGCGGGAAGCGGGTCTGCATCTTGCGCCGGAGGAGATCGGCGCGACCTTTGAGGAGAACTCCTATATCAAGGCAAAGGCAATCTTTGACGCCTGCGGTCTGCCGACTGTGGCGGATGATTCCGGCCTGTCGGTCGACGCACTTGCGGGAGCTCCCGGTGTCTATTCCGCCCGTTTCGGCGGAGAGACCTGTAGGACTGACCGTGAGCGGCTGGAGCATCTGCTGGAAGTCATGCGGCAGGTACCGGACGGCGAACGCGGCGCGAAATTCGTCAGCGTCATCACCTTTCTGCTGCCCGACGGCCGCCGCATCGTCGCGCGCGGCGAGGCACACGGGGAAATCCTGCGCTCCCCGCGCGGGGAAAACGGCTTCGGCTATGATCCGGTGTTTTATTACCCGCCGCTGCGGTGCAGCTTTGCCGAGTTGAGTCCGGAAGAGAAAAACGAGGTCTCCCACCGCGCCCGTGCGCTGAGAGCCTTTACGGAAAAACTGACACAGGAGGGCTACCATGCTGACAAGTAAGCAGCGCGCCGAGCTGCGCGCAGAGGCCAATACCCTGGAGACGACCCTGATGGTCGGCAAGGGCGGTGTAACCGGGCAGGTCATCGACGAGGCGAAGACACAGCTCACCGCGCGAGAGCTGGTCAAGGGACGCGTGCTGGAATCCGCGCTGCTCAGCGCGCGCGAGGCCAGCGATATGCTGTGCGAGGCCTGCAATGCCGACGGTATCCAGTGCGTCGGTTCCAAATTTGTAATCTATAAGAAATCCGAAAAGAAGGCGCAGGAGGCCGCACAGGCCGCGCGGCGCAGGAGCGCCGTCAACCCCGTGCGCAGAGGTGCGCAGGAGCGCCGCCGTCAGGCAAAGCTCGAACGCGAAAAGCGGAACGAATACTTCCGCCAGGCGGCGATCGAGGCGGCCATTGAGCGCCGCCGCGCCAAGTAATCCCGCATGGCAAGGATCGGGATCTTCGGTGGGAGCTTTAACCCGCCGCATCTTGGTCATACGCTGGCCGTGGAGGAGTTTTACCGCAAGCTGTCGCTCGATCGGGTGCTGGTTATCCCGGCGGCCGTGCCGCCGCACAAACGGCTCACCCTCGGTTCCGCCGGAGCCGGAGCGCGGCTGGAAATGACGCGGCTGGCCATGCGTGAGCTGCCCTATGTGACGGTTTCCGACATGGAGCTTCGCCGCGAGGGGCCGAGTTATACGGTCGATACCATTGCGCTTTTTCGGGAGGAGTACCCGGACGACGAGCTTTATTTGCTGATGGGGACGGATATGTTCCTGAGCTTCGACCGCTGGAGAGCGCCGGAGGCCATTGCGCGCGAGGTGACGTTGGTTGCCGCCCGCCGTACCGCCGATTCCCGATTGGAGGATCAGGCCGAGACGCTGCGCCGCACACTGGGCGCGCGCGTACTCCTGCTCGACAATGACTGCCTGCCCTACAGCTCTACCTCCGTGCGGGCGCTGCTCGCCTTCGGCTGCGGGGAGCATTTTCTCGCCGGAACGGTGGCGGATTATATCCGCAGGAACGGCCTGTATTTCGTGGGAAAGGCGCTCCGTGCTTTGCCCTATGCGCTGCTGGAGGAGCACTGCCTGGCGCTGTATAAGCCCGGCCGTGTGCAGCACGCGCTCGGTACTGCACAGACGGCGCGCCGTCTGGCGCTGCAATACGGAGAGGATCCCGACGATGCACAGCGGGCCGGCATTTTACACGATATCACAAAGGCGCTGTCTCCGGAGGAGCAGCTTTTCCTGTGCAAAAGCTATGAACTGCCGCTGAACGATTTTGAACGCCGCTATCCGAAGACCTTGCACGCTAAGACCGGCGCCGCCGTCGCAGCGCGGATTTTCGGCGAATCCGAGGCCGTTTGCAGCGCCGTTCGCTGGCACACGACCGGCCGTGCGGGAATGACGCCACTGGAAAAGATCCTGTATCTGGCTGATTATATTGAACCGAACCGTATCACTCCGGGAGTGGATCGTCTTCGTGCGCTGTGTGCGGAGAGCCTTGATCTCGGAATGAAGATGGGCTTGGAAATGGTGGTCCGCTACCTGACCGAGCGCGGTGAAGCGATTGATGAGAACACCGTTTTGGCTATGGAGGATCTGAATAAGGGAGGAAACACATGAGCCGACAGAACGATCGGAACGGGGGTCTGTTCCATGAGGATTATGAAAACGACACGCCGGGAATTTCTTCTACGGGCGAACCGCCCGAGGATGAAGCGCAATACGACGTGGAGGCCATCCTGCGCGAGTTTTCTGCAAAGGAGCCGGAGGAACCGGACGATGAGCCGGACATCCTGACCGCGCTGCCGAAAACTGCATCGAAGCCTCTGAAGTCCGGCAAGAGAGAGTCTGCACGTCCGGAGCGCGGTGAGCCGCCGCGCACATTGTTCGGCGGGCGCATACCGCGGCAGTGGCTGTACCTCATTGCATCAGGCTGTGTGCTTCTGGCGGCGATCGTTATGTGTATCGGATTGATCGTGCGCAGCGGCGAGGTTAAGGATCTGATCATCCCGTCGTCTGCATCGATGACAACGCCGACGGAAACACCAACTGCCCCCTCGGCGCCGACACAGCCCACTGCGACCGACCCGACCGACCCGACGCCCGCACCGAGTGACGACCCGGGCCTGAGCATTACGCCCGTTGCACCGCGCAGTGTGAACGGCTCGACACGGCTGAATTATCTGCTTCTGACGCTCGATGAGCAGGTGGAGCTTTCCGGTATCCTGCTGTGGAATATTGATACGCAGAACGCTGCCGCGCAGCTGCTGACCGTCCCGCTCGACAGCTATATCAGCGGCGAGGGTGGCGTTGCCCGCCTGAGCTATGCCTTTACCAGAGCAGGCGGCGGCAGCAACGGCGCCGCCGCGCTGCGCCGTGAAGTGGAAAAAATGATCGGCTTCACGGTAGAAGATACGATAGTGCTCTCTCAGCAAACGCTGCGTGCACTGGTTGACCGGCTTGGCGGCGTGCAGGTGACGCTGCCCGGAGTTCCCGGCTACACAGACCGTATTTTCCCTGCGGGCCTGCAAACGCTGGACGGCGACACATTTGCCGCGCTGTTCCGCTTCCGCAGCAGCTATTCCGAGGTGCAGGCAGAGGCCTATGCCGCGACACAGCAGGCGGCAATGCGCGTGCTGCTTGCCGGAATCCTGCAGCAGCCCGACACACAGAAGCGCGATACGCTTCTATATCAAATGAAATCTCTGGCGGATACCGCGTTGACAGAGGAAAACCTGGCTTATTTTGCACAGCTTTTGGAGGGTGCGGCGCTGGCACAGATGCGCTCCGCAACATTGACCGGCAGTGTAATCTCCGATGGTGGGCGCAGCTACTATGCTCTCAATGCGCAGACGGCGCTGAGTATTCTGAACAACGGTTTTAATCCGCTGACGCAGCCGCTCAAGGCCGAAAGCCTTGCAATCCGTGTGCCGCAGCAGGAGCCGACGGCACCTCCGACCACCGAGCCGGAACCGACGGAACCCGAGCCGACGGAGCCCGAACCGACAGAGCCCGAGCCGACGGAACCCGAGCCGACGGAGCCCGAACCGACCGAGACCGAACCGATCGAGCCGGAGCCGACAGAGCCGGAACCGACCGAGACCGAACCGATCGAGCCGGAGCCGACGGAACCAAGTGAAGAACCTACCGAATGATCCGAAGAAAGGACGACAGATACTTATGATGCAACCGAAAGAAATTGCACTGCGGGCGGCAAAGGTGCTCGATGACCGAAAAGGCCTGGGCATTAAGCTGCTTCAGGTCACGGACATTACCAGCCTTGCCGATTATTTTTTAATCTGCACCGGCACCTCCAGTACCCACGTCAAGACGCTTTGCGACAGTGTGGAGCAGCTTGTTTCCGACGAGTTGGGCGAAAAACTGCTGCACCGTGAGGGCCATCGCGGAGGAACATGGGTGCTGCTTGACTTCGGCAGTCTGGTTGTCCATGTGTTTACCAACGAGACGCGGCAGTTCTATGATCTTGAGAGACTTTGGAGCGATGCCGTGAGCGTTCCCATTTCGTTTGAGGAGAAAGAGTAAATGAAATACGATTTTACGGAAATTGAGAAAAAATGGCATAAAATATGGGAGGAAAAGCAGCTTTATAAGGCAGAAAACGGTGGCGACCGCGAGAAGTTTTATGCGCTGATCGAGTTCCCGTATCCCTCCGGTGCGGGTCTGCACGTCGGTCACGCCCGTCCCTACACCGCGATGGATGCCATTGCGCGTAAGCACCGCATGATGGGGCAGAATGTACTGTTCCCGATGGGCTATGATGCCTTCGGCCTGCCTACGGAAAACTATGCCATCAGGAACCATATCCATCCCGCGATCGTGACCCGCAATAATATCGCAACCTTCCGCAGCCAGCTTAAGGCGCTTGGTTACAGCTTCGACTGGGACCGGGAGATCAATACGACCGATCCGAAATACTTCAAATGGACGCAGTGGATCTTCCTGCAGATGTATAAGCATGGCCTGGCCTATAAGACCAAAATGCCCGTTAACTGGTGCACCTCCTGCAAGTGCGTTCTGGCGAATGAGGAGGTTGTGGACAATGTCTGCGAGCGCTGCGGCAGTCCTGTGATCCGCAAGGAACAGAGCCAGTGGATGCTGCGCATTACAAAATATGCCCAGCAGCTTCTGGACGATCTGGACGGTGTGGATTATATCGACCGTGTCAAGCTCCAGCAGCGCAACTGGATCGGCCGTTCGACCGGCGCACAGGTGCGCTTCGGATCAACGCTCGGTGACGATATTCTGATCTACACCACCCGGCCGGATACGCTTTTCGGCGCGACCTATATGGTCCTGTCGCCGGAACACGAACTGATTGCCAAATGGATCGACCGTCTGGAAAACCCGGACGAGATTCGTGCCTACCAGGCTGCCGCGGCTTCCAAATCCGATTTTGAGCGGACGGAGCTTGCCAAAGAAAAGACCGGCGTGCAGCTTCGCGGTGTATCCGGTATCAACCCCGTCAACGGCAAACGGATTCCGATTTTCATTTCGGACTATGTCCTGTCTACCTACGGTACCGGCGCAATTATGGCCGTACCGGCGCATGATGAACGCGACTGGGAGTTTGCGCGAAAATTCGGCTGCGAGATCATTGAAGTTGTCAGGGGCGGAGATGTGACGCAGGCTGCCTATACCGACTGCGGTGCGGGCGAAATGGTCAATTCGGGCTTCCTTGACGGGATGACAGTGGAACAGGCGAAGAAGGCCATCATCGACTTCCTGACCGAGAAGGGTATCGGTGAAGCGAAGGTTAATTTCAAGCTGCGCGACTGGGTTTTCTCCCGTCAGCGCTACTGGGGCGAGCCGATTCCTATCGTCCACTGCGAGAAGTGCGGTACCGTACCGCTGCCCGAGTCCGAGCTGCCGCTGCTGCTGCCCGAGGTCGAGAGCTATGAACCGACGGACGACGGTCATTCGCCGCTGGCGGCCATGACCGACTGGGTCAATACAACCTGTCCCTGCTGCGGCGGTCCCGCCAAGCGTGAGACGGACACCATGCCCCAGTGGGCGGGCTCGTCGTGGTACTATTTGCGCTATATGGATCCGCATAACGACGAAGCGCTGGCTTCACCGGAGGCGCTGAAGTATTGGAGCCCCGTTGACTGGTACAACGGTGGTATGGAGCATACCACGCTGCATCTGCTGTATTCCCGCTTCTGGCATAAATTCCTGTACGACCTTGGTGTTGTGCCGACGAAGGAGCCTTATGCCAAGCGCACGAGCCATGGTATGATTCTCGGCGAGGGCGGTATCAAGATGTCCAAGAGCAAGGGTAATGTGATTAACCCGACGGACGTCATCGCGGAATACGGAGCGGATACCATGCGCACCTATATCATTTTCATCGGCGACTTTGAAAAGGCCGCGACCTGGGCGCCGAATGCCGTCAAGGGCTGCAAGCGTTTCCTGGATAAGGTGTGGAACCTTGCTGAGAGCGTGACCGATCGTGAGACGGCCTACAGCGCCAAAAACGAGGCCATTTTGCACAAGACAATCAAAAAGGTCTCCTCGGATATTGATGCACTCAAGGGCAACACCGCGCTGGCCGCGCTTATGACGCTTACGACGGTGCTGACGGACAACGGATGCAACGCCGCGGAGCTCAGAACGCTTTTGCAGCTTCTCAGCCCCTTTGCACCGCATATTTGCGACGAGCTGTGGCAGCAGCACGGCTTTGATGGGATTTGCTCGGTGTCGAAGTGGCCGGAGTATGATGAGGACAAGTGCCGCGACAGCGAGATCGATATGGCCGTGCAGATCAACGGCAAGCTGCGCGGGACGATCCATGTCCCGGCCGACCTGCCGGATACCGAGATCGTTGAGCTGGCGAAGCAGGACGAAAAGATTGCCCGCTTCCTGGAAAAGCAGCCCGGCAGTATCGTCAAGACCATTGTGGTGAAAAACAAGCTCGTAAACCTGATCGTCAAGTAAGGCACTCGAATTTTTCAGAAAAAGAGAAAAAAATTGAAGAAGCTGCTTGACAATTTCCTCTTGCGCGAGTATAATAACTTACGCCGCTCAAAGCGGCCCTGAAAGCATCCTGGATGGAGCCGGATGCGTCGGAGGGAGGGAAATCAATGTCTGAAATCCGTGTTAAAGAGAACGAATCTCTGGAGAGCGCTCTGAAGCGTTTTAAGCGTAGCTGCCAGAAGGACGGCGTCATCGCCGAGGTCAAGAAGCGTGAGCACTACGTCAGCCCGAGCCTCAAGCGGAAGCAGAAGTCTGAAGCTGCGCGCAAAAATAAGAGACGTGGTTTCTGATTCCCGTTAACGGAACGAATAAGAGCTCTCTGCGAAAGCAGAGAGCTCTTTTTGTGTCGAAGCGTATGAATACGAAAGGGGACTTCACAGTGAATCTGATTTTAACGGGGCCGAGCGGCAGCGGTAAATCCACTGCTCTGCGTCGTGTACTTGCCCAACTTGGCGAGCCGGTCTGCGGCTTCTGGACGGAGAAGCTTATCCGGGGTGTGCCGAGCCCGGTCTTCCTGCACGACTGCCGTGCGCCGCTGCGCTATACGCCAGAACAAATCGTCGGCGCGCCGAAGGACGGATATATGGCGGCATTTCCGGCGACCTTTGATACACTTGGGGCAGCCAGCCTGCGTGATCTTCCGCAGAACGCGGTGGTTTTGATGGATGAGCTGGGCTTTTTGGAGAGTAAAGCGCCTGTGTTTCAGGCGGCGGTGATTTCCGTCCTGGACAGCGGCAGGCGTGTGCTTGCTGCAATCGGGGATCGCGACACGCCCTTTCTCAACGCCGTGCGTATGCATCGGTCCTGTGTCTGTATCGATGCGGCGCAGGCACGCAGCGACGGGTTTATTGCCCTTGCGTTGGATCTGCTGTCCTGCGTGAACAGGAAGAAGTAAGACAAAAACGGGAGCCATAGGGCCCCCTGCTGGTAAGACAGTAAAATCAAATTTCTTGGAACAGGCATGATTTCGGTCATGCCTGTTCCGCTTTTA
>CAKUGQ010000020.1 GCA_934654755.1 uncultured Oscillospiraceae bacterium | reverse complement strand
TGAGCCTATAGGCTCGGCCATGGGCATGCCCCAAGGGGGCTAGTGCATACCACCGGCACGGCCGGTGGTTATGATTTGCGCCGCGCAGCGGCGCAAAGGCTTCCCCTTGAGAGGAAGCTGGCTGCGGAGTGAAACGACGCAGACTGATGAGGTGTAGCCCACAAATGTGGGCGTGTCAATATCCGGCCGCCTGCGGCGGACACCTCATCCGCCTCGCTATGCTCGGCACCTTCCCCTCAAGGGGAAGACTTTGGGTGCGGCGCTCATAACGTGTCATTGCGAGGAGGGCGCAGCTCGACGCGGCAATCTAATGCCAGGTCTTACAGGAGATTGCCACGACTTGCTGGCGCAAGTCTCGCAATGACAAGTGTCGGGGCATGAGATTGCCACGGGCGGCTTTGCCGCCCTCGCAATGACATATCGGCAGACTGCCATGGGTGGCAAAGCCGCCCTCGTAATGGACATAAGCGTCGGTGCGAGGCGGCAGGAGTACCGAAAAGCGCCTCTCCGAACCCGGAGAGGCGCTTGGTTTTCGTATGTCCGGCGCGATTTCCGCCTTATTGAATCCCAGTCAGGTCATATTCCGCAAGGAATTTCGAGGCGGTCTCGGCGACGTCGCGCAGGCAGGCTTCGTCGAACGGTGCGCGCAGGTCGGCATGCTTGAGCAGCTCCGTGAAGGTGCGGCTGCCGCCCTGGACGGTGTAGGCCATGTAGTGCTTCCACGCATCGGCGCGGTCACGCTGGATCATTGCCCAGAATTGCAGGCTGACCGTCTGCGCGAAGCAGTAGTCGATGTAATAGAACGGACGCTGATAGATGTGGGTCTGGCGCTGCCAGCCCTCGCCCTCGCCGTAGACGGGAATTTCGCCGTCAAGCCGCAGCCACGGCATATAGATACCGAGCAGGCGATGCCATTCGGCGCGGCGCTCTGCGGGCGTCAGCTCCGGCTTTTCGTAGACGATGTGCTGGAAGTGGTCAACCATCGTGCCGTAGGGCAGGAAGAGCAGCGCACCGGCCAGGTGACTGTAACGGAATTTGCGTGTGTCTTCGCCGAAGAAGCCCTCTGCCCAGGGCCATGCGAAGAATTCCATCGACATGGAGTGAACCTCGCAGGCTTCCATCGTCGGCCAGGCATACTCCAACGGAACACGCTTGCGGTTCATATAGTAAGCGAAGGCGTGACCGGCTTCGTGCGTTACGACCTCGACGTCATGCTGTGTGCCGTTGAAGTTTGCGAAAATGAAGGGAACTTCATAGTCGGGGATGCCGGTGCAGTAGCCGCCGGCAGCTTTGCCCTCGGTGCTCAGCACGTCGAGCAGCTCTCCGTCGAGCATGGTACGGAAGAATTCGCTTGTTTCCGGCGACAGCTCATCATAGAACTTCTTGCCCTGTGCAAGAATGTCCTCCGGTGTACCGGCGGGGCGCGGGTTGCCGCTGCGGAATTCCAAAGCGTTGTCCGCAAAGCTCAGAGGATATTCCATCCCCATACGTTTTGCGCTCTCCCGCTTGATGCGGTCGGCCAGCGGGACGATATACTTAACGACGGCGGCGCGGAACTTCTCCACGTCGGCCTTTGTATAGCAGTTACGGGTCATGCGGTAGTAGCCAAGCTGGGTGTAGCCGTCATAACCGAGTGTGCGGCCCATGCCGTCGCGCAGCTTGACGAGGCGATCATAAATATCGTCCAGCTCCGGCTGATGCTCCTTGAACCAGGTTCCCTCGGCAATCCATGCAGCCTTGCGGCGCGCGTCGTCGGGGTCGGTCTTGAACGGCGAGAGCTGCGAGAGGGTGTAGACTCCGCCCTCAAAGGGAATCTGCGCCGACGCGATGAGCTTGGTGTACTCCTGCGCAACGGCGTTTTCCTGCTGAAGCTGCGGGATAATCTCCGGCGAGAAGGTCTTGAGACTCAGCTCGGCGTTGACGAACATCAGCTCACCGAACTCTTCGGCAAACTCCTTGCGGAACGGTGAGGCAAGCAGAGCCTTCGTCCAGAGCTGCATCGGCTCATTCAGCTCGGGGCCGGCCGCGTTCCAGAAGCTGACCTCTTCGTCGTAGAATTTGTCGCGCGTGTCAATGGTGTTGCGCACCTCGGCGAGAGTAGACAGCGTCTGGACATGGCGCTGCGCCCGATCCATTTCAAGGAACACGGCGCGGGCGGCAGGGTAGTCGGGGGCGCTCTTCAGCCGCTCGATCAGGTCAAAGCATTCGGCCTTCAGTGCGGCCAGATCCGGACGGGAATAGGGCATTTCGCGGAATTTCATGGGCGTTCTCCTTATAAAATGAGTTAGGTTACACAAATCTACGTCCAGTTTAACATGACATGCCCGAAAAGTCAAGAAAAATTCATTCCGTGTGGATAATGATTCACGATGTTGTGCCGCAGGGCGGAAAAAAGAGCCGCGGCCTGCGCAGCAGGCCGCGGCGGGTGGGTATGGCGGAAGATTACAGATCGTAGTAGTGCTCGAATTCTGCCGGATGCGGGATGCGGGAGATGCCGTTGGCTTCCCTGCGCTTGCGGGCGATCCAGATCTTGAGCAGGCGCTCCGGGAACACGCCGCCGGCGGTCAGATAGTCGTGATCGGCTTCAAGAGCGTCGAGCGCTTCGTCAAGGCTGGTGGGAAGCGCATCGATCTTTGCCTTCTCCTCCTCGGGCAGATCGAACAGGTTGAAGTCATAAGGACCCCAGCCATTGGCGGACGGGTCGATCCTGTTCTTGATGCCGTCGATACCGGCCATAAGGATGGCGGCGTAAGCATAGTAGGGATTGCAGGTGCCGTCCGGGTTGCGCAGCTCAAAGCGCTTGTGCAGCGGGGACTTGGCGTAGGCCGGAATACGAATGACGGCGGAGCGGTTGGCTGTGGCGTAGCCGATTGTGACGGGCGCCTCAAAGCCGGGCACAAGACGTTTGAAGCTGTTTGTCGACGGGTTGGTAATGGCGCACAGCGACTTGGCGTGCTTCAGCAGGCCGCCCATGAACCAGTGTGCCAGTTCGGAGAGCTGTGCATAGCCCTTTTCGTCATAAAACAGCGGCTCGCCGTTTTTCGTCAGCAGCATATGGACGTGCATACCGTTGCCAGCCTCGGCATAGATGGGCTTCGGCATAAAGGTGGCGGTGCAGCCTTCCTGCGCGGCGGTATTGCGAATGATATACTTTGTGACCATGGTGTTGTCTGCCATGCGCACGACGTCGTCCAGTTCTACCTCGATCTCGAGCTGGCCGGGTCCGCCGACCTCGTGGTGATGGTACTTGACCTTTACGCCCCAGTCGTCCATGAGCATACACATTTTGCTGCGCAGGTCGTAGTACCGATCCTTGGGGTTATCGATGTGGTAGCCGCCTTTGTGAGGAATCTGGTAGCCGTCGGTGCCGTAGCCGGTGTTCCAGTCGGCCTCCGCATTGTCGATTTCACAGCGGACATTGTTCGGACGGCACTCAAACTGGATGCTGTCGAAGACATGGAATTCAAATTCCGGGCCGATGACCATACGGTCGGCAATGCCGCACTGCTTCATATGTTCGACGGCGCTCTTGATGACATTGCGCGGGTACTGGTCGAAGGGCTTGTTTTCCGGGCGGGAGATGATCATTGCATCGCCGGACATGGAGAGAGTCGGAACCTTGGCAAAGGGATCGACCGCGGCAGTGGACAGGTCGGGAATGAAGACCATGTCGCTGTTCTCGACGGGGGCGTAGCCGTAGTTCGAGCCGTCGAAGCCGATACCGTTGGTCATGGTGCCTTCATCGAAGCGCTCGGCGGGAATGGTGATGTGTCTCCAGCGGCCGTCAATATCGGTCATTTTGAAATCCACCATCTCAATGCCGTTATCACGGATGAAGGATTTCGCCTGTGCAATGTTCTGGAACAAGGTGCGTACCTCCTAAGTATGTAGTAGAGCTGCTGCTTATTATTTTGACAGAAATTTGTGAAAAGTCAACAGGTTTTTGAAAAATATTTATAAAAAAATCGCGGCTTACAATTCATCCTCCTGTCGTATTGCCGAGATGCGGCTTTTAAATGTAAAATTATCGGCGCAAAACGACTCATTACATTGCTTCTCGAACGCGGTTTTGATGAGAAAGCCCCGGAAGCATTGCTTTGCTTCCGGGGCATGGCGGAAAAGGAAGTCAGCGGGCGTTGTGCGCTTCGATCACCTGCTGTGACTGCTGAACGGCCTGCGCCGCATCCAGACGACCGGCGAAATACTCCGCGCCGATCTTTGTCAGCGATTCGGTGAGCTGTGTCATGACCGCCTCATCCGGCTCGTACATGACCTCGGCGACCCGTATCGCGGCGGAGAGGATATCCGTGATGCTGAAGGCAACCTTGTAGTCGATATCGGTCCGGGAGCTGAGTTGCAGATTTGAGGCCTGCATATTGTTCACATAAACAAGACAGTTTATGTTGATCGGGAAACCGGCTGAAGCATTTTCGCTCTTCAGACAGTTCATGGTAAACAGATACTGGATGTTGGTATCGGCCATAACCGCGTCAATCAGTGCGGCAGCCTGTGCTGCATAGCTGTCCGACGCATAAGCCGAGACGGCAAGGAAGGTCTGCGGTACCAGCGTATAGGCGTTGAGCGCAGGATCGTTCAGCTCGAGCGCAAGCGTTGTCTGGGATGGATGCAGCATCAGCTTATACAGCTCGTCGTAACTGCTGACCAGATACATCTTTCCGGGGATGACCGGCAGTGCTTCGCGGGCGGCAAGCAGGTCGTCTTGTGCAAGCGACGCAGCGGCGCTGCCGTTAAACTGTCTGCAGTATTCCAGAATTGCGGCATAGTCGTTTTCCGGCAATGTGACCTTGCCGGTTTCGGGGTCGGTGTAATTGAGCAGAAGGAGTTTTACCATCTGCTCCAGCACTTCCCCGGGCGAATACAGCGCAAATGCGTCGTTTCCACCGGCGGAGGAACCGGCAAGCAGCTCGCCGAACTCCTTCAGGGAAATCGGCACACGCACGTTTCCGGCGTCATCGATCTGTCCGCGGAGGTTAAAACCGCGCTCGCGCGAGGTGAGACAGGTATATATGGACATTTGCGCGGGCAGATAGAAAGCATTTTTGCCGGAGAGATAGCGAGTTGTCAATACGGGTGCAAGTCCGGAGTCCTTCAGGTCGGGATTCGTTGTGAACAGATCGGTCAGCATACCGCGGTCGGCCAGGAGCCGCATAACGGCTTCGTCGCCGGAGGCGACAAGGTCTATCTCGCCCTTCGAAACGGCGCTTGCCAGCGCGTCGGCACTGTCGTAGGCAATGGCTTCTACGCTGACGGCTTCTCTGATCCCGTTGACGGCGTCGGCAAGAAGCGTAAAGGTTTCGTCGCCCTCATGGCTGAGATAGCCAAGGCGCAGCGTGACCAGCTCCATCGAGGAGACGAGCTCACGTGAGAAGGCCAGAATCCGGTTCCTGCTGTCAACGGCCAGCAGCCGTCCGTCGGAAAGCGCGTGCAGGCCGCGCAGCACGCCGTATTCGCTGAAGCCCGTCAGCTCCCATGTTTCCACAATGCTGCCGTCCGTGCTTTTCAGCTTGCCGTCCTGCTCATAGAAGAACTTACCGTCCGCGACGGCGGAGTGATCGAAGCTGCCGATCAGACCGCGGCTGCCGTCGCGGCTCAGCGGCAGCGTGCTGTTTTCATCGAGGCAAAACAGTGCGTTGCCGCCCATCGGCGTGTGCATGTTCTCTTCGTCATAGAAGGAAACGCCCGCGTAGAGCCGGTCGCCAAGCAGCATCATGCCGCGGTAGAACGGCGAGCCTTCGTTACCGGCCGGCCGCAGAAGCGTATCGTTATTTTTAATCAGTACGTTGCAGCGAAAGCCGTAGATCATGGTGAAGATGGCGCCGTGATATTCCACAATCTGCACATTGCAGCTCGGGTGGATGACGCCGCCCATATCATTCAGGACACCCTGTTCAAGGTATTCCAATACGCTGAACCAGGGACTGCCGTCGCGGTAGACGATGCCGTTGGAATAACAGAAGAAGAAAATGCCCTGCGAGGTCTTTGTCAGCGCGGTGAGCAGCGGCGTGTCCAGATCCGGATCAAGCGTCATGCGATAGAAGGGGTTGTCGGAGCTGACCTCGGCGTAGAGGTCGTTATACACACGCAGATCGCTGCTGTCCGTGCGGTGGAACTCGCTGTCAAGCCGATAGAAGCCCGTGTGCGTCATCAGAATATAGCCGTCGCCGTCGGGCAGAATATCGCAGAAGGTGCCAAGCCCTTCCAGCGACGGATACGGACTTTCCGTTGTGGGCGGGGGCGTCGGCGTGGACGGCGCAGTGGGCAGGTCGTTACTTCCGCAGGCACAGAGCAGTACGAGCAGAAGACATACGGTACTGCAAAGGAGCAGGTGCTTTTTCATGGATGGGGTTCCTCCGTGAGAATTTATTTTGAACGGTTTTGTTCCTCAACAATTTGCAGCGACTGCTTCACGGCCTCCCCGACGTCGATACGTCCGGCAAAGTATTCCGCACCGACCTCTCTCAGAGCGTCGCTGAGCCGCAGAATCGCATCCTCGTCCGGCACATAGATCTTTTCACATTTATCAAAGGCAGTCAGAAGTGCATAGACGGCGGTCGCGCGGGGGTCGATCACCGGAGCCTCGCCGCTCGATACGGTGTAGGCCTGGAGCGAAGCAAGATTGCGCAGACAGTCCCGTTCTACGGGCAGAGCAAGCGTGACGTCGTTGTCCAGCGGGCCGTTCATTGTGAAGCTGAAGTGTACGACGGTGTCGCAGACGGCGGCTTCCAGCAGCGCAGCCGCCTGCACGGTATATTTCGTGTTTGCAACGATGCCGAGGAAGCTTTGCGGGACGGCAACGGAGCCGTTGAGCTTCGGCTCGGTCAGCTGCAGGGGAAGTCTGCGTGTGTACGGCGTTGTCATCAGGTAGAGCATATCGCCGTAGTTGTGAACGGGACTCATATAGCCGGGAACGACGGGCAGGCGCAGTGTGTACTGATAGATCGCCTCGTAGGACAGTGTTTCCTCGGCCTTGTAGGTGAAGCGGTTGCAGTATTCCAGAATGGCAGCATAGTCCGTTTCGGACAGCGTGACCTCCCCGGTTTTCGGGTCGGTGCAGTTGATCAGAACGAGCTTGAGCATATCGCGCAGGACGGTGTCCGCGCTGTGCAGGTCGAAGGCACTCCAGCCGGAATAGACGGATTCCTCCATCAGCGTGGTCAGCTCATCAAGTGTTACGGGCAGCTCGATGACATCCCGTGTGTCACCCTCGCCGACAAGGAAGGACGACGGGGAAAGCTCGGCGCTGCGAGTGTATATGTACTGGTAAATAGACATCTGCGCGGGAAGATAGTAGCTCTTGTCGCCGGAAAGGTAGGTGCTTTTCAGCGCCGGGAGGAGCTTCTTCTCATTGAGCAGGGTGGCGTTTGTCGATTTCAGATCGGCGAGCAGGCCGCGCTCGGCCAGCAGGGCGGCGGGCGCTTCCTCGGTGGAAGCGATCAGGTCGATCTCACCTCCGGCGGCGGCTTCGGCCAGAGCCTCGGCGTTTTCATAAGCGGTTGCCGTGACATTCAGCCCTCGGCCGTAGATGTTAATCGCCTTGATCAGGCATGGAATAGTGGTGTCATCCTCGGCGCAGACGTAGCCGAGCCGAAGCGTGACCAGCTCCATGGACGAGACAAGCTCACGCTTGTAGACGAGAATCTGATCGTCTTTGTCGATGACAAGCACTCTGTCGTCGCCGAGCGGGTGCAGACAGCGCAGCTTTTCATAGGCTACGCCCTTGGTGCGCCACGTTTCCAGCGTTTTGCCGTCCGTGCTCATGAAGCCGAGCGGACCGAAGAAGTAGTACGTCCCGTCCTTGTTCTCGGAGGTATAGGCAGTGCCGACGGGAGTGCGGCTGCCTTCGTAGCTCAGGTGCAGTGAGGTTTCGTCCAGAGGGAGCAGAGCACTTTGCATGGGAGCCTCGAGGATTGCCTCGGGGTAGGTGGACACGCCGACATAGAGCGTATCACCCAGCTTGACCAGACCGTCGAAGCGCTGGACGGTTTTTGTGGCAAGAATATCAGCCGGCGGAATGGGAAGATTGTATTTTCCGTCCCGTAGGAGGAGATTGCAGTGTGTTCCGGTAATCAGTGTAAAAACCGAGCCGTTGTGTTCAACAATCTGCACATGACAGTCCGGGGCGATAAAACCGCCCATAGCAGCCAGATCTTCGGCCATGAGGAACTGCAGTACGCTGCCAAACGGCTCTCCGTTGCGATAAATGGTGCCGTTGGAATAGCAGAAGAAGAAAAGTCCCTGCTCGGTCTTGGTCAGCGCGGTCAGCAGGGGCGTATCCAGCTCCGGGTCTACCGACATTCGGAGGAAGGGATTATCGTCCCGGACATCCGTATACAGGTCATTGCAGACCTTCAGATCGCTGTTGTCGGCAAAGCGGAAGCTGCTGTCGAGGCGGTAGAAGCCTTTGTGGGTCATGAGGATATAACCGTCGCCGTCGGGGATGATGTCGCAGAATAAGCCGACCTCCTCGGGGGTGGGGAATATCTTCGGATCGACCGTGGGATTGCTGGGAGAGGTTGGCGCAGTAGGATGATCGTTTGTGTTGCACGCGCTCAGCGCGAGTGCAAGAAGCAGACACGCGGACAGGACAAGAAGCAGACGTTTCATATTGAGCCTCCCAAATAAAAAAGATTTGTTACACTTTTTCGTCGAAATGCAACACTTTTGCAATCAAATTGTATCACATCAACGAGAAAATGATTTCTATCTCTAATATACAGGATATTCTCGAAAAATGCAAGGAAAATCTCAAAAAATCAGGGCTTTTTGTGGGAAACGCCGGCTTTTTGAAAAGCTCATCGATGCAGCGCCTTTTTCAGCAGCGGATGGATGGCCAGTGCCACGGCCGAGCCGAGAAGCGCGGTCACGAGCTGCGGCCAGGAAAACATTGTCGAAAATACCGCCGCCTGTTTCTCCGGGACGGAAAGCAGCGGGCAAAGGATTACGACAATGACGAGATACAGCAGCCCCGCCTTTACAGCCGAAGCTGCCAGCGCGCCGAGGCAGCGCTTCCGGAACGCGCCGCTGCGTGAAAGCAGATGCAGCAGAAGCACAAAGACGAGATTGCCCAGAGCGATGGCGGGGACGATGGGAAAATACGCCGGCCCGATGCCCAGAAGAAAGGCCATGAAGGGAGAGACAAGCGCAATCACACCGCCGCTGAGCCAGCCGCACAGAAGTGTGGAAAGCGCCAACACGGCGTTGACGCAGGAGCCGGTCACAAATTGCCCTCCGGCCTTGGTCAGCGCCTGGAGCGCGATGAGCAGCGCCAGAAACAGCGCAGTTTGCGTGAGCCAAAGAAGCTTATTTTTCATGTTCATGCGCCAGATCCTTCGTTAAAGCCTCGCCCGACTCACTGTAGTCGCTGTCGAGCGGTGATTTTCTGCGTGCCTCGGTCTGATAACGTGTAACGACGCGCGAGGCGTGCTCTACGGACAGCAGCGTACCTGCACCCGCAACGCAGCCGCCCGGACAGGCCATGCCCTCCAGCAGGCAGCCGTTAAGCTTTCCCGCTTTGGCAAGGGTCATGAGCTTGCGGCATTCGCGCAGTCCCTCGGCGCGTTCCGTGCGTACCTCCATTTCCGGATGGGTGCGCTTGAGCACATCCGCTACGGCCTGGGCCACGCCGCCGGAGACGGCAAAGCCGCGTCCGGCCGCCGTACCCTCCTCCAGAACGATGTCGCCGGGGATCGCCTCAAAATCAACGCCCTTTGCCTCCAGCATCCCCTGGAGCTCCTCAAAGGTCAGGACGAAATCGACGTCGCTGCGAATGTTTTCGCGGATTGCTTCGAGCTTTTTTGCGGCACAGGGGCCGACGAACACAATTTTGCAGCCGGGATTTTCGGCTTTCAGCAGACGTGCCGTAAATACCATCGGTGTGAGTGTCATGGAGATGTTGCCTGCCTGATCCGGGAAGAGCTTATGAACCATCGAATGCCAGGCGGGGCAGCAGGAGGTGGCCATATACGGCTGCTCAGCCGGAACCTTCTCGGCAAAATCCTTGGCTTCTTCGATGGTACAGATGTCTGCTCCGATGGCAACCTCGACCACACGGGAGAAGCCGAGCTGTTTCATGCCTGCGACAAATTTATCGGGTGTGCAGGCTTTTCCGAACTGACCGACAAAGGCGGGAGCGACGATGGCGATGACCTCCTCGCCGCTCATCATGGCGCGCACGACCTGATAAATCTGACCCTTGTCGACGATTGCACCGAAGGGGCAGTTGACGAGGCATTGCCCGCAGGCGACGCACCTGTCATGGTCAATGGTGGCGCGGCCGTGGTCGTCAACACCGATGGCATCCATGCCGCAGACGGATTGGCAGGGGCGCTCAACAAAGCTGATGGCGTGATAGGGGCAGGCGGTAGCGCATTTACCGCATTTGATGCATCGGTCGCGGTCGATGAAGCTCCGCCCGTTGACAAAACGGATGGCGTCCTTCGGGCAGACCTGGTGGCACGATGCGGCCAGACAGTTCTGGCAGAGCTTCGTTACAATATACTGCTTTGTGGGGCAGCGGTGGCAGGCGTAGGGGATGATATTGATGAGCGGCGGCTCGTAATACTGTTCGGCGATGGCGGCCTGGTCCATACCCTCGGTGATGAGCATTCGCTGCTGTACGGGCTGGAGCGACAATCCCATGGCCAGCCGGACGCGCTCGCCCGCGATGGCGCGTTCCAGAAAAATGGACTCTCGGTGCAGCGGGTCCTCGCCGGGAATGATGCAGTAGGGCAGATCCTCGGCACAGTGGTAGTCGCTGTTTTCATAGGCGAGGCGCGCGACCTCGGTAAACACCCGCTTGCGGATGTCGGTAATCAGGGAAGGGATACCTCTCATAAACAAATCCTCCGGATCGGTTTGTTGGTGTGCCGCTGCAAAGCGGCGCGAATATTTTACCATAGCCGCGGGCAATTTGCAAGCTCGCCGGCGGGAAACGCGCGGGATGCCAGGAGATTTTGCCAAAGGGCTTGACAAGGTGTAAAAAATATGTTAACATGACCATAGGCTTTAAAAGGAAAGGGGAGGAGAGAATGAACGACAATACCCGAGTATTTAGTTATGTAAACAATAAAAACATTACCCCCCCCCGCTTCACTTCAATTTAAATCAGGAGAACGTGAAATTCTGAAACCGTCCGAGGGCTTAGTGCGCCCTTGCGACGGTTTTTCTGTTATTTTTGTGGGGAAGGAGACGGGCGTATGAACATGACGAGCGTTGCTTTGTGCGTTTTATATATCATTTGCGGCCTGTTTACCCTCCGTATGCTGAAAAGGCACGGATTGCGGATTGCCTATGTGCTGTATCTGCTGTTGTTTGTTGTGCTGCTGGCCTATCTGCCGTATCTGACGGGCAGCCGTCTGATTTTGCGCTTCATGTCGAATTTCCTGCATGAGCTGGCGCTTGAGATTCTGGAAAAGACACTGAATGAGCCGCTGGTGCTTGCCACGCCGTTCTTCACCTTCTCTTTTATTGTTGCGATTTTCGTTTCTGCAATGCTCTGTGCGGCCGTGGCGCTGTTGGCGCTGCGAATTTATCGCTATGTCGCGCAGAAGCTGTGTTCGCTCTTTTCCGAACGTCCCACGCAGAAAAAACTGCTTTGGCTCTCTCCGGCTGCGCCGATCCCCCCTGAACGCGCAGCTCGATATATATTCTGTCGATATAACTGTTGATATTTCCTTTTAAAAGTTCATATGGAGCAGTAGGAACAGTATGTCATTGCGAAGGCACTGGGAGCAATATGTCATTGCGAGGCCACGTCAGTGGCCGTGGCAACCTCTTGCACCGACAGCTGTCATTGCGAGGCCACGCCAGTGGCCGTGGCAATCTCCTGTAAAACCCTGCATCAGATTGCCGCGTCGGGCTGCGCCCTCCTCGCAATGACACGCACACTCACTGTCATTGCGAGACCACGCCAGTGGCCGTGGCAATCTCGTGTACGGCTTCGCGCACACATCCTGCTGCTCCTCCCCCAACCCGCGCCCAAGGGCGCGAATGATGAAATTTAAAAGGAGATAATATCATGTTAAAACTAAATAAGAAGGGCTTTACGATCGTCGAATTGGTGATCGTAATCGCCGTCGTCGCCATTTTGGCGGCGGTGCTCATCCCGACCTTTGTGGGTCTGACCCGCGCGGCCAATGCCTCTGCGGATATCCAGGCTTGCCGCCAGATGAATACCCAGCTGGCGATCAACGAAGTGACGAAGGGCAAAACCATCGTTGATGTCTATGACGCGCTGGAAGCCGCCGGCATGACTGCAAAGGACTACCATCCGCTCGTCGCCGATACCTATTTCTTCTGGGACAGCGAGCTCAACCGCGTTCTTTATGCCGATAAGGACAATAAGGTAATTTACCCTGAGGAATATACGAGTGTAAAATCCAAATCGGAGGACAAAGATGGTGGCCACCAGTGGTACTCTCTGAGCGGCTTGATCTATACCGGCGATGCAAAAATTGATCTTACTAAAGACGTTGGGTCTGGTGGATCTTTGACGCTTGACATAAGCAGTGCCGCCGATCTAGTGAAGGCTGCGGAGTTTGCGAGAACGAATAAGGCGAAGTTAAAGAACAAGCCAATCACGATTTCTATCAAAGAAGACATCAATCTGAATGGTGCGGACATCTGTTTTGTCGACGAGAACAAAAGCGATTGCGCGCCGGTTGTCACTATTAATGGCAATGGCTACACAATTACAGGTCTCTACATTTCGGACAAGCACTCCGGGCAAGGTTACGGCGCCGATGGAACAGTGAGTAGCAATTATGGTGCAGCCCTGTTTGGATGGGTCAATGGCTTGACTGTGGAGAATCTGACGATTGATAGTGCGGTCGTCGGTACCTATGAGAAGGCACAGAGTGCAATTTTTGCCTCCCACGTTAGTGGAGACGTCAAGATTTCGAATGTGACAATCAAGAATTCCAGCGTCTTTGGCGAGAATAAAATCGGTCTGCTGTTTGGCTATGTGACAAAAGACGGGTACAATGTCAGTATTTCCAACGTCACGATTGAAAACTCCAAGGTTTACACCAAGGGCGGCGAGGCCGGCCTACTGTTCGGCGTTGTAACCGGAAGCAGCAATCAGCAAATAAATCTCTCCAAGTGCAAGATCACGATTGAGAATTGCAAAATTGATTCCTCCGAGGTTGTCATCAAATCGGATGCAATTACCAAGACGATCGAAGGAGAACAGGTTGTCGAAAAGAAAACCGGGAGTTATCGACAGGCAAAAGCGGAGTATGGCTTCTATGGTTTGAATCAGCAGGACACCACAAAGAAAGTTGGCGGAGAAACAGTAACCAAATGGAAGGCGATTAACAAGCAGGACGGCTTTTCCACTACATGGAACGGAAGCAACCCGTAACGTATTAATTCCGGTACCATAAGGGTATCCCCGGCGCTTTGCGCCGGGGATATTCTCATGTTCCCCCCGAGTCACCGTAAGGAGCGATGCGACCCGCTTTGTGTCATTGCGAGGAGCGAAGCGACGCGGCAATCTGCCGGTGTGTCATTGCGAGGAGGGCGCAGCCCGACGCGGCAATCTAACGCAAGACCTTACAAGAGATTGCCACGACCCCTGCGGGGTCTCGCAATGACAAGTGTCGGTGCATGAGATTGCCACGACTTGCCGACGCAAGTCTCGCAATGACATATCGTTTCTGCCGCACCTGCAATGACACACTCGTCTCGCAATGAAAAAACCGCTGTGCGGCGGCAGGGAGAGCCGCGCAATGATAACAACAGGCGCGGATTTGATTTACATCTATGGGCTGCTTGCACCGTTACCGCTCAAAACGTCACTCAAATCCGCTGGATTTTCTAGGGATTTGCTGCTTTGCTTTGGAATTTTTTCCAAAAACCAATGCCGTTTTTCGGCTTTTTTTCTAAATATTCCGAGACCGGGGAATTATTTCCCTTTTCGCGCTTGACTTCATGAAACGGGCGTGTTATAATGCGGCTGTAACCGATAATTTTGTATCGATTACCTCCGGCAAAGCCGGAGTCACCGGCGCCGGGAGTTGTGGATATTGGAAGCACGGCGCCGAGTATTACATATTTCCGGGGGTAGTGAAAGATCCCGGAACAAGGAGGCTGCTTTATGGCAATCGAATTCAAGGACGGTAAGTATGTAGACGCCAACGGCAAGGTCACGCTTGACCCCACGGTCTACAAGGACTGGCAGATCGCGGAGGAAGCGGAACGCACGCTCCCCTCGGTCGACTATTTCCGTGAGAAGCTCGGTCTTCTGCCCGAGGAGATCATCCCCTACGGCAAGACCCCGAAGCTCGACTTCATCAAGATCATGAACCGTCTGAAGGATAAGCCCGACGGCAAGTTCATCGAAGTCACCGCCATTACCCCTACCCCCCTCGGTGAAGGCAAGTCCACCACCTCCCTCGGCCTGATCGAAGGCCTCGGTAAGCTCGGCAAGAATGTCGGCGGCTGCCTGCGTCAGCCCTCCGGCGGCCCGACCATGAACGTCAAGGGTACCGCTGCCGGCGGCGGCAATGCGCTGCTGATGCCGATGACCGAGTTCTCTCTCGGTCTGACCGGTGATATCAACGATATTATGAACGCCCACAATCTCGCCATGGTCGCGCTCAATGCCCGTATGCAGCACGAGCGCAACTACGATGACGAGCAGCTCGCCAAGCGCGGCCTGAAGCGCCTGGACATCGACCCCAAGCGCGTCGAGATGGGCTGGGTTATGGACTTCTGCGCACAGGGTCTGCGCAACATCATCATGGGCATCGGCGGTCCGAAGGACGGCTACCTGATGGAGTCCAAGTTTGGTATCGCCGTCGGCTCCGAGCTGATGGCCATCCTCTCCGTCGCCCGCGATCTGAAGGATCTGCGCGACCGTATCGGCAAGATCGTCGTCGCCTATTCCCGCAGCGGCGAGCCCGTCACCACCGAGGATCTTGAGGTCGCCGGTGCGATGACCGCATGGATGCGCAACTGCATCAACCCCACGATGTGCTATTCCGTCGAGCATCAGCCCGTGCTGATCCACGCCGGTCCCTTTGCCAATATCGCCATCGGTCAGTCCTCTGTGATCGGTGACCGTTTGGCGCTCAAGCTGTTCGATTACCACGTTACCGAGTCCGGCTTCGCCGCCGACATCGGCTTTGAAAAGTTCTGGAACGTGAAGTCCCGCCTGTCCGGCCTGACCCCGAACGTCTCCGTGCTGGTTGCAACGATCCGTGCCCTTAAGATGCACGGCGGCGGCCCGGCCGTTGTTGCCGGTCGTCCTCTGCCCAAGGAGTACACCGAGGAGAACCTCGACCTGCTTGAGAAAGGCTGCGAGAACCTGTTCCATCATGTTGCCACCATTCGCAAGTCCGGTATCGTCCCGGTTGTCTGCATCAACCAGTTCTACACCGACACCGATGCCGAAATCGCCCTCATCCGCAAGCTCTGTGCCGAACACGGCGTGCGTTGCGCCCTGTCGAACCACTGGCGTTACGGCGGTGAAGGCGCCATTGAGCTGGCCGAGGTCGTTGTCGATGCGTGCAACGAGAAGAACGAGATCAAGTTCCTCTATCCGCTCGAGATGCCGCTGCGTCAGCGCGTCGAGATGATCGCCAAGGAAGTCTACGGCGCCGACGGCGTCGACTGGGCGCCTCTTGCGCTCGAGAAGGCCAAGCGCTTCGAGTCCGACCCGAAGTATGCCGACTACTGCACCATGATGGTCAAGACCCATCTGTCGCTGTCCCACGAGCCGGGCTGGAAGGGCGTGCCGAAGGGTTGGCGTCTGCCGATCCGCGACATCCTGGAATACGGCGGCGCGAAGTTCCTCTGCCCGATGGCCGGCACCATCTCCATGATGCCCGGTACCTCTTCCGATCCGGCGTACCGCCGTATCGATGTGGATACCGAGACGGGCAAGGTCAGCGGGCTGTTCTGATCCCGTGCGTTCAAGCTCCGGCAGGCTTTCCCTGCCGGGGCTTTTCCCGGATATTCCCCGATTTAATGGGGCATTGCGTACCCTGCGCCATAAAACATAAGGAGATATTATCATGGATATGACCACAAGATCCTGCCGCGAGTTCGTCGCGGTTCTGGCTTCCAACGAACCCGCTCCCGGCGGCGGCGGCGCGGCAGCGCTCGTCGGCGCTCTGGGCACCGCTCTGGGCAATATGGTCGGTTCTCTGACCGTCGGCAAGAAGAAATACGCCGATGTCGAGGCGGAAATTGTTGCACTGATGAAACAGTGTGATGCGCTCCAGACGGAGCTGCTCGATCAGGTTCCCGCGGACGCGGAGGGCTTTATCCCCCTGTCGAAGGCCTACGGTATTCCGAAGGACGACCCGAACCGGGATGCCGTTATGGAGGAGGCCACCGTTACCGCCTGCAAAGTTCCCGTCCATATCATGGAGCTGTGCTGCAAGGCTATTGACGCCATCGAGGTGTTTGCCGCCAAGGGCAGCCGTTTGGCCGTTTCCGATGCCGGCTGCGGCGCGGTTATCGTAAAGTCGGCGCTTCAGGCCGCTTCACTCAACGTTTTCATCAACACCAAGACCCTGAAAAACCGTGCCGTTGCCGAGGAGATGAACGCCAGGTGTCTCAAGATGCTTGACGTTTACGGAAAAAAGGCCGATGCCGTCTTTGAATCCGTCAAGGCCGGCTTCTTCAAGTAATCATCATCAGAGGAGAAAAGAAAAATGGCAAAGCTGTTATTAGGTAAGGAAGTTACCGATGCGCTGAACGCAAAGCTCATCGAACGTGCCGAGGCGCTCAAGGCGCGCGGCATCTGCCCCACGCTGGGCATCCTGCGCATCGGTGAGGACCCCTCCGATCTGTCTTACGAAAAGGGCGCAACCAAGCGCGCCGAGCTGCTGGGTATCGCCGTTGAAAAGACCGTCCTGCCCGCCGATGCGACGAAAGAGGCCGTACTGGCGGAGATCGACCGGCTGAATGCCGATGAGAAGGTCCACGGTGTTCTGATGTTCCGTCCGCTCCCCAAGCATCTCAAGGCCGATACCGACGAAATCTGCAACCGTCTCGACCCGAAAAAGGATGTCGATTGCATGACCGATCTGTCCAATGCCGGTGTATTTGAGGGCCGTGCCGACCTCGGCTTCGCGCCTTGCACCCCCGCTGCCTGCATGGAAATTCTGGATTACTACGGAATCGACTGCAAGGGTAAGAATGCCGTTGTGATCGGCCGCAGCCTTGTTGTCGGTAAGCCTGCCGCCATGATGCTCATGGGCAAGAATGCCACCGTGACCGTCTGCCATACCAGGACCGTCAATACGGCCGAGATCTGCCGAAACGCCGATATTCTCGTTTCCGCTGCCGGCGTTCTGAATTCGCTGACGAAGGACTTTGTCCGCCCCGGACAGGTCGTGATCGATGTTTCCATCAACTGGGATGCCGAAAAGATCAACAGCAAGGGCGGTAAGGGTGCCATCGCGGGCGACGCCGTCTTTGAAGACGTCGAGCCGATCGTTGAGGCGATTACGCCCGTACCCGGCGGCGTGGGAAGCGTAACCACCTCCGTGCTGATGAAGCATGTGATTGAGGCGGCGGAGCGCGCATAATATGAAGAAACTGCGTGCGCTGCCCGAAAGCAGCTTCCTGAAGCTTTTCTTCTGCTTCTTCACCCTGTGCCTCTTTGTCGCGGCGGCGGCCATGCCTGACCGTGCGGAGATGTTCAAGGGAATGTGGCAGATGGCCATGAGCCCGTCAAAGCTTTCAACCAACGCCTTTTCCTTCGGCTACGCTGCAGCATTTCTCAATGCCGGTCTGGTTTGCCTGCTTGCCTGCCTGTTGTTCCAGCTCCCGAAGGCGAAGGCAAACGCCGCTTCCATGCTGGCTTTCCTTCTGACCGCCGGCTTCACCTTCTGGGGGATCAACGTGGTCAACGTCTGGTTCGGCCTGATCGGAGTATTTGTCTACTGCGCCGTGAAGCGTCAGGCACCCGGTACACAGGTCAACGCGATGCTCTTTACCACCGGCCTTGCACCGCTGTTTTCCGACCTTTTGCTGCGTTATCCGAATGCTGAAGTCATCGGTTTCCACTGGACCGGCTTGGCGTTGGCACTGGGCGCCGGACTGATCGTCGGGTTTTTCCTGCCGGCCGGCTTGGCTTTCTCATCAAAGGTTCATCAGGGCTATTCACTCTACTCCGCTGCCGTTCCCATCGGTTTGGGCGCTTTCCTGCTGCGCGGCATTTTGTATCAGGTGCTGCGCGTGGATGTTCCCGCCGCTGCCTCGTCGGAGCTGTATGCCGTCGCCTCCTGGCCCGCGGCAAACGTCTTCTGCTTTGCCGTGTTCGGACTGTGTATTGTTTTTGCCCTGCTCTTGGGCTGCAAGCCGCGCGATTACTGGCAGCTCCTCAAGGATTCCGGCTATAAGGTCGATTTCGCGGCAAAATACGGCAATGCCGCCGCGCTGATGAACGTCGGCATCTATGGCCTCGTTATTGTGGCGTATTATAACGTTATCGGCGCCACGTTTAACGCCATTACACTCGGCTGTGTGTTCTGTATGCTCTCATGCTGCTGCTCCGGCAGCCACCCGCGCAACGTTTTGCCGATTCTTCTGGGCTATGTTGCGGCCTCCTTCCTGATGAAGTGGCTGTGTATCGGCGACGGCTATGCGCAGACCATTGCAGCGCAGTCGATCATTGTCGGCGCGTGCTTTGCCAATGGCCTGAGTCCCGTTTCCGGGCGCTACGGCTGCATATTCGGCATTGCGGCAGGAATGCTGCATTTCTGTCTTGTGACCAGCGTGCCCAATCTGCACGGCGGATTCTGCCTGTATAACGGCGGCTTTACGGCTGCGTTTGTGGCAATGATCCTTGTGCCGGTGCTCCAGCACTTCTTCCGAGCGAAGGATGAGAAGATTGCCGTTGAGCAGAAAACGGCATAGTTTTCCGTAACCAAAACGCCGTCCCGAAAGGGGGCGGCGTTTTGAGATTCCCATGATTCTTGCCGGTTTCCACAATGTCATACACTGCAACATGATAGAAACGGTCATCAAAAATGCCTCCCGAAGGGAGGCATTTTGCATTTTATTCCGGAAGCTCACGGTACATGGCCGCAGCGTCATCCTTACGTACGGCATCCGCTACGGCCAGAACTTCGACGGCAAGTATCCGGCTGCCGAAGGCAATGCGCAGCACGTCGCCGACCTTCACGTCGTAGGACGCCTTGGCGGGCTTACCGTTAACGGTCACGCGCGCATTGTCACAGGCTTCATTGGCGACGGTGCGGCGCTTGATGAGTCGCGAGACTTTTAGATATTTATCGAGTCGCATTTTTCTTTCTCCTATGGACGGCCCTGCCCGGGCAGGGCCTGTACTCAGCGCTCTACGGCGTCCTTGAGCCCTTTCCCAGGCTTAAAGACGGGTACCCGAACGGCGGGAATTTCGACGGCCTCGCCGGTTTTCGGATTGCGGCCGACGCGCGGGTTGCGCTGCCTGGCTTCAAAGGTGCCGAAGCCGGTGAGCTGGACGCGCTCGCCGCCGGCTACGGCCTCCGTGATTGCGTCGCAAACTGCGCTGACGGCCTGCTCCGCATCGTGTCTGCTCAGACCACAGCGGTTCATGACCTGCTGGGTCAGCTCGTTTTTATTCATGTGGATTCCTCGGTTTCCGGGCGGAAGCGCCCTGTGTTTCTTTAGAATTCTGCCCGTTTCAGGCACGGATATGCAGCAGCTTTGCCAGCTTTTCGCCCTTCGGCAGCAGCAGGCAGTCCTCGCGCAGGATGACGCGCAGACGAATGGCCAAGACCGCATAGAGCGCGACTGCCAGAAGGAGTGCTGCACCGAAGCTGAGCGTTGTGCCCATGCCGAAGTGCCGTAACCCATAATAGCACAACCACGCGGCCGCGCCCATCAGGACGGAGGCCAGACCTGCACGGCATAGCGGCGCAAGCAGCTTCGGCGGTTGGCGCAGCAAACGATGTATGGCGATCAGGTCAAGGATCATGACGACTGTCAGGCACAGGAAAGTGCTGATCGGGCCGCCGAGGATGGCAATGTTCGGATTGCCGACAAGAATATAATTGACAACGATCTTCAAAGTGCTGCCGATCAGCGTATTGATGACGGGAATGACCATATGGTCATGCGCCTGAAGCATAGCAATGAGCATGGTTGTGATGCTGCTGACGACTACGGTCGGCGCCAGAAGCGCCATAAGAAGCGAAGCAAGCTCCAGCTTTGTACCGCCGTAGCCGCCGAGAATCGCCATGATCGGCTCAGCCAGGACAAACAGACCGACTGCACAGGGCAGGGCGATGAGGCTCATCAGCCGCATGGAGGAATTCTGTACCTTTCGTACACCCGATTCGTCCTTTACCGCGAGATTTGCAGAGATTGCGGGGATAATTGCGGAGGTGATGCAGGGGATGAACGCAATAGGAAAGTTGAAGATCGTCTGCGCAAAGTTATAGATGCCCTTGGCAGTGTCCGCGGCGTGCTGGGAGAGGACGGCGTGTGTCAGTGTCTGTCCCGGTTCCAGTGTGGGCGGGTTCTGGCGTGCAATGGCCAACAGTGTCCCAACGATGTTATGTGCGCCCTCGGGCGTTTGCTCTGCGGCGGAGACGATGCGTCCCATCAACGTAGAGGAGTCGAGAAGGTTGATGAGCTGGAGGCTCATCGCGCCGAGTGTAATGGGCAGAGCAATGGAGACGAGCCTTTTGGCGGTCGCGCCGAAGCTGTCGGCTTCGCCCGTGAGCGGAGCGCGGCGGTTACGGTTGCGGCGGTAGCGGACGGTCAGGTAGACCGCAGAGAGGAGAGAACCGACCGTCACGCCGCCGATGGTCGCACCGGCGGCCAGAGCGCCGTCCGTAGTGCTGCGGATGACAAGCCACGCAAAAAGCAAACCGAGGACGAGCTTGCTTGCGGCTTCAATGATCTGGCTGACGGCCGTCGGACGCATATCACCGTGGCCCTGAAAGTAGCCGCGGCAGGCAGAGGCGATGCAGATGAACAGCACCGACGGACCGAGCACGGCAATGGCATAAAAGGCGTTCGGATTATGCATGACGGTGCCTGCCAGCCATTTCGGGAAAAGCATCATCAGGCCGCTGCCGAGCATGCCGACGGAGATATAGGCGACGAGCGCCGTGCGGAAAATGCGCTGTACCTGCCGTGTTCGGCCGAGAGCCTGCGCCTCGGAGATCATCCGGCTGAGCGCGACGGGAAGCCCCGTACTGGCGACAACCAGCAGCGCCGAGTAAATGTCATAGGCGGTATTAAAGTAACCGAAGCTGGCGTCGTCGATCAGGTGCTTGAGCGGAATCTTATAGAGCATTCCGATGACCTTAACCACGATAATGGCGATAGAGAGCGTTGCCGCACCGGTCAGATAGTTTTGCTTGCGCTGCTCCATTTACTTTGCCTCCTGTCGGGAAAAGAGCTTCGGCATGGCATAGTCTGCCAGCTCGCGCACGACGGCATTCAAATCGATGGTTTTGTACTCGCCTGCGGCGTAGAGAATTTTGCCGCGCACCATTGTCATCACGACGTCGCTGCCGCGCACGGCATAAGCCAGATGCGACAGGACGTTATGGCAGGGCATCAGATGCGGCTGCGTGAAATCCAGCAAAATCAGGTCGGCGTCCATGCCCGGCTTTATCATACCGCACTCGGCCTCGCGGCCCTGGGCGCGTGCGCCGCAGACCGTCGCCATCATGACTGCCGCTTGTGCGGGCAGCGCCCTGGGATCGCCCGCGGCTTTGGCGGCAAGTGCGGCGGCTTTTATCTCTTCAAACAGGTCGAGGTTGTTGTTGGAGGCGGCGGAGTCCGTGCCGAGGGCAACATTCATGCCTGCGCGGATCATTTCCATCACCTTTGCCCGGCCGCTGCCAAGCTTGAAATTCGATACCGGGCAGTGGACGGCGGAGATCTTCCGCTTTGCCAGAAGCGCCATATCCTCCGGCTCCAGCCAGACGCAGTGTGCTGCCATGCCGGGCATATCGAACATGTGGTGACAGTCAAGCACCTGCGCGGGCGTCAGTCCATGCCGCTCCTTGCAGCCCTCGTGCTCCGCCTGTGTTTCGGACAGATGAATGTGCATCCGCAGCCCTTCACTCAGGCAATACTCGCTCAATGCCTCCCAGAGACGGTAGTCGGAGGTGTATTCGGCATGAACGGAGCCCTCGACGCGGATGCGGCCGTTGTCATAACCGTGCCACTTTTCCTTTAGCGCAACCGTCTCCTGACAGCGGCGGTTTGTGTCGAAGCAGAATTCCTCCTCCGGCGAAACGACGGTGCTGCGCGAGAGGTTGGCCTTGATGCCGCTTTCTGCGACGGCCTGCGCAATTTCGTCGCAGAAGAAATACATATCCGATACGCTCGTCGTGCCGAAGCGCAGACACTCGGCCAGACCGAGCAGCGTCGCAGCGCGGACGGTGCGGCCGTCGAGTCGTTCCTCGGCGGGGAAAATCCAGTCGTTGAGCCAGTCGGAAAGGTTCAGATCGTCCGCATAGCCGCGCATGGGCGTCATGGCCAGATGGGTATGGCAGTTCATCAGACCGGGCATGAGCACCATGCCCTCGCCGTTGATAATCTGCTGCGGCCGCTCCTCCGGCGCGGTTTGCGAAAGGTAACTGATCTTTCCGTCCGTCACGCCGACAAAGGCGGAAAACAGCACGCGCAGCTCCTCGTCCATCGTTACGACGGTGACATTTGAAAACAGGGTATCCATAATTCCTCCGATCATTTGCCGCGCAGCAGCGCAAAGGCTTCGTCCTTGCGTAGGAGCACATCGTCGATGCGATCGATATACTGCTGCGGGAATTTGGGATTGTGCAGTCGGACGAGCGAACCGTCCGGCAAATTGATTTTGGTCATACCGCCGCCGCCGAGGGAGACGATGCTGTGCAGTTCCTCCATCATGTAAACGTTATACAGGCAGGCGATGCCGGGTCTGCACCAGCCGACATTTTCAAAGCTGCCGGACATGTACTTCTGGCGGTAAAGGTAGTAGGGCGCATAGCCGGCTGCGCGCAGCATTTCCTCCGCACCGGACAGCATTTGCCGCACCTGCGCCGCGTCGGGAAGCCCCGTGCGGGCGAAGAACAGATCCGCGCCTTTTTTGAGTGCCAGCGTATGGACGGTAACGTTTTCCGGCCCGAGCGCGAGTACCTGCCGCAGCGAATGGAGGAACGATGCCTCCGTATCGCCGGGCAGACCGGCGATGAGATCCATGTTGATCTCGTCAAAGCCTGCGGCCCGGGCCTGCCGGAAAGCCGCTACGGTCTGTGCGGCGCTGTGTCTGCGGCCGACGGCAGCCAGAACGGCATCGTTCATTGTCTGCGGGTTGATGCTCATGCGTGTTGCTCCGCCGGTGCGGATGACGCGCAGCTTTTCTTCGTCCAGGGTATCCGGCCGACCGCCCTCCACGGTATATTCTATCAGCGAGGAGCGGTCAAAATGCATGAAAATCGCGTCCTGAAGGCGCTTGAATTGCTCCGCTGAGAGCACGGTAGGCGTTCCGCCGCCGATATAGAGTGTGCGCAGCGTCTTTCCGCTGTTGCGCAGCAGACGGGCGGTGTGTACCAGCTCGCGCTCCAACGCATCGAGGTAGGGCGGCAGCAGCGCCGCCGTTTTCTCCACGCTTGCGCTGACGAAGCTGCAATAGGCGCAGCGCGTCGGACAGAAGGGAATACCGATGTAGAGGGAAATATCCGTGTCGCGCAGACGACGTACCGCTTCCACGGTCTGCTCGGCGCATTCGACGCACAGACGCGCCCGCTCGGGGCGCACGTGGTAACGCTCCCGCATCAGTCGGAATGCCTGTGCCGGGTCTTCGCCCGCCAGAAGCGCGCGGGTGGCCAGCTTCGTCGGCCGAACGCCGGACAGGCTGCCCCATTCCGGCGGCTCGCGAAGCTGCACGGCGGCTTCGTAGTAGGTGTTTTGCAGCAGACGCCGCAGAGGAGAAGCATCCTGCGCTTCCTGCACGCGCAAACGGCGGCAGGCGTGGGCGCTGCGGCCGTTCAGGTCGATCTTCACCTTTGCGGTCAGCCATGTACCGCCGCGGAAGAGCGAACAGACTGCGCCGCCGTCTTCATCCGGTACATCCGGAAACAGTGCAAGCTGAAGCTGCTCGACGGCGTAGCGTTCGTCGTGGCCGCGCAGTTCGAGCTTCATCGCAATGCCTCCCGAAGATAGGGATTGCTCTCGCGCTCACGGTCAAGCGTGGTGGCGCGGCCGTGGCCGGGCAAAACGGTCAGATTCTCCGGAATCCGACCGAGTCTGCGCAGACTTTGCAGCATTTGCACTTCGCTGCCGCCTGTCAGGTCGGTCCGGCCGCAGGCGCCGGCAAAGAGCGTATCGCCTGCAAAAAGCGTGTTTTCGCAGCGCAGACAGACAGACCCCGGTGTGTGTCCCGGTGTTTCAAGCACCGTAAAGTGCAGCGCGCCGAAATCAAGCGTGTCGCCCTCGGCGTAGGTATCGGTGTAGCGCAGCGCGCCTGCCGTCATATAGGCGGGCAGATCGACGTCGTTTTCGTGGATGTAAACGGGGCAGTGCGCTGCCTGCATCAGCCCGGCGGTTGCACCCACATGGTCAAAGTGTCCATGGGTCAGCAGTACGGCCAGCAGACGTCTGCCGGTCAGCCGCGACAGGATCCGCTCCGGCGATTCGGCGGGGTCGATGACGACGGCGTTGCCGTCTCCGTCCGTGACGAGGTAGCAGTTGGTCATCAGGTCGCCCAGAACAAGCGTTTCAATGTTCATCATTTCAGATCCTTCGTATCAATTATGAGAGTTACCGGGCCGTCGTTGCAGGATTCCACCTGCATGTCCGCGCCGAAGCACCCGTGCTGCGGCGCGAAGCCGCGGCTATGGCACTCCCGCAGGAACTGCTCATACAGCGGAACGGCAAGCTCCGGCTTTGCCGCGCCGATAAAGCTCGGACGGCGGCCGTGGGAGCAGTCGGCATACAGCGTGAACTGGCTGACGACCAGCACCTGCCCGCCAATGTCGGTAAGCGAACGATTCATTTTTCCCGCATCGTCCTCAAACACACGCAGCCCCAGAATTTTATCGGCCAGCTTCGCGCACAGTGCAGGTGTGTCGTCCGGACCGATTCCCAACAGGATCAGGAAGCCCCGGCCGATTTGGCCGACGGTCTCGCCGTCAATGCGTACGCAGGCGTTTGTGACCCTTGTGACTACGGCTCGCATCAGTTCTGCCCCCTTCGCACATCAAATACGCCCGGAATGCTGCGTACCCGGCTGCGAATAGACTCCAGCTCGGAGACATTCCGTACCTCAAAGGTCGCTACGGTGCGCGCTTTGCCGTCCGTTTTGCCCTTGGCGGAGATCTCGCTGATCTTGACCTTGGCGGCGGTCAGCGCGGTGGCGATGTCGATCCAGATGCCCTCGCGATCGTCCGAGTCGATTTCCAGCGTGGTGGAGAAGGGCTTGCCCTCATCGGCGTTCCACCAGACGTTTACCCAACGGGCCGAGCGGTTCGGCTCCAGTGCGGCGGCGGCATTGCGGCAGTCGCGTCGGTGAATGGAGACACCGTAGCCCTTGGTGATGAAGCCCACGATGTCGTCGCCCGGTACGGGCGTGCAGCAGCGGGAGAATTTGATCATACACGAATCAATTCCCTCGACACTTACGCCGTTTGCCTGATGGCGGCCGGGTTTAACGGCCGGAATCTCCGGCCGTGCCGCCTCGCGGTTCTGGCGCGTGGCGCGCGTCAGCTCGTCGCGGATGCGGCCGAAGGCCTTTGCGGCTGTCAGACCGCCGTAGCCGATGGCGGCGTACATATCATCCAGACAGTCAAACGACAGCTTTTTCAGCAGTGTCGGTAACAGCTCGGGATCCATTACGGCGGCAAGACCGATGCCGTTGCGCCGCAGCTCGGCCTCAAAGCTCGCCTTGCCGTGCGCGACATTTTCCTCGCGCTTTTCCTTTTTGAACCACTGCTTGATCTTTGTGCGCGCCTGATTGGAGTTGCAGATATTCAGCCAGTCGCGGCTTGGACCCTTGGCAGTTTTGGAGGTGAGAATCTCGACAATATCGCCGTTGGCCAGCGTCTGGTCAAAGGATGCGATACGGTTGTTGACCTTTGCGCCGACCATTGCGTTGCCCACGCCGGAGTGAATGGCGTAGGCGAAGTCGATCGGCGTTGAACCGGCGGGCAGACTCATGACCTTGCCCTTGGGCGTGAAGACAAAGACTTCATCGTCAAACATGTCGATTTTCAGCGAATGGATATAATCCTCGGCATCCGTTTCCTCCTGCTGGCTTTCCAGCAGGCGGCGCACCCATTCAAACTCTTTTTCGTCGCCGCCGGCGACCCCCTGTTTGTATTTCCAGTGTGCGGCGATGCCGTATTCCGCCGTTTCATGCATCTCCCAGGTGCGGATCTGCACCTCAAAGGGAATGCCCTGCTTGCCGATAACGGTGGTGTGCAGGCTTTGATACATGTTTGGCTTCGGCGTGGAGATGTAGTCCTTGAAGCGTCCCGGCACGAGGTTGAACAGGTCATGGATGTGGCCGAGAACGTTATAGCAATCCGGAATGGAATCGACGATCACGCGGAAGGCGTAGAGGTCGAACAGCTCGTCGATGCTTTTGCCCTGCGCGCGCATTTTGCGGTAGATGGAGTAGACGTGCTTGACGCGGCCGTAGATTGTACCGTGGATTCCTACGGAGCTCAGGCGTGTGGTGATGGCACTCTGAATGGTCTGCATGAACTCGTCGGCCTTCTGCTTCTGCGCGTCGAGATAGGCCATGATCTCCTCGTAACCCGCCGGATCAAGGTATTTGAGGCTGGTGTCTTCCAGCTCCCACTTGATCTTCTGCATGCCCAGACGGTGCGCCAACGGTGCGTAGATGTCCATCGTTTCGCGGGACTTGGAAATCTGCTTGGCGGGCGTTTGGTATTGCAGCGTCCGGGTATTATGCAGCCGGTCACAGATTTTGATAAGTACCACGCGGATGTCCTTGCTCATGGCCATGAACATCTTGCGCAGATTTTCCATTTGCTGCTGTTCCTGCGTGGAAAACTCCACGCGCGTCAGTTTGGTTACGCCTTCGACCAGACCGGCAACGGTCGGGTTGAAGCTGCGGGCAATTTCGTCATAGGTCGAGTCGGTATCCTCGATGCAGTCATGCAGCAGTGCGCCGAGAATGGCATCGGTATCCAGACCGATTTCTGCGACGATCTCCGCCACGGCCAGAGGATGGATAATGTAGGGCGAGCCGTCCTTGCGCTTCTGATTGGCGTGCTTTGCCTGTGCATAGAGCACGGCGCGATCGATCTGCACGCGATCCGCCGTGGGGCAGTAGCGCGCAATGGCACGCATCAGGCTGTCATAATGCTCCTGAAAGGTCTCCATGTCATTCCTTCCTTCCGAGCCGCCGCAGGCGGCGATATAGCTCGCTGTTTTCCAGCGGGTTGCGCGGAGCGTCGCGTACGACACGCAGCTCAATGCTGTTTTTTTCGCGGTGCAGCTTTACAAAACCAAGCTCCGCGAGAATGTCCAGACAGGCCAGCGTGCGGCGAATGCTGTGGCGTCCGTGAGAGAAGGCTGCGGCGCGGCAGCACAGCGCTTCGTCTCTGCAGCGCAGAACGGCGCCGTCCGGCGCTGCGGTCAGAAGGTACTGCCAGACAGCGGCGACGTCTTCGCGCTCCGGTGCGAGCGCTGCGCCGTCGCAGGGCAGAAGCTCTGCACGATCCAGGAAACGGCCGTAAAGCTCTGCGCCGGTGACGCGGCGCAGATCGACCAGGTTAAGCTGCACCGTGCGCAGTCCGCGGAATTCGTTGATCTGCGCGTAAAACGCCACATCGAGCAGCTCACCCGGCGTAAGCACGTCGGCGAGTGGTCCGGCCGAGAAAAAGATGGCGCCGAACCCATGCCCGTCGCGGCTGCGCAGCTTCAGCCGCAGATGACGCCCGTTTCCGACGGCGCCGCAGCTCTCGACCGTTGTTTCCCGCAGACAGAAAACGGGGCGCGGGCATCCTGCGCCGCAAGGCTCCAGCTCTGCCAGGGCATCCACGTTTTTGTTTGTCAACAGTGCGGCGGGAAGCTCGCAGTCCACGTGCAGTGCGCTTTGCTGTGCGCCGGAGGCGGTGTATGCACGCACGGCGTCGCACATTTTCTCTCGAAACTCATCGATTTTGTCTCGCGCGATGGTAAATCCGGCGGCAAGCTCATGGCCGCCGTAGCCCTCGAGCAGCGCTTCGTTATCGCGCAGGGCGGCAAAGAGATTGAAGCCGCCGTAGGAACGCGACGAGGCTTTGCCTCGGTCGCCGGACAGTGAGATCAGGAAGGTCGGACGGCAGAACTCCTCGCTCAGGCGCGATGCGACGATACCCACGACGCCCTGATGCCATTCCTCGCCGGCCAATACGATGGCCTCGCCGGGCGGCATGGCATGAAGCTGCGCGACCGCCTCGCGGTAGATCCTCAGCTCCGTCTCCTGCCGCTCGCGGTTCAGCTCGCAGAGCGTTTCCGCAAGCTGCTCGGCCTGCTTCGGGTCGCGGCTGAGCAGAAGCTGTACGGCAAGCTCCGCGTGTTCCATACGTCCGGCGGCATTGATGCGCGGCGCAAGGACATAGCCGACGGCGGTAGCGGTGACGGGCTGCTCCGTGCAGCCCCCGGCCTCCAGCAGCGCGTGCAGGCCCGGCCGGCAGGCCGACTGCATCCGCGAAAGTCCAAGTGTGACCAGATGTCGGTTTTCTCCGCACAACGGCATGACGTCGGCAATGGTACCCATACAGACGAGCGTGCAGTAGCGCAGTGCGAGCCGCTCCTGCTCGCCCTCCAGGGCGGCGGCCAGCTTGAAGGCCACGCCGACGCCGGAAAGCTCCCGGTGCGGATAACCGCAATCGGGACGATGAGGATCGACGACGGCGTCGGCCTCCGGCAGTTCGTCTTTGCATTCGTGATGGTCGGTGATGACCAACCGTATCCCCAGCTCGCGGCAGAGCCGGGCCTCCTCCACGGCGGTAATGCCGCAGTCAACGGTGACAATCAGCCTTACCCCCTGCTGCGCCAGCATTCGCACGGCGCTTTCGTTCAGCCCGTAGCCCTCCTCAAGGCGGCCGGGAATATGAAAGGTCACATCCGCTCCGAGCGATTGCAGATAGTCCACCAGAAGGCAGGTGGCGGTGATGCCGTCGACGTCGTAGTCGCCGAAAACGGCAATGCGCGCGTGCCGGGCAAGCGCCTCACGCAGCGTCCGAACCGCGCGGTCCATATCTTTCATCAGAAAAGGGTCAAAAAGCGGCGTATTTCGATCGAGCAGAGCCTGCGCCTGTGCGGCGGAAAGCCCGCGTCCGCTCAGCGCATAGGCGGCCAGCGGGGAAAAACCCGCTTCGCGCAGTGCCCGCACCTGACTTGCGTCCGGCAGGGCAATGTTCCAGATTCCGTATTTCACGCAGATACACATCCCAAGAAGATTTCTTTCCAGCATTCATTATAGCAAAAATATCGCCAAAGCACAATAGAAACGGCGTAAAAAGCGAAAAATGCCTCACGGTTCCGAACGTGGTGTGCGGGCGTAAACTTTTTATGAATTCTGCGGGAGACTGCTTGAATAATTCGTGCAAAAACATATAATTATCAACGGTGATTTGTATGTTTCAACGAATCGGCGCATCGATCCGCCGTTTCCTTGCCGGACGCTACGGCTCGGACGCACTGAACTGCGTTCTTTTGGTGCTGGCCGTTGTGGTCAGCCTTGCCAATAATATTCTTGCGAACGTCTTTCTGGACAGCCGCATCTATACCGGTGTCATTTATCACGTCCTCTGGCTTGTGATGATGGCGCTTCTGGTTCTGAGTCTGGTGCGCAGCTTTTCACGCAACATTCCGGCGCGCCGCCGCGAAAATGCGCGGCTTGTGCAGCTTTGGACCCGTCTGCGCGATCGGAAAAACCGCTATTTCCGCTGCCCGAACTGCAAGCAGCTCGTGCGCGTGCCGTGCGGGCGCGGCAAGGTCAGTATCCGCTGCCCGAAATGCGGTGAGAAATTTATCCGCAAGACCTGAGTAGAATCATAACCACCGGCCGTGCCGGTGGTATGCACTAGCCCCCTTGGGGCATGCCCATGGCCGAGCCTATAGGCT
>CAKUGQ010000019.1 GCA_934654755.1 uncultured Oscillospiraceae bacterium | reverse complement strand
AGGTTCCTTTTTCTAGGCATAGCTAAAGCTTTTTGGAACCACCGGCACTGCCGGTGGTTTTCTTTCTACAAAAAAGCACAGAGTCCTGTTTCGGACTCTGTGTTTCATTATAGTCCGTTTTCGGACGCTTGTCAAGGCGTTTTGCAAAAATACATGTTTATGGGAAATCGGCAAGTTTCGTTTTATCATTTCACTTTGATCTACAGATGTTAACCACTCAGACTTTTATTATTTTCAGCTCTTACATTATGCGCACGATATTTCAGCATAAATGATATATCTGAAAGATCCGATCACAAAGAATAAAGCCCGAGAAGCCCTATTTAACAAGGTTTCCTTGGTTTTGGTATATCTTTACACACAAGTAGTAGCGGCTTTGGAGATAGTACAGCTCCGTTTCGGAATCGTAGTAATAGCCTCTGTAGCGTAAGGGATTGATAAGAGCAATGTTACTTGTGTCCGAAATGGCTGCACCGGAGGCGTTGGTGACGCTCAGGAGATTGCCGTAGGCATCATAGCTGTAGTTTGCCAGGGTCTCCTTCTGCGCATTTGTGATTCTTACGACGTCGCCCTGCAGGTTCGTAACGAAGTAGTAAAGCGACATTGCACCGTCTACTGCGCCGGCGCTTGTCCTCCGTCAGGCCGGCCCTATTGGGCCGGCCTTTGTTTGTGCTGCGGTTTTAACAGGAGGGATTAATAGCATCTCTGACGAGTCATTTTCTCTTTACTCCGCTCCCAATGACCGGGGCGATTTTTCGTGGTCTTCGCAGGATGTTCACACACGGATTTTTCAACGGTTCGATATCGTTTGTATACCGTGTTGCTTGAGAAATAAACACCTGATAAGACTCTGCATACCCATTTACGATATGAAACAAAACTTGCTGAATACTTGCTCGTCCGGTGTGATAAGAAAAGTACACCTCTGTATGTAGAAGTTTGCTTCGAGCAGAGTCATACTGACACATTGCAAAATAAAGTTCATCAAAACGCTTTCTATAAGCATTGTAGAGATAGTAAGACTTGTGCGTCATGAAGCCCTCAGAGTCAAATTTTATTACGGCAGGATACATTATGACAGTCCCAAATTGTTCTGAACTTTCAAATGAAATGCTTTTCTGTATCCCCGGTTCAGGTGTTGTTATTATTTCATAATACTTCACTCGATCGCCTAAGGAGTCCGAACGTCGTTTTACGACCGTCAACCGATCACAGAAGTCAATTCCATAAATATAGGCCGGCGGTTTGGCAGGGGCCGTGCGTAATAGACGTCCGCGTCGAATCCCACCTACGCAGAGGTCTACGACTGGATCCGGATCAATTGCACCACGAAATAGCGGGTAAATACCTTCTCCAACCCCATACAGTTTATACGAGGCCTCCTTTAGGAGTTCTTCAGCCATGGAAGCGGAAAAGTCAGATTTCTGATAGAAGACCTCCTTCGTCTCAGCCTCACATTTTGTTATTAAATCGAAAAAATTCATATTAACCTCCCTTGGATGCAACGTATATCTCACTTGCAGCTGATATGGCTGCTCGGATATTTGCAAGTTGCATAAGTACATAGTCCCTTTGACGTTCTATATTACCGTTTCCCATAGCATACGCAGCAAACAGCACTATATTCAGCATTGCATAATAGAAATTTGTGTGGAGTTTCAGGTGGAATTCAGCATCTATACTCACAAGGTTGTACGCACCATTAACACTAAGACCTAGTTCGTCGAACATCTTTCTTATTCCGCTTGCGCGCCTGTCATTTTGTGCTACGATATGGTGAACGTGTTTGCTTCTAGTCTCTTTGGTTTCACTTTTGGCTTCTGTTTTAGTTAAGGCCTGGTAAATGACCGAAACCAGGTAAACAGTACCGTAACATCTTTCTATTGCGGCATCAACCAGATTGCCTAAACGTTCCCAAAGTCCCGATAAGCCTATAGGGGCGGCCCCACCCCCCTCAACGCCACCTTCAAGCGCTTGCTGATTCTTTCTGCTTCCAAGCCAAGATAAAACACCGTCGTCGGCAGTATGGCCGGATTTATCGGAATAGCTGATCGGGTTATTATTGCAATAGGCAAAGCTATTGAATCCGAGGAAATCCTGTCCTGTGGAGAGGTAAGAGTCTGCGTTAATAAATCTGCAGGTAGCAGGATCGTAGTAGCGGCTTTGGAGATAGTACAGCTCCGTTTCGGAATCGTAGTAATAGCCTCTGTAGCGTAAGGGGTTTATGAGAGCAATGTTACTCGTGTCCGAGATGGTCGTTCCGGAAGCGTTGGTAACGCTCAGGAGCTTGCCGTAGGCGTCATAGCTGTAGTTTGCCAGGGTCTCTTTCTGCGCATTGGTAATTCTTACAACGTCGCCCTGCAGGTTCGTGACGAAGTAGTAAAGCGAGATTGCACCATCTACCGTCGCCAGCAGGAAGTACGGCTTGCCGGAAAGATCGTAGGCAAAGTCTAAGGTGTAGGTCTTGCCGTTTCTTACGAAGCTCTCCCGCAGGAGCTGCCCGCTGGCGTAGAGATAGGTGTGCGTCTCCGTCGTGCCGCTTTTGGTAACCTTCTTCTCCGTCCGCAGACCGTTCAGGTCGGCGTAGTATGTTTAATTGTTATTTAAGCGAATTTCACATCCTACTGGGTGATTCTTCAACCAAGCCAGGCTTTCACAAAACTTCATTAATAAGCCGTACTCAGTGCTGACAAAAAAGCAACAATTGTGTTCAGCGAAATTTCCTCCATCGTCAAGTTCGGCATACACTTCGATAATTATATGCCCCAACCTATCTTTCCTAAAGAATCGGAATGATACACACGCTGTCGAGTCATTTCCTTTATCTGAGTTTGCCCATAAGCCTTCCTCAGCATTTCCATCAAGGAATTGCTTAATCTGGAAAATCAGTTCATCAATTAAAGGATTTGAGACATATATTTCTGATGTGATAGTTGCCACAGAAGAGGAACACACAACCTTTAATGCTGTCAGGTCATCATCCTCCCACATTTTGTTAAATATAATATTATCTTTCACCGTCTTACTCCTTTTTAAGCTATGGGTTAAACTTGAAATCATCAAATATTTGCATGGCTTGATTAGGAATTAGGTATGCTGGGCCTATCGGTCCAAACATTCGCCGTATCGTACATTTTTTCTTGCGTCAACCTTTGGAGAATAACGTTTGCTGAAGTAGCTCTCTCGATCGCTTCTCGTTGTATTCAAGAACGATATCAATATAATCAAATACATTGTGTTCTATATCCCAAATAAATTGATCAAATAGGCCCGGTGTCTTTTTGAGAACATCCTCCGGTATCGGAAGGCCCTCTTGCATTCTTTCCACAATATATTTACCTAGATAGAACTCATCCTCTTCAACTATTTGTTTGATTGATCGTAAGGCGTAGGCGTAATCTTTGTTTTTCAGTGCCATATAAAGCAGATTGCCATCCCACAGGGTACGCCATTCGAATGGTTTCGCACGATTTTGTCCTCCCTCCATACGCAGTGTTTGAAGTCGGTTCTCTTCGCAACGATACAGGAAGTCATACAGAGCAGGAAACGCTCCGTGGCAGCTATTTGCATTCAAAAGCATAGGAAAAAGCTGGTGCTGCAAGGCATCTAAAACCCTATGTAAACATTCCTCTCTTGTAGGTCGGTATTTCCCACCATATGCCCAAGCATATGGTGGGTATAAGTCACTGAGCCGGTATAGGCAGTCAGGGTCTAAGTCCATTGGAGTGATTTCTGCACATAGAGGAATAATTTCAAACTGAACATCAAACTCCTGTGCAAACGGAATCGTTCTCAATAGTATTTTATGTAAAACGTCGTTTACCACTCGATAGTAAGCACCTTTATAAGGTTTAAACCCTTCAGCGCGGATCTGTTTCTTTATATCCTTAAATTCTATCATTGAACCCTCCTCACGAAAATGCTTTCTGCATCTCGCAGTAATAGTCTGTAAGATAACACTTCCTAAAAAGAGGTGCGGGGGAAAATGCTTTGTATGCACCTATAGCAACTGCTCCCAGTGCACAAACCCCTGCGTAGGCCAACACCTCTTCCGGCTCCGGAACTTTGACATAGGCATATTGGATAATCCCTTCACCGGCATATTTGTAGATGACTAGATAATCGCCGTCACGTCCGTGATATGTAAATCGCTCCGACGGGATGGGGCCTCCTTTTTTTAGCTTAAGAGGTTTGCTAATGTTCGCGTTTTTTGGAGGTTTCTTCCATGTGTTGTCAGATCGGGTATATTGGTTTATTTGCACCAAGCCTTGCTGGTAATAAAAAGTGCCCATTGGTTTTACTTCCCAAATTTCGCCGTCTTTGCTGATAAGATCGACACGACCCCTCTTCCGCCCCTTAAATGGAGCACTGTAATATATCGTCTGTTCTGGAAAATACCCATACTCCTTCGCAATCCTTTGAACCACAGCCTGATGAATTTCTCCCGGGTATGCCAGCTCTCCGTCATAGTCTGTATAACGCAACGGGTTATTCAGACAGTACGCAAACATATTGTAGCCGAGGAAGTCCTGGCCGGTGCTTGCATAGGAGTCTGCGTTAATAAACCTGCAGGTGGTGGGATCGTAGTAACGGCTTTGGAGATAGTACAGCTCCGTTTCGGAATCGTAGTAATAGCCTCTGTAGCGTAAGGGATTTATGAGGGCAATGTTACTTGTGTCCGAAATGGCTGCACCGGCGGCGTTGGTGACGCTCAGGAGCTTACCGTAGGCGTCATAGCTGTAGTTCGCGAGGGTCTCTTTCTGCGCATTGGTAATTCTTACGACGTCGCCCTGCAGGTTTGTGACGAAGTAATAAAGCGAAATTGCACCATCTACCGTCGCCAGCAGGAAGTACGGCTTGCCGGAAAGATCGTAGGCAAAGTCTAAGGTATAGGTCTTGCCGTTCCTTACGAAGCTCTCCCGCAGAAGCTGCCCGCTGGCGTAGAGATAGGTGTGCGTCTCCGTCGTGCCGTTTTTGGTAACCTTCTTCTCCGTCCGCAGGCCGTTCAGGTCGTAGCTGTAGTTTAAGCTGTAGCCGTTGCCGCTGGCGCTGTTCAGCTCCCGGCCGTTGCGCCATGTGAAGCTCCAGTTTGTGCCGTTGAAGTACGTCAGCGGGTTGCCGCTGGCATCGTAGCTCAGGCTGCCGCTCGTTGTGACGCCGTTTTTCGTCCGCGTGACCGAAAGCAGCAGATCCTTCCAGTCGCCGCTGTCGTCGTAGCCGTAGACCAGCGTTTCGTCTACCACGCCGCCGCTTGTCGTGTGCTTCTTCTCCCGCAGATTGCCGTAGGTGTCGTAGGTGTATTCCCACGTCCCGTTCGGAGAGACTTCCTTTGTGAGCTGGCTTTGCAGATCGTATTCGTAGCGCGTGACTCTGCCGCTGCTGTCCGTCACCGAGAGGATGTTCCCCAGCGCGTCGTAGGTAAACTGCCATGAGATCGGGCTGAAGCCGTTGGTGCCGTTGTTGGCGTAGGCATAGCGCGAGACGAGCGTGGTCGTCGTGCCGCTTGCCGCTCCCGCCAGATACTCGTAGGTCGTGTTGGCAAAGCCGTTGACGCCCAGCAGGCGGCTCAGGCTGTCATAGCGCGGCGTGAGGCTTATAACCTCGTACTGCCCGTTATACTTCGTCGGCAGGGTAATCTTTTTCTGCGTCAGGCGGCTGTAGGTATCGTATGTGTACTCTTCCCGGTAGGTCTTGTCTCCGAGTCTCCAGCTCTGCAGCGACAGGCGGCTGAGCGAGTCGTAGCTGTGCCACGTTTGCAGCGCCATCGTTCCGCTTTGCCGCAGCTCTCCGCCAATGAGCCGTCCAATGGAGTCGTAGGTATAGCGGTAGTCCAGTCCTCCCGTCAGGTCCTGCACCGAGGACACCGCGCCGGCGGCGTTATAGACATAACGGTAATCGTCGCCGGAGGAGGTGGTCATGCGTGTGACCCGCCCCAGAATGTCGTAGGTATAGTCGCTGTATGCGCCGTTTCCGTAGCTGCGGCGCAGCAGGCTGCCGTTCTTCGCGGCATAGGTGTATTCGGCAAGCAGCCGCGCTCCGACGGAGATCGAGGTCGTGTTGCCGAAGCTGTCGTAGGTAAAGCTGTATACCTGCTCGGTGCGCGTTCTTCCGGAATCGCCCGAGATGTAGCCCGCGCGGGTCAGGGCAGACAGGAGTCCCCTTTCATTGTAATTATAATTGGCGGAGATTACACTGTCAATATAATTCATGGACGGCCTGCCTGCCGCTTCGTTATGCATGGCCGTGCGGACCGTACCGTTGGGATCCGTCGTCCGGAAGGGCGAGCCGAGCATCCGGTAGTAGGAGTCAACATAGAAGTTCGTTACGGTGTTTCCGCGTGCGTCGGTAACGGAGTTTACAAGGTTGCCGCTGTCGGTATAGCTTGCCGAGGCCGTGATTTTCACGCCTGTGCCCCCGGCGGAAGTCAATGCGCTGGCGGTCACATTGCCCGTGGCGTCGACGGTATAGCTTTCGCGGACAAGGCCGTTGGACGCCTGCGTCAGGTTGTGCTTGCTGTCATAGGTGTATTGCAGCGTCGCGCAGCCGTCCCTTACCACCGAGGTCAGGTTCCCGTTCTCCCAGGTGTTCTGCCGTTCTCCGGAGCCGAGCGCAGCGGTGGAGATCAGCCGGCCGTCCTCGTCGTAGCGCATCGTCTGTGCCACCTCGCGTGTGAGCGAGATATCGTCGAACCATGCGGTATTGTCGTTATGCTCATACACGCAGGACACGCGGATGGTCGAGACGGTCAGCGCCTTCTTCGGGACGATGGCCATGGAGGTGAACTGCCATGCGACGACATCTGAGCAGAAGGGAACGTAGTGCGTTTCCGTCGTGCCGTCGGAGTAGGTCAGAAGCGCACGCAGGCCAAATGTACGTGTACTCGACCCCTGCGTGGGCACGGAGTTCGCCCTGGCCCAGCCGGAAAGGACATAGGTCTGCGAGCCGGGCAGATTGACCGTAACGGTCTGGTAAGCGCCGTTGACGCCATAGGGATCGCCGACGATCCGCAGACTGTGGGGTTCGCCGCCCACGGGCAGCGTATATACGCCCTCATTATTTACGAACGTGCCGCCCTGACCGCAGAACTCCCACTGATCACTCCAGTGCTGCAGGTCGCCGTTGCGCAGAAGCTCCTGCGTATTGGCGGACTCTCCGTATTCAAGCTGCATATCATCCGCATAGAACGCACCGCCGACGCCCTCGTTGATGAGCTCAATTTTGGCCGGAACAGTCATCCCGGCGCCCCGAAAGGTCACGCTGATACGCGACTATCCGCCGTCAATGGCGGTGCTTGTGGCGTAGTTGATCGGTTCGCCCGTTGCAACGGCACCGCTATACAGGTTCGTCACACGCAGATAAATGCCCTTGCCGAGGAAGCTCGTACAGGCGGAGGTGTTGACGTAGACGGAGAGCGTATAGGTATAGTTTGCAGAAATGCTGTCCGAGGTCTGGTATGCGCTGACCGTGCCGTTGGTGTTCGGCTTGATCCAGCCCTTGAGCGCCTTTGCGCCCGTGCGGGGATTTTCCTCCTTGATGAGAATATTCGAAGTGGTCTGCCCCGCACCGGTAAAGCTCCACGCGGGATCCTTGGCTCCGGAGTATTCGAACGAGCCGTTTCTCAGGCGGTTGAAGGAGGAAGCGCCGATGCCTGCGGTACGCAGAGTACGGTTGTTCTGCCGGGAAACGCCGTCATTCTGACTGTAGGCGGCGTTCGATGCGCCGAGCAACTTGCCGCAGCTGTCCGTGGTATAGGCGTTGACCGTGCGCAGCGCGTAGTCAAAGGTATAGTAGGTCAGAATGTCGTCGTTTACGGAGGCGTTGTTATTCGGATCATATTTGACGCGGTTACTGCCGTAGTCATGATAGCAGGTCTGGCCTTCTCCGTTCTGCGAAACCTCCACGATTGCGCCGGGGCGGCTTGTGTTGCCGGCGGAGGTAATTTCGTAGTATGCGCCGACGCGGCGGCCTGCATAGTCGATGCCGATGCCGTAGTGCAGCTCGGCGTCATAGGCATAGCGCAGGCGTGCGCCGACGCCGCCGGAGGCGGTGCTGTAGCCATACTGTGCCTGAAGCGTACTGCCTCTGGAGATGGAAGTCAGCTTGCCGTTGGTATAGCCGAGGGTACGGACATAATTTGCCGCATCGGTCACACCGGTCAGGTAGCCGGAGGAATTGTAAGTAAGCGTGGCGACGGTGATCTCCGTGCCGCCGTTGTTCTTTTGTGTAATCTTGGAGATACGTTTGGTGCTGCCGCTGCCGGTATAGGTAATGTTGATGCGGTTGCCGTTGGCGTCCTGCGTATAGGAAAGATGGCCGTCGGCGTCAAAGAACAGCTTTCCGTCCTGATCATCCGACATTACATACCGGCCGTTTTCCGTTGTAATTTTCAGGCCGAGGCCGTCCTCATCATACCATGCGGTCGTATCGCCGCTCTTGCGGGAGAAGTAATGCACGGTTCCGTCGCCGTCGGTATATTTCAGGCAGGTATATGTTGTTTCGCCGACGGAGATGTTTTCACTGACGACGCGCTGCATGACATTGAGTCTCACGCCGGCGCCGAGCTTCATGGCAAGGCCGAGTGCGGCGCTGCAGTCATAATCCGCTGCGCTGTTGGCGGCATAGTTGCCGTTATAATACAGCTCCAGTGCAAAGGGGTTTACCGCCGAGGCATAGGACACAAGGTTCCGGCAAAGTGTGAGCTGTCCGGTCGCGTCGGAGATGTAGAGCGTTCCGGCCTGTTCCGCCCCAAGCGTCTGGTAGGAGTAATACGGTTCGATGCCGGTTGTGTTGCGGTAGGCCACAAGGAAGGTCATTCTTGCGTTGTAGGTAAACCACGCGCGGCATTTGGTCGTCGCATTGCCGTTGGAGGTAATGGCGAGGCCGTAATTGGTACCGCCCTGGTACCACTTCTTTGCGACGGGGGTAATGTCAAAGAGCTGCTTGGAGCCGATGCCGTACCAGTTGGTTTCAAGATAGTCCAACACCGGGCCGACGGACGGGCGGGTCGCCCAGGTCATGGCGTCAAACCAGCTCTGGTCGCCCGTTGCGCTTGTGATCTCGTGCATATACATGACCAGCGTGCCGCCGGTGCTGTCCGTCCCGGAGCGGAAGTCATTTTGCAGGAGCCCCGCATAGGCGCGGACGATGGAGCAGTCCTCCGGGATTTCCGGCACAAAGGGGAGCTTATAATACGTCTCCATCTGACCGTTCGAGCCGTGGTAGCCGACGGCCACATTGGTCTTGGAGGTCACTTTTCCGGGGATTTCGCTGGCGACGGTGCGGCCGATGAAGTCCGCCAGTCCGGTCTCCTGCCGGATCGTCGGGTCAATGGTTACGGGGAACACGCGCTCCGGCGCTTCGATCCAGGCGCTGTCGGCCACAACGGTCAGCAGCCACACGCCGGCGCTCTCCTGTGTCAGCTCATAATGGGCCGCTTCGGAATAAGCCAGCGTGTTGTCGAACATATACGGAGCGGGGATGCGGTAAAGAATTTCGTTTTGGGTATTGCGAAGGACGACGCAGCCGTCTGCCAGCAGCTCCGGCGTCATATTCTCCGGCGTGAGCCGGAAGGTAAAGCGGTAGCTGTCAAGCGCATCATGGACAATGATGCTCTCCTTGACATCCATACCGTAGATCTCGTATTTCAGGTCGACGTTTTCATACACGTCCGGGTAAAGGATCTCGCTGCTGAGCTTCGGAAGGCGGAGCTGTGAAGCGAGGGTATCCTCCTGCGCCGTCTGAGCACTGACAATACGCGCATTGCCGGAGCTGCGTCCCGTGCGGCGGGCCGGCGTTTGCAGGGAGACGGAAATCTTTTCGCTGCCGGAGGAAAAAGAAAACACGAAATCCGAGGCCAGGGTGCGTGCGAACTCCTTTGTGGCGGTTCCCGCGCTTGTCCGATAGGTCGAATCCGTGCTGCGTGCATATGAGCGGAGCGTGTTGTCAATGTCCTTCCACTCACCGTTGTCATTGTAATGTATGGCCGTGCCGTAGTCTACCGCAAGGAAGCTGCCGTCGCTCATGCGGTAATGCTTCTGTGTCTGTGTTCGCAGGGACACGACCTCGGAGACAATCCGTGCCTCCGGCGTCCCTTCTGCCGGCCGGGGAGCAGGCTCGTCCGCCGCCAACGCCTGTGCGGGTACAAGCTGGAACAGAAGCGCCAGGATCAGTGTAAGCGAGAGGATGCGGAAAATCCAGTGTAACCTGGTTGCTTTCATTTTCGTGCTCCTTTCCGTTTCTGTCTTGGATGTGTCTTTTTCTCTTTTCGCCGCACTGCAAGTATCCCGGAAAGGAGGATGCCCCGCGGAATCCCTGGTACAGCAAGTCGCAAGTGGAGGGGTGAGCAGGCGCAATCCTGTGCCGTTCCGGATGGTTATGCGTACCGGGAATCCTTTCGGGCAACACCGCTGCAGCCTTTCTCATCATCTGCTTCCGCCTTAACAATACGATTTACTCCAGCAAACACTCCCCGTAAAAGAATTCCCAAGGCGCAGGCGGAAGCAGTCATTTCGCGCAAAATTACGCCTTGAGTTATCTCGACTATACCATACCTTTCCTCCTGTTGTCAAGTGCTTTCTTCTCCTTTTCCCTGCTTTTTTGCGCCCGCAAACGCTGAAAGCGGCAGACCGGACGGAACCGCACCAGGCGGTTTTTCAACAAATTAAGGCCGGCCCTATTGGGCCGGCCTTTTGTCGCCTGAATTTCCGCAAACTCACCCTGCGCTGCAGACGAAGGGGCACCGCGGCAGCAATGCCCCACAACTGTTTATCTCTTTGTCTTGAGCTTCGCAGCCAGTTGAACGAGCTTCGCCATCTGCGGCCGAAGCACAAGGTCGAACTGACCGACATAGGAATGGAATTCCGCGCCATACCCCTGCTTGTACTTGTGCAGGCCGATCTTCGGATTGTCGTCCACAGGATAACCCTCCACGCCGCGGAAGTCAAAGGCATCGCATCCGGCTTCAATCGCATCGCTCTGCATCCGCCACTGAAGATACTCATTCGGGCGGTCGGCAAGACGGGAATTGTCCGAACAGCCATACATATGCCAGGAACGGTTGCCATAGGTCACGGCAATGGTACCCGCGATAATCTCGCCGTTCTGCTTTGCAAAGTACATTTTCGCATGGTCACCCAGTTCCGTCAGAAGCTGGCGGAAATATGGACCGGAGCGCGGCGTAAACTCGTTTTTCTCTGCCGTCTGCGCCATCATGCGGCAAAACTCCGGCACGTCATCCGGCGTACCGAACACGCATTCGATGCCGCGCCGCTGGGCAAGATGAACATTATAACGCGTCGAACGGTGGTATTTGGACTCCAAGGTCTCCGGCGTAAGGCCGTGAAGATCCAGTACATAGCACATTCTCGGTTGGAAAAGCGTATAGTCCGTCGCCATATTCTGCGTAAAACCGAGGCGCTTACACTCCTCGGAGAAGTCCGTACGGTTTTCCTCAATACGCGGGTCAAGACGCAGAAGATAGGCGCCGGTCTGCTTCGCAAGGTCGCGCGCCGCGTCAACGAGCTCCTCAAAGGTCGCCCAGTCGCCGTCCGAAAAGATGGGGCCGCGCGGCGCATACAGCATACAGGTGTTCAGGTAGTGGACATTGTGGCGCAGCATCGCCATCGTACCGACGATTTTTCCGCTGTCGTCGCGGCAGATCAGGCCATACCATCCCCAGTCCTTTTTCACACGCCCCCAGAGCGAGGTTTGCATAAAGTGGCAGAATTCATGATGCAGGACAAAATCATCCAGCGCAGCGGACTGCTCTATCGTAATGAGCTCCGTCATAGCCGATCCCTCGATTCCAAAATTCAGATAGGAGAATTGTAGCACACGCGTGTGCGGCGGTCAACCATATTTTGCGCCGCAACGGTACTTCCATACAAAAAAGGGACCGCAAGGGTCCCTTCCATGTTCAAAACAGGCGCAGACCGCGGACATATTTTGCGACAAGCTGCCGGTCGTCGGCCAGATACAGGCACCGCTCCAGACGGCTTCGCACCGAAAGCGGCTGCGGGTGCACAAGCGCCGTATCGTCAAGGACAATCGCATCCAGCTCATAGCCCGGCTCAAACGCACCGACCTTACCAAAGAAAGCACCGCCGCCGCGTGTCGCCATATAGAGTGCCTGATCGACCGTCAACGGCCTGACGCTCTCGTCATACAGCCGCCAGCGCAGCTTTGAGGCGCGGATTGCTCCCGCAAGCGCGGCAAAAAGATTTTCCGTCTCGCCGCCCGCAACATCGGAGGAAATACCGACGTGCAGTCCCTCCGCAAGGTAGGCCGAAACAGGTGCCGCACCGGAGGCAAGGTTGGAATTTGACAGCGGGGAATGCGCAACAAACACGCCATTGCTGCGCATCAGCGCACGCTCGGCCTCACCGGAATGAACGCAGTGTGCCATGATGCAGGGTGTATCCCCGCCGAACAGGCCGAAGCGGTCGTAGACCTCGCCATAAAACCCGGAGTCCGGAAACAGCTCCTTTACCCATGCGATCTCACCAAAATTCTCGGACAGGTGGCTCTGCACGGGAAGCGCATATTTCCGTGCCAGACGTCCCAGTCCGTCCAGAAGCTCCGGCGTACAGCTCGGTGCAAAACGCGGCGTCAAAATCGGCTTCACATTGGCAAACCGCTCCCTCGTTTCGCATACCCACGCCTCCGTCGTTTCCAGAGAAACAACGGTATCCTCGCGCAATGTCTCCGGGCAGTTACGATCCATATTGACCTTCCCGACATAGGCGGCAAGGCCGCTTTCATCCAGAAGGCGCATCAGAAGCTCCGTCGCTCCACGGTGGATCGTACCGAAAGCAACAACGCGGGTTGTGAAGCTACGGCGCAGTGCGCCAACAAACTGGTCATAAGCGCGCGCGGCGTATTCCGCATCGGCATACTTTGATTCCTCGGGGAAGGTGTATCGCTCCAGCCAGTCCAGCAGCTCCATATCCATGCCAAGACCGCGGAAAGAAAACTGCGGCGCGTGGACATGAAGATCCGCCAATCCGGGAAGAATCAAAGCGTCGCCAAAATCGGTGACGGGAAGATTCCGATACCGCTCCGGCAGTACGTCGAACACGCCGCTGCACAGACCGTCCTCGCAAACAAGCCATGCTCGCTCCCGAATCCGGACGGCATCGACGGAGCTACAGTCACACAAGTTGCCACGCAGAACAAAGGATTTCATTTTGGGGTGCCCCCTTTGGCGGTTTTTCACAAATTCATTATAACACCCCGTCTTGTTTTTGTCAATCTATTCCGTGCTCGTTTTCTGATTTTAAATCAGATTTTACCAGCTTCGACAGCGCTTCCCGGTTATTTTCCACGGTGCCATCCAGAACGGCCGTCAAAAGTCTCTGCTGCATCTGTCCGATCTGCCTGTCGTGCAGGCCAAGCGTCATCAGCTCTCCGCCGCTCAGGGCAAGGTCGCGGACGCTCATCGGCGGCTTTTGCGCCAGAACGGCTGCCAAAGCCGTCTCAAACGCAGCGGTTTCCTGTTCGACCTTCCACGCAGGGCGTGTCCCCGTGCCCATGCGGTCGGCGCGGCGCAGCCGCAGAAGCATCCGTGCGTCCTGTGCGCCGCCCATTCGGACAAGCAGTCGCCGCAGCGTTTTTGGCGAATCGGCGGGCAACTCCCGCGAATGCTCAGCAATCAATCGTGTAACACGTCCTATTGTTTCTCGATCAAAATGCAGCCGCGTCAATGCGGCTCGTGCAAGCCCCTCGCTCCGCTCCGCATGATTGTAAAAGTGGCCGATTCCCGCAGCATCCGTCGAAAAGCAATCAGGCTTTCCGATGTCGTGCAGCAGTACGGCAAGCCGCAGGATGACATCCGGCTCCGCCGCGTCAAGCGCGTGCAGTGTGTGTTCCCAGACGTCATAGGCATGGTGCGGGTTGTGCTGGTCGAAGCCGATGCAGGCGGAAAGCTCCGGCAGCACAATGCACACAACGTCGGAAAACTCACGCAATACACGCGCGGCCGCAGCGCCGCGCAGCAGACCGCACAGCTCCTTTGCAATGCGTTCGCTTGATACGCGGTGCAGCAAATCGCGCAATTCATGCAGAGCCGATGCCGTATGCCTTTCGACCCGAAGGTCAAAACGCGATGCAAAGCGGAGTGCACGCAGCATTCGCAGCGCATCCTCCGTAAACCGTGCAGCCGGCTCACCGACACATCGCAGGGTACCGTGCTTTAAATCGTCCCGCCCGCCGAACGGATCGACCACACAGCCGTTTTCGTCCGCCGCCATGGCATTGATGGTGAAATCGCGGCGCGACAGATCGCCGGCAAGCGTATCGAGAAAGTCCACATCACTCGGATGACGGGCATCGGAGTAACCCCTCTCGGCACGGAAGGTCGTGATCTCATACCCCGCTTCGCCGCGCAGCAGCGTGACTGTGCCATAACGTGCACCGGTAAGCAGAACGCGTTCGCCCGGAAAACAGTCCGCGGTTTGCTCCGGCCGCGCTGCGGTGCAAATATCCCAGTCGTTCGGCACTGCGCCAAGCAGGCTGTCGCGCACACAGCCGCCAACCGCATAGGCCGTATAGCCCTTCGCGCGAAGCGTTTGCAGAATATCACGAACCTCTGCCGGGATTGAAATTCGAAGCGTGCCTTCCATTCCGTACTCTACCCTTCCCACTGCTTCCAAACCTCCGGACAATATCCGGAAGTTGCCTGCCGTCCGTTGCGCACGACAGGCGTTTTCATCAGCTCCGGGCGCTCAAACAGCTTATCCTCTTTGGCACGGGAATCCTCCATATAGTGCATCAGCGTAACATCCGCATCCTTGCTGCTCCAATCGATGAGCTGATCTACACCGCCGACGGCACGGAGCACACTTTCAAACTCTCCGTTGGACATTCCGTAGCGTTTCAGATCGATATATTGATATTTTATGCGACGTTCTTTGAAATAGCGCTCCGCTTTTTTGGTATCAAAGCATTTGTTCTTTCCAAAGATCTGAATGTTCATCCGTATTTTACCTCCATCAGCCAAAGGCCCTTTGCCGGGGCTGTCTCCCCCGCTGCAGCGCGCGGGCCGCCGAACAGCCCCGGGACGGACTGCGCCTCACGTTTGCCGAGTCCGACCTCGAGCAGTGTTCCGGCAAGGATCCTCGCCATGTGATACAGAAAACCGTCGGCAGTCATATCAATTTGCAGCTCTGCGCCGCGCTGCGTCAATTCTACACGTTTGAGCGTGCGGACCGTTGATTTTTTCATCTGCGGATTGCTGCAAAATGCAGCAAAATCGTGCGTACCGATCAACAATCCCGCAGCTTCACGCATTGCGCAAAGCTCCAACGGCTGCGACACCCGCACGCGCCAGCGCCTTTCAAATACATCCGGCGCCTCGCTGTTCCATATGCGGTAGCGATATGTCTTTTCCGCAGCACAAAGACGGGCATGAAAACGCGGGGCGGCATATTCCAGCGACAGTGCGCCGATATCCTCCGGCAGAAGCGTACGCAGCCGCGCCAGTACCCGTTCCGGCGGCTGCGCAGGCGCGCGGAACGAGGCGACCTGTGCCATTGCGTGGACGCCCGCATCCGTGCGCCCGCTTCCGCTGATCTCAATCGGCAGACCGAACAGCTCGCTCAGGGCCTGCTCCACCCTGCCCTGAATGCTCATCCCGTTCCTCGGCAGTCGCTGCCAACCCTGATAGCGCGTGCCGTCGTAGCACAGCGTCAGTCTGTAATTCTGTAACTCCATTCTTTCACCTCAGATTCGCAGGAAAACGCCCCGACGCATAGTTCGCCGGGGCGTTCGTTTGCAGTTTAGTCCTTATTGAGGAATTTGTCGTAAAAGCTGACTACAAGCTTCGCACATTGAGCGCGGGTCGCCTTGCCCTGGGGCAGCAGGTAGCCGTCCGATCCGTTGAGGATGCCGCTGGCGACCGCCCACTGCATCGCTTCACGGGCGTAGGAGGAAACCCGTCCCGCATCCGGGAAAGCCGACAGATCCGCGCGGGCCGAGGTGTCGATGCCGCAGCTTCCGGCATAACGATACAGGAACGTTACGAGCTGCTCACGCTGAACCATCGCATTCGTGCCGAAGGTACCGTCGCCCATACCGAGCACGATTCCCTGCTCCGTCCCCCATGCAACGGCCTGCGTATACCACTGACCTGCGGAAACATCGCTGAACGAAGTGCTCGCGGAAGCGGCGGGAGAACCGGCCATGCGGTAAAGAACGGTAACGATCATGGCACGGGTCATCGTGCCGCCCGGCTCGAAGGTTCCGTCGCCCATGCCGTTAAACAGTCCCAGCTCCACACCGCGCAGCACATAGTCATAATACCACTGAAAGGGATCCACATCCGTAAACGAAGGCGTCGGCTCGGTGGGCTCCGTCGGTTCCGTGGGCTCCGTCGGTTCCGTGGGCTCCGTCGGTTCCGTGGGCTCCGTCGGTTCCGTGGGGTCGACCGGCGCCAACTCCCAGCGGGCGTACAGGCGGAGATTCTTCGTCGTCGGAGCAACGGCAGCCGCAGTGTAAAGTGTGCCGCCGGCCTCCGGCTTATCATACCAACCAAGGAAACGGTGTCCCTCACGGACGGGCGTGGGCAATGTCCCGAGCGCTTCTCCTGTGCGGTAATAGCGGTAGTCCACGTCACAGGAGCCACCCGCTGCATTATAGACGATGCGCATATAGCGCGAATTGCCGAGCTTATACTCGCCATACAGATACAGGCACGCCTCGTCAATACGACGCAGCGCCAGGCCGTCCAACGGAGAACCGCCGGCATTGATCCAGCGCCCCAGCGTATTGACAAACGCAAGCTCATCCGTTACACCGCCAAGCAGGTTTTTGTACAGCTCATAATCCGAGCGCATCCACTGCTGGCCAAGGTTGAAGGTCAGACTCACCATCATGTCATACTGAGCCTGTGTATGTACGACGGCAGATTTTTCACTCAGGAGCTTGTCCAGCACCTTTTCAAAATCGGCAAGCATCACGCGCAGGAGGCGGTCCGCCTCTTCACGGGTAATGCCGTCCGGATAGTCATCGGGATCACAGCGCGTGCCGTAACCAATGGACCATTGGCTGTAGTCCCATACGGCGTATTGCAGGAAGCCCTCATGATCCTTGATAAACTGAACACCTTCCTCACTGGTCTTCAGCTCCGGCAGCTCCGGCTTCGGTTCTGTAGGGTCGGTCGGGTCGGTAGGGTCGGCAGGCTCATTGTCATTCGGGTTGCCGGACACCGGATCCCTCGTCCAACGGGCATAAACGGCCAGATTCTCCGTTACGGTCAGCTTATTGACAACCTGCGTGCCGTCCTCCTTCGCGGTAAACCAGCCGGCAAAGTTGTAGCCGCTGCGCGTTGCCAACGGAAGCTCGGCATAGGTCTGGCCGGCGGCGTAGCAAAGCACGGTATTGTCCTCGGACTTGCCGCCGTTGCCGTCAAAGACAAGATAACGGAAGCCGGGAGTTGTCGCTCCCTGATAGTCTTCGTAAAGGAAAAGCTGAAGCTCGCGGATACGGCGATCAAGGAGCTTCTGCGAGAAATCCGAACCGATCTTCACCCATGCACACATGGCATTGGCCAGCTCGACCTCGCTGAATTTTCCGGCGGCAAGCACACGCTCCACGCGGTAATTGCTGCTGAGGATATACGTCCCGTAATTGAGCGTAAAGTCGATCAGCGCATCGGCCTGCGGCTGCGTAAACGTAAGCGAATAGCGTGCGGCAAGCGCCGTGACAGCCTGCTCGGCCTCCGTAAGAGCCGAGGTGCCGGAAACATCCTTGTCGCTCATTTCCTTCACGAACGCAAGACCGTCCGCACTGAGCCGATAGTCCTTCTCCGCATAGGGCTCCTGCTCGGTCGCAAACGCAGGGATCAGCATGGCCGCAAGGAGGCAGGTCACAAGGAATATGATAAAGGATCTTCTCATGGTTTCACCTCTGGATCTGAATTTGCCGAAAATCAACACGGTTTCATTGTAACAGACTTTTTCAGGCTCGTCAAGCGCCGTTCGCACCGCTACGGGGCATTTTGAAAAAATAATTACAAATCAGTAACAAGATTTCCCGCCGCAGCCATAAAATTCCAGACATCGCGGTAGACCTCAAGCCGATTCGGCTCGTTGAGAATCTCGTGGCGGCCGGGGTAGAGCTTGCAGTCAACACGTCGTACTCCCGCTTTCCGGAACTCGTCTGCCGCTCGCACGACGCCCTTGCCCATATTGCCGACGGGATCGGATTGTCCGGCAATAAACAGCACCGGAAGCTCCGGATTCATCCGCGCCAGATTTTTCCGCTTCTGGTTGAACGCGATGCCGCCGAGCATGGCGCGCGCCAGTCCGACTGTCTCCCTGCCGCCGCACAGCGGGTCGGCAGTATAACGTGCAACAACCTCCGGGTCGGAGCAGACCCAGTCGTTTTCTGTCTTTGCATCAGGAAATTCAGCATTATAGGCGCCGAACATCAACCGATGTAAAAACCGACTGTGTCGCTTATCGCCGCCGAGCGCAGCCAGCGCCGTCAGCGCTCGTCCAGCCAGCAGCACGGGCTCCGGCTGCCACGCCGTACCACAGATGACCGCGCCGGCCAGCCGCGTTTTCGGGTAACGGATGAGAAGACTGCGCGTCAGGAAGGAGCCCATGGAGTGGCCAAGGATAAAATAGGGTGTATCCGGAAACTCCGCCTGTGTGCGGCGCAGCAGCTCAAAGCTGTCGTCCACGGCGCAGAACCATCCGCCTGCAAAATACAGCGGCGCGCCGCTGCCTTCGCTTTTCCCGTGACCCATATGATCCTCCGCAACAATCAGAACCCCGCGCTCGTTGAGCCATCGGGCAAATTCGTCGTAGCGCAGCATATGCTCGGCAATGCCGTGGACGATCTGCAAAACAGCTACGGGCGCTCCCTCCGGCTCCCAGCGATACGCACGGATCGTCCCGGCACCATGCGAGGGGAATGAGAATTCTTTCATCACAGAAACCTCCGTTTCGGTTTTATCTGCACAAAGCCGCCTTGCTTGGGCGGCTTTGTCGACAGCATCATGCCTCACTTGCGCAGCAGCATTTCCACCATCTCGTCATAACTGCCGTAAAACAGTCCCTCGACGGAAGCGTCGTTTTCAGTCTTTTTCAGCACCTCACACAGATCTTCCGAGAAGGTCTGCGCCCCAATTGAGCTAAGGTGTGTCTCGTCGACATACGCCGTAGATTCCGGGTAATCCGCCGCTTTGGATTTCAAAAGGTTGAAGTCATAGAACTCACAGCAAAAACGGGCGGCATACTCTTCATACCAGAGGCGAACCGTTTCCATGCGGTCGAATGAAAGAAGCGTCTTCTTCGGCATCGGAGTCGTGACCAAGATCACGCGCACATTTTTTTCGCGGCACAGCTCCAGGCATTTTTCAAAATAAAAAATATCATACGCATCCTGCTCCGTAACAATCGAGCGCGAGTGATATGCTTCTGCATACTTTTCCGGAGAGGGCGTCTGATCGACGGGAGCCATCCCCCTGTAGCCGCGCACACTGTCCTGCGCACTGCCTGTTTCTCCCCGAAGGATCGCCTTCCACGCAGTTGTACTGCGATCTATCGTGTCATAGTACAGCTTCCCGTACTCAGACGGCGATATGGAGGAGAAAAAGAAGCTCCATCGCTCTATCGGAGCTGCAAGACGTCCAAGCTCATAAATATCCCCCTCCGGCCCCTCGGATTTCCGATTGCGTGTCAGTGAATTATAGGAAACCTCAATCAGCACCGTTTTAACCGGGTTCCTTTCCATCTCTTTTTTGAGCAGGAAGTACCGTCCCTGCATTGTCTGCATGGAATAGGCAAGATTATAGCTGTTTGTCCCAAATGCACGGTCGATCTGTTCGGGGATAAACGCGCGGAACGCATGTGACGAACCGCTGATCAGCAAATCCAGCTGTCCGGCAAGCGCATCTCTTGCCTTTGAATCCTGATAAGGATATGTCGTTCCATAGAAATACGGCGCGGTATAAATCGCAAAAAGCAGAATCGCAGTCAGCAGCAACGCCAACGTCGTAAACAAGGCTTTTTTTAAGCGGTTCTTCAGATTTGATCGGATCTCGCGGCCCGTGCAAACCACACCGTCCGTTAATTCACAGAAAAGCACAATCTGCTTCTTTTCTGCATGGTACAGGCAGCAGCAGCGCCGCAGCACCGGAAGCGTGTCCGCAACCGTCTCAATTTCTCCCAACGCAATACGCCGTCCCATATGCTTGATCTGATAGTCCCGGCGCGCAGCGAAGACCAGATCCCCGTTGGCATTATAGCTTGCCATGTCGCCCGTCCGGAAGGTTCGGCGCGTTACACCGTCAGGAAACGTGAGCGGAAAAAACGCATTGCGCGTCTTTTCCGTATCGTGGTAGTAGCCGAGCGCAAGTGCATCGCTCGCAACATGGATCTCTCCCACCTGTCCCGGCTGTGTAATGACATTTCCTTCGCCGTCCAGCAGGAGCAGATTGCAATTACTCAGCGGCTTCCCAAGCGGCAGAGCCGGCTCTTCGGGCATTACCTGCGGTACCCGGTAAAAGCAGCAGATCCCCGCCAGCTCGGAGGAGCCGTAGAGATTCACATATTCGATCTGAGGCAGCGCCGCGCGCCACTTATCCAGATGTTTGCGCGGAAACACTTCCCCGACAAAAAACACACGCTTCAGTGAAGTCGGCAGGAGCTCCTGACATGTGTTGAGCTGGACAACAATGCAAAGCGCCGTCGGCACCCAGCAGATATAGCTGACCTTGCGGGCATTCATATACGCAATCAGCCGCACGGGGAACGAAAACAGCTCCGACGGCAAAACCTCCAGCCGTGCACCGGTCATCAGCGTCAGGAAATAATCCTTCGCAGACGCATCAAAAAAGAACGGCGTCTGGTTGCCGATCACATCCTCATGTGTGAACCGGAATTGTAATGTATAGGCGGAAAGGAAGCTGAGCACGGCGCCGTGACTCTTCAGCACCCCCCTTCGGCGCACCTGTCGAGCCGGAGGTATAAATCATATACAGAGGGGTATCCGAATCGGCCTGCGGGACCTCACGCTCATTTTCGGCAGCGTCAGCCGACGTTAAAAATGTACTGTTAAAGCCATCCAAAAGAACTCTGTTTTCCTCCGCGCCGAGCAATACGGAAATCTGCGCATCACCGATAATATGCTTCCGTTTCTCTTCCGTTAATGCCGGATCAAGCGGAACGTAATAGTTTCCGCTGAAAACCACGGAGAGAAAGAGAAGCAGGGATTCCGCAGTGCGATTCACAAACACCCCTACAGCACAACCGGAGGGCACAATCGACGACGCGAGACACGCCGCACCGTGCCAAAGCTCGCAAAAAGTATATGAGCGTTCACCGTCGGAAATCGCGACACGATCGGGAAAACGTTCAACAGTCACACGAAACAGGTCTAAAATCGGATTCATACGCTATTCTCCCCACTTTTTTGGTATTATAGCATACACTGTCGTAAATTGCAACAATAAAAGAAACCGGGCACTACGCAATATCCGACAGCCGAGAGGTAGATTAATTACATTTTCAGTATAAAAGTCCGATTTATTGGACACATCATTTGGTATTCTTATCCCGAAAAAGCGAAAGCGGAGGAATAGAGCATGAAACAGTCAAATCAGGTCATTGATCTTCGTCCCTATCTGGCAGCGCAGCAGACGGTCGAAACTCCCGTCGCGTCCGCACCGGTGCGCGAGCGGAAGGAAAGCCGTGTCGCAGCGGCAATCGGCATGGTGGAGTGTGCCGTGACCGTCGCCATCGGCGCAGGCTTTGGCATAGCGCTGCTGGCGTTTCTCGCCGCCCTGCTGCGGTAATCCCGCACATTCCGGCCTTATCACCGCTCCGGCGGGAAAGGCATCGCCCTCTCGGACGCTGCAAAGCGCCGAAACGCATTGCCGCCGGGTGCAGACAATCCGGTCCCATGACATCAGCATTTTCCCGTGAGATTTCCACGGGCAGCTTTGTCGCCCGTGCAATGACCGACTTTTGAGCGCAGCATAAAACACCGTCTGCACAATTTGCAGCGGCAGAGCCGTTCCACGGTCGTCGAGGTTATTTTGTGTTTTTCCTGTAAAGGTAATTCAGGCCCTTTGTCATCAGGCTTTTATCCCAGAGAATCTCACGGCGGCAGAGGGGGATTACAAAGCGCGAAATGCCCCCGGTGGCAACAACGCGTGCGGGACGTCCCAGCTCGTCCTCCATGCGGTCGAGCAGGCCGTCGAGCATGGCCGCAGCACCGAACATGACGCCGCTGCGCATACTGTCACGCGTATTTTTGCCGATGGCGCGGGGCGGCTCGTCGAGGCTGATCCCGGGGAGCTGCGCGGTGCGGCCCGTAAGCGCGTCAAGAGAAATCATCAGACCGGGGCAGATGCAACCGCCGACGAAGGAGGCCGTCTCATCAATGGCGGTAATGGTCGTGGCCGTGCCCATATCAACGATCAGCAGCGGCGCACCGTATTCACTGATGGCCGCAACGGCAGCGACAATCAGATCACTGCCAATTTCGGAAGGATTGTCCATCCGAATATTCAGACCGGTACGGATGCCGGGGCCAACGATCAGCGGCGTTTTCCCCGTAAGCTTCAAAAGCGCCGTTTTAACGGAGTTCAGCACCGGCGGCACAACCGAGGAGATGATACAGCCGTCCACCTGATCGGGAATCACATCAAACAGCCCGAGCAGAATCTTCAGCTCGGCGCAATATTGATCCGAGGTCTTGATCCGGTCGGTTGCAAGGCGCGCTTCAAAACGGATCTCGTCGTCCTCAATACCGCCGAGAACAATGTTGGTGTTTCCGATGTCAATGGTCAGAATCATAGTACTCCCTCCGAGTATACTTCCTTCAGGCGGCAGGAAAAGCCACCGTTTTCTATGGTCACAACGGCGCAGGTCGGCCGTACGCCGCCGCAGGCGCCGGGGTTCAGCAGCCATAAGCCGCCCTCTTCCGAGAGGTGCGGGCTATGGGTATGACCGAACAGTGCAAGCTGTGCCTCCTGCTCTTGCGCGGCATAAACGATGCGCAGAAGCCCGGTCTTAACGCCGTAGCGATGACCGTGGGCGGCGAAAACGCGCACCCCGTCGAAAACCCGAAGCAGTGTTTCACTGCGCGTGAGGTCGGTATAATCGCAATTCCCGCGCACACTCAGAACGGGCAGACCGGGGAAGTCTCCCGCCAGCTCGTCGGCATCGGCGCAATGGTCGCCGAGATGGATAACGGCGTCCGGCCGCGTACCGTATACGGCGCGGTGCAGCGCATCCATATCTCCATGAGAGTCCGATACGATCAAAAGCTTCACAATCGTCACCCTTTCCGTCCCCGCTGCATATACCGTTATTATATCAGAAGTTTGCAAGGGAGGCAATGACCATGCAGCAGGATCCCGCAAAAAAAACCGATACCGAACAGCTCCGGCGCATTCTGACAAGCGCCGAGGGGCGGCAGCTTCTGGCTCTGCTCTCGCGCGGCAACACACAGACGCTGCAAAATGCCGCCGAGGCCGCCCGGCAGGGAGACACGGCGCGCGCACAGGCGCTGATGCAGCCGCTGCTGTCCGATCCGCAGGTGCAGACGCTGCTTGCGCGGCTGAACGGACAGAGGTAACGCAATGGACGGTATGGAGGATCAGATCAACCGGATCCTGAGCGACCCACAAAGCATGGCGCAAATTCAGGCACTTGCACAGTCGCTCGGTCTGGGCGGCGCACCGGGTGCGCCGCAGCCGCAAGCACCGCCGCCCGCACCGCCGCAGACGCCGCCGCAGGCGCCGTCTGCACTGCCCTTTGGCGCCATGGACGAGGGCTTCGCCCGCTCGGTTTTTTCGCTTATGCAGCAGGCCAACCGCAGCGACTCACGACAGGAAGCGCTGCTGTGTGCACTGAAGCCCTATCTGAAGCCCGACCGTTGCGCCAAGCTTGACCGTGCCATGCAGATTGCCCGTCTTTCGCAGCTCGCAGGGCTGGCGCTGCGGCAATACGGCGGTTTTCCCGGGCTGTAAGGAGGGCAGGGTATGTATCATCGTTATTCTCCGGACCAAAGCGGCGGCTTTCGCCGCCAAAGTGTGCCGGACGCCCCGCAGAAACCCGCTCCCTCCGCACCGACTCCGGCACCGCCGCCCGCACCGTCCTGTCTTCCGCCGACGCTTTCACGGCTGCCGGTCGTGGAGCGGCTTCTGCCCATGTGCAGCGACGACGGAGACACGCTCCTGTTACTTATTCTGCTCCTGCTCCTTGCCGACGGCAACGAGGATTCTCAGAGCATTGCACTGACGCTCGCCATCTTTCTTTTTCTGCAATAAACGGAGCGCTTGACTTTTCTGTGGGGATTCCGTATAGTATAAAGAAAAAACGAGAAACAGAGGGATGTTTTATGGATGCAAAAGCTTTGGCGCAGCTTCTTTTCCCGGATGTGACCCAAACGCCGCAGGCGCTTGAGGCGCGCTTTCCCGAACGCAGCCTCCCCGAAGGTGCGGTCGTCACCCGTATGGCCCCCTCGCCGACTGGTTTTGTCCATCTGGGCAATCTGGTGCAGGGACTTGTCGCCGAGCGCATGGCGCATCAGTCCGGCGGCGTGTTGTTTTTGCGCGTGGAGGACACCGATGCCAAACGCGAGGTGCCCGGTGCCGTGGAGGTACTGATCGATACACTGAGCCACTACGGCATCACCTTCGACGAAGGCGCAACCAAAACCGGTGACTCGGGCAGCTACGGTCCCTATCGCCAGCGCCAGCGCGCATCGATCTACCATGTGTATGCCAAACAGCTCGTCGAACAGGGCGATGCCTACCCCTGCTTCTGCACGGAGGAGGAGTTGGCCGCCATGCACGCCGAGCAGGAGGAAAAAAAGGTTAACTTCGGCTACTACGGTCCCTATGCCGTGTGGCGCGACCGTCCGCTTGCGGACGTCGAGGCGGCGCTGCGCAGCGGGCAGCCGTGGGTACTGCGCTTCCGTTCTACCGGAAGCTGCGAGCGTCAGTTCAAATTCAACGACCTTGTGAAGGGCACGCTGACCGTCACCGAAAACGACATTGATCATGTGCTGCTCAAATCCGACGGAATTCCCACCTACCACTTTGCCCACGCGGTGGACGACCACCTGATGCGTACCACGCATGTGGTGCGCGGCGATGAATGGCTGCCGAGTCTGCCGTTCCACATTCAGCTTTTCCATGCGCTCGGCTTCCGTTTGCCGAAGTACGTCCACATCGGTCCGCTGATGAAGATGGACGGAGCAAGCAAGCGCAAGCTTTCCAAACGCAAGGATCCCGAGTTGGCACTGACCTATTACAAGGCCGAAGGCTTCCCCGTTCGCGCGGTATACGAGTATATCATGACGCTGCTCAACTCAAACTATGAGGACTGGCGCCGCGCCAACCCCGATGCGGACAGCGACGCTTTCCGTTTCTCCTGCAAAAAACTCAATCCGGCAGGTGCGCTGTTTGACTATGCCAAGCTGTGTGACGTGTCAAAAAATGAGATTGCCCGCATGGATGCCGCGCAGGTTTACACGCTCGCACTGGCGTATGCCGAAGAGTTTGAGCCGGACCTCGCCGCAGCGCTGCGCAGAGACCCGGATTACGCAAAAGCGATCCTCGCCATCGGCCGGGGCGGTAAAAAGCCGCGCAAGGATCTGGCGACCTGGCGCGACGTGAAACCGTATATGAGCTTCTTCTACGACGAATTCTTTGCCCGTGAGTCCTTCCCTGCACAGTTCGCCCCATCCGTTGTCCGCACGGCGTTGGAAAAGCTTTCGGCCGTCTATGACCCGGCGGACGATTCCGTCGTCTGGTTCGATAAGCTCAAGGCCGTCACGGCGGAGCTGGGCTTCGCGACGGATATGAAAGCCTATAAGGCAGACTCCTCGGCATGGCCCGGTTCCGTGGCAGACGTGTCCAACTTCCTGCGTCTTGCCGTCACCGGCAGAACCAATTCCCCGGATCTCTACTCCGTCATGCAGCTTCTCGGCCCGGCGCGCTGCGCCGAACGGCTGAAGAGCGCCGTCGATTCGCTCTGATGGGTGCCAAGGCCGACGCCTCCCGTACAAGGATCCTGGAAGCCGCAAGGACTCTCTTTGCCGAAAAAGGCTTCGCCCGTGTGAGTATGGCCGATGTCTGCAACACCGCGGCGATCTCGCGCGGCGGACTGTATCGCTACTTCTCCTCAACGGAGGAGCTGTTCGGCGCGCTTGTACGGCAGGAGCAGGCGCTTGCCGCCGCCGCATTGGAGCGTGCGCAGGCAAACGCCGTTCCGGCAAAGCGTGTGCTGGAGACCTTTCTGACCGCGCGGCTGGCACAGCTTCTCGACCCAAAACGCTGCTACGACAAAGGGGAGCTGCCGGACGAATGCTCAGAGGTGCGGACGCTGCTTATCGAGCGTGCGGAGTCCTCCGTCGCCATTGTTGCAGCGCTGATTCGGCTCGGTACGGAGCAGGGCGATTACCGCTGCGATACGCCGGAGGCGGCAGCTGCGCATATTCTCTGGCTGCTGGAGGGTATGGCAAAGCACAACGCCCTGCTTCCCCTGACGCAAACGGACATTGACGGTCAGCTTTGTCTGATCCGGCGGCTTTTGGGATAAGGCGGCCGGCGTTATCGTCACTGACCGCAAAAACGGTGCAGAGCCGATCGGCCTGCACCGCTGAAACCGTGGTTCTCCCTTCATTGCTGCGTTGCCCCGCTTCGCACGGCAAGACGGGAATCTCGGTTCAAAAAACGGCTGCCGCCCATATGGGCGGCAGCCGTTTTCCCGAGACAGGCAACAGCCCGCCGTTTTATTTTTCCGCCTTCCTGGCAAAGCTCTTACGGGCAGGTTGATTGGAATCCGTCAGCGTTTCGCCAAGCCGCCCGAGCAGATCCTTCTGCTCACGGTTCAGACGGGTCGGCGTCTCAACCGTTACGGTGACATACTCGTCGCCGCGACCCTTACCGCCGACATTCGGGATACCCTTGCCGCGCAGTCGGAAGGTTGTTCCGGTCTGCGTACCCTCGGTAACGCTATAGCGCACCTTGCCGTCAAGCGTCGGCACCTCAACCTCCGCGCCGAGCGCTGCCTGCGCAAAGGTAATCGGCATTTCGCAGTAAACGTCCTGCCCACGGCGGACGAAGAGCGGATGACTGCGCACGCGCACCGTAACCATCAGGTCGCCTGCGGGGCCGCCGTTGGTGCCGACGTTGCCCTCGCCGCGAACACGGAGCGTCTGCCCGTCGTCGATACCGGCCGGGAAGCGCACGCGCGTCTTGAACGTACGGCGCACCTTGCCCTTGCCCTTGCAGCGCGGACAGGGCGTGGGAATTTTTTTACCGGTGCCCCGGCAATCCGGGCATACGCTGTCCGACTGCATGACCATGCCCATAAAGCTCTGCTGCGTGCGAACCGTACCGCTGCCCTTGCAGCGCGGGCAGGTCTCCGCCTTCGTGCCGGGTGCGGCGCCCGTACCCTTACACTCGTCGCAGTCGCAAATACGCTGTGCGGAAATTTCCTTCTCGGTGCCGAAAGCAGCCTCTTCAAAGTCCAGCTCGATCTGCGCGCCGATATCCTCGCCGCGCATCGGCGAGTTGGCACCGCGGCGTGTGCTTCGGCCGCCGCCGAACAAATCGCCGAAGATGTCGCCGAAGCCGGAGAAGCCGCCGAAATCCCCAAAGGGGTTGCCGCCTGCGGCGTTCGGATTGAAATTCGGGTCCACACCCGCAAAGCCAAACTGATCGTAGCGTGCACGCTTCTCCGGGTCGGACAGAACCTCATTGGCCTCGTTGATCTCCTTGAAGCGCTGCTCGGCGTCCGGCTCGTGGTTTACGTCCGGGTGGTACTGCGCCGCTAGCTTGCGGTAGGCGCGCTTGATGTCGGCGTCGGTCGCGTCCTTCGTCACGCCCAGCACCTCGTAATAATCGCGTTTGTTTTCGTTTGCCATGCGTCCACCTTCTTATGGAAGCTCGATGCACCTGCCGGAAAGCAGGCGAGCGGGGCGGCGAAGCCGCCCCGCTTCGAGATTCTGTCTTAGTCCTTGACTTCCTCGAAGTCTGCGTCTACGACGCCGTCGTCACCGGGCTGATTGCTGCCCTGCGGATTCTGACCGTCCTGCGGTACAGCGTTCTTATAGAGCTTCTCGGAGATGGCGTAGAACGCCTTCTGGAGCTTATCGGTAGCATCCTTGATGGCCTGCACGTCGTTGCCCTTGTTTTTCTCCTTCAGTTCCTCCAGCGCGGCCTGCACGGGCGCCTTGTCGGAATCGCTGACCTTGTCGCCCAGCTCATTCAGCGTCTTCTCGGTCTGGTAGATAACCTGATCGGCGGCGTTGTGCGTGTCGACCTCGTCCTTGCGCTGCTTATCCTCGGCCGCAAACTGCTCGGCCTCCTTAACGGCCTTATCGATGTCCTCTTTGGAGAGGTTGGATGAAGCGGTAATGGTAATCTTCTGCTCCTTGCCGGTACCAAGATCCTTTGCCGAGACGTTTACGATACCGTTGGCATCGATATCGAAGCTGACCTCGATCTGCGGCACGCCGCGCGGCGCGGGAGCAATACCGTCAAGATGGAACTTGCCGAGCGTCTTGTTATAGGCAGCCATTTCACGCTCGCCCTGCAGCACATGGACCTCGACAGAGGTCTGGTTATCCGCTGCGGTGGAGAAAATCTGGCTCTTGCGAGTCGGGATGGTGGTATTGCGGTCGATCAGGCGGGTAAACACGCCGCCCATTGTCTCAATGCCCAGAGACAGCGGAGTTACATCCAGCAGCAGCAAACCCTTCACATCGCCGCCAAGAACGCCGCCCTGAATGGCCGCACCAACCGCGACGCACTCATCGGGGTTGATACCCTTGAAGCCTTCCTTGCCGGTAATGGCCTTGACAGCCTCCTGCACGGCGGGGATACGGGACGAGCCGCCGACGAGCAGAACCTTGGAAAGGTCGCCGGCCTGAATTCCTGCGTCGGCCATTGCCTGACGGACGGGTTTCAGTGTTGCTTCGACCAGGTGTGCGGTCAGCTCATTGAACTTCGCACGGGTGAGCGTAACATCCAGATGCTTCGGGCCGTTGGCATCCGCGGTGATATACGGCAGATTGATGGTCGAGGAGGTCACACCGGACAACTCGATCTTTGCCTTTTCGGCCGCTTCCTTCAGACGCTGCATGGCAACCTTATCGCCGGACAGGTCAATGCCCTCGGTCTTTTTGAACTCTGCAACGAGATAATCCATAATGCACTTATCGAAATCGTCGCCGCCGAGATGGGTGTTGCCGTTCGTGGCAAGCACTTCGATGACGCCGTCGCCGATGTCAAGGATGGACACGTCGAAGGTACCGCCGCCGAGGTCATAGACCATAATTTTCTGCTCAGCTTCCTTATCGACGCCGTAAGCCAGTGCGGCAGCCGTCGGTTCGTTGATAATACGCTTGACCTCAAGGCCGGCAATCTTTCCGGCATCCTTGGTAGCCTGACGCTGCGCGTCGTTGAAATATGCCGGAACGGTGATGACGGCCTCGGAAACGGTCGTACCGAGGTAGGCTTCCGCGTCTGCCTTCAGCTTGCGCAGGATCATTGCGGAGATCTCCTGCGGGGTATATTTCTTGCCGTCAATATCGACTTTGTAATCGGTGCCCATGTGGCGCTTGATCGAAGAAATGGTGCGGTCGGCATTGGTCACGGCCTGACGCTTTGCGACCTGACCGACCATGCGCTCTCCGGTCTTGGAGAATGCGACGACGGACGGGGTGGTACGGTTACCTTCGGCGTTGGCGATAACGACGGGCTCGCCGCCCTCCATCACTGCCACGCAGGAATTCGTAGTACCGAGATCGATACCGATAATTTTATTGTTAGCCATAGTTCAGTTCCTCCAATATATCAAGAGATTTTTTACGGATTTTATATGGGCCGTTTCAGTTCGCGACCTTGACCATCGCGAAGCGGATCACCCGCTCGCCCATGGCAAAGCCGGTCTGGAAGACCTCTGCAACAACGTTCTCGCCAAGCGTTTCGTCCTCGATGTGCATCACGGCGTTGTGCCGCTGCGGGTCGAATGCCTCTCCCGCCGCGCCAAAGGGGATAATCTCCAGCGCAGCCAGAATCTTGACCAGCTCGTTCATTGTCATTTCCACGCCCTTTTTATAGGCGGTGTCGGCGGTCTCGTTCTTCAGGGCACGTTCCAGATTGTCGTAGACCGGCAAGAATTTCTTCGCCGTCTCTGCTTTGGCGTCCTGATAAATACCGTCCTTTTCTTTCGCCGAGCGTTTGCGGAAGTTGTCGTATTCCGCCGCAAGGCGCAGGTACTGCTCGTGCTCACGTGCCTGCGCGGCTCTCGCCTCGTCAAGCACGGCAGCCGTCTGATCCGCCTCGGGAGCCTCGGCGGGAACCTCGGCCGCTTCCGCGGCGGTCTGTCGTGTGGTCTGTGCGCTCTGTTCGGTCGTTTCTGCCTCTTTCTTTTTGTTGCTCAAGGTTTATTCCTCCTTCTTTGCTTCGGGCAGCTCCGGTTTGGAAAACATCCGGCCGAGACCCTCGGCAAAGTAGCTCAATCTTGCTGTGATCTGTGCGTAATCCATTCGCTGCGGGCCAACCACGCCGATCATGCCCTGCATCCCGTCGCCGATGTCGAAACGAGTCATCACGACGGAGGTGTCCTTCAGCTCCTCGGCGATGTTTTCGGGACCCACAAGAATCTGAACGGGGTTGCTGTCGCCAAGCTTGGCGGGCAGATGGGAGATGGTCTCCTCATCAAGCGCACCGAGCACGGCCTGCGCCTTATCGACGTCCTGATACTCCGGGTGACCGAGCAGGCGGCTCTGACCGGTCACATACACCTGCGCGCGGCGGCTGTCCTCCAACACCTGCACGGTGAAGTCCACCACAACGGGCACGAGGCTTGCCGCAGCGCCCGCGCTGCGTGTAATGCGCTCGATAACCTCGGCGGTAAGCTGCTCCGGCGCAAGACCGGTCAGCCCCGCATTCAGAACGGCGCTCAGCAGTTTAAGATCCTGCTCCGTAACGCTCAGCGGAAGCTTAATGAGGCGGTTCTTCACCGCATCGTCCGATGTCATTACGACGAGGATAAAGCTCCCGCGCTCGGCCATCAGCAGTTCAAAATGCTTCACCGACACGCCGACGGTATGGGCGGTCATGGCATACGCCGGAAGATTGGTCAATCTCGAAACGAACTTGCCGACCTGTGACATCGCACGGTCGAATTCCTGCAGGCGATCCTCCATCGCGCGATTGATCGACTGCGTTTCGTCCACACTCAAACGGTAGTCCTGCATGAGCCGGTCGATGTAGAAGCGGTAGCCCGTCGGGCTGGGGATACGGCCGGCAGAGGTATGCGGCTGCTCCAGAAATCCCAGACTGGTCAGCTCCGCCATTTCGTTGCGAATCGTCGCAGGGGAAAAATCCATATCCGGAAGCTGGGCGATGGTCTTTGATCCAACCGGCTCGGCGGTGCGGATATACAGGTCGACGATCGCCTTCAGAATCTTTTGCTTTCGCTCTGACAGCTCCATTCTGGCACTCCCCTTCGCAGTCTGTTAGCACTCTTTGTCCCCGAGTGCTAAGCACACTATACTCCCCCTTTTCGTTTTTGTCAAGTGGTTTCCGTAGTTTTTGAAAAAAATTTTTTTCGGCGCCATCGGAGGGAAATCAGGGCTTTTCAAGCGCGGCGGATCATGTTATAATATCGTGAATCATTATGCTGGGAGGTGGAACGTCATGCATTCCGGAAAAGAAAACGCCCCGGTCATCCACGAACATGACCATGCACACAAACACACGCACAGTCACCACACGCACACCCACGAGAGCAAAAAGCTGGTGATGAACCGGCTGGCGCGCGCCGCCGGACATCTGGAAAAGGTGCGCCGCATGGTCGATGAAGATGTGGACTGCACAGAGGTTCTGGTACAGCTTGCTGCCGTCCGCGCCGCGCTGGAGAGCACCGGTAAAGTAATCCTGCAGGATCATTTGCGTCACTGTGTCGTAGATGCCGTGGAAGACGGCGACGACGAAGCGATACTGAATCTCTGCGAAGCCATCGATAAATTTATAAAGTAGGAACACGAATATGACCGATTTAAGCAAACTTCGGAATTTCTGCATCGTCGCGCACATCGACCACGGCAAATCCACCCTGGCCGACCGTCTGCTGGAGGAATGCAATACCATAGACAAGCGCGAAATGGAGGACCAGATCCTCGACTCCATGGAGCTGGAGCGCGAGCGCGGCATTACCATCAAGGCTCGTGCCGTGCGTCTGCGCTACCATGCGGATGACGGCGAGGACTATACGCTGAACCTCATCGATACGCCGGGTCATGTGGACTTTAACTATGAGGTTTCCCGTTCTCTGGCGGCCTGCGAAGGTGCAATTCTGGTCGTAGATGCTTCGCAGGGCATCGAAGCGCAGACGCTGGCAAACACCTACCTCGCCATTGATGCGGGGTTGGAGGTGCTGCCCGTCGTCAACAAGATCGACCTGCCCGCCGCCCGTCCCGAGGAGGTCAAACACGAGATCGAAGATGTCATCGGTCTTCCCGCACTGGACGCGCCGGAGATCTCGGCGAAAAACGGCATCAACATCCGCGCCGTTCTGGAAGACGTAGTGAAGAACGTCCCTGCCCCGAAGGGCGACCGCGCCGCACCCGTGCAGGCGCTGATTTTCGACAGTCAATATGACTCCTATCGCGGCGTTATCGTCTATCTGCGCGTAAAAAACGGCGTGCTGCGCCCCGGCATGGATATCCGCATGATGGCCACGGGCGCGCAATACAAGATCGTCGAGGTCGGCACACTTTCACCGACGGGGATGGACCCCTGCGACGCGCTGGGCGCCGGTGAAGTCGGCTACCTGACCGCCTCCATCAAAACCGTCGCCGATACCCGTGTAGGCGACACCGTAACCGGTGCGGACGAGCCCTGTTCCGAACCGCTTCCCGGCTATAAGGCCGTGCAGCCGATGGTTTACTCCGGCGTTTACCCCGCCGACGGCAGCAAATACGGCGATCTGCGCGACGCACTGGAAAAGCTCAAGCTCAACGATGCCTCCATGTCCTACACGCAGGAAAGCTCCATCGCATTGGGCTTCGGCTTCCGCTGCGGCTTTCTGGGGCTGCTGCATATGGAGATTATTATGGAACGGCTGGAGCGGGAATATAACCTCGATCTGATTACCACCGCGCCAAACGTTGTCTACCGCATCACCAAAACCAACGGTGAGGTCGTGGAGGTCTACACACCGCTCAACTACCCCGATCCCGCTGAAATTCAGCTCTGCGAGGAGCCGTTTGTCCGCGCCAGCATCCTTACGCCGCCGGAGTATGTCGGCAACATCATGGAGCTGTGCCAGCAGAGGCGCGGAGAGTACCGGGATATGAAGTATCTTGATGCGGGGCGCGTGGAGCTGCACTACTTCATGCCCCTTAACGAGATCATTTACGATTTCTTCGATGCGCTTAAATCCCGGACGCGCGGCTATGGCTCACTGGACTATGAAATGGACGGCTACCGTCCCTCGCGGCTTGTAAAGCTCGATATCCTGCTCAACGGCGAGATTGTTGACGCCCTTTCGTTCATTCTCTTTGCCGACAACGCCTACGCCCGCGCGAGAAAAATATGTGAGAAGCTCAAGGAAAACATTCCGCGCCAGATGTTTGAGATTCCCGTACAGGCAGCCATCGGCGGCAAGATCATCGCCCGCGAGACAATTAAAGCGCTGCGCAAGGACGTGCTGGCCAAGTGCTACGGCGGCGACATCACCCGTAAAAAGAAGCTGCTGGAAAAGCAGAAGGAGGGCAAGAAGCGTATGCGCACCTTCGGCACGGTCTCGGTGCCGTCCGAGGCGTTCATGGCGGTTCTGAAAATGGACGAATGAAAACGGTCACGATCTATACCGACGGCGCCTGCTCCGGCAATCCCGGCCCCGGCGGCTGGGGTGCGATTCTGGAATGGAACGGTCTGGAAAAGGAGCTGTCCGGCGGCGAAGCGCAAACGACAAACAACCGCATGGAGCTGTCCGGCGTCATTGAAGCGCTCCGGGCGCTCAGGGAACCGTGCGCCGTCGAATTGTATACCGACTCCAAATATGTGTTTGACGCAGTGGACAAGCGCTGGGTCTACGGCTGGCGCGCAAAAGGCTGGATCAAGGCCGACAAAAAGCCCGCACTGAACGTCGATCTCTGGCAGCAGCTTTTGCCTCTGCTGGAAACACACAGCGTGACATGGCACTGGGTCAAGGGTCACGCCGAAAATGAAAAAAACAACCGCTGCGACCGTCTGGCCGTCGCGGAGAGCAAAAAATACGCCGGAAGGTGACGATCCGAAATCCGTAAAATCGTTCGGTTTTCGGAAGCCGCACCTTCCGCACATTGGAGGGACGCTATGTTCTATGCTGTTATGGCGGCAATGACCGCCGCGATCATCGGCCTCGACCAGTGGACAAAAGCACTTGTGCGCGCCGCAAACGAAGCCGGCAGGCTTCCGTCACGGAGCATTCTCGGGATTTTTCACATCACGCACGCCGAAAACATCGGCGCAGCCTGGTCGATTCTCGAGGGACAGACGTGGGTTTTTGTCCTCGTGCTGTTTGTCTTTCTGGCGTTGTTTGGCGTGATGCTATGGAAGAAATGGCTCTCGTCCAGATTTGAACTGATTTGCCTGTTTGCCATCGCCGGCGGCGGCATCGGTAATCTGATCGACCGTCTCACGCGCGGTTCGGTTACGGATATGATCGCGCTGGATTTTGTCAATTTCCCCGTCTTTAATGTTGCCGACTGCTTTATCACCGTGGGCTGCTTTGCCCTGATTGTCTATGTGCTGTGCACAACGCGCAAAAAACCCGATGCGGATCCGAGCTGAAGCGGCGGGAGAGCGCGTCGACGTATTCCTGGCGCGTGAAGCCCCGGAGCTGTCCCGCAGCGCCGTCCAACGCCTGCTGGAGCAGGGCAACGTGATCCGCAACGGTCTTCCCGTCAAAAAAAATGCCAAGACCGAAGCGGGAGCGGTTTACGAGCTGTCCGTGCCGGAGCTGTGCGAAGTGCCGGTCGAGGCACAGGACATTGCGTTGGAGGTAATCTACGAGGACGAAGACGTGCTCGTGGTCAACAAGCCCAAGGGCATGGTCGTCCATCCCGCTGCCGGTCATGCCGACGGCACGCTGGTCAACGCACTGCTGCACCACTGCGGCGAAAGCTTGTCTGGCATCGGCGGAGAAAAGCGTCCCGGCATTGTCCACCGCATCGACCGGGACACGACCGGCCTGCTCATCGTGGCAAAGAACGACTTTGCCCACCACGCTCTGAGCGAGCAGCTTAAGGATCGCAGTCTTTCGCGCACCTATGAGTGCATCGTGCGCGGCGGCTTCCGCGAGGATTCCGGCACGGTTGACGCACCCATCGGCCGTCACCCAACCGATCGCAAGCGCATGGCCGTAACGGAGAAAAACAGCCGTCCCGCCGTAACGCATTGGCAGGTCATTGCGCGCTATGGGCAGTATACCCATCTGCGCTGTAAGCTGGAGACCGGACGCACGCACCAGATCCGCGTACACATGGCTTATATCCGCCACCCTATCGCGGGCGACCCGCTTTACGGCATTCAAAAGCCGGAGCTGGGGCTGCACTCGCAGGCGCTCCATGCGCGCGAGCTGCAATTTCTCCACCCACGCACGGGCGAACGGATCCATGTGACCTGTCCTCTTCCCGACGAGTTCACCGCCGCCCTGAAGTGCTTGCAGAAAAAAAGCTGAAGTATCGACCGGATGCAAAAACGCAGCCCTCCGAATGGAAGGCTGCGCTTTATTGTAGAAAGAAAACCACCGGCAGTGCCGGTGGTTCCAAAAAGCTTTAGCTATGCCTAGAAAAAGGAACCTCC
>CAKUGQ010000018.1 GCA_934654755.1 uncultured Oscillospiraceae bacterium | reverse complement strand
TTCGCCGCAGGATATCAACTTTACGACATGGAACAGACCGAAGATTACCGACTTTAGTTTCAGCTACGAAAACCAATGAATGTTAATACAGTGATAAAGGAGAAAAACATGATGAACACAAAAAGAATTACGGCGCTTGCGCTGGCTTTAATTATGACTCTGCTCCTTGCCGCTTGCGGCAGCAAGACCGGTGTGGACAGCGACAGCACAAAGCCGGGACAAACAGCGTCCGATACGAAAACAGATAAGCCGGAAAAGGGCGTCAAGATCACACCGACGGCCGCCAAGTCCGTGGAGACGGAGAAATACGAGACCGCTGATTTCAGCATCACCATCCCCAAGGGCTGGCAGGTCAAAACAGGCGGAGCGAACATGAGCTTTTCTGTCGCCGCATACGACCCCGATGAACCGCGCAACAGTATATTTTATCGGCTGAAGCTGGAGCCGCTGCTGCACACGCAGGAGGGCAAGGAACTCTGGCAGAACGAGTACAAAAAGAATTCCATCTACGCCGATTTTGCCAATGCTCCGGTGCTGGAGGATCCGACCACCGAGGGTCTGTTCAAGGTCCTTCTTCCGGATTTCACTGTTACCGACCGCTGCCCCGCCTCCTCTGCCTACGGCGCCCTTGCTCTGGGCGATGAGATCCTCCGCGCCACATTCACCGATTCCGGCGGCCCTGTCGAGGGCTTGTTCACCGCCAGTATTGTGGATTTCGGCAGCGTTCCCATGTGGGACGGCATTTTGGATTGGAATTTCAAGCAGGTAGATGCCGGCTACTACATGGCGTACAATATAGCAATGGTCACGGCAGCCAAGGATTCCTTTTTGGATTGGAGCGAGCTGCTCCTCAAATGTATCAATACCCTGCAATTTTCCGACAGTTTTGTCGCCGCTACCATTAAGGCAAGCGACGATCAGGTAAAGCAGTCCCAGCAGATCAGCCAAAATTTCAACGAAACTATGGACGGTATCATGTCCTCCTGGGAGAACCGCAACAAAAGCTATGACATTATGAGCCAGAAGCAGAGTGACGCCACTCTCGGCTATGAGCGTGTGTATGATACCGAAACAAATGAGATATATAAAGCGACAAACGGCTTTACCGATGTGTACGACGGCAAGCGCTATAAGCCCGTGACCGACGACAATATGTATGCCGAGCCTATCAGCGGCTATATTGAAAAGCAATAACATTATAACAAAAGCGGTTTACCATAGAACCGTGATGAAAAGGAGGCGCCGAACGATGAACAAGCAGCTTTCCGCTTTGCCGGACAGTAAAACAACAAGAATAATGCTGCCGTACAATCGGCAATATGTGATCGTCGCCGTTTATGAAGTGCTGGATAAAAACGGTACCGAATATGAAAAAACAGACGCATCCACTATTTTAACGAAAATGTCGGTGTACGGTAATTTGAGCAGCTTTTCTATATCCGTAGATGAACAGGAAACAGGAACGGAACTGACTGTAACAATGATACATCACTGCGATGGACTGTCCGACGCCGGTATCCGGCGGGCAACGGCCGCCATAGCCGACAGCGTCTCACAGCATTTGGAAAACGAGCTTGAGATAAATAAGGTATCTGCCCAAAGGCAACCTGTTTGAAATTTCAGAACGGAGGCAATCAAAATGAATGATTCAAGAGTATTTATGTTGAATAAACAGCGTCTTCTGCTCCGAATGCGGAGAAAAACCGTAAGAAAGGAATGTGAGAATATGAAAAACAACACACAAAAACAAGGCTGCTGACCGTCCTGCTGACGCTATGTATGTTGCTGTCGCTGGTGCCGATTACGGCGTTTGCGGATTCTGGATCGTATACTGTTAAATTTTACCCCGGAGATTATGGAACCATGAGTAAAAACGACCAGATTCCGTTTGTGTATTATGGCATTGACGATGATGTTAACAAGCCCTTCTACTACAAGCTGCATGTATCCGAGACAGATACTTTCGGCTTTGTCGGCAGCATCATGGATACTTTACTTCCAAATTCGGGATATGAGTTTGCCTACTGGACAGCCGATGCTACCGTATACCAGGCCGGCAGTGGTACTGCCATTCCGGCCGGCACCGCTCTTTCCTCTGATCAAATACAGAACAGCGTTAATGTGCGGAGTGATAATGTGATATTCACGGCTCAGTTTAAGCAGATTTCTGAATATCCTGAGGATTCCGAAATCGCCACCGTTGAAATCGTCGGCGCGACCCTTTCCTACAAACCCGGCGAAACCCCGCGGGCCACGGCTGCCGTAGCTGCCGCCGATCAGGGCAAATACCGAATTTCCGACGAATGCTGGCAAGAGTTAAATGAAAACGATGAGCCCGTTGCCATATGGCATTCCAACGACGGGATATACAGCACCTTGCCGACCATTACAGCGTTTGAAAGCGGGAAAAAATATGTATATTCCGTTTTGCTGCTGCCGGAAAGAGCATATGACTTCGCCGGAGAAGTCGCCGCTACGGTGAACGGAAACACGGTGACAGCGGTTCCCGCCGTAGACGGATACCTGAGTCTCCCCAATGTTAAAACGATTACGCCGACGGCAGTTTCCCATACGCATAGTTACGGTACGGCGTGGAAGTGTGACGGAACAAATCACTGGCACGAATGTGCCTGCGGGGACAAGGCGGACACGGCGGCGCACACCTTCAAGTGGGTTACCGACAAGGAAGCCACCGCAACCGAGAAGGGCTCTAAGCACGAGGAATGTACCGTCTGCGGCTATAAGAAGGCTGCCGTTGAAATTCCTGCAACCGGTTCCGGAAACGGTTCGGCCGATCAGCCCAACAAGCCCGGCAATACCTCTTCTCCGCAGACCGGCGATAACAGCAGCCTTGCCTTGTGGTTTGCCGTTCTGTTCATCAGCGGCGGTGTCCTGACTGTGCTTGGCATTGCAAGCAGGAAGAAAAGTAAAAATGCCTTGAAATAAGGCTTTTATAAAGGAGGAACTCTTATGGATAACCAAAACAAAAACACAAGGAGGAAAATCAATATGAAATTAAAAAGGGTACTTTTGATGCTGCTGGTGACGGTGTTGAGCGTTTCCGGCATCGTGACTGCGAATGCCGTCACGGTCAGCAATGACGGCGAATACGCCCTGATGCTGGATACTTCATTTGAAGAACACGAAGGGTGGCATTGACGGCGAATATGCCAAGCTGGTGCGGTTTAATGCAGCCAAAGATGAAACCAAGGTCAAGCTATCCGAATTAACAAAAGGAATTGTACCCTTTAACGGCAAAAACGAGTTTTCACATTGGGAGACAGAAAAAAAGTGAAGGTCGGCGATGAGCTGGCACTAACCGAGTTTACCGGTACCGGAAACTTTTACACATCGGCAGGGGAAGAAATCAAATATGACAAGGGTTTAAAGCTGGTGGCAAAATTCGAGGGCAAGGCATTAAAGGATTCCGGTAATTATTATGTAACGCTGACGCATTTGCCGGCACAATAAACGACAAGGCAAAAGAAGTGCTGGAGCGTAGGGCGGATGCATTTAAGACAATCGATTTAACAGGCTACATCCCCGTAAGAGCAGGGTACACCTTCGTTGGCTGGGATTTGAATGGAGCGATTGTCAATTCCGTTGACGCAAGCGCTTTCACAAAGGATGTCGTAGTCAATTTGACCGCCACATATACCAAGGACACCTTTGACGGAGAAGGTATAGTATTAACGCTCAATGCTAACGGCGGCACAATTGACGGCAAGGCAGTTAACAAATACGACTATGTAGGCGGCGGAAACTCCGGAACCGCTATGTCGCTTTTACCCTATGTTCCCGTAAGAGAGGGGTATACCTTTAACGGCTGGAACACCAAAAGCGACGGCAGCGGTACTATGAAGAAGTATATTTTTTGGAGAATTTGGGATAAAGACGAGCAGACCGATAAGGAATTTGATAAGGATACTTTAATGATACTTGCGTCCAGTCACAGGCCGAGCGTTGAAGCGGCACGAACAAAGAGCCGTGAGCCGTCGCAGCCAATGAGGGCGCCTCGCAGAGATCCTGGGTATGGCTATGAGTATATGATTTTCAAAAAGCACCGCCATAACGGTTCTGGAGGTGGCGATAATGTTTGAAGATAAAATTGAAGCAATGAACCAACAGCCAAATGCTTCCGAATATAGTTCCGGTTATAAAAAAGGGTTTATACCGTCGAAGAAATAATGGATATTCTCAATATTGGAAAGAACACCGCTTATGCTCTCGTGATCTCAGGCGTTTTCCATTTTGTAAAGGTCGGCGGTCATTACAGAATATCGAAAAAGAGCTTTAACCATTGGCTCGATAATACCAAGGAGTATATCTGCGATAACGACTGGACGGTGCGAGAGATCACTCCCTCTGAGGGCTATCTGCTTGATACCACCGTCCATAAGGTCGGTGCAGAGCCGCAGCTTTATACCGTGGAGCATAATCAGACGGCAAATGATGTGACCGAGCAGGTCGTAAAGGGCAATATCGCCATCATCAAGCACACCGATAACGGTGAAACACAGATTGAAACACCCGAAAGCGGCGCAGAGTTTGCTGTGTACCTGAAAGCCGCAGGCAGCTACGAGGTTGCCGAGGACACCGAGCGTGATTATCTCACCTGTGATGAAAACGGCTTTGCTCAGACAAAGGATATGCCTTACGGCATCTACACCGTCCATCAGGTGTCCGGCTGGGAGGGCAGCGAGCTGATGCCCGACTTTGATGTGTTCATTTCTCAGAATGGGGCGACTTATCGCTGCCTTATCAACAATGCACCCTTTAACAGCTTCATCAAGATCGTGAAGCAGGACGCAGAAACCGGAAAGACCATTCCTTACGCCGGTGCGGGATTTAGATTTATGATCCGGAAGGCAATCCCGTAACAATGACCTTCACTTACCCGACGCCCACCACCATTGATGTGTTCTACACCAATGCAGAAGGTTCTCTTGTCACGCCGGAAAAGCTGTCCTTTGGAAAGGGATACTCTATTGTCGAGGTACAGGCTCCCTACGGCTATGTCCTCGATGAAACGCCCGTGTACTTCGATGTCACGGAGGATAATTCCACAGAAGAAAGCGGGGTTATCGGTATGCTTGTAGTTCTTGACTCCATTCTTAACAGAATTACTCAGAACAGAGCCAAAGGAAAGAACACCTATATTTTCATTGATGAGATTTATCTGCTTTTCCAACACGAGTATTCCGCAAACTTCCTCTTCACCTTATGGAAACGAGTGAGAAAATACGGGGCGTTTGCTACGGGTATCACCCAGAATGTCGATGACCTGTTGCAGAGCCATACGGCAAGGACGATGCTTGCAAATAGTGAGTTTATCATTATGCTTAAGCCTTTTCTGTTATCGAAAAAGGAGGTTTACAATGGCAGATATAAAGACAAGAGATATTTTTATGCCTTGATATACCGCATCGTCCGTCCTGTAACGATCCGCTTCCCAGAGCCGGTCTTGACCATGGCTCCGAGGACGGCCTCGACGGTCGTGGGACTGACATCGGGGAGACTTTTGCAAATCTCGGTTTTGGAAAGTGGGGTCAGACTGTTCAGGACGGTTGCCTCCACACGGGCTTTCTCCGTAATCTTTTTTCATATACCACAGCAAACCACTACCCGAATTATCCGCATATACTTCTTCGAAATATATGCAGATTGAGCATCCGAACAGGCAATAATATGGGAAAACGGCACGGAGTTTCCGTGCCGTCTGCATCAGATTGCTTTAATTCTTTTGAGGTAAGCCGTAGGTCAAAGCCACGCTCTTTGCGGATACGGCTCACGGAACAACGCATGTCGCAGCGCATTCTCGCCGAACAGGCCGATGCCGCACAGAACGAACCACAACAGCGTATACGGCAGGCATATCTGTCCCATCAGATTCATCGGCAGCCAGGAATAGTCCCAGACAGCCAGCCCCATGATCCGATTGACAATCACACCCGTCCAAAACTCGTAAAACGTTACGATCACCGCACCAAGCGCCATCTGCGCCAGCACGGGAATCCGCCAGAAGCGGTCGAGGCTGCCAACCGTCCAGACACACAGCCCGCCGAGCAGGAACATGCTGCCGTGCGTCCAGCCGCGCCAGAGAAGCTCCACCGTACAGTAAAACATTCCGCCGATGTAAAACACAACCGTCTCTCGCCAGATCTTATAAGCAATTTTATGCTGCATTTTAATACCTCCTTTTCTGTCAGAAAGTATCGACCGGCATTCCCGCTCTTATTCCGAAATTTTTTTCAAAAAGCACTTGACAAACCCGCCCGTACACTGTATAATCAGTCTGCTGTCTTTTCGGACGGCAAAATATGGCGGCATAGCTCAGTTGGTAGAGCACCCGGTTCATACCCGTGTTGTCATCTGTTCGAGTCAGATTGCCGCTACCAGGCCCGTTGGTCAAGTGGTTAAGACACCGCCCTTTCACGGCGGTAACATGGGTTCGAGTCCCGTACGGGTCACCAGAAGCGCTCCTGCAAAGCAGGAGCGCTTTTTCGTTTACCGACTGTCGAGGTTTCGCCACCCTGCGGCGATAGAGAAATACCAAACAGGAAGTCTCTCCTTGTACCCAAGGTGGGACTTTGATTGCTGTGCTGCGGCGGATGTGACATTGCGAGGGCGGCTTCGCCGCCCGTGGCAATCTCCTGTAGAATCCCGCATCAGATTGCCGCGTCGCGTCGCCCCTCGCAATGACACGAGAGGGACAGCGCACCCCAAAGCCGCCGAAATATAAAAACCTCACGCGGAGCATTCCGCGTGAGGTTCATTTTCAGCTTTTAATAAAATCCATGATCCACTGGAACAGCCGCTCAACGGCCTCCGGACGTGTGATATAGTTTACGCGCTCTCCGTCGCCTCGCGTCTCCAGATAGCCCAGCTTGTAAAGGTCATACAAATTGCGCGAAACCGTACCCGAATTGAGATTCATTGCCTCGGCAAGCCGCGCAGCGGACAACGGCGCAGTGCGGCAGCGCTGCAAAATCTCCAACCGATCCTTGCCGCTCAGCGCGCGAAGCATCGCCGAAAGGCTCTCGGGATCGGGGCGCTTCCTGTGCGACGCGGCAAAATCGAAGCTCAGACCGGAACCGGCATAGGCGACACGCACGCTCTCTCCGCCGCGCTCCAGCCACTCCGACCAGAAGCCGATCATATTACAGCTCCAAATACCCAGGAGTACATCCTGCTGCGGCAGATCCTGCGGGAACAGGAAGCTCGATCCGAACATCTCCTCGCGGAACTTATCAACGGTGTGCTCGGAAAAGTATGCTGACCAGCGTTCCAACGCGGGAGCGTTGAGTGAGCGCATCGTCTCCAGCTCCGTGCGCAGACGCTCGGCAACGGGCCGAACGAGCTGCATCAGCTCGGCAAGGAAGCTCTCAAACTCCGTCAATGCGCGCAGAATCTCCCACTTGGCCTCAATGGCACAGGGCAAATGCTCAATCTGCGCGGAAAGCGACTCCTGCTCCTGCTGCGGCTCCCAGTGTTCAACGATCAGTCCCATGGCATTGATATCGTTAATCTTAATGCCCTCGCTGCACATGGAGCGGAAGCCCGCCAACAGATCGGCGGCAAATTCATCCGGGTCACTGCGGTCGAGCGGAACGGTCATCAGCATGACCTGCGCCAGGCAGCAGGCCGTTGTGGGAACGGTTCCCGCCAGGCGCTCAAAAAACAGGCGCAGCTTCGGGTCCTGCGGATCGATATCCCGCGTCGCAGCGGCAAGCACACGATCCAGCTCACGCGCTTTGATCAGCCCCTCGTCGCTCCGGTCGGGGTGGTAGCTTCTGTACTTTTGCGAAATGCGATGATACTCTTCGACGTAGGATACGCCGTTCACAAAATAATAAAGCAGATAAACTGCCTCGGCAAAATAACACGGTTCACGGACAACGCGGACCTTCACGGGCTCCTCCTCTCCGGATGTGCTGCGCACACCCGTCCATTATAGCGTTAGTATACCACATCGCAACGGATTTGTAAATCACCTTTTCGTACTTTTCCTGCATTTTTCGCAGATACTTTATATATTCCTGCAAACCGTGCAGATTTTGCGTATCCGTGGCCTCGCAATGACAGTTTTCGGTACATGAGATTGCCACGGGCGGCAAAGCCGCCCGTGCAATGACACATCCGCCGCAGCACGGCAATCAAAGTCTTCCCCCTGGCCACAAGGAGAGACTTCCCGTTTGGCATCTCTCTATCGCCGCAGTGCGTCAAGCAACGACTGTGCATACGCCGCCGCCTGCTCTGCCGTCATCGTTCCGCCGAAATACCGGGCGGCAGCCTCGGTCAATGCGGCGCCGACGGCCTCGCGCAGCGGCGCAGCCTGCCCGTAAACCATCTGCACGTTGTCAAAAATACTCAAAAGCAGCGCCTTTGCGCGCTCACGGGACAGGTCGGAATAGGAATAGCCCTCGTTCGGATCCAGCAGCCGATCGGTTTGCGCGACAAGCGCCGCGCGCGTCGTCGGCATGAGCGGAAGGATCCCGCGCTCCCGGAGGGTCTTGCTTCCGAGCCGCACGGGGAGCGTCTCATCGGTCAGCAGATAGGTCACGATTGCCTGTGCCTCCGCCTCCTGTGCACCGCCGCGAACTACGGAAAGAAAGTTATACACATCCGGCAGGCAGGGCATACGGGTCAGCCCCTCGATGCAGAGGAATTGCTCGCTCTGTCGGGAGATCGGAGAAGCCAAAAACGACACATTGTAGAAGCCGCGCTCACCACCGACGCGGAAGCTCAGCTTGCTGCGCACCGTATAAAGGGCATTATAATCATCAAACTGTACGGTCTGCTTAAAACGGCCACAGAAGTTGAGGATTTCGATAAACGCGCTCTGCGGCAGACAAAGCGCATCGGATTCCGGGTCAATTACGGCGTCGGTCAGCTCATTGCACAGTGTGGAAAACATCGACTGCGGCTCGTAGAGATCATAGGAGCGATAGACGCCGTCGCTCGTGTGTGAGCCGCCCACCTTCGCGAGGAGACTGCTCAGCGAAAGCTGAGGGATTTGTGCGCCGGAGCCGATTATCGTCTCTGACGCGTTGTAGAACATACGCCCGCGCAGCAAAAACTGCATGGGCAGCGCATAGCAGCCTTCGTCCGTCCGGTAAGCATTCAGCACGGCCGGTGCAAGCACGCCCTGCCGGAACAGCTCCGGGCAGCATTCCGTCAGATCACACAAAAGCCCCTGCTGCGCGGCGGGGAGCAGGGCATCCGAGAGCGTCGCCGCGAGCAGATCGACCTCACCTGCTGCCGCGGCGCGCGCAAGCGCCTCGGGCGTATCATAGGCGACCGCCGTGACGGCCAGGCCGGGATAGGAAGCGAGCGATGCAAGGACGGGATAAAAGACGTCCGGCGCGGAGCCGAGCACGAAGGCCGGTTCTCCGTTTTCGTCCCGCTCACCGGCCAGATAACCAAGCCGAAGCTCCGTCATGCGCAAGCTGCGTTCAAATTCCGGAACAAAGCGCTCCAGCTTGTTTTCGCAGGTCACGGCCAGCAGACCTTCGCCGTCCGTGTGGAGCGTGCGCACCTGCTCCTGCAGCGTCTGCATCCGAAGGAGTGTTCCGTCCGTACAGAACAGCTCGCTGCTGCTTGTCGTGAAATAAAACGCCTCACCGCTCTGCGCCGAGGCGGTCAGAACGCCCAGCCCGCTGCGTGAGTTTTCATAACTCAGTCGGAAATCCGCACCGTCCACCGGCAGCAGCCGGGTGGAATTGGGCTGCGCATAGTCGTTATAGGAGTTAAAGCAGCCGACGCCGGCGAACAGCCGCCCGTCAAGCAGCGCCAACCCCGTAAACGCGCGCAGTGTGCCCTGCTCGTAGGTCTCGTCGCGTTCCGGCAGATTCAGGCATTGCTTTCCGTCACGCATGAGCAGACTGCACGCCGCGCCGTAGATCATCGTATAGATCGCACCGTCGTATTCGATCACCTGTACCTTACACCTCGGACTGACGGTGCCATACATATCGTGCAGATCCACGGCGTTAATATAGCTCCGCGCGTCGAACCACGGCTTGCCGTCGAGATAAAACGTACCGTTGGAATAGCAGAAAAAGGCCAGTCCGCGGGATGTCTGCGTCAGCGCGGTCAACAGCGGCAGCTCATAATCGGGGTCGAGCTTCATTCGATAGAAGGGGTTTTCCGAAGCGGCATCCTCAAACAGGGCATTATAAGTCTCCAGCCCGGTGGCCTCCGCACGGCGAAGCTCCTTGTCAAGGCGGTAAAATCCGGTGTGAGTCATGACAATGTAGCCGTTGCCGTCCGGCAGAGCGTCACAAATCGTTCCGACTCCCTCCAGCGAGGCGGGACGCGGATCCTCCGTGGACGGCGCCGTCGGCGTCGGCGGTGCGGTAGGCAGTGCGTTTGCCGCACATCCACACAGCAGCGAAATGATTAGAGCGAGCGCAACAAGCAGATGTTTCATCGGGAACCTCCTGATTCGTTCGGAAAATCGACACGGTTTTGTTCTCTGCTGCCATTGTACCACAGCTCGCCTGACGGTGCAAGGAGTATCTTCTCCGCCGCCGCGAGCGGCATCATTGCGAAGCCGCGTCAGATTGTCGCGTCGGGCTTACGCCCTCCTCGTAATGACAGGTTCCCTGCGGCGCAGCCGAAACAATTTTTCTATGTAGCGGCAGCCCGTAAAACGCCCACTGATTTATACGGTCATGCGCACGAAGCATCCAAAAAGCACGTGTCCATGCCTCACGGACGCAATGCGACAGGTGTCACAAATTTTATGCCTGATTTTCTGTTGTTTTCACGAATTGACCTATGGGAAGAAGCGCTGTATAATATAAGAATAAAACCGGCATTGTGAATTTTTCCGCCCGATGGAGGACGCTTTATGAAAGTGCTGATTATTAACCCAGGCGCCGTTTCCACCAAGATCGCTGTCTATGACGAGCGGACAGAGCTGTTCCGCGTAAACATCGAGCACGACGCAGACGAGCTGCGCCGTTATTCGCGCGTTGTCGAGCAGACGCCCTTCCGCGAGGAGGTCATTCTTCGCGCCCTGCACAGCGCGGGCTATGAGCTGCGCGACTTCGATGCAATCTGCAGCCGCGGCGGTCTGCTGCGCCATATTCCCTCCGGCACCTACGCCATCAACGACCGCGTTCTGGCGGACATCGAAAACCCGCCCTACGGCGAACACGCCTCCAATCTCGGCGCGGTCATTGCCAAGCAGCTTGCCGATCAGGTCGGCATCCCCGCCTATTTTGTCGATCCTGTTTCCGTCGATGAGATGAGCGAGCTGGCACATATCTCCGGCTTTGCCGGAATGCAGCGCGAGAGCTTTTTCCACGCGCTCAATCAGAAATCCACCGCCCGCCGCTTGGCGGCGCAGCTCGGCCGCGCCTATGAGGAGCTGAACCTCATCGTGGTGCATCTGGGCGGCGGCGTCTCCGTCGCGGCCCATCAAAAGGGCGTCGTCATTGACGACTACAACGTCAAGGACGACGGCTCAATGGGCATGGACCGCTCCGGCGCGCTGCCGGTCAATGCGGTCATCAATCTCTGCTACTCCGGCAAAACCAAGGCCGAGGTCAAGAAGCTGCTCGGCTACGACGGCGGCGTCTACAGTTACCTTGGCACAAAGGACTTCCGTGAGGTCGAACGCCGCGCCTTTTCCGGCGAAGACGCAGAGGCAAGCCTGATCTTCCGCGCCTTTGCCTATCAGCTTGCCAAGGACATCGGCGCAATGGCCGCCGTGCTGCGCTACAAGGTCGACGCCATTGTCTACACCGGCGGCATGGCGCACTCCGAGCGCTTCTGCAACGAGATCAGCTCCTATGTCGGCGCGGTCGCCCCGGTATACCGGCTGCCCGGCGAGAACGAAATGCAGGCTCTGGCCGAGGGTGCGCTTCGCGTGCTGCACGGCGAGCCCGCAAAAGAGTATTAAGGGAGGGCAAGAGATCATGCGGATCAACACCTATGACGATATTCTCCGCGCAGCAAAAACGCTGCCGGAAAAACGCACACTGGCCGTTGCCCGCGCGGACGACGAAGCCGTTCTGTCCGCCGTGGCGCAGGCACGCCGCGCCGGTATGGTCGACGCCATTCTGACCGGCAATATCGACGCGCTGCGTGCAGGACTGGCTGCGCTGGGCGAAAAAGAAGCCGATTATACGCTCATTGACACCCCGGACGACGAAACCGCCGCCCGCGAGGCAGTGCGTCTGGTGCGCGAGGGCCGAGCAGACGCACTGATGAAGGGTCTGCTCGGAACGGCTACGCTGATGCGTGCCGTAGTAGACCGCGAGAACGGTATCCGCACCGGCCATATCATCTCCCACCTGATGTTCTACGAGGTTCCCGGTCATAAGCTCCTGTGCCTGACCGACGGCGGCATGAATACCTTCCCCGATCTGGAAAAGAAAGTGCAGATTCTGGAGCACGCCGCCCGCGCACTGAAGAAATTCGGCAAGCCCGACATCACCGCCGCCTGTGTCTGCGGCGCGGAGGTCGTCAATCCGAAAATCCAGTCAAATCTTGACGCGCAGGCGCTCGTCGAAAAGAACGACTACTGGCAAAGCACCTATGGCATGACTGTCTATGGCCCGGTCGGACTGGATCTGGCCGTATCAAAGGAAGCCGTACGGCATAAGCATTACCCCGTCGACTGCGCCGGCGAAGCAGACATCCTGCTCGTTCCGAATTACGAGGTTGGCAACGGCATCGGCAAGGCCATGACCTGCTTTGCCAACGCGCGCAACGCAGGCGTGATCGTCGGCGCGCGCGTACCGATCATCCTCGTGTCCCGCTCGGACAGCGTGGAAAGCAAGCTTGCATCCATCGCGCTGGGCTGCGTCCTCTCCGACGGCGCAGAGATCTGAGCACCGCCGCAAAGCCTGCGGGAGATATCTGCCGTTGCGAGCCCCCGAAGGGGTCGTGGCAATCTCCTGTAAAGCCCTGCATCGGATTGCCGCGTCGGGCTTACGCCCTCTGCGCAACGACAAATAAGACCGCGCCGCGTCGCTTTGCTCTTCGCAACGGCATACGACGGATGCGCCCGGAACGGCAGGCAGCTTTGCCGAGGGATTCCGTTTCGGGGCGAGTGCGGCGCCCAACAGAAAAACAAACAGCGCACGGCGCCTGGATCGGCGATTGTTTCCGGCGGAAAATTCGGCGGGATCGCAGTCGAAACGAAGCTCGTGCGCAGAAACCAAAAGGAGGATTCTCTATGAAGCATCTGATGACCGGCAACGAGGCCGCCGCGCGCGGCGCTTATGAGGCAGGCGTCAAGGTCTGCTCCGCATACCCCGGCACACCCAGTACGGAAATTTTTGAAAACCTGCCGCAGTATAAGGACGTATTGTACTGCGAGTGGGCGCCAAACGAAAAGGTCGCCACGGAGGTTGCCTACGGCGCGGCACTGGCGGGAGCGAGAAGCCTGACCGCAATGAAGCACGTCGGTGTAAACGTCGCAGCGGATCCGATTTTCACGGCCGCTTACAACGGCCTGGCGACCGGTATGGTCATCGTATCGGCAGACGACCCCTCGATGCATTCGTCACAGAACGAGCAGGACAACCGCTACTACGCCCGCGCGGCCAAGCTGGCGATGGTCGAGCCGTCGGATTCACAGGAATGCAAGGACTTCATGAAGGCCGCCTTTGAGATTTCCGAACGGTTCGGCATCCCCGTGCTCTACCGCACCACCACGCGCGTGTGCCACTCCAAGAGTCTGGTCGAGTTTGCCGAGCGCGAGGAGAAACCCATCCCCCCGTTCACCCGTGATATCCGCGCGCGCGTCTGTACGCCCGCCTTCGCCTATGAGAACCATCCGATTCTGGAGGAGAAGCTCCGCCGTCTGGAGGAATACGGCAACACCTGCGCACTGAACCGCGTGGAAATGGCCGGGACAAAGGTCGGCGTTATTACCGCCTCCATCGCTTACGAATATGCCAGGGAGATCTTCCCGGAGGATACATCCTTCCTGAAGCTCGGCCTGACAAACCCGCTGCCTATGAAGCTCATCCGCGAGTTTGCAGCCAAGGTCGAAAAGCTCTATGTCATTGAAGAGCTGGAGCCGATCATGGAGGAGCAGATTCGCGCCGCCGGCATTGAATGCATCGGCAAGGAGCTGACCGGGAATCTCTACGAATTTAACCCGCAGGTGCTCCAAAAGCGTCTGTTCGGCATCGAGCCGGAGACGGTGGACGTCGGTGTGCAGGCTGTGAGCCGCCCGCCCGCACTCTGCCCCGGCTGCCCGCACCGCGGCTTCTTCTATACCGTCAGCAAGCATAAGGACTTTGTTGTCGGCGGCGACATCGGCTGCTATACCCTCGGCTGTGCCGCGCCGCTCAACGCACTCGACTCCGTAGTCTGCATGGGCGGCGGCTTTACCGTGCCGATGGGCATGGCCAAGGCCTTTGCCGCCGCAGGCGACAAGACCCACAAGGTCTTCGGCGTCGTAGGTGACTCTACCTTCTTCCACTCCGGCATGACCGGCGCGGCCGAGATCCTGTATAACGGCGGCGGCGTCATCCCCGTCGTGCTCGATAACCACATCACCGGCATGACCGGTCATCAGGAAAACCCCGGCTCCGGTATGAACCTCGAGGGCGAGATTGCCGCAGCCATCAAGATTGAGAACGTCCTGATCGGCCTGGGCTATGAAAACGTCATTATCGTCGATCCGCAGGATCTCGACGCGATGGAAAAGGCCATGCTCGACGCCGCCGCGTCGGAAAAGCCCGCCGCCATCATCTGCCGCCGCGCCTGCCTGCTCATCAAGCGCATGAAGCACGACATCGGCAAGTGTGTCGTGGACACCGACAAGTGCATCGGCTGCAAGAAGTGCCTGAAGGTGGGCTGCCCCGCCGTCATGGTCAGGAATAAGAAGTCGTTCATCGACCCGACGCTCTGCGTCGGCTGCACGGTCTGCGCGCAGGTCTGCCCGGTGGACGCCATCTCGCGCAAGGAGGGTTAAGCTATGGCAACGAAACATGCTCTTTTGGTCGGCGTCGGCGGACAGGGCGCCATTCTGGTGGCGAAAATCCTCGTCGGCGGTCTGCTTCGCGCGGGCTACGACGTCAAAATGTCCGAGGTTCACGGCATGAGCCAGCGCGGCGGCTCCGTCTCCACGCAGGTTCACTGGGGCGAAAAGGTATATGCTCCGGTCATCGGCGAGGGCGCGGCGGATATTCTCGTCGCCTTTGAAAAAATGGAAGCCGTGCGCTACTCCCGGTTCCTCAAGCCGGACGGCATCGCCGTCGTCAACGACTACGAAATGCCCTCATCCACCATCGCCGCCGGTCTGGTCGAATATCCCGCCGGCTGTCTGGAAGCCATGCAAAAGCATTTCAAGACCTACTCCCTTGATGCCGGCCGCATCGCGCTGGAGCTGGGCAACGCCAAGTGCATGAACGTCGTGCTCTTCGGCGCCATGACGAAGGCACTCGGAATGGACGACGTGGACTGGGAACAGGTCATCCGCGAAACCGTTCCGCCCAAGTTCCTGGAGCTGAATCTCCGCGCCTACCACGCCGGCCGCGACGCCGCGCGCTAGGAGGCCGCCATGTTCAATCAGGAAATGTACCGCCTCGGCGCGACGCGCTCCTGCATCCGCGAGCTGTTTGAGTTCGGCCTGCGGCAAAAGAAGCTCGTCGGCGAAGAAAATGTCTTTGACTATTCTCTGGGCAACCCCTCGATTCCCGCCCCGCCCGAGGTCGGTGAGGCCATCTGCAACGCCGTAGCCACCGAAGGCTCGCTCCAACTCCACGGCTACACCCCCGCCGTCGGCTGCGCCGAGCTTCGTGAAGCCGTCGCAAACGACCTCAACGAGCGTTTCGGCACGCGGATCCGCCCGCAGAACCTCTTTTTCACCTGCGGCGCCGCGCCCGGCCTGATCGCCGTAATGCGCGCGTTGAGCGTTCCGGACGCGGAGATCATCGCCATCGCGCCGCATTTCCCCGAATACCGCCCCTTCGCCGAGAATAACGGCTGCAAACTGGTGGTGGTCTCGGCCGACACGCGCGATTTCCAGATCGATTTTGACGCGCTGGCCGCCGCCATCAACCCGAACACACAGGCGGTCATCGTCAATTCGCCGAATAACCCTTCCGGTGCGGTCTATTCCGAGGCAACACTGCGCCGTCTGGCTGTGCTTCTGACCGAGCGCGGTGCACAGTACGGCAAGCCCATCTATATTCTGGCCGACGAGCCGTACCGCGAGCTGGTCTACGGCGGCGTGCAGGTGCCCTTCATTCCCACGCTGTATGACAACACCATCGTCTGCTACTCGTGGTCAAAGTCCCTGTCGCTGCCCGGCGAGCGCATTGGCTACATCCTCGTGCCGGATACCGCCGCCGAGAGCGAGGCGCTGTTCGCCGCCATCGCCGGCGCAGGCCGTGCCACCGGCCACGTCTGCACCCCGTCGCTCATTCAGCACGCTGTGGCGCGCTGCCTGAAATGTAAGCCCGATCTTGCGGCCTATGACCACAACCGCCGCCTGCTCTTTGACGGCCTGCGCGAAATGGGTTACTCCATGGCGCAGCCGGACGGCGCATTTTACCTCTTTATTCAGGCGCCCGGCGGCGACTGTCACGCCTTCTGCGAAGCGGCGAAAAAGCGCAACCTGCTACTCGTACCCGGCGACGATTTCGGCTGCCCCGGCTATTTCCGCATCTGCTACTGCGTGGATGAGGATATGATCCGCCGCAGTCTGCCGCTCTTTGCGGAGCTGATCCGCGAATTCTGACCCGTATTCTGATTTTCTCTCTCTCATACCAAAGCACATCCCGGTCGGGTTCTCCGGCCGGGATGTGTCTTTTTTATTACAGACCGTGGGACGCCGCAGCAATCCCGGTGGATATTACTGCCGCTGCGCTCGATGCCTTCCCTGCAAAAGAAAGGCTTTCCGTGCCCCTTGTCCGCCGTTTTTTTTGCCGAACCGCTCGACGGCGCTTGACAGACGGTACAGTGAAAGGTATAATGAGGAAAAAGCGGCGTTGCCGCGAACATCGGAGGATTTTTTATGGCAGGATTTTGCAGCCGCTGCGGGCGTCCGCTGCCCGAAGACGGAAAATGTCCCTTCTGTGCGCCGCAGCAGGCGCAGCCCGAAGTCGGCTATGTGCCGCAGGAAACCAAAAACCCCGCACCCAAGCCTGACGCGCCGGGCGGCTTCTCGGTCATGATGAAGAACTATGTGAAATTTATCACGTCCTTTATGAAAGCGCCGGTTGATACCCTGCGACAGGTCGAGGAAGACCGCGACATGACGCCCGCCCTTGTAAATGCGGCTGCCATCATCCTTCTCGCCTTCTTCGGCGCACTGATCACGGCGCTGCGCTTCCGTCCGGAATACGGCTCCTTTGCCTGGTTCGGCTGGCTCGGCACAGCCTTTGCCCAGCCCGTTGTCGGCTTCGGCACGGCCGTCGGCGCAGTGTTTTTAACACTGCTCGTAGGAAAAGAACGCGTGAACTTCCGTTCGGTGCTGTCCTCCGTCGGTGCGTCCGCGACGCTTCCCGTTGCCGCTCTCGCAACGTTATTCGTTTTCCAGCTTTTCGGCCTCTGGTTCTACACAAGGCTCTGGTCGCTGCTGCTGGTCACCTGTGCCGTTTGTCTGGTGGTTCTGCTGACGAAAGTCTATAAGGTCAAGCTGAATTTCTGGCAGCTTCTGGTCATCATCGGAGTCATGTTCGTCGGTTACAGTCTGCTCACCGGCATCGAGAGCTGGTTCCGTGCCATGATCATTACAAACATCGATCTCTGGGGTCTGATCCCTCGATAAAATGGGAATCCCGCCGTCCGGCAAGGGACGGCGGGATCTTTTTTACCGTATCGCTGCCGGGTTTTCGGCGGCATTTTTGCGCAGGAACTCATATGTCGTATCCGGCACCAGTGCACGGACCGCCGCAAAATCGCCGCGGTGCAGCGCCTCGCGAACCCGCGACGCACTGACGGGCACGCCGCCAATTTCAAAGCGCGGCAATGTGACAAGTCGGACACCATAGGCAGGCAGCAGCCGTTCCATGGCGGAATTATAGGCGGCAGTTACAGGGTCAAACGGTTCCGCACCAACAAAACGACGTGTAATACGCAGCTCCGGCACAAAAAACTCGCCGAAAATCCGGATATCCAGCTCACAATTCGCCGAGGCGGCGTCCACCTTGTCGCGCAGAAAATAGGTCGGAAAGGTTGCCGAGGAGATCAGGTAATCCGAGGTGGGATGCAGCAGGACATTTTTGAGGTCGGAAACGCCGCGCCGCACAAGTCCGAAACGCTCCGCCGCCGAAAACTCGCTGCGGTCCTCGGAGAGGATAAACAGGTGCAGCGTATCACATTGCTCCGACGCCTGTTCGATCAACCGGCGATGACCGAGCGTAAACGGGTTACAGTTCGCAACGATCGCCCCCGCGACGCCCGGCGCCTTCGGCCGGGAGAGTGTGGACAAATACCGCCGGATTCCCCCGTTTTCGTTTTCACAGAGCAGCACCCGCTCCGTTTGTGTGATCGGATAAAAGCCCAATCCTTCGAATTGTGCACGATTCTTCGGCTTCGTAAACAGGAACAGGTGCGCCCGTCCCGCCGAGAACGCCCGCGCACGCAGCAGTGTAACGATCCGCGCAGTCAGTCCTTCCCCGCGGAGCGCTTCATCCGTCGCAATGCATTGCAGAACGTTTCCACGCAGCGAGCCGGTTGCCGCAATCCTGCCCAACGAATCGACAAGGTTCACCGTGTATTCGATCCCCTCGTCGTACTCCAGCCCGTTTTGCTGCAAAAACGACGCAACGGCAGCGCGGCGGCGCCCCGTAAACGGTGCACCGGACTGTTCATATAAGCTGTAGCCCGTCATTTTTTGACCTGGTAGATGTAATCCAGAAGCGTTCCGTCCCGGTACAGAACATTGGCAACCACACGGTCGGTATGCTCCGCGGGGACGGGCACGCCGGAAATTGCCTCGGCGCGTGCCTTCAGCTCCGTAATATCGCAGACCGGCAGTCGGGCATCGATAAGCTTTTGTTTCAGCTCGACGTTTTTGCCGTATAAGGTGTTTACCGCAATGCCGCGCTGTGTAACGATCACATCGATTGTGCTGCCCGGTGTGGACGTGCAGATGCACCGCTCGACGACAAGCGGCAGACGCGCACGCATCAGCGGCGCAATGATGATCGCCAGCTTTGCGCCCGCGGCGGTATCGCTGTGGCCGCCGGAGCCACCCATGATGTAGCCGTTGGAGTCGGTATGCACGTTGACGTTATATCCGACATCAACCTGCGTTGCTCCAAGCAGAACAACATCCAGCGAATCAACGCCCGCGCTCTTACCGCTGACACCGGCGTACTGTGTCGCGGAGACCTCCATATGACGCGGATCGTCGCGCAGCGATGCGACGGCGTCGAGATCAAAGCACTGGACATCCAGCAGTGCATCAAAGCAGCCCTTTTGCAGCATCTCGACCATGCAGCCGGTAATGCCACCCATGCCATAGCTGCCGCGGATGCCTCCGGCAAGCATTTTTTCCTGAAGAAATTTCGTTGCGGCAAGCGTCGCGCCGCCCGCGCCGCTCTGGAAAGAGAAACCGTCATGCAGCAGGCCGGAGTGTTCAATCACCTGCACGGCAAGATTCGCCATTCGCAGACCGACCGGATCACGTGTCAGGCGCGTCGTACCGGATACAATACCGGCGGGGTCGCCGATGCGCTCCACCTTTACAACCTGATCGACGTATATTTCCGGTATGGAGAAGCCGATAAGAGGATATTTACGCAGATCGTCCGTAACGACGATTACATGGTCGGCGTTCATGGCATCGGCAAAGGCGTAGCCCATGGAGCCGCAGGCGGAGGGACCGTATTTGCCGGTGCAGTTCCCCATTTCGTCTGCGCAGGGGGCGGCTATAAACGCAACGTCAATGTGCAACGTCCCCTTTTCCAAGTCGGACGGACGGCCGCCGTGTGTGCGGAACACAACCGGTTCCTCAAGAATACCCTCGCTGACTGCGCGCCCAACGACGCCGCCCATATAGTTACATTCAATTCTCCGTACGACGCCACGCCGGATATGCTCCAGAATCGGTGCGTGAACGTCAAAAATCGAGCTGGCGTTGACCGTCAGGTCACGGTAGCCCATATCGGATAAGGTTTCCAAAACCATATTCAGAACAAAGTCGCCGTTGCGAAGATGGTGATGGAAGGAGACGGTCATGCCGTTTTTCAGGCCGGAGCGTTCCACGGCCTCGCGAAGCGATTTTGCAAGTTTATTCATTTTGTCCTCCCAGCAATGCCCGTTCGATCTCCAGCACCTGCCGCGCGCGCGCGACGATCGGTGCGTCAATCATTTTTCCGCGTAACGAAACAACGCCCTTTCCCTGACGCTTCGCCTCGGCAATCGTGTCCATGACCTCGTGGGCATAGTCGATCTCCGCCTGCGTCGGGGTAAAGACCTCGTTGATCGCGTCAACATGACGCGGCGAGATGGAGGCTTTTCCGGTGAACCCGAGGCTTTTGGCAAGCTGTGCATCAGCGCGCAGGCCCTCCGGATCGTTAACGTCTGTGAAGGGGGTGTCGTAGACCTCTACGCCGGCCGCGCGAGCGGCATTGACCATGCGGCTTCGGGCGTAGAAGATTTCACGGCCTTCTTTCGTCCTCTTGCATTGCAAATCTGCCGTCAAATCCTCGCCGCCCAGGAAAATCGCAGCGACGCGCGGGTCGGCGGATGCTATCGCATATGCGTTCTCGACGCCGAGCGCCGTCTCAATGAGCGGGATCAGCTTCACGGTCCCGACAGGGATGCCCTCGCGCTGCTCCAGAGTCGACATATAATCCGACACCTCGCGCACCACCTCGGGGCCGCTGACCTTCGTCGGCATAATCATCGACGGACGAAGCGGAAGAACCGCCTCCAGATCGCGCTTCCAGAACTCGGTTTCCGTGGGATTGATGCGAATGATAACCTCCACGCCGCGATAGCCGAGCGTTTTCAGCGCGTTGCGGACAAGAATGCGCGCTGCGTCCTTTTCTGCGGGAGAAACAGCGTCTTCAAGGTCGAGTATAATTGCATCTGAGCCCAAAATATCCGCATTCATCAGCAGATTCGGGGTGTTCCCGGGGATAAAGAGCATGGATCGTCTCATGCTTCGCCTCCTGCCCGGCGCAGGGCGGTCTCGACGCGGGCACGAATGACGCAATCCAACGCGCCGCGATCATTCACGCAAATTCGGCCGGAGGTCACGCCCAGTGCATCGACGACCGACTGAACAGCGGCGCGAATGGCTTCGCCATACTGGCGACTGACGACCGATTCCAGCTCAACGGAAAGCGTTTCGGATGGCTCGACGGTCACGAATGCGTCACTGGACTCCAGCGTTCCGGCGACCGCTTTTGAATATATTTCCATAGTTCCTCCTATTTTTCGATCCCGACACGCGCCATCTGACCGCGGTCGAAGGGATGCTTTTCCTTCACGCATTTTGTAACATAATCCGCCCGCGCAAACAGCTCATCCAGCGGTTCGCCGTATTGATGCCCGGTCAGCGCCAGTTCCGTCGATTCCGGTTTGGTTTCCATAAGCGTATACAGCTCGGATTTGTCAATAATTCCAAGATTCATCGCATCGATTACCTCATCCAAAACGACAAGGTCATATTTTTCTGAAGCAATTTCTTCGCAGACTTTATCAAATTTCTTATGCCAGAGGTCGCGGTAATATTGCGTCTGCTCCTCTGTCAGGTTGAACAGAAAGGGAATTTTCCCTTCATTTTCAATGTAGGTAACGCCGGGGAGCGTGCGCAGCACGACGATCTCGCCCGAGGTTGGCTCCTTCAGAAACTGGTAGATCAGCACCTTCATCCCGTGTCCGACCGCGCGGAGCGCCTGCCCCATCGCAGCCGTGGTCTTTCCCTTCCCATCGCCATAGTAAACCTGTACACATCCTGACTGCATATGGAATCCTCCAATTCGATTTGTTATTCTGTTTCCGGCCGTACTGCCGTTTTTCGATGATACATTCTCGCCCTGCCGCCGTCGTTCTCCTCGACCATGCAGAAAAAGTCCCAGCCGAATTTCTCGTAAAGCGACGTATGATCGGTAATCAGGTAGGCGTCCTCCACGCCGTTCGCGTGCAGCTCCGCGCAGGCATACGCGAGCAGCGCACGGCCGATGCCCTGTCCGCGAGACTCCGGTTCAACATAAAACGCGCAAAGATTCGGCGTCAGGTCCGGGCGTCTGTGAAAATCGTTTTCAATGACACCCAGGCCGCCAAGAATCTCCCCCTCCATGTCAAGCGCCAGGTACCACGCCGGGACGGCCTGCGCCTGCGCCGCGCGGCACATGCTCTCGCGATAGGCCTCCTCCGGTATGCGCCATTTCGACGCAAACCATTTTGCGGCGCGGGACAGCAGCTCCGGCGCATCGCCGACGGAAATGATTCTTACCATGTTTTCCTCCGTCTTGAAAAAAGCAGGGCTTCGCGGGAAGCCCTGCCAATCGGGATGTTACGCTTTCTTTGCCTTGCGCAGCGCAATAATGCGGTTCATTTCGTTGTAAACGATCATGTAACCCTCATCCACACCCATGCCGGGCTTGGCAAGGATCTGGTCGGGCTGCGTGGCCATTGCGCAGTTGACGCAGACCTGGCTGGAGCGGTCGGTCTCATTGCAGGTGCCGCCCTGATAGGCGCCGAAGCCGTGAGCCTTGCAGTAGAGCACGGCCTCGATGGTGTTGTTGATACCGCCGAGGTCGGGCGTCTTGATCTGTGCCATATGACCTGCCTTATTGTCGCAGAAATAGATAACGTCCTCCAGCGTGTTGCACCATTCGTCGGCAACCAGCTCAACGTTAATACCGCGTCTGTCCAGCTCCTCGCGCAGATGCTTCAGGCAGAGCATCTGCTTTTCGCGCTCGCCCGCGTCCATCGGGCCTTCGATACGCAGGTGGAAGGGTTTGGCTTCCTGCTCCAGCTCTGCCAGATAGTCGGCCATGCCGGTGTAGTTTTCGTCGCCGAAGGCCTGACCGATCGTGCCGTAGACGTCGATGTGCATCACGGGGCTGTAGCTCTCGTCGGTGCGCAGCGCAAGGATGCGGTCGCGCAGCCATGCAACATACTGCTTGAGCAGCTCGCCGTGCGTGCCGAGCTTGGTCACAACGTTGTTGATCAGCGCGTGCGGCAGAATGTCCGCGTGCTTGAGGATCATCTTGTCGGAATTGTCATAGCGGTTGTCGCCGGACTGGGTGAAAATGGGAATGGGCGTTTCGCTGACGGTCAGACCGTATTCGTCCGCAACGACCTCGGCCATGAGCCGATGGCTGGCCTTGGCGACGGCATCGAGAATGGCCTGGGAGACGCCGTAGCGGATCGCGGTGTGCAGGCGCTTGCCGTCCACCTCAATGGCCTCCATCTCATGGGTGAGGGCACGGAAATTGTCCGCCTCGCGGCCGACAAGCATCGGCTTGATGTATGTTTCGATGACAGGGATAAAATCCTCGGCAAGGAAGAGCGGATCGCGGCCGCCCGCGCCGGAATACTGCACGGCAGCGCAGTCGCCGTAGGCAATCTGGCCGTCTTCAAGCACGAGCATCACGGAGATGGACTCGCCCGCCTGACGGATGGAGCGGAAGCCGGGGGTCATCGGCTCGCCGATATAGGCGGAACCGTCGGACTTGGCGCCGGCCTTGATGGCCTTCTGATCGTCGAAGAAGAAGCCGGTGCGGCCCGGCGCGCAGATCACATTGACAATTTTCATGTTCTGAAACGTCCTTTCTTTCCGGCAGCTTCGGCGGGAAGCCGTCCGGTGTATGAGTGGAATGGGAAAACGGTCGGAGCCGTGCTCCGCCGGGGTTTACATATTGTCCGGACGCCCGACGAGCTGACCCTTACCGATGGCGTAAACGTCGTCAACAACCATCTTAAACGACACCTCGCGGTGCTCCACGGCAGCGCGCTCGGCAAGCCGGTCGTGGTGGAAGGCTTTCAGATCGTTTGTAAAGGGCAGGTTGCCGGTATTAAGGATACGCACCGCGCCGGAATTGTCGCGCGCAGGGAGCATCAGGCCGGCGTTACACTTGGCCGGACCGAAGGGGATGTCAATCACACCCGCGTGGATGCCGGCGATGGCGCCAAGGATGATGTCGCCCTTTCCCAGCTCCAGGCAGCGATCGAGGATGCAGCGTGTCTCGGCCTTGATGATGGCGCATTCGGCCTCCATACGTGAGCCGAGCACCTGCTGGTCGGCCAGCATATGTACAACCTGACGTGTGGCGCGCAGGCCCTGCGCATTGGCCTCCTTGGTGGGAACACCAGCCGCCTCATGCGGCGTTTTGACGATAACCTTGGTTGCGCGCGCCAGCGCGGCGGTGGCTGCGCCCCAGGAGATAACGCCGAAGGCCTTCGCCTCGTCCGCAGGGAAGCCGCCCATCCACTGGTGCAGCACGGTGGTCACGTTGACCTTATGATAGCCGAAGCGGTCAAGGTATTCCTTTGTCAGCTCCTCAAGTGTGCGGATAGCGGCAACGTCCTGAATGAAGTTGCCGAGCTGACCGTAACCGACGGTGATGTTCTTGACTCCCTGTTCCGCAGCGGCAAGCGCCTCGATGATGGCGACGGAGTGGGAGATGCACGGCGGCACAAGCGTGCCGGTCAGCGGACCGTAGGGCTCACGGTTGATGGGCGCGCCGGCCTCCTCATAGATACCCGTCAGACGATCCACGTACTGCCAGTCGTACATGGTCTTTTCGATGGGGATGTTCTTTGCGTAAGGGATGTTATAGGAGATGCCGCCGCCCTCATAGGACGTGAAGCCGCCGGCATAGGCGATCTCGGTAAGCAGGCGGGCATCGGGCGTACCATGGCGCACCTGAATGGGTGTATCAAGCGCTTCGATCAGGCGGCGGCAGCCGGAAACGCCGTGGTTGACGGCGGGAAAACCGTTAAGGAAGGGGTGGAAATTGCCGTTGCGCATTCCCTCTTCCTCGCGGCGGATGCCTTCGTCACACTTCTCGTACTGATTCTGGCGGGTATAAGAGTCAATGGTCGTGGGCAGAAGATCCGCTTCGCCCTCGTTTTGCAGATAGGTAAGCAGCTCGATATGGTTCTCGATCAAACCTACGCCTGCGCGCGGCTGGATGAGCGTCTCGCCCGCAGCCTGCGCCTTGTTGAGCTTGGCGGAGAAAATCTTGTGTTCCGGAAGCGCACGGTGGTAGGCAATGGCTTCGTCAAGATCGACATCCTTGCCGGTTTTCCAGGTGGTCAGGACTTCGGAGCGAACCTTGAAAAATTCGTCGTCGGTCCATCGTTTATTTTTGATTTCGAGTTCCATCCTTTATTAACTCCCTTTTCATTATTCTGAGCGCGGTGTCGGGGTAGATCGTGCTGAGCAGCCCCATGGCTGCAAGAATGTATTTTCGGTCAACCAGAATCTGTGCCTGCTTCGGACGCAGAGACATGGGATCGGCGGGGGAAAACAGCGCATGCGCCGCGATATCGGCGGTGCGCCGGGTGTGGATCAGCGCACCGCCGGTAACAACGACGGTCTCCACGGGGGTCAGATCCTTACCGGTCTGCATATAGCTGATGCCCATCGGCGTGTAGACCGCCTCCAACGTTCCGGCGTGGCGCGCCACGGCCGTCTCGATGGCAAGCGAGGCAAGGGCAAAATCGAGCTTTTCGGCATCGGGGTCGGCACCGGTAGGCAAAACATCCGTATGGGCGGCCAGAAACTCAACACGCTCGCGGCATTCGTCCTCGCTCAGCCCGGAAAGCTCCGCCACACGCTCCGGCCCCGCGGCATCCACGATACCGTGGATGCTGTAGCGCATCCCGATGTCGCCCTCCACGGTACGCTTGGCGTACTGTTCGCGCAGGCCGCGCAGCGCGGTGGCACCCGTGGCAGGCAGACCGAGCGACATGGAATATACGTCCGTCGTCGCGCCGCCGAGATCCACGCCCAGAAGGTCGCCGATACCGGCCTCAGTTCTGGTACCCTTAGCCAGAAGCTCCATGGCACTGAGCATGGCGGCGGGCGTGGGCATCAGGATTCCGTGTATGAGCGCTTCGGCATGGGAAAGGCCCTTGGCGCGGACGATCTGCTCCAGAAAAATACTGCGGATGCGCGCCTGTACGGGCGCAACATTCGGGATCTCCAACCGGGGCATAACGTTTTCGCAGACGTAAGTCTGCTTGTTTGCCAGAAGTCTCCGGCATTCGTCCGCCGCGTTGCGGTTTCCCGCAATGATAATGGGGAAGTCGCCCTTCGCGCGGGCAAGCACGGCGGCATTTGCAATGATATTCTCGCTGTTGCCGCCGTCGGTACCGCCGGTCAGCAGGCAGATATCCGGGGCGATACGGTCGATCTCGGCCAGGTCGCCCTCGGTCAGGCCATAGGAGTAGGTCTTGATGACCTTTGCACCCGCACCGAGCGAGGCCTGTCGCGCAGCATTGGCGGTCAGCTCCGGCACGAGGCCGATGGCGACCATGCGCAGCCCGCCCGCAGCGCTGGAGCAGGCGTACTGCCCGGAAAACTCGACCGGGCCGATCGTTTCACGCAGCAGCGCAAGGGCGTTGTTCAGGCCGTTGAGAATATCGGACTGGACGGTGGTATAGCTCTGAGCCGTGCCCAAAATGGTTTCCGAATCGACGTCCACGGCAGTGACCTTGGTGTAGGTACTGCCGAAATCGATCAAGAGAATGGCTTTCATACCGACTCCTTTCCGGAATTTACTCCGAAACGCCGAGATCGTGCATCAGGCAATCGATCGTAACCTGCGGATCGGTTCCGGGGCCGAAGGCGCGGTCAAAGCCGAGCGCCTTATAACGGCGCACGATCTCCTCAACTGGTACCTTGCCGACGACGAGGTTGCCTCCCGCATAGAGCAGGATGCCCTTCAGACCGGCTTCGTCGCACTTCTGGCGCATACCGGTGCAGTCGATTTCGCCCTGACCGTAGAGGGAGGACACGACAATCGCATCCGCACCGACCTCGACGGCTGCCTGAATGAACTCTTCCTGCGGCACCAGAACGCCCAGATTGGTCACGTCGAAGCCTGCGTCGAGGAACGCGCGGTTAAGAATGGTGTTGCCGACGGCGTGTACGTCCGCGCCGATGACGCCGATGACGAGTTTTTTCTTGTTAGCCATATTTTTTTCCTTTTTATTTTTCCTCCGGGAGTGAGCGCAGATATTCGCTGCGGCCCGACTCATAGAGGTTATTTCCTTGCGAATCGATGATGACGAACAGGGGCAGATCCTCAACCTCCAGACGGCGGACGGCCTCTGCTCCAAGATCCTCATAGGCAACGATCTCGGCCTTTTTAATGCAGCGGGCAAGGTATGCACCCGCGCCGCCGATGGCGCCGAAATAGACCGCGCCGTACTGCTTCATCGCTTCCACGACGGCAGGACCGCGCTTTCCCTTGCCGATCATGCCGCGCTGACCGAGCGCGATCATCGTGGGCGAGTAGGCATCCATACGGTAGCTGGTCGTCGGACCGGCCGAGCCGATAGCATGGCCGGGTTTGGCCGGCGTGGGGCCGACGAAGTAAATCACGCTGTCGCGCGGGTCGAAGGGCAGGGGCTTCCCCTGCGCCGCCAGCTCACACAGACGCTTGTGCGCCGCGTCGCGCGCGGTGTAGACGGTGCCGCTGAGCAGCACGCTGTCGCCGCACTTCAGCTCGCGGACGGTTTCGAGTGTCAGAGGGGTGGTAATCCGCTTTTCCATACTGCGTCCTCCTCTCAAAGCTCGGCGCTGCAATGCCGTGTGACATGGCAGTTGATGTTAACGGCCACAGGCAGACCCGCAATATGCGTGGGCATGTGTTCAATACTGACGGCCAGTGCGGTCGTCCTTCCGCCGACGCCCTGCGGACCGATCCCGAGCGCGTTGATCTTCTCCAGAAGCTCCTGCTCCAGCGCCGCATAGAAAGGGTCGGCGCTGCGCTCATCCGTGCTGCGCAGCAGCGCCCGCTTGGCGAGGTAGGCGGCCTTGTCGAAAGTTCCGCCGACGCCGACGCCGACAACGATGGGCGGGCAGGGGTTCGGCCCGGCCTGCTCGACGGTCTGCAATACAAAATCCTTCACGCCCTGCAGGCCGTCCGACGGCTTAAGCATGGCAATACGGCTCATATTCTCGCTGCCGAAGCCCTTTGGGGCAACGGTAATTTTCAGCCCGTCGCCGGGCACCAGGTCGAGATAGAGCATGGCGGGGGTATTGTCGCCGGTGTTTACGCGATCAATCGGGTCGCGCACGACGCTCTTACGGAGATAGCCCTCCGTGTAGCCCCGGCGGACGCCCTCGTCCACGGCGGCTCTGAGGTCGCCCTCGATATGTACGTCCTGCCCGATCTCCAGAAACACGCAGGCCATGCCGGTGTCCTGACAGATGGGAACGTCGGTCTGCTCGGCAATCTCATAGTTCTTTTTCAGAATGCCGAGGATATTCCGTGCAAGCGGCCACGGCTCCGCCTGCGCGGCCTCGTCGAGCCGACGGCGGATGTCGTCCGGCAGGCGGGTATTCGCCTCAATGCACAGACGGCGGACGGTTTCGCTGATCTGCGAAGCCTGAATCGTTCTCATTTGGGTCGTCTCCTTTTCGGTCCGTTGCGGGCACAGGGTCACGCAATTCTAAGTTTAACACCTTTGCTGTGGATTTTCAAGATTTTTTGTCAAAAAAATCCTCGGCTTTCAGCAAAAATAACGGCAAAAACATGGCAACGTACCAAAGGAGCCCCGTACTTGCCTTTTCCCGCGGGATATGCTATGCTATAGGTGGCAGTGCGATGCACATCCGCCGCCGAATCCGCAGCAAGGAGCTTCCGATATGCGTTATCCCTGTTTGGTGCTGGATCACGATGATACCGTGGTCAACAGTACGGCAACCATTCACTATCCGTCGTTTCTGGCCTACCTGGCGCAGGTGCGCCCCGGCCTGCATTATACGCGCGACGAGTATTTTCGCAAGAATTTTGATCCCGGCGTGCTGCCGTTTTTCACCGGTGAGCTGGGCTTTACGCCGCAGGAGCTGGAGGACGAGTTCGCCTTCTGGCGCGAATATGTGCGCACGCGCGTGCCGCAGGCATTTGCCGGCATCCGCGAGATTCTGCTGCGCCACCACGCCGCAGGCGGTCTGATTGCTGTCGTATCCCATTCCTACGCGGAGAATATCCTGCGTGACTATCGCGAGAACAGTCTGCCGGAGCCGGACGCGGTGTTCGGCTGGGAGTACCCCGAGGCGCAGCGCAAGCCGAATCCCTACCCGCTGGAGCAGCTTATGGCACGTTTTTCCCTGCGCACGGACGAGCTTCTGATGCTCGACGATCTCAAGCCGGGACTGGATATGTGCCGGAGCTGCGGCGTGGCCTTCGCCGCAGCGGGCTGGGCCTACGACGTACCGCAGATCGAGGCGTTTATGCGGGCAAATGCGGACTTTTATTTCAAAACCGTCGCGGAGCTGGCAGAGTTTCTGCGCCGCGTCAACGGATAATTCATTAGCGTTAAGAAGCGCCCTGGATGGAAGATCCAAGGCGCTTTTTTACAGCTTCTGGTCGTTTGCAAGCCGGCGGTTGCGGTAGGCGGGGTCATCCGTTACATCGCGCAGCAGCGTAATCTCCGGCGGCGCAAGCGGTTCACCCACACCCTCCGGCAATGCCGCGCGGAGAATGGCGTGTTCGGTGCTGAAGGGGTAAACATCCAGCTCAAAGCGTTGATTTTGATATGTAAATCGATACTTTACCTTGTGCACGGCGTGCAGCGCAGGGTCGCCCTCCATAAGATACTGCACATACTGCTTGCCGGAGATGGGTTTTTCCGTCTCCCAGCGGCCGTCGCGGCTGGTATGTTTTTCGGTATAGAAATAAAGGTATTCGTCGCCGTTTCTCTGCTGGCGCACGCGGCGGACAATATTCGGGCTGGTCTGCGACAGATAGGTCTGCATCATATCCAGTCCGACCGCGCCGTATTGCTTACAGAGCAGGTCGGTATCCGGCATCTGCACGAGGTATTTCCGCCAGGCGGTCCGGTGTACGGCCTCGCCCGCTGCGGCGTAGACCGCGCGCAGTCCGCGCGCGAGCTTATCCTCAAAATCGACGGCATTGTCGATGATATGCAGATTCGGGTGCGCCGACCAGGCGCGCAGCGTCCGATCGTCCATCTCGCGTGCGGTCTCCAGGGATTCATAACGCGCGGCATTGCCGAAATTGTAGGCGAACTCCGCGCCCTTGGCGCAGGAGACGAGATGCAGCACCGCATCGTAATAGCCCATTGCCTCGGCTTCGTCTACGCCGAAAGCGCCGAGCACCGCGCGGAACTCCTCGTCGGAAACGTAGGCCTTGTCGTCGAACAGCGCACGGTCGAAGATGATGAGCACATTCGGCTCCGGCACCTTCTCCGCAGCGCGCAGAGCAAGGCGCATCTTGTGGAGCTGGTCGCCTACGACAAAATACTGAAACTCCAGCATCGAAACACAGCCGCCGAAGGGCTTGACACCAAAGCCGGAAATCAGCTCCGTGGCCGTTTCGGGCACGGTGATGACCCGCCAGCCGTCGTCCTGCCGGAATTCCTTGAGGATACGGCTGATGAGCGTGGTCTTGCCTGCGGCCGGGCCGCCGGTGAGCACAATACGGGTGATTCGCTTGGACATACGATATGCCTCCCGGAAACATAAGAATCGGTCAGAACCGGAAATAAATAAAGGGATTATAGGTGGAGCTGAGCAGCAGCACAATGCAGGCGATCAAAAGCAGCCCATGCAGTGCGCAGGAGCAAAGCTCGCCGGCAGTGCTGCGCACGCGGCGCTTCGGTGCCGGCAGCAGCGCCAGCAGCAGTCCGGGCAGCAGATACAGCAGCGCCGCAAGCAAATCGGAATGCGAAGCCAGCGCCGGGATCCAGTCCGTCGGACGGAAGCAGAACAGAGACGACAGCGCACCGCCGAGCTGGTGCAATCCGGAAACGCTGAACAGCACCCAGCCGAGCACAACAAAAAACAACGTATAAAGCCGCCGCACAATGCGCGGGAGCCGCGCAAGAACACGCGACAGCAGCAGCTTCTCCGCAAGCAGCAGTACGGCGTAGTACAGTCCCCAAAGGACAAAATTCCACTCCGCACCATGCCACAGACCTGTCAGCCCCCAGACGATCAACAGGTTGCGCACCCAGCGCAGCCTGCTGCAGCGGTTGCCGCCGAGCGGGATGTAAACATAGTCGCGGAACCAGCTCGACAGGGAGATGTGCCAGCGCCGCCAGAAATCCGTTACCGACAGGGCGCGATACGGCTCGTCAAAGTTCTCCAAAAAGTGAAAGCCGAACATTCTGCCAATACCGATGGCCATATCGCTGTAGCCGGAGAAGTCAAAATAGATCTGCACGGTGTAAGCCAGCGCCGCCAGCCAGTACATCGCCGTGCCGAACAGCGCGTCGCCGCCATACACCGTTTGCGGCAGAAGCGCGACGCCGTTGGCAAGGATTACCTTTTTCCCCAAACCAACGATAAAGCGCTTGAGTCCGGCAACTACGTCGTCAAGACACTCGCGGCGTGTGCGGATCTCCTGCTCGACCGTCTGATAGCGCACGATCGGCCCCGCGATAAGCTGTGGGAAGAAGCTGACATAGAGCAGCAGATAAAAGAAATTGCGCTGCACGGCAATCTCGCCGCGCTTCAGATCAATCACATAGGAGAGGATCTGAAAGGTGTAAAAGCTGATGCCGATCGGCAGGGCGATCTTCGGCAGCGACGATTCGGTGCCAAACAGGGCGCACAGATTCTCCGCCGCAAAGTTCAGATATTTGAAAACGAACAGATTAACCGTCAGCAGGAGCACCGTAAGCACAAAAACAGCTTTTTCACCGCGCCGGCCGCGCAGCCGGTCGATCAGCAGTCCGCCGGTCCAGGCCACCAATGTCGCCGCCAGCATAAGCAGAACATACTTCGGCTCGCCCCACGAATAGAACACCAATGACGCGACCAGAAGCAGCACGTTGCGCCAAACGCGGTTTTTCCACACGAAATACAGCGCTGTTACCGCGGGGAAAAACAGGAAAAGGAAAGTCAGACTGCTAAAGACCATCTGTCAATACTCCGTCAAAAAGTCGGCGGAAACAAAATAGTCGATGTTTCCGATGAACAGCACGCGGTCGATGCCGTTGCGGGTCAGATACTCCGCCAGATGGAAGCTCTCGCCCATCTGTGCGGCGTAGTTTCGCAGATCGACGGCAAACAGCTCGTCATAATGCGCGGCAAGGAGCTTGAGCAGCGCATTATCGAACGACTCGCCCAGCAGAAGAATCTTCCCGCGTCCCTCCGTGCCGGAGCAGATGCGCACCTCGCCGTCGTCCGTGCCGTAGAACATACCGTAGTTCACGCCACCCGCCTTCTTCCCGTTCAAATAGTCGCCCTGCGCGCCGTAGTCCTGTGCCTGCGCGCCGTTGCGCAGAACCCGATAGTCCGGGAAATTGAAACGGTAAGCGAAGAACGGTTCGTGAAATATGGTTGTACCGGCCTGCGCCGCCTTGGAGCCGGAAAACTCACCCACACAGACCGCTTCTCCCTGCGGCAGCAGCGGTTCTCCTTCGCTGCCCAACAGCGCAAGAAGCTGCCGATATGCCCGGTAGGAGCCGGAATAGTTCCAATGATGATCCGTCCGATAAAAGTCCCGGCGGAATTCCGCAAAGCTGTCAATGCGGAAAACGTCATGCGGAACAGAAAGCCGCTCCGCCAGCGCCTCATATGCGCCGACCTTGATGCCCGAATCAAAGAAGATGTCCGTGTCCTTTTCGATATAATACACATAGAATTGCGCCTGCGGCAGACGCTCGGCCAGAGAATTGAGCGTCTGCGCATAACGCAGCAGCTTTGGCTGTTCGGACTCCAGCTTGCGTGTATAAAAGGTCAGTGTGTCGCCGCCGAAAATCTGAAGCCCCGTACGGTAGGGAATGTAACGCTCCGGCATCGTTTGCACAAGCCGCTGCAGCAGCGTATCAGTAAAACCGCTATAGGCAAGATTATAGAGCTTTTTTCCGTAGGAAGAATACGGAATCTGATCGGCCAGCGCCTTTTCCATTGCGTTCTGGAAGCTGCCGGAGAGATAACTCTGCGCGGTAAGCGGTTCCGGCTGTTCGGCCTTTCGGTTTTCATAATAATTGATGTCCAGCGGCCGCAGATACATCCGCAGCCCGCACAAAAGCAGCGCCGTCAGGACGCCGACGGCGAAAAGCCCGCCGATCCAACGCTTTGCCATACCGTACCCCCGTTCCCATTTTGCATCAGTGTAGCATAGATTGCCTCCGATTTCAAGCGTCGCTCGCGAAAAAAACGCGCCGTTTTTGTGGAATTGACGAAAAGCTTTGCCGTTTTCCGAGGAAAATTGTCCGATAATTTTTAAAAAATCGCTTGCCTGCACGCCGTTTCGACCGTATAATCAGTATAATATTCTCTCCCGGCACACAAAATACAGAATAAGGAGTCGGTTCCCATGGAGTATTTACAGCAGCGCATCCGTCAGGAGGGCAAAATTCTGCCCGGCAATATCGTCAAGGTCGACGGCTTTCTCAATCACCGCATTGACATCCGACTGATGCAGGAGCTTGCAAATGAGTTTCTGCGCCGCTTCGAGTCGGCAAAGCCCACGGTCATTCTGACCGCGGAGGCCAGCGGCATCGCCCTTGCGACGGCCTGCGCAGCCGCCTTCGGCATTCCCATGATCTTTGCCAAGAAAGCGAAGAGCGACAACATCGAGGGCGGTCTCTATCAGAGCCAGATTTTCTCTTATACCTACAACAAAAAGGTTACGCTGATCGTTTCCAAGGAATGGCTCGGCGCGGACGAGCGCGTGCTCATTATCGATGACTTCCTCGCCCGCGGCGAAGCGCTGCGCGGCCTGTGCGACATCGTTGCCGATGCCGGTGCAGCGCTTGCCGGTATCGGTATCGCCGTGGAAAAGGGCTTCCAGCATGGCGGCGACCGCCTGCGCGAGCAGGGCTACGACGTACAATCGCTTGCCATCATCGACCGCGCCGACGAAAACGGCTTCGTGTTCCGGGGAGAGTAATATGGAAAAAATCATTGTTCTGGATTTCGGCGGACAGTATAACCAGCTCATCGCCCGGCGCGTGCGCGAAAACCACGTGTTCTGCGAGGTGCTGCCGAACACTACGCCGCTGGAGACCCTGCTGGCCGACGCGCCGAAGGGTTTCATTTTCACCGGCGGACCGAACAGCGTCTATGACCCCGATTCACCCAGGGTCGACCCGCGTATTTTCTCCGCCGGAATCCCCATTCTGGGCATCTGCTACGGCTGTCAGCTCATGGCGCAGAGCCTCGGCGGCTCCGTTGTCGCCGCACAGGACGATACCGCCCGCGAATTCGGAAAAACCGAGACGGTATTCGACACCGACTGCGCCATCTTCCGCGGCGTACCGCAGACGGACATTACCTGGATGAGCCACGGCGACTATATGGCGCGTCTGCCCGAGGGCTTCCGCGTCACGGCACACACCGCAAACTGCCCCAACGGCGCCATCGCCGACGAATCGCGCCGTCTGTACGGCGTGCAGTTCCATCCGGAGGTCAATCATACTGCCCACGGCGCCGAGATGCTGCACAATTTTCTGTTCACCGTCTGCGGCTGCAAGGGTGAATGGACCATGGGCAGCTATTTGCAGCGCAGCATTGCCGAGCTGCGCGAGACCGTCGGCAACGGCCGCGTGCTGTTGGCGCTTTCCGGCGGCGTAGACAGTTCCGTCGCGGCGGCGCTTCTGAGCGAGGCCGTCGGCGAACGGCTGACCTGCGTGTTTGTGGACCACGGCCTGCTGCGCAAGAACGAAGGTGACGAGGTGGAGGCCGCATTCTCCGGCAGAAAGCTCAATTTCATCCGCGTGGATGCCGAGCGGCGCTTTCTGGCAAGGCTTGACGGTGTAACTGAGCCGGAGCGCAAGCGCAAGATCATCGGCGAGGAGTTTATCCGCGTCTTTGAAGAGGAGGCCCGGCGCATCGGCGCGGTCGATTTCCTGGCGCAAGGCACAATCTATCCCGATGTCATCGAATCCGGCGCCGGTAAAGCGGCAGTCATCAAGAGCCATCACAATGTCGGCGGTCTGCCTGACCACGTTGATTTCAAGCAGATCGTCGAACCGCTGCGCCTGCTGTTCAAGGACGAGGTGCGCGCGCTCGGCCGTGAGCTGGGTCTGCCCGAGGCGCTGGTCTCGCGCCAGCCCTTCCCCGGCCCCGGTCTGGCCATCCGCGTCATCGGTGCGCTTACAAAGGAGAAGCTTGACCTTCTCCGCGAAGCCGACGCGATTTTCCGTGAGGAGGTTGAAAAGCTGCCGCTGTCCGAGCGCCCGAGCCAGTATTTCGCCGCGCTGACGAACCTGCGCTCCGTGGGTGTGATGGGCGACGGGCGTACCTATGACTGCGCCATCGGCCTGCGCGCCGTCACAACGGGCGATTTTATGACCGCCTCCTGGACGCGCCTGCCCTACGAAACGCTCGACCGCGCCGCTACCCGCATCGTCAATGAAGTCCCGCACGTCAACCGTATTCTTTTCGATATCACCGGCAAACCCCCGGCGACTATTGAGTGGGAATAATACCCGAAAGGCTGAAAAGCCTTGAAAATGCTGGACTTTTGCGTTACGGAACTGCCCCGTGACAACAAAATGACAACATTTTAAGATTATCCAAGAATAAAGAGCTATCTGATTTCTGTTAGAGAAGTCAGATAGCTCTTTTTGTTTTACTCAGATTTAGTCATTCTTTAGCCGGTCTTTGAAAGCCTCCACCAACGCATCGCTGAGTTGCTTCGATGGCATCTTTACATAACCGGAGGTTTCATCATATTTCGGGTAGTTATAACGCCACTTGTCGTAGTCCTCCCGGTTGATTTCGCCATTACGATACTTTTCGGCTCGTTCCGCCCAAGCAACAAGCATTTCGGAAAGCTCGGCGGCGTCCTTCCCTTTTCTAGGATCGACACGCATGGAAACGCCGTTCTCGCCGGTTTCCACCGTCAGGCCGTAGCGATCCTCCAAGGTGAACAGGGTATGCATCAGGCCGAGATAGCTGTCAATATCCGGCACGGACAGCGCCAGCGGCGAGACACCCAGCGCATCGGCAAGGTTCTCCGTCAGCTCCGCCTTAGGCGTTCTGCTGCTGGATTCATACTGCGCCATACGGATGTCGGCGGTCTTTTCCGGGAAACCGACCACCTGCCCCAAGTATTTCTGTGTCATTCCCCGCAGATTGCGGAAGAACCGAATTCTCTCACCGATTGCCATAGCGATTACGCTCCTCGTTTTGATACTGTGCGATCAGTATAGCATATATCGTTAGCGTTCGTCAAGATAGCAGAAGCAAAAAAGTTTAATTTTTTCCCTGATGCTATTGACTTTACGGAATATGCTTAGTATAATAGCTATAGCAAATAGCGTTAAGCTCTTTGCAAACAACTGAATATCCGTCGTGCGTCACGGTAATGGCGTACCCGCTCGGGCAAATCGGAATGCGGTCAGAAAGTTCTCCGACAATAAACAAGAGAACTATAACCAAACGAAAGGGGAAAATGAAATGGAAAACACAAGCTTTATGAGAGTGGACGAAGTGGCACAGGAATTGGGCGTTTCCAAATCCTACGCCTACAAAATTGTCCAGAGGTTAAATGCCGAACTGAAAGAAAAAGGCATTTTGACCATCTCCGGACGAGTGAACAGAAAGTATTTTATGGAGCGCACCTGTTACGGTGCAGAGAGAAAGGAGTAATCGCATTGGCAGTTTATAAGGAACCAAAAACCAACACTTGGCGGGTCATTTATCGGTACACGGATTGGAACGGAGAACGAAAGCAATCCCAGAAGCGAGGTTTTCAGACAAAACGAGAGGCACAAAGCTGGGAGAGGGAGCAGCTTAACAAATTGGGTTCCGACTTGGATATGACCTTCCGAAGCTTTGTGGAGCATTATGAGGAAGATCGGCGCAGCCGCATCAAGGACAGCACCTGGGAGAGCAAGGAGCACATCATCCGTACCAAGCTGCTCCCCTATTTTGGAAAACTCAAAATGAGCAGTATCACCCCGCAGCAGATCGTTCGGTGGCAGAATGAGTTAATCAACTATCGTGACAAGGATGGGGCTCCCTACTCACCAGTGTATCTTAAAAGCATCCAGAACCAGATCAGCGCAATTTTCAATCACGCCGTCAGGTACTACAACCTGAAGGAAAATCCCTGCAA
>CAKUGQ010000017.1 GCA_934654755.1 uncultured Oscillospiraceae bacterium | reverse complement strand
TCGTCTGGACACGTACAGATTATCGGCAATCGTCTGCAAGCCGTCCTCGGTGTTTACCAGCAGCCCGAACACCTCGGTTTCTCTCTGCGTCAGCGAAAACTGCTCTGCCAGCCTTTGCAGTTTTTCACCGTCGCTTAGTTCGCTTCTGTCCGCTTCGGCAAGCCTGTCAAAAAACACTTTTCTTTTGTTGGTATAGAAAAGCGCGACAATGCTGGTGGCCACAAATAAAATCAGCTCTATGGTGATCATGACAATATTGTTTTCGGAATGCAAAAGTGCAAGGGAGCCTCCCGAGATTGCAGCGGCAACAAGATTATTGACGGTTCTGCCAAACCCTGACCATAACTCGGGGGTATCCGTGTATCGGGCGATCTCCATAAAGGAAGAGGTAAAGAAAACAGCAAAAAAGCCGGCGGACAGATAGAATATGACCAGACCCACCGTGAACGGCCCGGCAAACTGAATAATGACAAGGCAGGTCGTAGACAGAAGCATTACGCAGTACATGATCACACTCATATATTTTCTGCCTGCAATATCAAATAAAAAACCTGCCATAAGACCGCTGAGTGCGAGAAGTATTCTCGGCCACTGACCAATATTCACCGTTCCGTTTGCGTGGTATACGGTGACCGCATTGTCCATGGTGCCGAAAATACAGGTCATCAGTGCGACGAAAAGGACGAGGAGCAAAATGATTTTCAGGCTAGCCTTTCCGCTTTCGTCGTTTTCCTCTTCGGTTTTGCTTTTGGAGAAGGCAGGGACAACGCTGTTTTTTTCTGCTTTTATCAGCATAAATGCCAGCAATAGTATAAATGCAGAAAGTATGCCGGCTTCTATGTCATCTATATGAACCAAATTGTTGTTTGCGATTTGAAGCAAGATTCCAAGCATATAGGAAACGCCTGTCAGTCGCGCAATATAGGCGTTGTCCTCTAACAGACATAGTGTTTTGTAGAATACGGCACCTCCAAACGCGCCGAGAATCAGAAACAGCAAGAGTCCCATGCCGAGTGTAAGTGCATAAGAGGCATGGCGGCATATCACAAAAAGACAAATAACCGACAAAATCGCTGCGCACATTGCAAGTGCGGTTTGCCATTTTCCTTTACAAAATCGAGAGAAAACAGGATACAGAACGAAACCGATGACGCTGATACCAAGCGCATAGTTTTGGGCATTTACCGATTGCTTCCCCGAAACCGTGCGGGAGATCATATTGACAAACAGAAATTCCGTGCCCAGAAACACAAAAGTAAATAAGCTCATCAACACGATCGCCTTTGTATAGGGGATTCGATTTTCCTCATTAAAGGCATCGCTTTGCCTGATTTTTTTCAAAATGCTGTTCATAATCAAACCTCTTACTCACTGTCGGACACGAATTCCAACATGTCATTCGGCGTACAATTCAGCGCTTTGCAGATCTTTCCCACGGTTTCAACCGTGATATTTTCATTCCGTGTCATTTTGGAAATGACATAGTTGCTGATGCCCGCAGTCTTTTCCAGGTCCTTCTTTTTCATATCCCTGTCAATCAGCAATTTCCAGAGCTTTTTATAGCTAATATTCATATCGTCAGCCTCGATTCAATTAGGGTTTGCTTTCTCCGAACAAAATCCGAAAACAGCAGAAGTGACTGTCAAGAATATAATAGCATATTTCTGTGAAAAACACAACGGGTTATAAAGCGATAAATTTATTTTTTGTGGTTTTTTCACGCTTTCACTACAGCAGAAAGAAAAAGCACAGTCGGTTTAGGTTCGATTTGCCTTGCCGAATATCTGCCGGATAACAGACTCTTACAAACCGCATATATCCTCTTGCTTTTCTTTCTGCTGTAGTTATTCTTCAGTTGGGTAGCTCGCTTTCTCCTTCCACCATGACAGGTGGCACCTGTCACTTCGTCGTCGCAAACTCCGCACTATTCGTTTTGCCGTAAAACAGCAAAAGCTCATCTGCTTCGTTGCTCCTCCTCTCCCCAAAAAGCTATACAGCTTTTCGGGGACCCCGAGAGCGCAGTTGCCCCTTGGCGGAGCGCTTTGCTTTTTCACTCCGCTTTCAGCCGAAACAGCAGACTGCTCTTGCCGCCCTTCTTGCGATATCGCTGCTCGGTTTCGAGAAGCCCTGCTTTTTTAAGGTCACGGATCCCGCGGCGGACGGTGGATGGCGAATACTTGAGGTCGGCGGCTATGGTCGGGATGGCAGGCCAACATTCGTTGTTCTCGTTCGTCCGGCGTATCCAGCTGCCGTTCCTGCTCATAGGTCAGTGTTTCACAGTTGGCTTTGGCGAAGTCCACACAGCGATAAAGGTCTGTCGATTCTTTTTCGGAGAAGAGACGAGGCTTGCTGACGAGACCTGAGCGCACGGCAAAGGCTTCTTTGACATATTCATAGTTCGGAGAATAATCTCCCCAGAACACCGAGTTGCCACTTTCATTCTGCTTCCATGTGCAGAACATAAAACCGTTCTTTTCGCTGTAGGTCGCCGCCAACACGGTATCCCCGAAAGCGGCAAGCTGTCTGTAATCAGAGACGCCGTCGGCTTTCATCTGCGGTGCGTGTTCATACAGTCCTACATATTCACGCACCGTAGAGATCTCATCCTGAATGTCTGCAATTTTACTGCGGTACTCATCGGATAGGTTTTGGTCGTCGTTGCTTAGAAATTGACCGTTGTATTTTATCCGGCAGAGGGGGATGCCGTCGGAGGACACCTCCAACCATTCGTTGCTGTCCATCTTGGTGTCGTACCGAGCCTTGAGCCGTTTGGCTAATTCTTTCTGTAGCATATTTGATTTCTCCTTTTTGATGGCAATAAAAAAGGCAGATAGATTTTTGATTTCTATCTGCCTGAGTATCTGATATTTACTTTTCGGGAGTTCAAGTCTATCCACAAAGGGCAAACGGCGATTTTTACATCTGCGTTTTGGTACAGAGAAAAATCGCCGTTTGGGTAGCAAAAAAGCCCGATATATTCGGGCTTTTCGCAGGAGACATCCTTTTTGTCTCCACATTATGGCGTTCCCGAGGTGATTCGAACACCCGACCTACCGCTTAGGAGGCGGTCGCTCTATCCAGCTGAGCTACGGAAACGTATGCAACAATTATTCAGTTTTGAGCCTTCGCAGGATTCGAACGATCTACCGATTAGGAGGCGGACGCTCTATCCAACTGAGGTGCTGGGGCTTATCCGGTTCCGGGTGGAGCCGAACACCTTTATTGTAACGGCTGCGGCGCCAAAAGTCAAGCGTTCTGCGCGTGCGAAGAACTCGCGCCGATCATACCCGTTTTTCGGCGAACAGTGCACGGGTTTGCGCGGCATTGCACAGAATTTCGGCGCGAAGGGTGTCGAGTGAGTTAAATTTTCGCTCCGGCCGCAGGAACTTCAGCAGCTCCACGCAGAGCGGCCTGCCGTAAAGGTCGCCGTCAAAATCCAGTAACCACGGCTCAACCGTCGGTGTGCTGCCGGAAACGGTTGGGCGCACACCGATGTTTGTTACGGCGGGACAATCGCGCCCGTCCACGCGGACACGGCTTGCGTATACGCCGAAGCGCGGCGCGACGATGCCCTTCTGCAGCGGCAGGTTTGCCGTCGGGATTCCGATCGTGCGCCCTAATGCGCGGCCGTGGACAACCGTCCCGGTTATGCGGTGGCTGTGCCCAAGAAGACGCGCGGCGCGCTCCATGTCGCCTTCGGCAACCAGACGGCGAATAAGTGTCGAGGAGATTACTTCGCCGTCAAGCCTTACCTGCGGGATACAATCGCAGCCTGCGCCGCGCTCGCGGCACGCCTCTGCGAGCCGTTCCGGCGTGCCCGCGCCGTGCGCACCGAAGCGGTAATCCTCGCCGCAGACGACGTGGACGACGTGGTAAGCATCAAAAAGTGTGCGGTGGACAAAATCCGGCCATGGCTGTGCCATTCTCTCGGCGTCGAAATGCAGGATAAATATGCGGTCGATGCCGTATAGCCCGCGCATGAGCGCGGCACGTTCTTCCGGCGTATTGAGCAGCTCGACAGGGTGACCGTATACGAGCGTATCCGGATGGATATCGAAGGTCAGCGCGGCGGCGGGTACGCCGAGTCGGTCGGCAAGCTCCCGCGTGCGGCGCAGCAGCGCGCCATGACCGAGGTGTACGCCGTCAAAAAAGCCAAGCGCAAGGACGCACGTTTGTTCCATAGAGTTCCTCTGATTATATATGTTACATTATAAAGGCTGCGTGTTACTGCCGGACCGTGAAGGAGTGCGGCAAGCCCCCGTGAGTCTCCAAATCAGATTGCCTCGTCGGGCTTATACCCTCCTCGCAATGACAAGGGGGGACGAGGCTGCCGCGTCGCTTTGCTCATTGCGGCGGCGCAGTTACGGTGTGAAAAAGCTCTTTACGGTTTTCAGTACGCCGTCGGAGACCTCGACCAGCGCCAGGAAATCGCCGCTTGATGCGCGGGCACGGTATCGGCCGGGGGCGGCCGTTACGGAAAAGCCTGCACCGTCGCGGATGCGGCGTTCCTGCTTCTCGCTCAGCGTCAGCGCGGGGTATTGCATAAACAGGCTCTCCGTGGGAAGCAGCAGCGCATTTTTGTCCGGTGCGGCAAGAATCTCGTCCATTGTGTGTGCTTCACGTGCCGTGAAGCGACCGGCCTGTACACGTCGGAGCGCAGCCATGCAGCCGCCGCAGCCGAGCACAGCGCCGATGTCGTGGCAGAGTGTGCGGATATAAGTGCCCTTGGAGCATCGGACATACAGGTCAATGTCGTTTTCGCGCCGGGCAAGCGCTCGCAGATCAAATATCGTGATTTCACGCGGCGCGCGCGCGACCTCTTTGCCTGCCCGTGCCAGCTCATAGAGCTTTTTTCCGCCGATTTTGACGGCGGAAAACATGGGCGGGAGCTGACGGAGCGTGCCGGTAAAGCGCGTAAGCGCGGCGGTAAGCGCCGCATCGGAAACCTCGACGGGCCGTGTTTCCAACGTCTCGCCGGTAATGTCCTGCGTATTGGTTGTCAGTCCAAGGCGGAGCGTGGCGACATATGTCTTTTCGGCATGCTCGAAAAACTCGACCGCGCGGGTGGCGCGGCCGAAGAAAACGGGCAGAACACCCGTAGCCATCGGGTCAAGCGTACCGCCGTGGCCGGCGCGCTTTTCATGGAAGACGCCCCGCAGCTTTGCCACGACATCCTGCGATGTCCAGTCGGCGGGCTTATCAACGATCAGGATTCCTTCGGCCATCAGAGCTTCACTCCATAGTCGCGAAGCGCGCGCAGGATAGCTTCATGCGCCTCGGCGATGCCGCCGGGAACGCTTGCACCTGCCGCCGCGGCATGACCGCCGCCGCCAAGCAGCGCGCAGATCTCTGCAGCGTTATAGGCGTCCGAAGTGCGGACGGAAATCTTGCCCTCGCCCTGTCCCTGACGCAGCATGATGCCGATCTCCACCCCGGCAATTTCGCGGGCGAAACCGGAGAGGTCGTCCACGTCGTCGGGGGTGATGCCAAGACGGTCGCGCGTTTCGGGGTCAATGGCGCACAGAGCGACCGCTCCGCCGGCGTAGAATTCCAGCGTTTCGGTCAGGTGAGCCTCCAGACGCAGACGGGCGAGGGAACGGGTCATGAACATGACCTTATTGATGGAGAAGGTGTCCGCGCCCGCCTCCTTGCAGGCCAGCGCCGCGCGCAGCGTGTCGCCGGTGGTGTTGCTGTAGCGGAAGCAGCCGGTGTCCGTGGAGACGGCGAGATAGACCGCCTCTGCGATTTCGCGTGTCAGTGTGACGCCGAGCTCCCGTGTGAGCCGCAGGAGGATCTCTCCGCAGGCGGCGGTTTGCGGCTCGACGTAGTTGACGCGGGCATAGCCGCGGTTACGGCCGTGGTGGTCGATCAGAAGATCGACATTCTCTGCGTAACGGGTCAGATTATAGCCCAACATTCCCGCTGCAGCGACATCCACCGCGATGAGGAAGGCGCCTTCACAGGGCGTTTCGGCGGTCAGACCGCGAAGCCACGGACGGTATTTTTCGGTAAATTCACCGTTTTCCAGCACATCCGCCCGCTTGCCGAGCGCACGAAGCGCGCGGCAGAGCGCGGCGGCGCTGCCGATGGTATCGCCGTCCGGACGGCGGTGCGTCAGGATGGCGAAACGGTCGTTTTCACGCAGAAGCGCGGCGATTTGCGACAGATCATTCCCCGCCATTGCCGTCGTCCTCCGGAAGCTCGAGCTTGTTGATCAGCTCCAGAATGTGCGCGCCGCGCACAATGGAGTCATCGGCCTGCCATTGCAGCTCCGGCGTATAGCGGAGCTGCAGGCTGCGGCCCAGCTCGCGGCGAAGATAACCCGCGGCGCTTTTCAGGCCGGCAACGGTCTCTTTCGTGTACTGTTTATCGAGCAGCGAGACATAGACCTTTGCGTAGCGAAGATCCGGCGTGGTTTCCACACGGGTAATGGACAGCAGCGTGCGGTGCACGCGCGGGTCCTTCACCTCACGCAGCAGCTCGGACAGCTCGCGCATGATCTCCTCGTTAATGCGGTCGATACGGTTGGATGCCATGTGATACCCTCCTTCGGGCGGGCAATGGGTCAGCGGGGAATCTCCTCCATGACGAAGCACTCGAAGATGTCGCCTTCCTTGATGTCGTTGAATTTTTCGATGGAAACGCCGCATTCATAGTTTGCGGCGACCTCCTTCACGGAGTCCTTGAAGCGCTGGAGCGAGCCGATATTGCCCTCGTAGATGACAATATTGTCGCGCAGGACGCGCACCTTGCCGTCGCGGGTAATCCTGCCGTCCTTGACGTAGCAGCCGGCGATGGTGCCGACGGCGCTGGCGCGGTAGGTCTGGCGCACTTCGGCGTGACCGATGACGGCCTCGCGGAACTTCGGTGCGAGCATGCCCTTCATGGCGGCTTCGATTTCGTCGATGGCGTCATAGATGACGCGGTACATACGGATGTCCACATTTGAGCGCTGAGCGGAGGCGGCGGCTGCCGCATCCGGGCGGACGTTGAAGCCGACGATGATGGCGTTGGCGGTGGAGGCAAGCAGAATATCCGACTCGTTGACCGCGCCGACGCCCGCATGGATCACGCGCACGCGCACTTCGTCGTTCGTCAGCTTTTCGAGGCTGGCCTTGACCGCCTCGGCGGAGCCCTGAACGTCGGCCTTGACGATAAGGTTCAGCTCCTTCATCTCGCCCTCCTGCATTTTGGCAAAGAGGTTGTCGAGCGTGACCTTACCGGCGAGCTTTGCGGCGGCGTCCTTCTCGGCCTGCTTGCGCTGCTCGACGAGCTGACGGGCAAGGCGCTCGTCGGCTACGGCGTCGAATTCGTCGCCGGGGGCGGGCGTTTCGGCAAGGCCGGTGACCTCCACGGGGACGGAGGGACCCGCGTCGGCAATGGAGCGGCCCTTGTCGTCCGTCATGACGCGCACGCGGCCGACTGCGGTGCCGGCGATGATAAGGTCGCCCTTGTGCAGCGTGCCGTTCTGCACGAGCAGCGTGGCGATGGGTCCGCGGGTTTTATCAAGCCGCGCTTCGATGACGATGCCCTTTGCGGCACGGTTCGGGTTGGCCTTCAGCTCGGCCAGCTCGGCCGTTGTGATAACGGTTTCCAGCAGCTCGTCGATGCCCCGGCCGGTCTTGGCGGAGATGCGGACGACTTCGGTGTCGCCGCCCCACTCGGCGGGGACCAGCTCGTGCTCCGTGAGCTGTGTCAGGATGCGGTCGGGGTTTGCACCCGGCTTATCCATCTTGTTGACCGCAACAATAATCGGAATTTTCGCGGCCTTGGCGTGGTTGATCGCTTCAATGGTCTGCGGCATAATTCCGTCGTCCGCCGCGACGACCAGAATGGCGATGTCGGTGCACATGGCGCCTCTGGCGCGCATGGAGGTAAAGGCGGCGTGACCCGGTGTGTCGAGGAAGGTAATGGGGTTGCCGTTGATCTCGACGGTATAGGCGCCGATGTGCTGCGTGATGCCGCCGGCTTCGCCGGAGACGACGTTCGTCTTGCGCACCGCGTCGAGCAGACTGGTTTTGCCGTGATCGACATGGCCCATGACGACGACGACCGGGCTGCGCGGCACCAGCTCGTCGGCGGAGTCCTGATGGTCGTCGATCAGGCGCTCCTCAATGGTGACGGTAATCTCCCTTTCAACCTTACAGCCGAGCTCCGTAGCGACGAATTCGGCGGTATCAAAGTCGATGGTCTGGTTGATCGTTGCCATGACGCCGTTTTTGATGAGGACCTTGATGACCTCCGTGGCGGTCTTTTTCATGCGCGAGGCCAGCTCGCCGACGGTAATCTCGTCGGGAATTTTTACGGTCAGCGGGGTTTTCTTGATGACCTCCAGGCGCAGGCGGCGCATCTTCTCCTGCTCCTCGTTGCGGCGCTTATTGCCCATCGGGGCTTTCTTGCCGTCTTTGGTCTTGTTTTTGCTTTTCTGCGTAATCTTCTGCTTGCCGCCGGAATAGTTCTGCACGCGCTCGCTGACCAGCGAATCCACGCGGTCGTCGAAGCGGTCGGCGTTGACGGTTACGGCTTTGGTGTCCACGACGCGGCGCTCGCGCTTGCGCTCCTCCTGCGGCTTGGCGGCAGGGGCTTCGGCGGGCTTGCCGGACGTCTGCTGTGCCGGGCGGGATTCGCCCCTTGTACCGTTTCCGGCTGCGGGGCGGCTGCCCTGCGGGTTCTGGCGCTGCTCGGGCTTCGGTGCGGCCTTGGGCTTACGCGCGGCGGCCTGCGCGTCGAGCGACTCGGACATCGAGGCGACCTGACGGGCGCGAGTCACGCTGTCAAAGACCACATTCAGTTCCTCGTCCGTCAGCACCTTGGTATTGCTGCGGGGCTTTTCAAAATACTTGCCCAGGATCTCGGCGACCTCGCGGGTCTCAATGCCCAGATCCGTGGCGACTTCCTTCAAACGATATTTTACAAAACTCATAAAGCCACCTCCATGTTACTTCTTGCCGTGACGGACGTTGTATCGGTGCGCCTTTTCTTCGGCGCGGCGCTGCTCAACGCGCGCAACGCGCCGGGAAAGCTCCTCCAGCAGCGCGGCGTAGCGCTCCGGCTCGCCCAGGGTTTTGACGATGGCCTGCGCCAGCCGCACGTCCGTGACCGCGGCAATGGCGCAGCTTGGGGTGCCGAGCGCGTCGCCAAGGTCGTCCTTGGAAAACGAGAGCACGAGCAGCGGCTGTGCGGTTCCGGCGACAAAGCTCTTTGCCCGCCGGACGGTGTGCGGCGAGGCGTCCGAGGCCAGCAGCACCAGCCGCGCGCGCCCTGCACGCGTGACCGAGCCGACCGTTTCCTCGCCGTAGACGAGGTTGCCGCCCTTGCGCGACAGGCTGAGCAGACCCAGCGTTCTATTTTGTTCCATAATCCGCCTCCATTTCCGCCATGAGAGAGTCGTAGACCTCCTGCGGGATCTGTACGTCGAGCGCTCTGGCAAGCGCTTTGGAGCGAATCGCCTTTTGCAGGCACTCCGGGCTTGCGCATAGATAGGCGCCCCGACCGGGCGCCTTGCCGCTGCGGTCAAGGCCGACCGTGCCCTGCGGCGAGCGCACCACGCGCAAAAGCTCGCGCTTGGGCTTCATTTCGCGGCAGCCGAGGCATTGCCGCAGCGGGATCTTTTTCTGCATCGCGACAGGCTCCTTTCGTCGGGGATCCGGATGGGTGTGCGGTAATTATTCCGTGCCGGCGGGTGCTTCGTCCTCTGCTGCGGCGGGAATTTCGTCGTCTCCGGTGAAGGAGGCGGGCTTGATGTCGATCTTGCAGCCGGTCAGACGGGCGGCCAGACGGGCGTTCTGCCCCTCCTTGCCGATGGCCAGCGAAAGCTGGTCGTCCGGTACCAGCGCCCGGCATACCTTCTGCTCGCCGAGCTGGGTGACGCTCAGGACGTCCGCCGGGGCAAGCGCCGCAGCGACGAACTTACAGATGTCCTCCGACCAGACCACGATGTCCATCTTCTCGCCCTGAAGCTCGTTGACGACCGCGGCGACACGGGCACCGCGCGCGCCGACACAGGCGCCGACGGGATCAATATTTTCCTCCGTGGCATGGACGGCCAGTTTGGTGCGGGAGCCGGCCTCACGGGCGATGGAGCGAATCTCCACCGCACCGGATGCAATCTCCGGAACCTCCAGCTCGAACAGACGCTTGACCAGCGCCGGATGGGTACGCGATACATGTACCTGCGGGCCGCGCTGACTGCGGCGCACCTCGATGACATAGACGCGGATCATGTCGCCCTCTTTGAACTGCTCGACGGGCGACTGCTCATCGCGCGGCAGCAGGGCGTCGGTGCGGTCGTTGCCCTGACCGACGCGGACGGTAATGTCGCCGTTCGGTTCAATGCGCAGCACCGTGCCGGTGAGCAGCTCGTGCTCCCTGGAGGAGAAGCTGTCGTAAATCATGCCGCGCTCGGCCTCGCGGATGCCCTGAATGATGACCTGTTTGGCGGTCTGGGCGGCGATGCGGCCGAAGGCCTGCGTCTTGATCTCAACGTTTACAAGATCGCCAAGCTCGGCGTGCGGCTCAATCTTACGAGCGACGTCCAGCGCGACCTCGGTATCCGGGCTGAACACCTCGTCGACGACTTCCTTCTGCGCGAACATCCGCAGGGAATCTTCGTTCAGATCCACGAACACATTGTCGGTATAGCCGGTCTTGTCTTTTTTATACGCGGCGACCAGAGCCTGCGCGATGCGTTCGGCCATATAGTTTACGGGAATGCCGCGATCCTTCTCCAACTGGCGAAGCGCCGCAAAGATTTCAGCGTTTTCAGCGTTCATGTTTGCCTCCTTAGAATTCCGCGCGAAGCCGTACGAGCGCGACTTCGGATTGTTTCAGTGTATGCGTGCCGTCGGCACAGTTGATGCTGATGCAGCCGTCGGCATAGCCGCCAAGCGTGCCGGTCAGCTCCTTCCGGCCTCCGACGGGACGGTACAGCCGCATCAGAATCGGCGCGCCCATGAAGCGCTCAAAGTCCGACGGACGCTTGAGCTGACGTTCCAGACCGGCGGAGCTGACCTCGAAGCAGTAGCTTTCGGGAATGGGGTCGGCCTCGTCGAGCAGCGGGTCGAGCGCACGGGAGACGGCCTCGCAATCGTCGATGTTTACGCCGCCTTCCTTATCCAGATACAGCCGGAGGAACCATTGACCGCCCTCGCGGACATACTCCACGTCCCAAAGAGAGCAGCCCTGCTGCTCCACGATCGGCTGCGCCAATGCCCAGACCTGTTCTGTGATCTTCATAACGTTGCAACCTCCCGTTTCAGAAAAAAGAGAGGGGACAACCCCTCTCTTAGTATTCCTACTATAGATTGCCCTTATTATACCATCCTTATGGGGTAAATGCAAGGACTTTTTCTGTGTTTTTCGTACGAAGTGCGGGATTTTTTTCGCCGTGCGGAAAAAATCTTGCCAGCCCGCCGCGCGGCGTGCTATAATACACATAATAAAGGAGGCGACCCCCTTGAAACAAAAAACTCTGATCCGGCTGCTTGCCGCGCTGTGCGCGGCCTTTTCACTGGTCGGACTGATCCTGCGTGCCGGACAGCTTGCCTCGGAGCTTCAGCCGGACGGAACGCTTGCGCCCGGCAGCGCAAGACATATCTATCTGGCCGTTTTAACCGTCGTATGGCTACTTGTATTGATAGGGCTGCTGCTGCGGCTTGCACCGCGCGCCCGTGCGGCACAGGTGCTTGCGCCGCGTTCGCCGGTCTTCTGGGGCTACTATCCCGCTGCGGCGCTGCTGGCGTTGGGCGCGATCTGGAGCGCTTTTTCCGGTACGAGCGCCCCGACCGTAATGGGACGGATTGTAGCCGTGCTGGAGCCGCTGGTCGCACTCGCGGCGGCGGTGTGTATGGCGTTACTGGCACGGCGCTGCCTGGAGGGCAAGCGCCCGTCGCCGCTGCTTTATATGTGCCAGAGCCTGTATCTGGCGCTGCGTCTGGTCGTTCAGTTTCAGGGCTGGAATACCGATCCGTCCCTGCACGATTACTGCTTCAGCCTGCTGACGCTGATCTGTGCCATGCTTTCGGCCTTCCAGCTTGCGGGCTTCTGCTTTGATCGCGGCAAGCGGCGGCTCTGCCTGTTCTGGACGCTCTCTGCGGTCTATTTTCAGTCGATCTCACTGGCGGATGCATTCAAAAACGGCGGCGGGGCGGACAAGCTCAGCGCGCTGGGACTGTGGCTGCTGCTGGCGTTGGGGGCGTGGCAGCTTCTTCATGCGCGCGGCGCACAGCGCCGTGTGCGGCCGCCGCTTACGCTCCCGGACGAGGCCGAACCGGCCGCTCCGTCCGAAGCGGCGCAGGAAGCGCAGGAGCTCCCCGACATTCGGGAGGAGACGTAGACCGCACGGCGGGTTTGCGGGACTTTTTCTCTGCTTGCCGCGCCGCTTCGTTTTCCGCAACAAAAACGATTTACCGTATCTGCCGACGGCGTCCCGAAAAAGGGACGCCGTTTTTGCTGCAGAAAATGCAGGGACGCCGATGCGGGCGAGCTTATCCGCCAAGGCGCCCAAAAACCGGCGAAAAGGGCGTTTTCGTCGTTTTTGCCAAAACACGTATCGTGAATTTGGTGTGATTGCTGAATTGTTAAGAATCCATATTTTTTTGCAAAATACACTTGCGTTTTGTCCTGCTATTGTGGTATGATGAACCCAAGCTGCAAAAGTTGCAGGATTTCTGTCGAAAAATGCATTGAATGCAGGAGTGGCGGCGCTTCCCGGCGCGGAAAGGGACCTTGACAGTCTCTGCAGCGATTGCGAAATACGAAGGAGGATACCTTATGAGAAAGAACGTTCGTCTGCTCGTCTGTGCGGTGCTGGCGGTCGCGATGCTGCTCGGCATGAGCATCACCGGCTTTGCCGCTCCGGCAGAGGATGCGCTCCTGTCGCTCAAGGCGGATAAGCAGTCCGCGGTTGCGGGCGACCGGGTTGAGGTCTGCATCGAGGTCAACGAGGAAAACGTCGTGACCGACGGCAAGCTGACGCTCCGCTACGACGCCGACAAGCTCCGCTTTGAAAGCGCGACCTGCGGAGAGGCATGGGGCGAAAAAGCACCGCGTCTGAGCGTCAACGCAAACACACAAGGCACCCTGACGCTGACCTTCGCGGCTTCGGCCGCCGCGGCCAAGGCGGATGCCTTCTGCCTGCACTTCCTTGTCGTCAAGGAAGGCGACGCGACCGTCGAGCTGACCGGCGGCTACCTGACCGGTGTGTCCGAGCTCACGTTCGGCGGCGAGATCACGATCTCGGCCGGCTGCGCCTCGGCCAAGTACAAAGACGTCAACGAAAATCAGTGGTACCACGATGCCGTTGACTTTGTAACCGCACGCGGCTACATGAACGGTATGTCCGCCGACACCTTTGAGCCCAACACCGACACCAGCCGCGCGATGGTCGTGACCGTCCTGTGGCGTATGGCCGGAAGCCCCCATGTCGATGCGCGTTATCCCTTCACCGACGTGGCCAACGGCCAGTGGTATTCCGTTGCGGTTGCGTGGGCGTGGAAGAACGGCATCGCCAACGGCATGGACGAGAAGCACTTCGAACCGCTGCGCTCCGTAACGCGCGAGGAGATGGTGACGTTCCTGGCTCGCTATGCCAAATATGCCGGCGCCGACATCACTCCGAAGGGCAATCTGGAGAAATTCGGCGACGCTTCGAGCGTCCAGAGCTATGCCCGCGACTACATGATCTGGGCCGTGGACAATGGTATCATCATCGGCAACGAATACGTCAAGCTTGATCCGAGAGGGCTTTCGACCCGCGCAATGCTCGCGACGGTTGTTATGCGCCTGGACATCCTGCTGAATCCGTAAGAAAGGGGAGTTATACGAATGAAGAAACGCATCCTCTCCATCCTGCTCGTCGCGGCGATGCTTCTGAGCATTATCCCGGCGACCTTTGCCCGCGAGAGCGGCTTTGCCCCCGGCGATTCCGGCAGCACCGGCACCGGCGGCGTGCAGCTTCCCGTGGACGATATTCCGAAGAATAACAGCGGCTTCGCCACCGGCGAGGGCGAGGAAAAGATCGTTTACGACGCGTCCGGCCGCTTCTCGCTGAAGGTCCGTGAACCCGAGGCCGACGAAACGGTCGAAATGATCGTTGTCATGAAGCAGCAGCCTTTGCTCAAGGCGGGCTTCAAGGCCGACGAAATTGCTGCCCGCTCCGCCAAGGTCGTCCGCTACGAGAACTCGCAGCTTCGCGGCCTGTCCGCGCTGGAGGAGAACCTCACCGCGCGCTTTGCGAAGGAGGAGGGCTTCAAGCTCGGCTTTACCTATACCATCTCCATGACCGGTATGAGCGTTACGACCGCCTACGGCAACAAGGCCGCCATTGAGGCAATGCCCGGCGTCGATTACGTTTACGTCGCGCCGATGTTCTCCCTGCCGGAGAACCTCAGCCCGATGACCGCCAATGCCACCACCATGATCGGCGCCGACATCGTCAATGCCACCGGCTACACCGGCAAGGGCATGAAGGTCGCCATTCTGGATACCGGCATTTCGCTCGGTCACCCCAGCTTCGGCGCGCTGTCCGAGGACAAGCTCACCGACAGCTCCCTGACCGCGGAGAAGGTTGCCACGCTGTGGAATACCCTGAACGCCTCCAAGACCAGTCTGCGCAATCAGGCGTACTACAGCACCAAGATCCCCTTTATTTTCAACTACAACGGTATGGACTTCGACGTGTCCCACAACACGGCGGGTCATGACCACGGCACCCACTGCGCCGGTATTGCCGCCGCAAACCGCATCGCCTCGAGCGAAGTCGTCGGTGTTGCGCCGGATGCGCAGATTGTCGTTATGCAGGTCTTCTCCAGAAGCGGCGCTTCCTGGGCGACCATTATGGCCGGCCTGGAGGACTGCGTCCGCCTGGACGTTGATGCCTGCAACCTGTCGCTCGGCTCTGCGGCGGGCTACACCACGGGCAATATGTCCGAGGTTCTGGCGCTGTTTGAAAAGACCGACATCCAGGTGGTCATTGCCGGCGGCAACGACACCAACAACGCCTATCAGAACCTGACGGGCACCAACCTGTCCAAGACGGGCAACCCCGACAACGGTCTGGTCGGCACCCCCAGCACGCTGCTTGCCGCTCTGTCCATTGCCTCCGTCGATAACGACGGCGCGCAGATGCTTTACTTCACCGTCGGTGAAAAGAAGATCGGCTTCAACGACACTGCGCAGACCGCTGCGACCCGGTTCATCTCGAATTTTGCGAGCCGGACGCTGGAGTTTGTGTTTGTCGACGGCTTCGGCACTGCCGGGGACTTCGAGAAGGTCAATGTTTCCGGTAAGGTCGCCGTGGTTTCCCGCGGCGGAAATTCCTTCCCCGAGAAGCAGGCCAATGCGCAGGCCGCAGGCGCCATTGCCTGTGTGGTCTACAACAATGCCTCCGGCATGATCAATATGCAGATCAATGACGGTGAAGGCAATATTCCCGCAATCTTCATTTCGCAGTCTTTCGGACTGTACCTGAAGGAGCAGTATGAAGCCGGTGTGCGCAGCCTGACCGTCTGCGACGGTACGCCCACCCTCATCAAGCTCGACCGTACGGTCAGCGACTTCTCCTCCTGGGGCGTTACCCCCGACCTGAAGCTCAAGCCTGAGCTGGCCGGTGTCGGCGGCAATATCTACTCCACTCGTGATCCGTCCATTTCCGGTTCCAACTACGGCTATATGAGCGGTACCTCCATGGCTACCCCGCAGATCACCGGCGCAATGGCCGTGCTTGTGGAGTACCTGCGTGAGACGTATCCCGAATTCAAGGAGGCCGAGCTGCGCCGCCTGGCCGCCAATCTGATGATGAGCACCGCCAACCCCGTGATGGCCGCTCTGAATCTTGAGGTTTCTCCCAGAGGGCAGGGCGCAGGCCTGGCCGACCTGACCCGCGCAACGCAGACGCTGGCATATCTGTCTAACCCGGATGCGTACGAATTCCGTCCGAAGGGCGAGTTCGGCGACGACGACGAAAAGACCGGCGTCTACGAATTCCGCTTCACCATTCACAACCTCTCCGCGACGGAGAACCTGACCTACACGTTTGACGCTTCCGTGCTCAGCGAGTCCGTCAGCGTAATCGGCGGCGTCAAGTACATCGCCGGAAAGCCCTATCGCCTGAATGCCAAGGTCGAGATCCTCGGCGAGGGCAGCGATGAAATGCTTGCCTACGACTTCAACCACGACGGCGAAATTACAACTGCCGACGCACGCGTGCTGCTGCTCCATGTGACCGGCGAGAGTGTGATCGGACAGGACGACTGCCACTATGCCTATCTCGACGTCAACGGCGACGGTGAGATCAATGAGGCCGATGTTGACGTCATCCTCGACTTCTGCGCCGAGCTGGAGGTTTCCGTCGATCTGATGAAGAAGATCGAGGCGACCGAGGCCGCCGCCGTCGAGTCCGTCGAGGTCAAGGTGGGCCAGAGCGTTACCCTGACCGCCCGCATTACACTGTCCGACGACGACAAGCAGTATCTCAACGAAAACTTTGAGAACGGCATCTACATCGAGGGCTTCCTCTATGCCAATACCGACAAGGAAGGCTCCCGCCTGAATATGCCCTTCGTCGGCTTCTACGGCGACTGGTCCGACGCGCCCATCTTCGACAGCGCCGACGAGTCCGAGGCCAGCCTGTATCCTCGCCGTATCTACACCGCAAACGCGCAGATCGGCACAAACCCCTACATCCGCACCGGCGCTTTCGGCGACCAGTACAACGCCTTCTCCTATGCCAACCCGTTGGCGGAGATCGACGTCGGTCTGCTGCGTAACGCCAAGCAGATCCGGTTCACCGTAACCGACGCGAAAACCGGTGAGGTCTACTGGACGCTCTCCGGCACCGACATCGCAAAGTCCTATTACAACTCCGGCTACGGCATGATCTTCCCGTTCTACGTCCTCAACGGCGACGGCGAGGTCTGGGACGGTATGGACGCCGAAGGCAATAAGCTGCCCGACGGCACCGAGGTCATCTATACGACCGAGGCATGGCTTGACGACGGCGACGACATTGTCGACGATTCCTTCTCCTTCCATATCCGTCTGGACGACAAGGCTCCCGAGCTGGTCAATGCCGCAACGCTTCAGCAGGATCTGATGGTCCGCATCTCCGACAACAGCCTGATCCTGCCGTTGAAGATTCGTGACAATCAGCACGTCGCTGCGGTGATCTTCACCAACAAGCAGGGCGTCATCATGGGCAAGTACGAGATCCCCAACACGCCGGGCGAAATCTACAATGCCGAATTTGACATCACCGGCTTCGGCGTCGATTTCACCATCACCATCTGCGACTACGCCTGCAACGAGACGGAGATCGAGGTCTCTCTCGACCTCGGCGATCTTGACGTCTCCGATCCGACCGTCCGCACGCTTGAGAAGGGACGCCTCTACGGCTGCGAGACCTTCGACGGCGCTCTGGTCGAGGGCGGCTGGTTCAGCGCGAATAAGGCCGACTTCTCCGATCCGAGAAACGAAACCTATGACAGCACCAACCGCTACTACTCCGCGGAATTCGTCAACGGCCGCCTCATCGCGCAGCGCGCGAGCGACGGTGCGCTTGTCCTCGTCACGCCGTACAGCTCCTATTGGGGCACTACCGTCCTGCTGGAACAGCGTGGCAAGGTCGGCGACAGCGGCGTATGGGTTCTGTACGATATGGCGCTCGACTACAGCAGCAAGGGCGCTGGCGAATGGGATACGCGCAAGAACAGCCTTTATGCCGTCGGCTGGTACTATCAAGGCGACAACGACGGCGACGGCAAGGACGACGGCGCCAACAGCCTGTTCAAGATCAGCTTCTATGACGACGGCTATGTCTCCGTCGACCGGATTGCCGAGATCAGCGGCACCGACGGCGAGCTTCTGACCCTCGGCTGCACCACCGAAGGCCAGCTCTACGGCATTTCCACCGCCGGCAAGTTCTACTCCGTGGAACGCGACGGCACGGCCACCTACATCGGCACGACGGAATTCGTCAACTATGAGAACTACTCCGGCGCGAACGTCATCCAGTCGATGGGCTATGACCACAATACCGATACCATGTACTGGTACGCACACAGCCAGACGGCTGCGGGCGGAAGATACATCAATGTCAACGTTACCTACACGGTCGACCTTGAGACCGGCCACTGCACCGAGGTCGGCACCTACGGCCCCGGCGGCCAGACCTGTCTGTTCGTTCCGAACGAGCTGGAATCCGACCTGTTCGTATACGGCGTCAAGCCAGAGCGCTTCCAGGCGAGCGAGTGGCAGATGAACCTGGCCATCGGTCAGCGCAAGCGCGTCGAGGTCAAGTGGCAGCCGTGGAACGCCGCGCAGACCAAGCTGACATGGAGAAGCGTGGACGAATCCATTGCGACCGTCAGCGCCAGCGGCTTTGTGACGGCCAAGTCCACCGGCACGACCTATATCGAGGTCACCGGCCAGGTCTGGAATCAATGGATCTGGAATCCCGAGACCAGTCAGTATGAGGCCGGCTGGGAGGACTACACCACGAGCGTGAAGGTCACCGTTCTGCCCTCTGCGGACGCGATCTACAGCTACGTCCTTGCGGACTTCAAGAACGCGGACAACAACTTCCGCTGGGTTACGTTCAAGGACATCACGCCCGGCAGCCTGACCCAGATCGCCAAGCAGAAGCTTCCGGCAATGGATCGGGAGGGCAACCCCGTTATGACCGACGCCCTCTGGCAGGGCGGCGCCTACTACAACGGCTACGTCTACACCGTAACAATGGAGAGCGGCGTTGTTGACAACGTGATCTATGCAGGCACGGCGCTCTACCGCTTCAAGGTCAACAAGGGCAAGACGCCCGATCAGACCACCTTCGGCGAGCCCGAGCGCGTCGGCTTCACCGAGAATGTCGAGCTGGGCAACCTCGGCTTCGACTACAACACCGGCAGAATGTACGCCGTTGACTACACGCACGGCGGTCTGGCCATCGTCGACCTCGACACCGGCGCGGCCGATCTGCTCGGCACCTACTCCGGCGACATCGGTGGCCCGGCCATCACTCCCGCAATGTGCGTCACGGCCGAGGGCCTGATCGTTGTGTCCGACATGAGCGGTCAGCTCTACACCGTCGATCCCGATACCCTCGCCACCTACCGCATCGACGGCGGTTCGCTGGGTCAGAATACCTGGTACTATGCGGCGATGACCTACGACTACAACACCGGCAACATCTACTGGAACCCCTGTATGAACGCCAAGCAGTCCCCGCTGTGCCTGGTCCGCATCCAGCCGACGGAGTGGGATCCCAACAGACTGGAGGCCGTCATCGTCGATCTGGGCGACATTTCCACCAGCTCCGGCGTTGAGACTACGGTTCTGTTCACCATCCCGGAAAACGAGCCGGAGACCAGACAAATCCCCGTGGAGTCCATCGATATCACCAACGGCGAGACCGCTGTCGGACTGGTCGGCGGTACACTGAAGCTCAACACCGTCACCAACCCGCTGCGCCCGACCGTGCAGACCAAGACCTGGACGACCAGCAATCCGGACGTTGTGACCGTAGACCGCTTCGGCACCATGACCTTCACCGGCGTCGGTACGGCGACCGTTACCGTCTCGATCACCAATAAGGACGAAGCCACCTACGGCGGCCCGTTTACCGATTCCATCGAGGTCACCGTCTATGCCTCCGCGGGCAACATGATCGGCTTCCTCAACGGAGACGACTACGGCTCGCAGTATTATGACTTCTGGCTGACGGTTCCGGATAACGACCTGACGCATTCTCCCGTTACCGTTTCCGCAATCAATTCCTACAGCCTGCGCACCGGCGTATACTATGACGGCTATATCTACGCCTACCTCAGCAACGGCAAGTTCCACCGCTTTGATGCGAACAACGTTGCAAACTATGTCGACCTCGGCACCGTCAACCTTGACACCGAGACCGACCAGATCACCGGCATGGCCGTTGACTACGCCTCCGGCAAGGTCTACGCAGTGACGCTGTCCGGCAAGTTCGGCACGGTCAATCTGGACAACGGTCAGTTCACCGAGATCGGCACGCCCGATGCGAAGATTTCCGTACTTGCCGTTGACAAGCGCGGTGTGGTCTATGCCGCAGGCAGCCGGGTCTTCGGCGAGGAGGCCAAGCTCTACACCGTCAACCCGGCCGATGCGGAGTGCACGTTCGTCAAGGACATCCCCGGCGCACACGTCGGTACGGGCGCAAACTACTACGGCAGCAAAATGTATAACGCGCAGATGACCTACGACTTCAAGACCGACCGTATTTATCTGCACGCCACCTACTACACGAAGAGCCTGGCGTACTGCTCCGGCATGTACATGATGCTCCTTGGCAACGAGACTCCGGAGATCCTCTCCCTCGGCAAGGTTGCCATCCAGACGGCGCCCGGCAGAGACACCAAGATCGGCAAAGCCTACCTCGGCCTGCTGGCCACCACGCCCGATATGGCCGACGTTCCTGTCGGCGAGGTCAACGGCCTGCTCCTGAACAAAACCGTCGGTCGTATTCAGAAGGGCAGCGAGCTCCAGCTCAGCGCTACCGTCCGCCCGTCCAACGCGGTGAATAAGAATGTAACCTGGTCGAGCAGCAATCCCGAAATCGCCGCGGTCGACGCCAACGGCAAGGTCCTCGGCGTCAGCGAAGGCGTTGTGACCATTACCGTCAGAAGCGAGCAGACCGGTGTTACCGCAAGCTGCACCGTCACGGTCGTTGATCTGACCGGCAAGCCCGCCTCCAAGGCATTCACCGTCTCCGGCAAGCGCGACGCGCTCATCAGCTTCAACCCCGAGCTGCCCGGCGCCACCGCCGAGGTTGTCGCCTCCTTCTCCGGCGGTACAACCATCGCGGGCATGGCCTACGACGGCGAGAACGGCATCTGGTACGTTGCCAACGAAGGCGCTTTGCCGCACCTCTACTACTACGACATGACCACCGGGCAGAGCGCCTACAAGGGCACACTCTACACTTTCTCCGACGCCAGCGACCTTGCCTACGATCCGGTCGAAAGAGCGCTGTATGTTGTTTCGAACTACTATATCTTCCAGTTCCTGGTCGATAAGCTCGAGTCCTTCAGCTACTCTTCCGCCTTCATCGACGTTTCCAACCTCGGAGGAATGCCGCAGGCGCGTACCGTTACCGTAAAGGACGGCTATGCCTACTTCCTCGGCAGAGGCTACAACGGCACCGTGCTGTACCGCGTCAATCAGGAGATGCGCGCAAATGAGGTAGAGATTGTTGCCTCCGACATCGATCTGGTTGTCGAAAACCGCGTCAACGAGATGGTCTGGGACGAGACAAACGGCTGCTTCTATGTGACCGATTCCTCCGACCTGATCTATAAGCTGGTTGTCGATGAGACCGCCGGCACGCATACCCTGACAAAGATCGATACCGTCGGCGACGGCATCGACATCAACGGCCTGACCATTATTCCTGCGAAAGCAGACTAACGGTTCTTTCCCTTCCTGCCCCATCCGGGTTCCCTTTCGGATGGGAGAGGGCCTCTCCGAAAGGAGAGGTCCTCTGCGTTTTATGGAGGCATAAAAAATCCGGAGCTTTCCGATCGGAAGACTCCGGATTGATTTCGGGGGTATTTACTTATTCTTCGCGTTGTAACGCTCGATGGCGATGCGAAGCAGGTCGAGCGCACGCGCAAGATCCTCGCAGCAAAGAACGTAGGCAATGCGGATCTCCTGCTCGCCGGCGCCCTCGGTGGCATAGAAGCCGCTGCCCGGCGCGAACATGACGGTCTCGCCGTTGTCCTCAAACTCGGTCAGCAGGTACATCTGGAATTTCTCGGTGCTGTCAACGGGCAGCTTGGCCATCGTGTAGAAGGCGCCCTGCGGCTCACTTGTGACGATGCCGGGGATCTCCAGCAGCTTGCGATAGCACAGGTCGCGGCGGCGGCGGTACTCGTCGCGCGTGGCATCGAAATAGCTTGAATCGACATTATACAGTGCGGCGGCGCCGATCTGGTCGAGCGTGGCGACAGACAGACGCGCCTGAGACATCTTTGTGACGCTCTCCATGAACGCCTTGTTGCGGCTGATGAGCGCGCCGATGCGTGCGCCGCAGGCACTGAAACGCTTGGAAACGGAGTCGATGACGATCAGATTGTCGTCAATGTCGCGGAAGGAAGCGGCGGTGGCGGGCTTGCTGCCGTCATAGATGAACTCGCGGTAGACCTCGTCGCAGATGAGGAACAGGTCATGCTCCTTGGCAATGTCCGCCAGCAGACGAACCTCCTCGGTGGTCAGGACGGTGCCGGTGGGGTTGCCGGGGTTGGAGAACATAATCGCGCGGGTCTTTTCGTTGATGAGCGGCTCAATGCGTGCACGGTCGGCAAAGCGATAGCCGTTTTCCGCCGAGGTGGGGATGGGGCGAATCGTGCCGCCGGCGCTGCGCACAAAGGTGTTGTAGTTGGGGTAGAAGGGCTCGGGAACGAGCACCTCACAGCCCTCGTCGAGGATGCAGAGCATGGTCATCAGCAGCGCTTCGCTGCCGCCGGTGGTAATGAGAAGGTCACTGCGCGCATAGTCTACGTCGAGGCGCTTGTAGTAATCGCGGACCGCGTCGACGAGCACGGGGATGCCGGGAGCGGGGGCGTAAGCGAGCACCTCCTGATGGAAGTTCGCGATGGCTTCAAAGTACGCCGGAGGCGTCTGAATGTCGGGTTGACCGATATTGAGCTGGTAGATCTTGATCCCGCGCTCCTGCGCGGCGGTGGCGTAGGGGTAGAACTTGCGGATGGGGGACAGACGGCACTGTTGGATTCGTTTTGAGAGCTTCATACTGGGCAAACCTCCATTTAATAATAGTATATTCTTATCAGATCGCGGACAGAAGCTGTTCCACGCGGTCGGTTTTTTCCCACGGCAGATCGAGGTCGCTGCGGCCGAAGTGGCCGTAGGCGGCGGTCTGGCGGTAGATGGGGCGGCGCAGGTCAAGCGCTTCGATGATGGCGGCCGGACGCAGATCGAAGCAGCGGCGGACGGCCTCGGCGATACGTGCGTCGTCGTATTTCCCCGTGCCGCGCGTATCGACCAGCACACTGACCGGCTGCGCCACGCCGATGGCGTAGGCCAGCTCAAGCTGTACGCTTCGCGCCAACCCCGCGGCGACGAGATTTTTTGCAATATAGCGAGCCATATAGGCCGCACTGCGGTCAACCTTCGTCGGGTCCTTGCCGGAGAAGGCGCCGCCGCCGTGCGCGGCATAGCCGCCGTAGGTATCCACGATGATCTTTCGACCGGTCAGACCGGAGTCGCCCTCCGGGCCGCCGATGACGAAACGACCGGTTGGGTTTACATAGAATTTTGTATCCTTCAGCAGCTCCGTAGGAAGCGACGGGCGGATGACCTGTTCGATGACGGCTTCGCGAAGTCGGTCAACGGGAATGTCCGCCGCGTGCTGCGTAGAAACGACGACGGTGTCGATGCGCTCGACCTTGCCGTCTTCACCGTATTGCACGGATACCTGACTCTTGCCGTCCGGACGGAGCCAGGGGAGCGCACCGGATTTCCGCTCGGCCGTCAGCCGGCGGGCCAGCGCGTGAGCATAGGTGATGGGCGCGGGCATCAGCTCGGGCGTCTCGTCGCAGGCGAAGCCGAACATCATGCCCTGGTCGCCGGCGCCGAGCGTGTCGGCTTCGTCGTAGGAGCGGTCAACGCCCATGGCGATGTCGCCGGACTGCTCGTCGATGGCTGTGAGCACGGCGCAGGTGTTACCGTTAAAGCCTGAAACCTTGCCGTCGTACCCGATGTGAAGCAGCGTTTCCCGTGCAACATGGGGAATATCGACGTAACAGTTTGTGGAGATTTCGCCCATGACCAGCACCATGCCGGTGGTGGCGATGCACTCGCAGGCGACGCGGGCATTCGGATCCCTGGCCAGAATGGCGTCCAGAACGCCGTCGGAGATCTGGTCGCAGACCTTATCGGGATGTCCCTCGGTCACGGACTCGGAGGTAAAGATTCTTTTTTGCATGATAGATCTTCCTTTCTTTCAACATCGGTAAAAGTCTTTCAAAACCTATCGGTGCAAAATCGCCCCGTCAGCGACGAGGCAGGTGGGCGCATCCTCATCTGCCGATCGCATGGATCGCCGGAATTGGCACCTTGCTTTCGCAGGTTGTCGGGCTTCATCGGGCCGGTCCCTCCGCCACTCTCGATAAGGTTATGAAATCTCCCCTATATGATAACAGAAAAAAGCGAATTGTCAAGGGGTTGCCGAAGATTCCTGTATACCGGGATATGCCACACATGGAGGGCTTTGCATGGCCCGGAATACATCCCCTGCCGGGGGATAAAAAATTCTGTCGCGAAAAACGAAAAAAAGAGGAATTTGCTGGAGACTTTTCCCGAAATAGGCATTGACTTTTCAGGCCGGGCTTGTTAAAATCTAATCAGTATATTTGGGAGGATTTCGTCGTCCCATTGCAACGGTGCCAAGAGCATCGCTATTTTTGTGTTCAGTTAACAGATCACAACAGGAGGATTACTATGAGTCAGGAACGCTACATCACTGTCGAACAGATGGAGGAGGCCACCGCTTCCTTGCTGGAAAACGGCAAGAAGGTCGGCGCCGACAGCTGGCAGCAGCGCGTGAAAAACCAGACCCCCCATTGCGGCTTCGGCGAGGCAGGCACCTGCTGCCGCATCTGCTCGATGGGACCGTGCCGTATTACGCCGAAGGCGCCACGCGGTATCTGCGGCTGCGACGTACACGGCATCGTTGCCAGAAACTATCTGCGCTTCACCGCCGGTGGTTCGGCCACGCACTCCGACCACGGCCGCGAGATCTGCCACACGCTGTATCAGACCCGCGAGGGCGGCAACTACACCGTCAAGGACCCCGAAAAGCTCAAGCGCGTTGCGCGTGAGTGGGGCATCGAGACCGAGGGTAAGGATATCTATGATCTGGCCCACGAGGTCGCCGAGACCGGCCTGATGGAATACGGCAAGCCTTTCGGCGTGCAGCGTTTCCTCAAGCGTGCGCCGGAGCATACCCAGAAGCTCTGGAAGGATGCCGAGATCGAGCCGCGTGCCATTGACCGCGAGGTTTCCCAGTCCATGCATATGACCCATATGGGCTGCTCCTCACTGCCCGAGGCGCTTATCCGTCAGGCGCTGCGCGCCGGCCTTTCCGACGGCTGGGGCGGCTCCATGATGGGCACGGAATTCTCCGATATTCTGTTCGGCACGCCGAAGCCCATCGATACCACCGCAAACATCGGCGTCATGGATAAGGACCAGGTCAACATCATCGTCCACGGCCACGACCCGTCGCTGTCCGAGATGATCGTGTTCTATGCCAACGATCCGGAAATGATCGCCTATGCCAAGGCGCAGGGCGCCAAGGGCATCAACATTGCCGGCGTATGCTGCACCTCCAACGAAGTTACCATGCGCCACGGCATTCCGATGGCGGGCAACTTCCTGTCTCAGGAAAACGTTGTTCTGACCGGCGCCTGCGAGGCGATCGTCGTCGACGTGCAGTGTATCTTCCCCGCTCTGGGGCCCCTGTCGAAGTGCTTCCACACCAAGTTTATCACTACCTCTCCCATCGCCCGCATTCCGGATTCCGAGTTCGTCCGCTTCAGCGCCGAGTCTGCCGGTGAGAACGCCAAAGCGATTGTGAAGATGGCAATTGACAACTTCAAGAACCGTGACCAGAGCCTGGTCAACATTCCGCAGCAGAAGACGAAGGCAACCGTCGGTTACTCCGTTGAGGCCATTAAGTCCTGCCTCGATACCGTCACCAACAGCCACGTCGACATTACCGGCACCACCCGCCCGCTGGTTGACGTTGTGAAGTCCGGCGTTCTCCGCGGCGCCGTGGCCATGGTCGGCTGCAATAACCCCAAGGTGCGCCCCGATACCGCGCACATCGAGCTGATGAAGAAGCTCATTAAGAACGATATCATCCTCATCGTTTCCGGCTGCTCCGCGCAGGCCGCCGCCAAGGCCGGCCTCATGGACAAGGAAGCCAAGGAGCTTTGCGGCGAAGGCCTGCGCCGTGTCTGCGAGCTCGTCAATATCCCGCCCGTGCTGCACATGGGCTCCTGCGTCGATATTTCCCGTATGATGATCCTTGCGTCCGACATTGCGAAGGACTGGGGCGTCAACATCTCTCAGGTACCGGTCGTCGGCTGCGCTCCGGAATGGATGTCCGAGAAGGCCGTCTCCATCGGTAACTACGTCGTTGCTACCGGCATCGAGACCTTCCTCGGCGTCGATCCCTACACCAAGGGTTCTTCGGAAGTTACCGCGCTGCTCCAGGGCGAGCACGGTGTGAAAGATTGGGTCGAGGCTCGCTTCGTTGTCGAGACCGACATCGAGAAGCTCGGCGACAAGATGATCGAGTGCATCGAAGCCAAGCGCGCCGCGCTGGGCATCTGACGCCATGAAGCTGGCGATCACCGGCAAGGGCGGTGTGGGGAAAACCACGCTGGCCGCTACGCTTGCCCGGCTCTATGCCGCGGAAGGCAGACAGGTGCTCGCGGCGGACGTTGACCCGGATGCGAATCTCGGTCTGGCGCTGGGCATGACGGAGCAGGAGGTCAATTCCATCGTTCCCGTCTCCAAAATGAAGGAGCTTGCCAAGGAGCGCACCGCCGCCAACGAGAGCAACACCTTCTACAAGCTCAATCCGCAGGTCGCCGATCTGCCGGATAAGCTCGCCAAAGAGATCAACGGTGTCAAGCTGCTTGTGATGGGCACCGTCGATACCGGCGGTACCGGTTGCGTCTGCCCGGAGCATGTGATGCTCAAGGCGATGCTTTCGAGCCTTGTGTTCCGCAAGGACGACGTGGTCATTATGGACATGGAAGCCGGACTGGAGCATCTCGGCCGAGGCACGGCAAGCATGATGGATCAGTTCATCGTGGTCATTGAGCCGGGCGCCCGCTCCATCCAGACCTACACCCGCATTAAGCAGCTTGCCCGCGACATCGGCGTGACGCGTGTGCGCGTCGTGGCCAACAAGGTCCGCGACGAATCCGACCGCGCTTTCCTGCGGGAGCGTATCCCGGCGGAAGACCTGCTCGGCTTTATCAGCTATAACGCCGAGGTCATCGACGCTGACCGCAGAGGTCTGTCGCCCTATGACTGCTCTCCCTCTGCGCTGGAGGAAATCCGCGCCATCAAAGAGATATTGGATCGAAACGATACCTGAAAGGATGAATACTTATGGCATTATTTGAACGTGTATTCCGAGGCTCTGACGAGATGTTCGCCAAGGCCGAGGCAGAGGTCAACGCCGTCGTCGCCGAGCTTGGCGAGGCTGCACCGATGGCTCTGCCGTCTACTGCATATTATCTTGCCTGCGTTTACGCCTACATCGGCCGCAAGGTCGAGACCGTCGGCGATCTGAAGGCAGCTCTGGCCGATGTGAAGGCCATGATGACCCGTGAAAACCGCACCGCTTCCATCTTCTCCTCCGGCATCGGTACCGCCATTGCCGCTGAGATCATCGAGGCCTGCAAGTACGCCCGTACCGCCACTCCCTACGAGGGCACCCTCTACCACGGCCATTTCTCCGATGCCGAGGTTCGTGAGCTGGGCGTTCCGCTCGTTACCGGCGACATCCCCGGCTTTGTCGTCATGATCGGACCGGCTCCCTCCGCAGAAGAGGCTGTCGAGACCGTCAAGGGCTACCAGAGCCGCGGCATTTTCGTATTCCTGATCGGCGGCATCATTGATCAGCTTGCCGAAAAGGGCATGAACATGGGCTGGGGCGTCCGCGTTGTGCCCGTGGGCAATGAAATCTGGTCCGTCGGCCACATCATCTCTGTCGTCGTCCGCGCTGCGTTTATCTTCGGCGCGACCGAGGCCGGCGATGCCGACGCTTTCCACCGGTATACCTTCGACCGCATGAACGCCATGGTCAACGCCTACGCTCCCGTGCCCGACATCACCGTGGCCTGCGGCGCCGGCGCCATCAAGATGGGTTTCCCGGTCATTACCAACGACACCAACGATATGTGGGCCGTTCCGAAGTCCCTGATCGTCTATGAGAACACCAAGGACTGGATCGATACCTCCATCGAAGCCCGCGGCATTAAGCTCAAGATTACGAATATCGACATTCCCGTTGCATTCTCCTCCGCTTTCGAAGGCGAGATTATCCGCAAGGGCGATATGCAGGTCGAGATCGACGGTTCCCGCAAGGACTGCTTCGAGCTTGTTACCACCCGCGATCTTGCCGAGATCGAGGACCATAAGATCATCGTTGAAGGCCCCGAGCTGGACGAAATCCCCGTCGGTGCGAAGATTTCCGCTTCCTACACCGTCGAGGTTGCCGGCAAGGCTATGCAGACCGACTTTGAGCCGGTTATGGAGCGTAAGTTCCACCAGTTCCTCAACTGCGTTGAGGGTCTGATGCACACCGGCCAGCGTGATATGATCCGTATCCGTATTTCCAAGGCCGACTATGAGGCGGGCTTCCGTCTGCGCCATATCGGTGAGGTTCTTTATGCCAAGATCAAGAGCGAGTTTGACGCCGTTGTCGATAAGTGCCAGGTTCGCATCGTCGTCGGCGAGGAGCCGAACGCCAAGCTGCGCGCCGAGGCCAACAAGGTCTTCGACAAGCGCGACGAGCGTCTTGCATCGATGACCGACGAATCCGTCAACTGCTTCTATACCTGCATCATGTGCCAGGCGTTCTCTCCGAGTCACGTCTGCATCGTCACTCCGGAGCGTCTGGGTCTTTGCGGCGCCGTGTCGTGGCTGGACGCGAAGGCGACCAACGAGCTTGATCCGCAGGGTCCCTGCCAGGTTGTGCCGAAGGATCACATGATCGACGAGAAGCTCGGCCGCTATGAGGATGTTGATGAGGCTGTCAACAAGTACTCCCACGGCGCGCTGGAGCATGTTACGCTTTATTCTCTGTTCCAGGATCCGATGACCTCCTGCGGTTGCTTCGAGTGCATTTGCGGCGTTGAGCCTGTTTCCATGGGCGTCGTTATCACCAGCCGTGAGCACGCGGGTATGACGCCTTTGGGCATGTCCTTCTCCGAGATGGCCTCCATGACCGGCGGCGGTGTTCAGACCCCCGGTTTCATGGGCCACGGTAAACACTTCATCGCTTCCAAGAAGTTCATCGCTGCCGAGGGCGGCTTGGGCCGTCTGGTCTGGCTGCCGAAGGAGCTGAAGGAACAGATGCGCGACAAGATCAACAAGACCGCCAAGGAGCTTTACGATGTGGACAACTTCGCCGACATGATTGCCGACGAGACCGTCTGCACCGACGATCCCGAGCAGCTTCTCGCCTTCCTCACCGAGGTCGGCCACCCGGTCCTGTCGATGGAACCGTTCGATATGTAATTTGTGATAAAACGCCGTCCCGAAAGGGACGGCGTTTTTGCATATTAGCGGATAAGGCAGCAGGACCGAGCTGTCATTGCGAGGGCGGCTTTGCCGCCCGTGGCAATCTCAAGCAGCGCACCCAAAGCCTTCCCCTTGAGGGGAAGGTGGACGCGCAGCGAAGCGGAGCGGCCGGACGAGGTGTCCGCCGAAGGCGGCAGGATTTTGGCACGCCCACATCCGTGGGCTACACCTCATCAGTCAGCTCACGTTGCTCACTGACAGCTTCCCCTCAAGGGGAAGCCCTGCCGCCGTCGCGCGGCGGTTCTGTCATTGCGAGGGCGGCTTTGCCGCCCGTGGCAATCTCGTGTAAGCCCCCGCATCAGATTGCCGCGTCGCTTCGCTCCTTGCAATGACACAGGGGGAGAGTGCTGCGTCGGGCTTGCGCCCTCCTCGCAATGACATATCGGCAGATCGCCGCGTCGCTCCGCTCCTTGCAATGACAAGTGAGGGAGTGTCGGGCTGTGTCTTTCTCGCAATGCTGTGAAGAAAGACGAAGTTTATCCGCATAAAACAGCAAAACGACCCGGCATGGACTGCGGATCGTTTGCTATTCGCGGACGAAGCGGAGAATGTCCTGCACCTCGCAATCAAGCGCGTAACACAGCGCGTCAAGCGTCTTGGTGCTGATCGCCTCGCCTTTTTTCATGCGGTGCAGCGTATTGGCGGAGAAGCCCTGCTTGAAAATCAGATTGTATTCCGTGATCTGTTTCCGATACAGCGTTTCATAAAACGGCGCGTAGCTGATCAAGAGCTTCCCCCCTCCTTTATGTTTTTCTTATTATACCATGCTCAACCTCTTGACAATACTCAATATATTGAGCATAATGAAGGCAGATTCGCGGGGTTTTTCCGCGAAACGGCTTGGGTTTCTCCGGCGCAGCCGGTGAAATACATTTTATCAAGAGGAGAGTTCCGAAATGAAAAACAACCGCAAAAAGGGCTTTACTATCGTAGAGCTCGTCATCGTCATCGCCGTTATCGCCATTCTGGCCGCGGTGCTGATTCCGACATTTAGCAATGTGATTGACAAGGCAAAGGATTCCGCTGCACTGTCCGATGCCAAGAATGCCATGACCGCCGATTTGATTCTTGCTGAGGGTGACTATGCGAATATTCCTGCAGAAGAAACCGTCAGTGCAAAGCTGGACTCGAAGGATGCCTACTTTGTTAAAGTAACAATAGCTAAAGACGCTTCGGTCGTCGGCTATTATACAATTAGCGAAAGTGCAGCAATGGCTGCTGTTGGCACTGCCACGGAGAGCACAGACTACTACAAGCAGGTTGCCGGGAAATTCCAGGGTAAGTATACAGAGGGTGGTTATACCTATGGCACGTATAAGTTTACCGTCAGCACCGGCAAGTGGGAGCCTGTGGATAATACTTAACTCACCAACTCTTCTTAAAAATAGCTTCATATCCCCGCGCGGGCGCCCGGCTTTGCCGGGCGCTTTGCATTTGCCGCATTGGAATGTCATTGCGAGGGCGGCTTTGCCGCCCGTGGCAATCTCGTGTAAGCCCCCGCATCAGATTGCCACGTCACTTCGCTCCTCGCAATGACATATCAATCGAATCTTCGTCCTTCCAAATCCGGAAGGACGATTTTTTTATTTCGTTGTACGCTCTTATACAATTTCTCCATAAATCGCCGCTTCGGATGAAACGGCGCGTTCAATGCGCCGAATAAAAAACGAGGTGATACCATGAACGAAATTCCCGAAAAGCGCCGCTTTGCCGCGGCGTACCTGCGCTGCTTCGATGCAGAAAGCGCCGCGCGCGAGGTCGGCCGAGTTGACGGCGTATCGATGCTGGAATCCCGCACCGTGCAGCGAGAGCTGCGGCTTCAGCGCAGGCAGTGCGATGTCGGCCGGCAGGACGTTGTAAGGCGACTGGCACAGCTCGCCTTCGGTCGTGCGAACGACTGTGTAAAGCTGGTGCTGGAGGATGCGCCGCAGATCGATCGGCTGGAGCTGAGCCTGCTTTCCGAGCTGAAACGCAATGACAAGGGCACGGTGGAGGTCAAGCTCATTGATCGCGTGGCTGCGCTGGAGCAGCTGATGAATGCCTGTGCAGAGAACTCCGATTATGCCGACGCCTTTTTTGCGGCGGCTGCGGAGGAAGTGGAAAGGACGTGATTTTTTCCCCAAAGCAGAAAACGGTGCTCAACTGGTGGCGGCCGGAATCGGTCCATCACGCCAGAGAAGCGCTGATCTGCGACGGCGCGGTACGTTCCGGAAAGACGCTGTGTATGGCGCTGAGCTTCTTCCTCTGGGCTTGTACCTGCTTTCATGGACGGCGCTTCGGCCTGTGCGGAAAGACCATCGCTTCCCTGCGGCGTAATGTACTGACCGAGGTGCTTCCCAAGCTGCGGGCCATCGGATTTACCGTCCGTGAACGACGCTCGGAAAATTTGTTAACTGTCGGATTTCGCGGCAGGCAGAATGAGTTCTACCTCTTCGGCGGCAAGGACGAAGGCTCTGCTGCACTGATCCAGGGCATTACCTTTGCCGGCGTCCTGCTCGACGAGGTGGCGCTGATGCCGCGCAGCTTCGTTGAGCAGGCCTGCGCCCGCTGTTCCGTTACGGGAAGCAGATTGTGGTTTAACTGCAATCCCGAGTCGCCGCAGCACTGGTTTTATCGCGAATGGATACGAAATGCCGCACAGCGCAATGCGCTGTATCTGCATTTTACCATGCAGGACAATCCCTCGTTGGCCGCGAATATCCGAAAGCGTTATGAGCGACTGTACCGCGGTGTATTTTACAGGCGCTTCGTGCTGGGTCAGTGGGTTGCGGCGGAGGGGCGCGTGTATGACTTTTTCGACGCTTCCAAGGCGCCGCCCGCGCCTGCGGACGGCTGCGAGCAGTGGTATATTTCCTGTGATTACGGCACGGTGAACCCGGCTTCCTTCGGACTGTGGGGACGGATCGGCGAGGTCTGGTACCGCGTCGATGAGTTCTATTTCGACTCGCGCCGCGAGCAGCGGCAGATGACAGACGGCGAATACTGCAACGCGCTCAGGCGGCTGGCGGGCGGACGTGAGATCACGGCAGTGATTGTTGATCCCTCGGCGGCGAGCTTTATTGAGACGCTGCGGCGTGACGGCTGGCGCGTCGTCAAGGCGGATAACGATGTGCTTTCCGGCATCCGCCGAACCTCGGAGCTGCTCAGGCAGGGCAGGCTCGTGATCTGTGATACCTGCACGGATTGCCTGCGGGAGATGGAGCTTTATGTCTGGGACACAAAGGCGACGCACGACGCGGTGAAAAAGGAGCACGACCACGCAATGGATGACATGCGCTACTTTGCGGCGACGGTGCTCGGCCGACCCGCGGCGCTGCCGGCGGCGCGGGCGGTGCGGCGGAACGGGTATTCCATCTGAAACCGGATGTGCAATATCAAAAACGGGGAGTTTTCCCGAAAGGAAAGGAGGTTTTTCATGAAACGAAAGAAACAGACGGTCAAAACGGCGGCTGCGACGCAGCTTCGCATGGCGCAGCCGGGTTTTGAACTGGCCCGTTTTACACCGCTTGCGGGCGGGGAAGAAACGCTTTACAGGAATCTGCGCGAGGCGCTGCCGCTGCTTGATGCGGCCATCGGTAAGCTCGTGCGACTCATCGGCGGGTTTACGGTCGAATACGACGATGTGCGGACACAGGCGGCACTGCGGGAATTTCTGCGTACCGTCCCCTGCGGGCATGGACAGTTTGGCATTCATGCATTTCTGTCGGCCTATGCCGACAGTCTGCTGACCTACGGGCGCGCCGTGGGCGAAATGGTCATATCGAACGGACGGCTTGCCGCCGTATGTTGGGGCGATATCGAAACGGTGCAGGTCGAACAGGGCGACAGCCCGCTGGAGCTGAGACTCTGTACCTATGACGGCAGCGGTATGCTCCGTCCGCTGCCATATCAGCAGCTTTTGCTTCTGAGCACGTTGAACCCGGAGCCGGGACATCCCTATGGCGTGTCCCTGCTGCGCGGCTTGCCGCACCTGGCGTCAATTCTGCTGAAGATCTATGAGACGATCGGTATGAACTGGGAACGCGCGGGGAACGTGCGTTATGCGGTGGTGTGCAAGCCGGGTGCCGAGGGCTATGAGCGCGGCGCAGCGGAACAGGCCGAAGCCATCGCGGGTGAATGGTCGGCGGCAATGCAGGACAGCAAGAGCGGTGTGGTGCGCGATTTCGTCGCCGTCGGCGATGTGAGCGTAAAGGTCATTGGTTCGGACGGACAGATTCTTGATTCGGAGGTACCCGTGCGCCAGCTTATGGAACAGCTTGTCGCCAAGACCGGTTTGCCGCCCTTTTTGCTTGGGCTGAGCTGGTCAAGCACGGAGCGCATGAGCAAGCAGCAGGCGGACCTGTTGACGAGCGAGCTGTGGGCTTACCGCCGGACGCTTCAGCCCGCACTGGAACGGATCTGTGAGCTGTGGCTCCGCCTCAACGGCCGCGGCGGTACGCCGCGCATCGTCTGGGACGAGATCAGCCTGCAGGATCTGGTGGAGGACGCACATGCGGCGCTCTACCGCGCACAGGCGGCGCAGCTCGCCGCAACAGACTAAGGAGGGATTTTTACGCAAATCAAAAAGGAAGCCGCACTGCTCTCGACCGGTACGCCGAGCGCAGAGCAGCTTGAGAAAATCAATGCGCTGGCCAAATCGCCGCTGAAGGCCGAGGAGGTCTACTGCTTCAGCGTGCGGCTGTGCGACGATCAGCCGGACCGTGATCTGGAGCGCTTTGATACCGCTGCATTACCGAAGCTGGCGGAGTTGTTCCGTGGCAAGACGGGCATATTGGATCATGATTGGTCGGCACAACGCCAGGTGGCCCGTATCTATGACACGCAGGTTCTGCCGGACGGCAGCGCGCATTTTATCCGTGCGTCCTGCTATATGCTGCGCACGAAAAAGAACGCCGAGCTGATCGCGGAGATTGAAGGCGGCATCAAAAAGGAGGTGTCTGTCGGTTGTGCAATGGCTGAGGTGCGCTGTTCGATCTGCGGTGCACCGGCCGGAAGCTGTGAACACCGTAAGGGAAACCGCTACGGCGGCAAAACCTGCTGCACCGTGCTGTCTGATCCGACGGATGCCTATGAGTTTTCCTTTGTGGCCGTCCCTGCGCAGCGCAGCGCGGGTGTTATGAAGGCAAAAAGAGCGGTTTGCGGTGCAACGCTTAAGGAGCTTGTAGCGGACAGCGGCTCGGACGAGCTGTGCCGCGCGCTTCAGGCATTGGAGGACGCGGCGGCCTTTGGCTACGCGCAGCGTGAAGCAGCGGTTGAACGGATTGTTGCGCTGGGACTCACGCTTGACTTCGGCGCCGACGAAGCCATTTTACGAAAAAGCGCGCGGGCGCTCGATGATGCGGAGTTGACCAGACTCCGTGCGGCAATGGAGGAAAAGGCCGCTGCACTGCTTCCGCTATACGTCCAACTGCCCCAAAAGGGGAACCAGGCAAACGCCGTCGATTCGGCGTATCTTATCTGATTTTCGGAGGTTTTTATGAAAACTAATATTTCGTTTGAATCCATCGGCCAGGAATTTGTGACTTTCCGGGCCGGCACCGGCGTTGCAGCCGGTGTGCCCTGCAAGGTCAGCGCCAACGGCACCGTCGCCGCCGCTACAAGCGGGGATTTCATGGGTGTAGCGCTTGCGCCCAAGGGCGGTCTCGCGGCCGTTCAGCTTCGCGGCTTTGTGACGCTGAAATATTCAGGTACGGCTCCGACCGTTGGCTACTGCACGCTCGCCGCCGCGACCGGCGGTAAGGTGAAGGTCGATGAAAACGCCATGTCCCGCCTTGTTGTTTCCGTTGACGAGGACAATACCACCGTTTGTGTTCTGCTGTAAGTGAAAGGGAGGAACGATCATGTCTTTTGAAACCATTCGTCTGGAAAAGGGTATGTACCGCGAGAGCGGTAAGAGCTTTACGCAGGTTCTGGAGTCGCTTGACCCCTCAGAGAACTATCGCGGCACTGCACTGGAGAATACAGACGCCTTCCAGCGTCAGCTCAAGCGCTTTGACATCCATGCCAGGGGCGCGGATTCCGATGCCGTGGAGAAGTTCTTTTCCTGCCTGGACTCGGCTGTCCTGTTTCCGGAATTCATCTCGCGCGTTGTACGCCAGGGCATGGAGGAGGCCAACGTCCTGCCGGAGATTACGGCAAGCGTGACCACAATCGATTCCATGGATTATCGCAGCATCTATTGCGTCCCGCAGGAAGCCGACAAGCAGCTTGCCGATGTGCGTGAGGGCAGTCTGATCCCGGCTACGACGGTTCGCTCCCGTGACAAGCTCGTCACACTGAAAAAGCGCGGCCGGATGCTCATCGCGTCCTACGAGGCGCTTCGCTTCCAGAAGCTCGATCTGTTTTCCGTCATGCTTCGCCAGATCGGCGCTTACATTCAGAAAATGCACCTGACGGATGCCGTGGACGTGATTCTCAACGGCGACGGTAACAATAACAGCGCGGCCGAATTCAACATCGGTACCGACCCTATTTCCGGAACCTCCGGCACGCTGGCTTATGCGCAGCTTGTGGAGTTCTGGTCGCAGTTTGACCCGTATGAGATGAATACCATGCTGGTCAACTCCTCCGTTCTGACGAAGCTGCTGAAGCTCACCGAGCTCCAGAATCCGCTCACCGGACTGAATTTTCAGGGCACCGGTAAGCTTTCCACGCCTCTTGGCGCACGCCTGCTGCGTACCGATGCCATCAGCGACGATGCGATCGTTGCGCTGGATCGCCGTTATGCGCTGGAAATGGTACGTGCGGGCGAGGTCAATGTCGAATACGACAAGCTGATCGACCGTCAGCTCGAGCGCGCTGCCATTACCTCCATCACCGGCTTCTCCAAAATTATGGACGATGCCTCCAAGGTCCTGTATCTGTAAGCATGGCAGCGCTTGACACAAGCATTCGCGCGGCGGCGCTGGCGATGGCAGGCGAGCTGACGGAGAGTGAAGCGGCGCTGCTGGATACCGTCTGCGACGGGGTACGCGCCGAGCTGAGCGCGCGTCTGCGGCGCGGCGTTTCTCCGGAGGATTGCGCGGAAGCCTTTGTTCCGGCGGCGGCCATTGCCGCCTCGGCAATTTTCCGGGCCGCCGGCCGGCAGGATGTGGCTGCCTTTCAGGCGGGGACGGTCAGTGTTTCCATGGATCGCGAACAGACGCACGAGCATTATGCGATGGCACTGCGGCTGCTCTCGCCGTGGCTTGACGGCGGCACGGCCTTTCTGGGGGTCTGAGCATGAAAAATCAGATCCGTGCGCTCATCCGCCGCTTCGGTGACGATGTGACCGTTGTTAAGGCAAACGGGTCAACGGTCGTCCGCGCATTTTTACAGCCGATCATGTCACGGAGCTGGCAGAATATGCAGCGCCTGATTCCGGCGGGAGGACAGGTGCCCGTGGGACAGTTCCTCTATATCGGTACGCCGGAAACGACCGTAGAAGATGCCGTTGAGCTGCGAGCGAACGGCCGCGCCTATTATGTCCGGCGTGTCGATACCGTAACATTTCAGAACAAGGTGCTCTTTTACTGGGCACTTCTCGTGGAAGGAGGCCGCGACGATCCTTGGACATCCTTATCGACCGTGTGATTGCGTTTCTGAATACCCTGGGTCTGCATGCCCTGCGCGGCGGAGGCACGGCAACGCTTCCGCGGCTTCGTGCGCCGATGGGAGCGGTTTATCCGCTGAAATGGACGCTGCGCTCCGTTGCAGCCGGAGACATTCTGGCGCGTGACGGCACGGAGCTGCTGGGACGCCTGCTTGAGGCGGAGCTCGCTGTGGATATTTACTCGCCCTATTCCGGTGGCGGCGCAGCCTGCCTGACACATGCGGAGAACATCGTTACATCGTTTTCCGCACCCCTTCCGGGCTTTAGCGTCAGCGAACCGACCGTCGGTGAATGCAAGTACAACGAGCGGCTCGACTGTTTTATCTGCCAAGTGACATTTCAGGCCAGTGCCTATCGCTACACGGCGGGGCTGGCACTGTAGGGAGGTATCATGAGCAACACACAAGTCTATTATGCGCCCGAGCGCGCCGCATTTCTGGTCAAGCTGAACGGTACGCCTGTGGGCGGGCTGGAAGGCTACACGCTGCATATGGAAAGCAAATGCTATCCCTGCCACACGGTCAACGGCGGTACAGCCGGGAAGATCCTGCGCGGTGCGGCGGTGTATACGCTGACGTTGAAGCGTCTGCTGCCTGACCTGATGCAGATGCCAAACCTGCTTGGCACGATATGGGCAGGGAGTTTTCAACTGGCGATCCTTCACAAAAACTGGTCGGATACCTTTGCAGACTGCCGTCTGCAAAGCACGACGGAGAGCATGGACGGGCGCGGCCGTGTTTTTGAAGAGCTTGTCTGTGTTTCGACGAAGCGGACGCATTCCGACGCAGTTTCTTCGGAGGTCTGAGTATGGCGACAATTCTAAAATATAAGAACTATACCTGGCCGTGCAATCCCGAGACGTGCAATGTGACCATGAGTCATCCGGTGACGTTGAATAAGGACAGCGCGGGTGCGCTCTCGCAGACGCAGACCGCGACCGAGCCGCGGCAGGTACGTGGGGAGGGGATCCTGTCGGCAAATGATCTGTCGGCGGAGTATACGGCGCTCTGGACGCTCCTCCAGACGGGCGGTGCGGGTACGCTTGTGCTTGACGGCCTGCCGTCGATGCGTGCGTATCTGACCGAACTGGAATTTATCCAGATTCCGTACGAAGGGGCCATGCGTTACCGCTTCGCCTTTGTCGAGGCGCTTTCGCAGACCGCCTGATGAAAAAAGCCCGCGCCGGTTGTCCGGCGCGGGTGATTTTTATGGTTTCCAAGGGCTGACGTGGGACGCAGTGCCCCGCCTGATGTCTCAGACGAGCGCAGCGGTAATAATGGCCATTTTGTAGACCTCGTCGGCGTTGCAGCCGCGGCTGAGGTCATTGATCGGTGCATTCAGGCCGAGCAGGATGGGACCGTAAGCTTCATAGCCGCCCAGACGCTGCGCGATTTTGTAGCCGATGTTGCCTGCTTCAATGCAGGGGAAGATGAAGGTGTTGGCATAGCCTGCGACGGGGGAACCGGGGAATTTGAGCTGACCGACGACGGGGGAGACGGCAGCGTCAAACTGCATTTCGCCGTCAATGGCAAGATCGGGGGCCATTTCCTTGGCCTTGGCCGTGGCGTCACGGGAGAGCTGCACGGTGCCGCCCTTGCCGGAGCCCTTTGTGGAGAAGCTCAGCATGGCAACCTTAGGCTCAATGCCGAAGGTTTTGGCGCAGCGCGCCGTCTCGATTGCAACTTCGGCCAGCTTGTCCGCCGCAGAAACGACAACATTGCCTTCCTTGTCGAGGGTATCTTCATAAGAGATGTTAATGGCGCAATCGCCCATGGCAATCTTTTCTTCGCCGCGCACAAGGATGAAGCAGGAGCTGACCAGATGCGCGCCGGGCTTCGTCTTAACGAGCTGAAGCGCGGGACGGACGGTATCGGCGGTGGAGTAGGTGGCGCCGCCCAGCAGTGCGTCGGCGCGGCCGAGCTTCACGAGCATGGTGCCGAAGTAGTTGCCCTTCAGCAGCAATGCGCGGCATTCCTCGGGGCTCATTTTGCCCTTGCGAAGCTCAACCATTTTGGCGACCATGGCGTCCATTTCGGGATAGGTCTCGGGGTCGATGATCTCCAGACCCTCAATGTCGAAGCCGCCCTTCTTTGCGGCTTCCCTGACCTCCTCGACCTTGCCGATCAGAATCGGGGTCAGGAAGCCGTCCTTTTTCAGACGATCGGCGGCGTCGAGGATGCGGGCGTCCGGGCCTTCGGTAAAGACGATTTTGCGGGGATTTGCCTTCAGAATTTCAATCAAACGGTCAAACATGATGTTCCTCCAAATTTCGCAGGCATGGGTCTGCGGTTTTTATCATTATACTTCTTTCTGCGTGAGAAAATCAAGAGATACGTCCATTTTTGAGCGAATTTCAAGCATTTTCCCGGTTATAGGATGCACAAAGCGCAGAGAAACGGCGCATAGCTGCTGTCCGGTCAACCCGAAACGGGCGGAAAAGGCCTGTGATTCCGTGCTGCCGTATTGCGCGTCGCCCAGAATCGGGCAGCCGAGAAAGACACAGTGCAGTCGGAGCTGGTGCGTGCGTCCGGTCAGCGGCCGCAGCTCCAGCAGAGACGCGCCGTTGCACGTTTCCAGCACGCGGTACGCCGAGCGTGAGTCCTTGCCGCCCGGCGCAATGCAGCGCAGAAGGCTGGGTCCTTCGGGACGCGCAATCGGAGCCGAAATCAGGCCCTCCGGTTCGGCGGGAGAGCCGTAGACGAGCGCATGATAACGCTTCTCAATCTGCCCGCAGTGCGACAGGTCACACATTCTGGCATGGATGTGAGCATTTTTAGCCAGCAGCACCAGTCCGAAGGTGTCCCGATCGAGTCGGCTGACAGGGTGCACGGCACATTTCTGCCCGGTTTCACGATAATAAGCCAGCAGACGGTTAGCCAGTGTACCGGTGTTGCGCGCGGCGGAGGGGTGTACCAACATCCCGGCGGGCTTGTCCACGGCCAGGAGCCATTCGTCCTCATAAGCCACGTACAGCGAACCCGGTTCGGCGGGATAGTCGGGTTCCGATTCGTCCAGACAGACCAGAATTTCGTCACCCGGGTGAACGGGATAATCCGTGTGTACGGCGGTTCCGTTCACATAATATGCACCGCGGTATTTCAGGCGCCGCGTCAGCCCGGACGAGAGGCCCAACTCCCGCCGGAGAATACTCAGCAGCTTCGCATCGCGCGAAGCAATGTGGCGCAGCTCCATCAGCAGCCCGGTGTGCTCAGCTGCGGCGCGATGAACTGCTGCAGGCAGAAGCGCATAATCGCACGGCGTGTGACAATGCCGATAAAATCGCCCTTATCGTCCACGACGGGCACGAAGTTCTGGTCGGTCGCCTTGAGCAGCAGATCCTGCATATCCGTTGTCACGGAGACAGGGACGTTATCCTTGTGGTGCGAGATTTCCATGATGTTGTGATTTTCGGCATCGCGCATATCCATGCAGCACAGATCCTTCAGCGCCCACAGGAGGTCGCCCTCGGTCAGCGTGCCGCAATAGGAGCCGTCGCGGTTCAGGATGGGCAGCGCGGTGTAGCCGGATTTTTCCATGCGCTCCATTGCCTGACGCAGCGAAAAATCGCAGTATAAATAAGCGCAGGTCGCCTTTGGGGTCAAGAAAAACAATAAGTTCAAGGGGATCCCTCACTTCCGGCGGATGCGCTGGGATCAGAGCGTGGGCTGATTGGCGTCTTCGACGATCTTGATGAATTTTGCGGGGTCGAGCGAAGCGCCGCCGATCAGGCCGCCGTCGATATCCGGCTGTGCCAGAAGGTCATAGGCATTTTTCTCGTTCATGGAGCCGCCGTAAAGGATGGTGGTTGCACGGGCGTTCTTCGAGCCTGCGAGCTTGCGCACAACGGCGCGGATGTGCTGGCAGACGGCTTCTGCCTGCTCGGGTGTGGCTGTCATGCCGGTACCGATCGCCCAGATGGGCTCGTAGGCGATGACAACGCGGCGGATGCGCTCCGAGGGGAGGCCATGGAACGCCAGCTTGAGCTGCGTGGAGATCAGCTCTTCGGTAATGCCCGCCTCGCGCTGCTCCAACGTTTCTCCGCAGCAGAGAATGGGAACCAGACCGCCGTCGAGCGCGGCGTGCAGCTTGGCGTTGACCTCAGCGTCGTCCTCGCCCATGGCGCGGCGCTCGGAGTGACCGACGATGACGTATTTACAGCCCGCGTCGAGCAGCATATGTGAGCTGATCTCGCCGGTATATGCGCCGGAGGAGAAGCGGCTGCAATTCTGAGCGCCGATGCCGATACGCGTCTCACGCGTCGAGCGCACTGCGACGGCGATATCCACGGCGGGAACGCACAGCGCAATGTCGCACCAGCGGCCCTTCGGCAGCAGCGCCTTGAGCTCGGTCAGGAAAGCTTTTGTTTCGCTGGGCGTCTTGTTCATCTTCCAGTTGCCCGCAATGAGCGTTTTACGGTACTTACGGTTCATGGTTAAAACTCCTTCGTGTATATAGTGATGAACGGCGAAAGCCGATACCTTTTGTTATCTGTCCTGCAGACAGGCGATTCCGGGCAGCTCCAGACCCTCCAGGAATTCCAGAGAAGCGCCGCCGCCGGTGGAGATGTGGGTGATGCGGTCGGCAAAGCCAAGCTGCTCGCAGGCGGCCGCGCTGTCGCCGCCGCCGACGATGGTCACTGCGCCGCTGTCGGCCAGAGCCTGCGCCATGGCAATGGTGCCTTTGGCGAGCGTCGGATTTTCAAAGACGCCCATCGGACCGTTCCAGACGACGGTTTTTGCGTTTTTTACGGCCTCGGCGAAGCACTCACGGGTCCTTTCGCCGATGTCCAGACCTTCCATATCGGCGGGGATGGCGTCGGAGGAGACGGTCCTTACCTCGATCGGGCCGTCGATCGGGTCGGGGAAGGAGGAGGCGATTACCGTATCGACCGGCAGCAGGAGCTTCACGCCCTTTTGCGCAGCCTTTTCCAGCATTTCGCGGCAGTAGTCGAGCTTTTCGGTGTCAAGCAGAGACTTGCCGACGCCGTAGCCCTTGGCAGCGAGGAAGGTAAATGCCATACCGCCGCCGATGATAAGCGTATCGACCTTCTCCAGCAGATTGTTGATGACGCCGAGCTTGTCGGAGACCTTGGCGCCGCCGAGAATGGCAACAAAGGGGCGTGCGGGGTCGGCCAGAGCCTTGCCCATGATGCTCACTTCCTTTTCTACGAGGAAGCCGCACACGGCGGGCAGATACTCCGCCACACCGGCGGTGGAGGCGTGGGCGCGGTGCGCCGTGCCGAAAGCGTCATTGACAAACACGTCCGCCAGTGCTGCAAATTGCTTCGACAGCTCGGGGGCGTTTTTTGTTTCACCCTGTTCAAAGCGGACATTTTCCAGCAGCATGACCTCGCCGTCCTTCAGCGCAGCGGCTTTGGCCTGCGCATCCGGGCCGACGACATCGTCGGCCATAACTACGGGCTTACCCAGCAGCTCCGACAGACGCGCCGCAACGGGGCGCAGCGAAAGCTCCGGCTTCCATTCGCCCTTGGGTTTGCCCAGGTGTGAACAGAGAATGACACGCGCGCCGTGCGCGCAGAGATATTCGACGGTGGGCAGCGCCGCAACGATCCGCTTGTCGCTGGTGATCTGCCCGCTTTTCATGGGGACATTAAAGTCGCAGCGGCACAGAACGCGCTTGCCACGAACGTCAATGTCTTTTACGGATTTTTTGTTGTAATTCATTTGTGATGCCTCCCGGAATGCTGCGAAGCGTTCAACGCTTCATTTTACCGAATTCACACAGGTGAGGGAAGTCAAGCTGCCGCAGAGCCTCGAACACGCCGACGGCGACGGAGTTACTCAGATTCAGGCTCCGCGCCTCGGTGCGCATGGGAATGCGGACACAGCTCTCCTCGTGCGCCTGCAGGAAGTCCTCGGGCAGACCCTTTGTCTCCCTGCCGAAAAAGAGGAAGCAGCCGTCCTCGTAGTCCGCCTCGGTGTAGGCGCGCGGCGCTTTTGTGGAAAACAGCCGCATCTGACGAACCTCGTTGCGTGCGAAGAAATCGTCGAGCGATTCATAGACCGTTACCTCTACCAGATGCCAGTAATCCAGCCCTGCACGGCGCACCGCCGATTCGGAGATGTCAAAGCCCAGCGGCTTGATCAGATGCAGGCGGCTGCCGGTTGCGGCGCAGGTGCGGGCGATGTTGCCCGTGTTCTGTGGGATTTCCGGCGCGACGAGAACAACGTTCAGCATGGCGATTTTCGGCTTCCTCTCCGGGGCGTATTTTTTCGCGCCGCCGCCCCAGCCTGCGGCAACTTCATTCTATGACAAATCCGTGCGGAATTCAACCGCTTTTCCGGAAAATTAAAAAATTTTTCAAAATAATTGTTTGGAAACGTGCACAAAGCCTCCGCAGACAAATAAAAGTGCGGGCCCGCAATGCGGACCCGCGTCGGAGGAGAAATCGGGGAGATTAATTGTCGGTCGGTTTGGCGTCGAAGGTGACGGTCAGCCTGAGCGTCTGGCCGTCGCGCACGACGGTCAGCGTAGCCGTATCGCCCGCGCGGAACGAACGCAGCGCGTTGACCAGAACGGTATGGCTTTCCGCCTGAATGTCGTCAAGAGCGGTAATCACGTCGCCGACACGCAGCCCGGCCTTGTAGCCGCAGGCGCTCTCGTCAATCTCCACGATTTCCGCGCCGGCAGGCTCGGTGCTGTTTGTAACGGTAATGCCGATATACGCGCGGTTAAGCACGGTGCCGTTCTGCCGGAGATCGTCGAGAATGGACTTCACGTCGTTGATCGGAATGGCAAAGCCGATGCCCTCGATGGAGGCGCCGCTGCTGGTTGTGCCGGAGTATTTCGCAGAGGTGATACCGATGACCGTGCCGTCCGCCGCGAAGAGCGGGCCGCCGGAGTTACCGGAGTTAATGGCTGCATCGACCTGAATCATGGAGGTCGTGCTGCTGTCGGTGCTGACGGAGCGGGAAAGGGCGCTGACGTAGCCGACGGTCAAAGTATTGTTCAGCGTGCCGAGGGCATTGCCGATGGCGGTAACCTGCGCGCCGACAACCAGACCGTCGGAGTCGCCCAGCGTAACGGTCGGCAGTGATGTGCCGTTGATTTTAATCAGAGCAATGTCGGTTGCCGCCTCGTAACCGACGACGGTTGCGGCATACTTTGTACCGTCGTTCAGCGCGACGGTGATCTTGCGGGCATTTTCAATGACGTGATAGTTCGTAAGGATCTCGCCGTCGGCGGAGATGAGGAAGCCGGTGCCGGAGGAGGTGCCTACCTGCGATTGCTGGAAGGGATTCGAGCTCTGCGAGACGGTTTCACAGACAATGGCGACTACGGCGTCAACGTTCTGCGAATAGATCTGCGCGGGGGAAAGACCGCTCGGGGCGCTGCCGGTCGGGATGACCGTACCGCTCGTGCCGGTGTTTGCGGTTCCCGTTTTGTGTTCGTTTTGCAGCTGTGCCACCTGACTCGACAGCGTGCCGATGCGGTCGTTGACCATCCCGCCGACGACTGCGCCGCCGGCCAGGCTGCCGATCAGCGCGCAGCAAACGGCCAGAATCGCCACGCGCCAGCCCAGACGGGTCACGCGTTGCTTTTTCTTCGGCGGCTGCGGCGGATAGGGCGTGTACTGCGGTTGGGAACGGTACTGCGGCTGGGAGTAGGAGTAATAGGTCTCATACTGCGTTTGCTGCGCGGCGCCGTCGAGATCAGACGGAGCTGCGCCTTCCGCAGGCTGCTGCACAGGCTTCTGCGCGGCGGGCTGCTGCGTGCCTTCCCCGGCGTTTTCGGGACGGACGCTTTCGTTCCATTCGTTTCTGTTTTCGTTCATCGATGTTCAGCTCCTCGTCTGATGTTTTTGATGCTTTTATCTTACGCCATGCTTGTGGCGAATTTGTAAAATGCGGGAAAAGATTACTTAAATTAGTGATGGACAAAGCGTAACATGTGCCGCCTTACGAAAAAAGGAACCGTCGGCGGTTCCTTTTTTCGGGACGGACGGCGCTCAGCAGCGCTCGTCCTCCTGCATGATGTTCAGAATGGTCCGGTCGGTTTCCAGCATACCCTGACTGGCCAGTATACCGACGTTTGCAATGGTCGAATCCACGCAGTCGGCCACGATGCCCTCGCCGCGTGAGAACTGGCAATTGTGCAGATACATCCGGTAACCGAGGATACCGGCGTCGACGGATGCGGCGATCTTTGCCGCACAGGAGGGCTTTGCACCGTCGCAGATCGTGCCGGAGAGAATAGCCACGGCGTTTGTTACCGTGTGCGCGACGGCTTCATAGCGGCCGCCAAGCAGATAACAGATACCCGCTCCCGCGCCGACGCCCGCCGAAACGGCGCCGCAGTAGGCGCTCAGGCGGCCAATGCCGGTTTTCTGATGGATCGTAATCAGGTCGGAAACAAGCACCGCGCGCAAAAGCTGCTCCTCGTTCGCGCCGATGTGCCGCGCGTAAACAACGACGGGCAGGCAGGCGGTCATACCCTGATTGCCGGAGCCGGAGAGGATCACCACGGGCTTTTCGCAGCCGCTCATGCGGGCGTCCGAGCCTGCGGCGGCGTAGGCCTTGGCGCGTACCTTCACGTCGTCGCCGTAGTCTGCCATGAGGATCCGTCCGATCTGGGCGCCCCAGGGGTTCTCCAATCCCTCGTCGGCAATGGCGCAGTTGTACTCAATCTGACGGCGCAGCAGAGGCGCGATTTCATCGAGCGGTTCGGTGTCGGCAAAGTGCAGGATGTCCGCCACATTCAGGCAGCGCTTGTCGGTCAGATGCTCCTCGGCGGCCGCTTCGGTCGGTATGTCGAGCAGTACCCTGCCGTCAAGCTCCTTGTAAACAATATTCGTGTGGCTGTTGGTGATGCGCACGCGCGCGGTGTGCGGACCTGCATAGCCGGTCAGGTCAATGTCCAGCTTGAACGGAGAAGCACTGCATGTTACGTTAACGGTCACATTTGCAAGGAAATCGTCGATCTTCGGATGCAGTGCCTCGGGCAGATCGGAGATAACCTCCAGCGCGCGCGAGGCATCGCCGGCGACCATGCCGGCGGCAATGGCCGGGCGGATGCCCTTTCGCCCGCCGGTATTCGGCACGACGACGCTTTTGACGTTTTTCAGGATATTGCCGCTGAGCACGGCGTCCACGCGCTCCGGCAGACGATCGAGCAGGTCGCGCAGCGTGGCGGCGCAGTAGGCAATGGCAATCGGCTCGGTGCAGCCGGTTGCGGGTTTGAGCTCTTCGCGAAGGATCGAACAGTAGTCGCGGGCGATGTTGCGATCAAGCATGATTGGCCCCTCCGTAAATGTTGTTATTCTTCTTTTTTGCGAAGTCTGCGCTCGCGCAGACGATCTTCCATTTTCAAAAGCAGGAACAGGATCAGCAGAACCTCCAGCACGCCGCATACGAGCAGCAGCCAGAAGGCGGAGGTCATCGGCAGTGTGACGGAAACGGCCACGCCGAGACCCCATATGATGAGCGAGCAGGAAATACCCTGCATCAGGCGGTTCCACCACAGCGCACTGAACACTTCGGCCACGATGCCGGAGACGGGAATGGCGTAGAGGAATACGTACCAGGAGTAACGCTCCAGAAGGCCGAAGATTTCCAGAAAGAAAAACGCGACCGCAGCCACCAGCCACACCAACAGCACGGCCAGGGAGGTGATCAGAATGCGCTTGGTTTGTGCGCGCGGGACTTTTTTTCGCCGCAGAAGATCCTGCACCGTAATATCATAGAGCGCGGCAATTTTGGACAGAATGAATACGTCCGGCGTGCCGTCGCCGCGTTCCCATTTGGAGACGGACTTGTCCGAGTAATTGAGCTTTTCGGCCAGATCGGCCTGTGTGTCGCCGTGCTGCTTTCGGTAGTAGGCGATGTTTTCGGCAATGAGCTGCCGGAGCTGATCGTCGGTCATAGAATTGGCATCCTTTCTGAAAAATCGGCGAAAGCCCTTGTGCCGCAAGGACTCTACTATGGGTAGAGAGCCTTTCTCGCGGCTGTGGAGCGCCTCTCTTTTCTTTGTGGGGCTTGTTCCACGGACGCGGGCGTGACAAAGCGTGCGCAATGTGCTACCATTGGGGTGTCGAAGAAAAACGACGATCCCACGGGAGGTGCGAACGATGAATCTCAAACCCGCTTTTCAAAAATCTGCGAAGCTGATCCGTGTGCTGACCACGCCGCCGCTGTTTGCGGCCGTTCTGAGCTCGCTTCTGTATCTGCTCTACGACGGAAGCTTTGCTTCCGTGTGGCATTATCTGTCCGCGCTGTTTTTCCTGACGGCGTTGCCGCTCCTGGCTTACCCCGTGGCGGCACTCGTACCGCCGCTGCGCAGAAGAGGGCGCAGCGCGCAGCGCAATCTTGCGCTGGTATTCTCCGTTCTGGGTTATATCGGCGGATTTCTTGTGGCTGTGCTCGGCGGCGGTGCGCCGGTCGAAAAGGTGATGCTCGGCACCTACCTGTTCTCCGGTGTAGCGCTGGCGCTGACGACGGCGTTTCACTTCAAGGCCAGCGGGCACACCTGCGGCTGCTCCGGTCCGATCGCGCTGCTGTCGTTTTTCGTCAGTCCGTGGTTTCTGGTGGGATACTTCCTGCTTACGCCAATCTTCTGGTCCAGCAAAAGCCTCGGGCGGCATACGGTGCCGCAGTTGATTGTGGGCTGTATTATCCCCGTGATCGGCATCCTGCTGTGCAGCGCGTGCTTTATCGGAATGTGATCTATCTTATTATATCAAATCCTTCGCCGCTTTGCAAGAAACAAAACGTCGGTTTTGACAGACGGAGGGCCTCTCCCTTGGGAGAGGCCCTCCGCGCTTTTTTGTTTGTGTCGTCCGCAGTTATTCGCTCTGTTCGAGCTTGAGCTGAATATCAAGCACCACGGGATTATGGTCGCTGTAGACAAACCTTGCGTTCAGCGTCTGCACCTGCGTCAGCTCAATGTTCGGGGAGAGAATAAATCCATCGATGACATAATACTGCGTTTTGGCGCTCGACGCGTCATAAGGCTGGTTGAGCAGACGGCAGGAGGGAGTGTTCAGATCGCAGGCGTAGCTCCAGCCCGAGGGAAGATTCAGCTTCAGACCGGCCGGTCGCCATTCGGAGCTCTCCTTCAGTGGGAAATTCGTCGTTCCGCCCGGGAATATCTGATTAAAGTCGCCGCCTGCGATCACGTAGTTTCCCTTGGCATATTCCGTTTGCATCAGCTCCAGAAGCTGCTCGGCCTGCTTTGCGCGGCCGGTCCCGTCATCGTAGGCATCAAGATGCAGATTGATGAGAACAAGCTCTTTTTCGGAGTTTTTAATGGCAATGCGGGTCACAAGCAGGCAGCGCTTGAGGTTGGCGACGCGGGTCGGCCATGTAAACGGGCAGTACAGGCTGTAGCGGGTTGCCGAGACAATACCGTAGCGACTATAGGTTGCCAGTCCGGAGTTCACCTTGCCGATGCGGTCGTTCAGCGGGTAGGGGACATAGTCGCAGGAATAGTTCAGAGCAAAGCGCGCCTCGTAGCCGGTCAAATCGTGCTCATACTGTAAAAACTGATTATGGCCGAAGCTGCGGGCGGAATCCGTGTCAACCTCCTGAAGCATCAGAATGTCGGCGCCGGTACCGTTCAGAATTTCCTCAATTCCTTTCATGTTGCGCAGAACGGTCTGCTCCGAATCGGGGTTGACCTGTTTGCCGCCGTCGAGCACGGAGTCCGCATCGCGGCCGAGACCGCCGTAGCCGGTGTTGAAGCTGACGATGCGCAGCCGCTGTCCAACGTAGTCCGTCGAGACGCGATTTGCACCAAACATGGCATTTTCCGCATAACCGGGGTCATATTCCGTCAACGTCAGGTAGCCGATCAGGCCGCCGGCAAGAACGGCGAGCGAGACGATGATCCCGACGACGATCTTGAGCGCAACGATCAGCGCGCGCGTGCCTGCGACGGGCTTGGGGCGCGGCATATCCTGCGGCTGCTCCGCAAAGGACGGCTGTTCATTCCGGCGAGGTGTCTGCGCATGGTGCGTCGGGCGGTCGCTGCCGGACTCGCGCCGCGCGGGTTCGGATGGTTGCTTGGGCGTTGGCATATCGCTTGCCTCCCTTTCCGTGTTTCGGTTTATCATACCACGATTTATGAGAAAACGCAAGCAGCGCTGCGTGCTTTTTCGCCGGTTGACGCTGTCCGCCGCAAAAAGTTTGACAAAGGAGAAAAAAGGGATTGCAATTTTCGAAAAAGCTGTTATAATATCTTTTGCAATCGGGCGCGATCAATTCGCGCTGCCGAAAAAACGTGTATGGGCCTGTAGCTCAGCTGGGAGAGCGTTCGGTTCGCATCCGAGAGGTCGAGAGTTCGAGTCTCTTCAGGTCCACCATAAAAGGAACATAAAAAAGATATGTTCTGCGAAAACCCCGATTTTATCGGGGTTTTTTGCTGCCCAAATGCCGGGTTTTCGAGATGCATATTTGAAGATGTAAAACCACTGTTTTCCCTTTGGGTGCAGTATCGAATTCCCGTACAACTGAATATTCGCAGACGGCGGACAAGCCAAAACTTGTCCGCCGTTTTGCATTTTCCAAGCCCGAAGTTTTGCAAAAGACTTCGGGCTTTTTCTATTTCACGAAAAAGGAGCGATCAAAATGTACTTCACCAGCACACCAGCCCTCAACAGTATGGAGGCCATCATGAAGCAACCACCCGGTGGAAATCAGCGGGGCGGCGGCAGGCTCCGTGGGGCGTATCCATTCAACAAAGCGGACTGCGATTGCAGGCTCTGCCTCTACTACAGAAAAAAGAAAGGCTGCTCCATGGAGGTCTGCCCGGTATTAAATATCAGACTCTCCTGCGGCGCTGCCTCTTTTTATGAAGCCATTCATGCGGCATTTGCCGACGCACGACATACGCCGTTTCAAAGACGGCTTTCACATCT
>CAKUGQ010000016.1 GCA_934654755.1 uncultured Oscillospiraceae bacterium | reverse complement strand
AAAAAGCCCGGAAACGGTTGATGCGCCTGGCTTTTCGCCAGACGCATCTATACCGTTTCGTTAATTTGGTCGGAGTGTCGGGATTTGAACCCGAGGCCTCTTGGTCCCGAACCAAGCGCGATACCAAACTTCGCCACACCCCGTTAGCACAGATATTATACGCATGACATGCAGCTTTGTCAAGAGGAAAAACGTTTTTTTGCAAACTTCTTTTTCCGGGGTGCGACGCGTAGACTATATGGAGGTGAGGCGCGGGATGAAACGGATTTTTTGCGGCTGTTTAATTGCCCTTGCGCTGCTTTTGCGGCTTTTGCTTCCGCGCGGCGGGCAGCTTTGTGCTGCGGTGATTGCCGGGACGGCGGATGAGCAGGTGGATCAGGCAGTGGCGTGTTTTTCCAGGACGCTTGTCGATGAAGGCTCGGTACGAAGGGCAGTGGAGGAGTATTTTGATGCAATGGAGGCCTTTACGCTACGTTAAGATCAGTCCGGGAGCGATCGCCTTTTTCTGTGCTTTGTTTTATATCGCGCCAAGTGATATTTTTTGTGCTTTTGTCGCCGCTGCACTTCTTCATGAGGCGGGACATCTGCTTGTGCTCAGGGCAAGAAGGATTCCCGTGCTTTCACTCCGCATAAGCCTGAGCGGAGCGTCCATTGTAACACCGCCGCTTGGTTATTGCGATGAACTGTTGGCCGCTTCGGCGGGGCCCGTTATCAATTTTGTGCTGTTTTTTGCATTTTTAAAAAGGATACCATATTTTGCGCTTGTCAATCTCGGTCTGCTGCTGTTTAACCTGCTTCCGTTTTATCCGCTTGACGGTGGACGAATTCTCAGAGCGCTGCTGCGGTTGCTGCTGGGGGAGCGCATCGGAAGGTGGATAGAACGGATTGTTCACGTTCTCTGTCTGCTTCTTCTCGGTGCGGCGGCGATTTACTTAACGTGTATTCTGCACGCCGGCCTTTGGCCGGTGCTTACATTTGCGTTTTTACTTCTGCGTGTGGCGGAAGCCGCAGCACCGGGGGATTGACAGAAAACGGAATATTTGCTATACTACGTTCGAAAATGCCTGCCAAACGGGCAGGGAGGGGGAATCCGTTATGAATCCGTGGATGATCGATACAGCCATTCTGATTATTCTTGCGCTTGCCGTGTTCTTTGGCTACCGTCGAGGCTTGATCCTGACGGCATTTTCTTTGGTATCCGTGATCGTTGCACTGGTTGGTGCGTTGCTGTTGACCAGCATATTCGCACCGATCGTTACAAAGGCGATCGAACCAAAGATTGCGGAAAAGATTCGCCCGACGGTCGAGGAGGCACTGCCGCAGGACGCTTTGCAAACAACGTCCGATCTGCACAAACTGGTCGAGCGTTTGCAGGAAAAGGAATTACCGTTCGGACTGAACGACCAGCTTGACGAGATCAACATTCCGAGTCTTGATCCGAAAACGGCAGTTGATGATATTACCGCAGCGCTGGCACACGTTCCCGCCGCTGCGATTTCCTATTGCGTGGTCGGCCTGGTGTCATTTGTCCTCGTGCTATTGGCATGGAAGCTGCTGGCTAAGCTTCTGAATTGGGTGGCAAAGCTTCCCGGACTGAATGTCCTGAACCGCACGGGGGGCGTGCTGATTGGACTTGCCGAGGCTCTGCTGCTGATCGTCGCTCTGGTGTGGCTCCTGCGCTTCACAGGCGTTCTTCGTGACGCGGATGTCGACGAAAGCCTTTTGCTGCCGTGGGTACTCAAAATATTCACATGGCTTTGATAGAGGTGTGCCGTATTTTGAGACGGCATATCCCTCCGGAAGAAGAATTATTGAAGCGATGCGGTTAAGCGCCCGGGTCAATACGATCCGGGCGCAGCTTTAATATTCCTGCGCAATTTTCAGAAAGGCTGCAGCGCGCCGCGAAAGCTCTGCCCAGTCGGCGGAAGCAATGAGCTTCTTATCCGTCAGACGGCCGCCGATTCCTGCCCCGGCAAGACCGAGAGAGAGAAAGTCACCAAAGTTTTCCTCGGTCACTCCTGCCGTAGCAATCATTTTAACATGACTGATCGGCGCGAGGATATCCTTGATGTAGGCCGTGCCGAGTGAAGCGGCAGGGAAGAGCTTGACCAGATCCGCGCCGTAATCATGCGCTGCAAGGATTTCTGTCGGTGTCATTGCGCCTGGAATCGAGAGAAGCCCAAGCTCCTTGGTTCTGCGGATAACGGCGGGGTTGCAGTTCGGTGATATGATAAAGCTTGCTCCTGCATTTGCAGCGGCATCTACTTGCTCAACTGTTAAAACGGTTCCGGCGCCAAAGGTCATACACCCCGTATGCGCTTGATTCAGCATTTGAATTGCTTCCGTTGTTTTTTCAATACATATGGGATCGCTTTGGTCGAATGTTATCTCCATAAAGTGCAGGCCGCCGGACAAAAGTGCTTCGGAAAGCGAAAGCAGCGATTTACCGTAAGTTTTGCGCACAATAACAATGACTTTTTCCTTCAGAATTTGTTCCAAAAGATGTTCCATGATTTTCCTCCAGAGCACAAAAGCCTTTTTACTTATTATAGCACCCGTGTCAACCGCAAAGAGCGCCGCAAATATTGGGCTGTTCGGTGCAGTGGTTCATATCGGAGGATAATCATTAAGAAAAATGATTGATAGACGCGCGAAAAGATCAAAAAAATAGACGCGTCGATGTCTGGATCAAAACAGGAATCAAGAAACTCGACCTCGGAAAGAAACAATGAAATGGTCGGTTTTGCTGCAAATTGTGAGTATGGCTCGCGCAAAGCCACAACTAGCATGCCATGCCCGGAAATTCGCTATCAGAGTTGCTTGAACCCGTCGAAACCCGTTCTTAACTTCTTGATGACTTTCTTTGGCTGTCAGCCCTCTCCTAACGCAACAAAATTTTTATTTTGTTGCGTTGAATGTGGAGGTGCAGACAAATCCTGAACGGACTCCCCTGTGCACTGCCAGGGCCAATCCTCGTGCGCTCGTCGGGTATTCTCTTCCGCTGCGTTGCAGGCGCTTTGAACGCCTTTTTAGTTTCTCGACTGCGGACTCTGCTCTGTTTGCTGCCAAATATGCCGGGCTGGTTTGCAGGCGTCACCGATGTAAGCAAGCACTATGCGGGTCAATTCCTCTACGGTCTTTTGGTCAGTTATAATGTGGTAGCTGTTTGGAATCGCTGCGGAGCCTTCGCTGGACATCCTGATATTCTTCATGCACCAGCAGCCTTCTTCTTCTCCGCGGGCCAGAAGTCTATCGTAAATGCATTGATATGTCCCCGTAAGGACAATTAACTTTGTGTCAATTCCATCTTCCAGCAATCTCCGGATGATTTTCTCATAGGAGCTTTGGCGTATCATAGTCATCGGAACCAATATGTTTCGGTGAAAGGTCTCATGAATATCTTTTAACAGTCTGTAGTTAAATTCGCACCACAGAGGGTAATCCTCAAGAATCACTCCGTAAGGTTCATCCGGATAGTTTCCCCTTACCGCGTTACCAACTATTTCGGCATCAAAAACAACCGAATTGCCGATTTTTTCCACTAAAGCGCTTGCGAGAGTGGACTTCCCGACTCCGTAAGCGCCACTGATCCATATAATCCATATAATCATGATTACCTCTCCAGACAACTGTAATTCTGATAGAAGCCCGTCAAGGGGGCCGTCTTGGTTTGGAAGGGGTGCAGTGCCATCTTGAAGCAGCACTTTCACCTGAAATATTGCGGCAAAATGGAAGTTATCTATTTCAACATTCCAAGCGCAATGCGCCGGTTCAACTCCCAGAGAGCGGTCTTGTTGCTATCGTATTGAAGCCGCGTGTGCGCTTGTGCATAAGTCAGCCAATTATACTCTGAATGCTCATGAGATAGCTGCAAAAAAGTGCTTTCTACTCTCACCGCAAATGCGTACTCCGGAATGACGAAACATTCTCTACCCCATATTGCTTCTGCATTCTGAAAACAGTTGGCCGGGATGCTGCAGCAGGTATCGAGTTTAAAAAAGTTACACGCCCCAGAGATTCCGGCTTCTTCAAAGGCTTCTCGTTTTGCCGACTCAATGATTGAGATATCTTTCTCTTCTCCTCCGCCTGCTATGAATTGCCAAATACCCATATCGCTTCTTCGAAACAAGCAGAATTGCACGTTGCCGTCCTGTATGCGATATGGAATGACCAATACCTGATACCGTGCCCGCGCCATAATTTACCTCCTCTTCTAATTGCATTTTTTCAAACTAAATATAACATCAAAAAGTCCACCGTAATTCTATCAAAATTACGGTGGACTTATGGCGGAGTGAGAGAGATTTGAACTCTCGCGTGCTGTTTAGACACCTACTCCCTTAGCAGGGGAGCCCCTTCGGCCTCTTGGGTATCACTCCGAATCTGCGCTTCGGAAAGCTGTTTGGCGGAGAGGGTGGGATTCGAACCCACGGCGCATTGCTGCGTCACCGGTTTTCAAGACCGGCTCCTTAAACCGCTCGGACACCTCTCCGAATCATGCTAGGATATTATAACATATCCCCTTTTGTTTGTCAACCGTCAAGTGAAAAAATCTTCTCTGTTTTTTGCGTCGTGTTTTTTTCAAAACGCCTTGCAAAGGCTTGACAAAAGGTGGTAAAATAGAATATTGAAAAGATAGATTTTCCCCTCAGCGGGTGAAAGGAAGCGTTGTTATGACAACAATTGACATTTATTCCGGTTTCCTCGGCGCGGGCAAGACCACGCTTATCAAAAAAATGATCAAGGAAGCCTATCAGGGTGAGCAGATCGTACTGATCGAAAATGAATTCGGCGAGATCGGCATTGACGGCGGCTTTATGCAGGACGCCGGTATCCGTGTCAACGAGATGAATTCCGGCTGCATCTGTTGCTCACTCGTCGGCGATTTCGGCCGTGCGCTGCATCAGGTCATTACCGACTACCACCCTGACCGCATTCTCATCGAGCCATCCGGCGTTGGAAAGCTCAGCGATGTGATCGGTGCAGTCGAGCGCGTGGCTGACGAGAGTGTGAAGCTCGGCAGCTTTGTTACCGTTGCCGACGCGACGAAGTGCAAGCTTTATCTGGCAAATTTCGGCGAGTTCTATACGAATCAAGTTGAAACTGCTTCCACCATTGTGCTCAGCCGCACCGGCAGTATTTCCGAGGAAAAGCTTAACCGTGCGGTAGCCCTCCTGCGCGAACACAACAAGGATGCCGTAATCATCACAACGCCGTGGGAGCAGCTCAACGGCAAGGAGATTCTTGCGGCGATGCAGAAGCAATACGGGCTGACGCAGGAACTGTCTGAAATGATCGAGCAGGCACACGAGCATGAGGAAGAGCATCACCACCATCACGATCATGATGAACCTGGGCACGAGCATCACCATGACTGCTGCTGCGGTCATCATCATGATGACGACGAAGACGAGCACGAACATCACCATGAGCATGAAGATGGCCACTGTGCCTGCGGTCATGACCATCACCATCACCATGGCCACGACGCCGATGAAATCTTCCAGAGCTGGGGCGTCGAAACGCCGAAGAAGTTTACGGCAGACGGTCTGCGTGAGATTCTGGAGGCGCTTGACGACGAAAAGACCTACGGTATTGTTCTGCGCGCCAAGGGCATTGTCCCGTCCGTTGACGGCGGCTGGCTACATTTCGACCATGTGCCCGGCGAGCTGGATGTCCGTAACGGCAGCGCGGCTGTGACCGGACGTCTGTGCGTCATCGGTTCAAATCTGAAGACGGATGCAGTTGCCACGCTGTTCGGCGTATAAGGAGACGCCTATGCCGATTCCTGTATATGCCTTTTCCGGCTTTTTGGATGCCGGAAAGACGAAATTCATTCAGGAGACGCTCTGTGACGAGCGCTTCAACGCCGGCGAGCGTACGCTTCTGTTGCTCTGCGAAGAGGGCGAAGAGGAGTATGACCTTTCTGCGTACCCCTACCAGCACGTCTATCTGGAGCGCGTCGATCAGCAGGCCGTGACTACGCAGGAGCTGGATGCCCTGCTCAAAAAGCACCGCGCCGAGCGCGTGGTTGTTGAACTGAACGGTATGCTCCAGATCGGCCCCTTCTACCAAAAGATGCCCGAGTCGTGGCAGATTGCGCAGGAGGTCATGTTTGCCGACGGGTCTACGATTGAAAGCTACAACGCCAATATGCGTTCGCTTGTGGTGGACAAGCTGAGCGGCTGTGAAATGGTTGTATTCAATCGGCTCAAACCGGGAACCGACATTATGCCGCTGCACAAGCTGGCACGGGCGCTGAACCGTCGTGTAGGCATTCTCTATGAGTACACGGACGGGACGACGCATTACGATGACATTGAAGATCCCCTGCCCTTTGATATCAACGCTCCGGTGATCTCAATCAACGATGACGATTTTGCGCTCTGGTATCGTGATGTGACAGAGGAACCGGAAAAATACGATGGAAAAACCGTTCTCTTTAAGGGTCAGGTCGCACGACTGCGTAAGGAACGCGACGGGATGTTCGCTCCCGGCCGCTTTGTAATGACCTGCTGCGTAGAAGATATTCAATTCATGGGGCTGCCGTGCAGATACTCCGATGCCGCAACGCTCAAGGCGCGAAGCTGGGTTCTGGTTGAAGCGAAAATCCATGTGCAGCATCATACGGTATACCACGGTAAGGGGCCGGTACTGGAAGCGGTAAGCGTTGAGCCGGCCATGCCTGCGGAGCCGGACATCTGCACCTTCTGAACCGGCACTCCCCTTTTCACTTCCTGTTTAGAATTAAAGGCGACGGGCCGCGGCCCGTCGCCTTTACTGTTTCACATATTTTGCTGCTCGGGTCAGACGGAGTTATCGGAGCACATACCAGCTCTCCGTATACTCCTGTTTTCCGGAATCCTGAAAGCCAAAAGATTCGTACAGGTGCAGTGCGCGCTCGTTCTTTTTCTCGATTGTTACCCAGATTTCCTGCGAATCAAACTGTCGGCGCATTTCCTCTACCACCAGCGCAAGTGCTGCTTTGCCATATCCCTTCCCCTGCTCGCGCGCATCGATCATATAACGGCACAGGCATGGAACGCCGTCGTCGAGTCCGTAGAACGCAAAGCCGACGGGTTTGTCATCCGCTACGATCAGACGACAGATCCACTGCGGCTCATAGGCTGCCTGTACCAGAGAGAAGGCATTGCTTGCAATCCACTCCTCGTCGATCGGGCAAAGGTGTTTCGGATCCGTCGAAAGGAAAACGGCCTCGCGCCAGTTTTCCGACGTGACTGGTCGTAATTCTAAGTTCAACCTTGATCTCCCCTATCGTATCATGTAAAGGTAAGCTGTTCGGATGTCTGCGGATACGGGATATGAAGATGCTCATAGGCAAGACGTGTAACGCAACGGCCGCGCGGCGTGCGCGTCAAAAAACCGATTTGCATCAGATACGGTTCATAGACGTCCTCCAGTGTGACGGCCTCTTCGCCGATGGTGGCGGCAAGTGTTTCCAGACCGACCGGCCCGCCGTTGTAGTAGCGGATAATGGCATCCAGCATTCTCCGGTCGGTCGCGTCAAGACCGAGACGGTCAACCTCCAGCTTACCGAGTGCATGATCCGCCGCTTCCTTTGTAATCACGCCGTCGTAATAGATCTGTGCAAAATCTCGCACGCGGCGCAGCATTCGATTGGCAATGCGCGGCGTGCCGCGGCTGCGTGAAGCAAGCTCTTTTGCGCCGTCCGGATCGATCTGCATTCCGAGCAGGGCTGCGGAACGTGTCAGAATACGGCTCAGCTCCTCCGGCGTATACAGCTCCAACCGAAAAGAGACGCCGAAGCGGTCGCGCAGCGGCGCGGAGAGCTGACCGGCGCGCGTCGTTGCACCGATCAAGGTGAAGCGCGGCAGATCAAGTCGGATGGAATTCGCGGAAGGTCCTTTGCCGACGATAATGTCGATGGCAAAATCCTCCATGGCAGGATAAAGAATTTCCTCTACGGAGGTATTGAGACGGTGGATTTCGTCAATGAAGAGGATATCGCCCTCGGATAGATTTGTCAGAAGCGCCGCGAGATCGCCTGCCTTTTCAATGGCCGGACCGGAGGTGATACGAATATGAACCCCCATCTCGTTTGCAATGACGCCTGCAAGGGTCGTTTTACCCAGACCCGGAGGACCGTAGAGCAGCACATGATCCAGCGGCTCGTTTCTGCGGCGTGCCGCCTCTATGTAGATGGAAAGGTTTTCTTTGACCTTTTCCTGCCCGTTATACTCGCTCAGCCGCCTCGGACGCAGAGAATACTCGTTTTCGTCTGCCGGGGTAAAGCCTGTCGTAATTAACGGCGCATCCATATCGCGTGAAAAATCAATGCTCATTCATTCACCTCATCACCATTGCCCGCAGCGCCTCGCGTACAAGCTGTTCCGTGGTCATGCCGTCGGGCTTTACGCCTTTGAGGGCAGCGGCTATTTCCGGCTGAGTGTAGCCCAATTCCGCAAGCGCTGCCTGTGCCAGAGCCAGCGAACTGCCGACAACCGGCGCCGATTCCGGCAACGCACCCGTCTGCTGCGGCATATCCTGAGAACCAAGCTTGTCTTTCAGCTCCAGAATGATACGCTGCGCCAGCTTTTTGCCGATCCCGGGTGCGGCTGTCAGCGCTTTCTCGTCCTGCGAAAAAATAGCCAATGCAAAGCGCTCCGGCGTTGATGCGGAAAGGATTGCAAGTGCGGCTTTCGGGCCGACGCCGGTTACACCGATAAGCAGTTCGAAGCAGTGAAGCTCCTCGCGCGTGGAAAACCCGTAAATATCGAAAGCATCCTCTCGGATATTACAGTAGGTAAACAGCTTGGCACTCTGGCCGGTGCGGAGCCTGGAGAGCGTATAGGCGGTGGTGCGGCAGGCGTAGCCGACGCCGCCGCAGTCAATGACGGCGATATCGCCGTCTACCAGCGTGAGCGTACCGCTCAGGTAATAAAACATGGTTTATCCTCGACGATTCAGTAATAATGATGTGGCGCTGCGCGCATGGCACAGCGCAATGGCGATGGCATCCGCTGCGTCATCCGGGCGGGGGACGGCCTCCAGATGCAGAAGTCTCCGCGTCATGTCCATGACCTGACGTTTTTCGGCTTTCCCATAGCCGACGACCGCCTGTTTGACCTGCATGGGAGTGTATTCAAACAGCGGCAGGCCTGCCCGCTCTATTGCAAGCAGGATTACGCCGCGTCCGTGAGATACGCCGATACCGGTAGTGATATTGTGTCCCCAGAACAGCTCCTCAACGGCAACGGCATCCGGCTGCGTGACCTCCAGCAGCCGATTCATGTCCTCAAACAGCAGGTTTAACCGCTGAGAAAACGGCAGATCGGCGGGCGTCGTAATGGTGCCGTACTGCATAAGGTCATAGCTGCTGCGTTCGCTATGCAGCAGTCCGAAGCCGGTGGTAGCATAACCGGGATCGATTCCCAAAATTCTCATCTCAGCTTGTGAACCATGACCACACGGTGTCCGGCCACTCCGGTCGGGCGATGCCCAGCAGCCACAGACCGATACCGACTGCAACTACCGCGAAAAGCACCCATGCAAGTATGCGCTTCCAGCGTGGACTGGGAATATACTCCGTTTTTTCCTCCTCCGACTGCTGCGGCAAATCTAAAACGTCTTCGTTTTTCATTTGGTCTGACATTTTCCTCACCTCCCGAACATCATATCATATTTTTTCTGTTTTTGCACGAATTATTTTTAGGCGGCTCTTGACAATCGGTATGCGACCGTGCTATACTCGCGCATAAATCGAATGATAAAGGAGATCCTCCATGAATACCTATGCAAAAGTGATTGCCCTGCTGTTGTGCTGTGCGGTGCTTATCGGTCTGGCGGCTTGCACAAATTCCGACGATCCGACGGAGTTACCGGATAAGCCCACCGAAAGCACCGCTGCTCCCACGGACAACACCGCTGCCCCGACGGAACCGGAAAACACCTTCGATTACCAAAATGATGCGCTCGGCCTTGCGCTCAAGCTGGAGGGCGACTGGACGATTGCCGGTATGGATAAGCTCGGCGAGCTCAGCGGTATCGTTGCGGAGCAGATCACAGACGAGGCGCTCAAAAAGCAGCTTGAAAACTCCGGTGTCGTTTATGACTTCTTTGCGCAGAACACGAACAATGACTCGCTGAACATCGTCAAGGAAAACCTGAATCTACTGTACTCTCTGACGCTGGACGAAGACGGCTACATCGACCTTTCCATGGGAAAGCTAAAGCAGGCGCTGGAAGGCATGGGTGCGGTAGAGCTGATGATGGAAAAAACTGCCGTTGCCATTGCCGGACAGCAGCACGCAGGTCTGGAGCTGAGCTATATTTACAACGGTGTGCAGCTTTATCAGCGTATTGTCGCTATCATTGACAGCGGGGTTGCCTACTGCGTTACGGCTACGAGCACAACCGAGGACCGCACGGACGCTATCCTCGCCGGTTTCTCTGCGGCTACGGAAGAATAAACGGAATCTGAAAAAACAGCCCAAGAGGGCTGTTTTTTTATTGTCTTATTTGTCGGAATATGTTATACTTAAACAGAAAGTATACGCACAGACCGGTCAAATATGGAAAGGATACTCCTTCACTGGCGATCGGTCCTCCGGTGCACGATACACCCGTGTTAATCAGAGAAAGGGGAACCCATGATGAAACGATTCACTGTGATACTGCTGCTTTTCTCGCTTCTTTTGGGGTTGAGCGCCTGCGTTACATCCATACCGCAGCCCTCCACGGAACAACCCAGCCGCGGTGAAACGGAACCGACGCCGCAGCCGACTCCGGAACCCACGCAGGAGCCGACGCCTGAACCGACACCCGAGCCTACCCCGGCACCCACAGAGCCGGAACCTGAGCCTGAGGCGGAGCGCTACAGCTACTATGAACCGTCCCTGGATATTGCCTGCCGCCTCAATGAATATGCATGTCACGTTGCCACATCGGAAGAGATCGAAGCGGTCGGCTCCGTCGCCGCAGATACGCTGGATGACGAAACGCTGAAGGAAATGTTGGAGAGTGGAATCTCGCTGGTGGATTTCATGGCCATTGATCCCTACGGCTATACGCTTTCGGTTGCGCATCAGGCGCTTCCACCGCTTTACGCCGGTTTGACGGACGAGGCCATCCTGAATCAGATTGCACAGAATATGAAGCTGCTTTACGATGAGCTCGGCGCTGAGGTCAAGACTGTGCAGCGTGAATTTGCCGGTATAGAAAGAACGTGCATTCTTGTAAGCGCCGATTCTTCCGATGCCTCATATGTGGCCGTGCAGTATTTCATCCGAAAAGACCGGATGCTGTACTGCTACAATATCACTGCATCCGACCTTGATGCGATTGGTGCATTGGAAACACTTTTCTTCAAGCCCTCCAAAGCGGAGCCGAGACAGATTTATACCTCCGATGTCGTATTTATGCAAACCTCAAACTGGCTTGAAGACGAGGCCGTTCCGACCCGGCAAGAGATTGCTCTTGAGCCTGACAGCGGCGGCACTTCTATGGTTTCTATGTGGACCACGGTTGACAACGATGTTATCTACATTTCGGTTATGCCGGGGACTTATTCGAGCGGAGGCAGCGACGTGGTCAACGTCCAGGATGTCCTCTTTTATACCAAGGGATCGATTGAGCGCGTTCTTGCAGACGCGGAGATGCCGTTGATTGCCTCGGAACAGCAGGTTTTTTCCTTCCTCGGCATTGAATGCAGCGGCATCCGCACGCTGTACGATTACGAGGAGGTTCCCTTTGTCCGTTATGATATCCTCTACTATCACGACAAGTGCTGGTATATTTACTCCTTCCAGGGGACGGACGAAGCGCTGCTGCAAAGCTGTCTTTCCATGTTTGTCCGGCAGGAAGATTAAATCCACGGGAACCGCTTTTGCGGTTCCCTTTTGCAATATTCCCCTGCCGTTTGGGTAGACTAAGCCAAAAGGAGGGATCGTATTGCTCATTTCGTTTGTTCGGACGCTTTTGCTCTACGTTGTCCTTGTGCTGACGGTGCGGCTTATGGGAAAAAGACAGATTGGTGAAATGGAGCCTGCAGAGTTTGTCGTTACCATGCTGATTGCCAATCTGGCTGCAATCCCGATGCAGGACAGCGGGATCCCCTTGCTGAGCGGCCTTGTGCCGATTCTTGTGATCCTCGGTCTGGAACTGATTCTTGCGGTTGCTTCATTGCGTTCTATCCGCTTGCGGCGGGTATTCTGCGGAAAGCCGGTTATTCTGATCGAAAACGGGAAAATCCTGGAGAAAAACCTGCAGCAGACCCGCGTCAACCTTGACGAACTGACCATGCATCTTCGCGAAAAAGATGTATTCGATTTGGAAACCGTCAAATACGCCATTCTGGAAACAAACGGTCAGCTCTCTACCCTGCTCTATGCCAAAGACGAGCCGGCAGCGGCAGGCGATGCCGGCATTCGCGTGCAGGAAAATGAGCTACCGGTAACGCTGGTCTCCGGCGGAAAACTGCTGTGCCATAACCTTTTGCCTGCCAAAAAATCCGAGGCATGGCTTCGCGAGGAGCTTTCGCGGCGAAACTGTACCCTGCGTGACGTGCTGCTGCTGACGGTTGACGGTGCAGGCAAAGTCTATTTTGTCAGAAAAGAGGATGTCCGATGAAGTATTTCTGGATCGGGGCAGGTATTCTTGCCGTTGTTCTCGCAGGAAGTCTTTTGCTGGGCTCGGCGGTCAGAAACAGTGTCAAGGAACCGCAGGTACTCCTCGAACGGGCGATACGGGCGGCGGAAGCGGACAACACGGAGGAGGCCGAAGCGCTGGCACGGCAGGCCGCCGAGGCCTGGCGGCGTCATAAGGGCATCCTGTCCTCGCTTCTCAGCCACGAAGAGCTGGAGGAAGCCTCCCGAGATTTTACGCAGCTATTGAACTGTGACCCGTCGGACTTCCGCAGCCTGTGTAACCTTTTATACCAGAAGATGCAAAACATCGCGGAGTATGACGTCTTATTTTTCTATAATTTTCTAATTTGGGGCTTTTTCACTTGACGCTTCCGTATCGGATGGTGTATAATGACCTTGAATTTCGTCAGCGCTTGAAAGAGATCAGGAGGGATCCTATGAACACGCAGGAACTCGACCGTCGGTTTATTGCAAGCACCTATGCTCGCTTCCCGCTGGAAATTGTCGGCGGCAGCGGTTCTACCCTGCTCGGTGCAGATGGGCGGGAGTACATCGACCTTGGCAGCGGCATTGCCGTAAACATCTTCGGCCTGAACGACGTGTCCTGGAAGCAGGCAGTCGAGGCGCAGCTTGAGCGCTTTGCACACTGCTCAAACTATTATTACTCCGAGCCGTCCGCGCGACTTGCGCAGATGCTCTGCGAGCGTACCGGAATGCAGCGCGTTTTTTTTGCAAACTCCGGTGCAGAGGCCAACGAGTGCGCCATTAAGTTGGCTCGTAAATGGGCTGCGAAAGAAAAAGGCGCCGAGTACTACACGATTATTACACTGCAAAACAGCTTTCACGGCCGCACATTGGCGACGCTTGCCGCTACCGGGCAGGAGGTCTACCATCGCGATTTTCTGCCGCTGATGCCCGGCTTTGCCCATGTCCCCGCAGGAGATGCGCAGGCGCTGGAGAGGGCCGTTCAGGAGCATCGCTGTGCGGCGGTGCTGTTTGAAGCCGTGCAGGGCGAGGGTGGGGTCATGCCAATCGGACAGGAATATGCCGATGCGCTGCGCGATGTCTGTGTACGGCATAATCTTCTGCTCATGGCCGATGAGGTGCAGCTCGGCAATGGCCGCAGCGGTGAGCTGTACGGCTATATGCACTACGGCCTTCATCCGGATGTGGTAACGACTGCCAAGGGCCTCGGCGGCGGATTGCCCATCGGTGCCGCTCTCCTCGGTGCGCGCGTGGCGGATACTCTTCATCCCGGAGATCACGGCTCCACCTTCGGCGGGAACCCGGTCTGCTGTGCAGGCGGTGTCAATATCCTCGGCCGGATTGACGAAACGCTTCTTTGCGGTGTGCGTGAGCGCTCCGAGTACATCTGCCGCGAGCTTCGCGGCGCAAGTGGGATCGAGAGTGTGAGCGGTCTTGGCCTGATGCTTGGCGTCCAGACAAGGATCCCGGGGCGCGAACTGGCGCAGCGGCTGTTGGAGCACGGCGTGCTTGTGACCACAGCAAAGCAAAAGCTGCGACTTCTGCCCGCATTGAACATCCCTATGGAACAGTTAATTACCGCCGTGCAGACCATCAGGGACTGCGCCGCGGATTAGGAGGACAAACATGAATCTCAAAGGCAAGAACTTTCTGACCCTGCTCGACTTCACCCCGGAGGAGATCACCGGACTTCTCGATCTGGCGGCCAAGCTCAAGGCTAAGAAGCGCGCCGGCATCCTGCATGAGGATTTTCCCGGCAAGTCTATCGCCCTCATTTTTGAGAAAACCTCGACTCGTACGCGCTGTTCCTTCGAGGTTGCCGCATACGATCTCGGTATGCACGTCACCTATCTCGACCCCTCCGGCTCACAGATCGGCAAGAAGGAATCCATTGCCGATACCGCGCGGGTTCTCGGCCGTCTGTACGACGGTATCGAGTACCGCGGCTTCGGGCAGGAGATTGTTGAAGAGCTTGCAAAGCATGCCGGCGTACCCGTCTGGAACGGCCTGACCAATGAGTATCACCCCACGCAGATTCTCGCCGATATGCTGACAATCCGTGAGCACTTCGGCAGTCTGAAGGGACGCAAGCTCGTGTTTATGGGTGACTGCCGCTTCAATATGGCCAACTCTCTGATGATAGGCTGCGCCAAACTCGGTCTGCACTTTGTCGCCTGCGGCCCCGAGGGCTACTTCCCCAATGCGGAGCTGATTGCCCGCTGTGAAGAAATCGCAAAAGAGACCGGTGCGACCCTTGCATTTGAGACCGATCCCATGAAGGCTACCGCCGGTGCCGACGTGATCTACACCGACGTGTGGGTCTCGATGGGCGAGCCGATGGAGGCATGGGAGGAGCGTATCGATAAAATGCTGCCGTACCAGGTTAATGCCAAGCTCATGGCCAACGCCGGAGAAAATGCCGTATTTATGCACTGCCTGCCCGCCTTCCATGACCTGAACACCGGTATCGGCCGTCAGATCGGTGACCGCTTCCACCTCGATGCTCTGGAAGTGACCGACGAGGTCTTTGAATCCAAGCAGTCCATCGTTTTCGACGAAGCCGAAAACCGGATGCACACCATCAAGGCAGTCATTGCCGCTACGATTTAAGCCGTCTTACTGTCTGACTTGGGGATGGGGCTGCAATTGCGGCCCCATCCGCCCTGTTTTTGCCATTTTTAAGAAGGAGCGCCTATGAAGATCCACGAATCCGCGGAAAACTATCTGGAAACCATTCTGGTACTGCATCGCCGTACCGGAGCGGTTCGTTCTGTCGATATTGCAAATGAATTGGAGTTTTCCAAACCCAGCGTCAGCGTTGCCATGCGTAATCTGCGCGAAAACGGCTATATCAATGTGGATGAAAACGGTTTTATTACGCTCCTGCCGCCCGGTCAGAGAATTGCCGAACAGATCTACGAGCGGCATATGCTGCTGTCAAAATGGTTGATCGGCCTGGGTGTCGACCCGCAGATCGCAGCGGAGGACGCCTGTCGCATGGAGCATGTGATCAGTGCGGAGAGCTTTCAGGCAATCCGCCGGCACGTGACTGCGCAGGACCACTTCACAGGGGTTTGAAAGCCTCGCCTCGGACAAATAAAAATGCTGCACAGACCGCCTTCGGAACCTTCTATGCGAGGGCGGTTATTCCTGAAAATAAACGACACATTACAAACAAGACAATTGACATTCATAAAAAAGTATGATATAATTAAAAAAACTAACAATTATAGCATTAATATAGCATTAATAATAATATCGAGGAATCCGGAATGAAGCACTTGAACTTGCACCCACATCACCGACAGCTCCGTCGTGACACGGATATGACGACCGGAAATGTTTTCGGCCATCTGATCCGTTTCTCCATCCCGCTGCTGCTCGGCAATATCTTTCAGCAGCTCTACAATACCGTTGATACCTGGGTCGTCGGAAACTTCGTCAGCGATGAAGCCTTCTCGGCGGTAGGCACTGTCGGACCGATCACCAATATGCTGATCGGCTTCTTCCTGGGGCTTTCGAGCGGTGCAGGCGTCGTGATCTCACAGTACTATGGGGCAAAGCGCGAGGATAAGGTTAGCGAAACAGTCCATACCGCGCTGCTGATGACGGTCATTGTCGGCATCATTTTTACCGTCGGCGGCATTCTGATGATTCCGCTGATGCTTCGGCTGATCGATATGCCAGCAGAGGTTATCGGCGATGCAACAACCTACCTGACAATTTATTTTGCCGGTATGATCGGTCTGATGTTCTATAATATGGGTTCCGGGATTCTGCGCGCGGTCGGCGACTCCAGGCGGCCGTTCTATTATCTGGTTGTCTCCGCCGTGCTTAACACGGTGCTTGACCTTGTGTTTGTTATCGTCTTTAAGATGGGGGTCGCCGGCGTCGCTTATGCGACGATCATTGCGCAGGCCGTGTCTGCCGCACTGACCCTGTATACACTTGCAAGGAGCAAGAGCTGTGTACGCTTCCACCCTCGTAAGTTGCGTTTGCATTGGTCTGTGCTCGGAAAAATCTTCCGTGTAGGTATTCCCGCTGCACTGCAAATGGCCATCACGGCCTTTTCTAACGTCTTTGTGCAATCCTATATTAACTACTTCGGACAGGACTGTATGGGCGGTTGGACGGCGTATTCCAAAATCGATCAGCTCATTTTCCTTCCGATGCAGTCATTGGCGCTGGCGGCTACGACCTTTGTCGGGCAGAATCTCGGCATGAATCAAGTCGATCGCGCTAAGGATGGTACGCGAAAGGCGCTGCTTCTGGCCATGAGTGCGACGATACTGTTGATTATTCCGGTTGTAATCTTTGCCCCGACCCTTGTGACCTTCTTCAATGGCAACCCGGAGGTACAGCGCTTTGGCTCACAGTTTTTAAGGACGATCTCACCATTCTATGTGCTGTGCTGCTTCAACCAGATTTACTCCGGTTCACTGCGCGGTGCAGGCAACAGCCGCGCAACGATGATTATTATGCTGCTGTCGTTTGTTGCTTTCCGTCAGGTATATCTGTGGATTATGGCGAATTATATCTCTAATACAATCTTCCCCATCTCCATGGGCTATCCGGCGGGCTGGCTAATGTGCAGTGCGCTGACGATGATCTATTATAAGAAAGTCGATCTCGGAAGAAACCGCCTGCTTGACCCGTCCGAGGTCGGCACAGATTAAAAGAAAGGAAGCAAACACATGGACTACGGAACACGCGAATTTGAACTCCTGCATAAGCTGAATTTTATCCGTCCCTGCGGAACGGAGGAGGAAAAACAAGCCGCAGGAATTCTCGCAGACGAAGCAAAAAAACTGTGCGCAGACGTAAAAATCGAAACCTTTGAGGTTGACCACTGGACAATCGAAAAAGCAGAGCTGCTGGCCTGTGGAAGAACGTGGGAAGTTACCGGCTACGGCCTTTCCGGCTCTACGCCCGAGGAGGGTATCACCGCGCCGTTTGCCTATGTGCAGGAGGCGCAGGAGATTGACCTGGTCAACGCAAAGGGAAAGATCGTTATGGTTAATGGCCGCGTCGGTGATAAGACCTACAAGCGTTTGGTCGAGGCAGGCGTGTTGGGCTTTCTGACCTTTGAAGGAAACGTTGCCGACGAGCGCGACAAAACCGATCTTGATACCCGCAATCTGCGCGACTGGGCGCTGCAATACGGTAAGCTGCCCGCACTGAATCTGCGCACGATGGATGCCTTTGAGATTGTTAAGGCCATGCCGGAAACCGTTACACTGACACTCCGACAGACCGAGGACAAGGCAATCTCGCAGAACGTCATCGCTGAGCTGCCCGGCACCGATCCCCGCGGTGAGACAATCGTTTTCGGCGCACATTATGACAGCGTGCCCTTCAGTCACGGGGTTTACGACAATGGCGCCGGTTCTGTCATCCTGATGGAACTGCTCCGCTTCTTCAGAGAGAACGCACCGAAGCGCAATCTGCGTTTCTGCTGGTTCGGATCCGAGGAGCGCGGCCTGCTCGGCTCAAAGGCCTATGTTGCCGCGCATGAGGAGGAACTGAAGGGTATCCGGCTCATGATCAATGTAGACGTTGCCGGTCCTGTGTTGGGCAAAGACATCGCACTTGTCACTGCAGAAGACAGCTTGCGCGTCGCCGTCGAGTATCTGTCTATGGAGACGGGCTTTCCGATTTCCGTCAAGCAGGATATCTACTCCAGCGACTCTATTCCCTTCGCCGACAAAGGCGTCCCCGGCATCAACTTTGCCCGCTTCGGCGCTCCCGGCAATGGCAATATCCATAACCGTCACGACGTTATCGAAGCGCTCGCACCTGAGAATCTTGATGCAACCACGCGTTTCCTGCTCACCTTCTGCCGCCGCTTCGTTAACTCGGTCGTCTTCCCCGTTCCGCGCACCATGCCGAAAAATATGGTAGACGAGGTGAATAAGTACCTGAAAAAGGAGAATTCCGAAAGCAAATAAAAATCAGTAGGACAGTAAAGAGCCGAAAACTCCCTTGTTTCAAGAGTTTTCGGCTCTTTTTTTGTCCCAGATTTTTTACAGGATAAGCATCGCATCGCCGAAGCTGAAGAAGCGATATCGTTCCTGTACAGCTACATTGTATGCGTTCATAACGTGCTCATAGCCCGCAAAAGCGGAAACAAGCATGATCAGTGTACTTTCCGGCAGGTGGAAGTTTGTAATCAAGCCGTCCATTGCGCGGAAGTGGTAGCCGGGGTAAATGAAAATATCCGTCCATGCGGAGGTTTCAGCAAATGAACCATCCGGCTGAACCATGGATTCGAGCGTGCGGCACGAGGTTGTGCCGACGCAGATGACTCTCCCGCCGTTTTGTCGCGTCTCGTTCAAAGTTTTGGCTGTTTCCGCACTGAGCATACAAAACTCGGAGTGCATATGGTGCTGTGTCACATCGTCAACCTTGACGGGACGGAAGGTTCCGAGGCCAACATGAAGCGTCACGTACGCAAGCCGGACGCCGGCCATCTCAAGCTGCGAAAGCAGCTCCTTTGTAAAATGCAGCCCCGCCGTCGGCGCGGCCGCCGAGCCGGTAACTCGGGAATAGACTGTCTGGTAACGTTCTCCGTCGGCAAGCTCTTCTTTAATGTACGGCGGAAGCGGCATTTTGCCGAGCCGTTCGAGCACTTCAAGGAAAATACCTTCATAGTGGAATTTTACAAGTCTGTTTCCGGTTTCCAGCACGGCTTGCACCGTTGCGGTCAGTGTGCCGTCACCAAAGGTGATCCGAGTACCCTCACGGAGATGACGGCCGGGCCTGACAAGGCATTCCCACACACCGTCGCCCTTATCCCGAAGCAGCAGAACCTCTGCGGCGCCGCCGCCCGGCAAACGGTGCCCAAGCAAACGTGCAGGGAGCACACGTGAATCGTTCATCACCAGGCAGTCTCCCGGACGGAGAAACTCCTTCAAATCCGAAAAAACCCGATGCTCGATTGTACCGCTTTGGCGATCCAAAACCATCAGCCGCGAGGCGTCGCGTTTTTGCAGCGGCGTTTGCGCAATGAGCTCTTGCGGAAGCTCATAATAAAAATCACTTGTTTTCACAAAAATCTCTCTTTCCGCACCCGGTATGCGATACGCAATACAGCGTTATCTCAGGCGCACGGGTCTGAAATTGGTATAATCCGCAGCGCAAAGGCGGTATTGGATGCCGTCGAACAAGCCTTGGACGGCCAGCTTATGACTGTCGCCATGCAGATGACCATAGCAGCACTCGCGCACACCATAGTGCTTCAGAAGCGCCAGGATTTCCGGGCACTCATAGCCTCGGTAGCGCGGCGGATAATGCAAAAAACAGAGCTTTTCACGTTCTCCTGCCGCTTTGAGCGAGGTTTCCAGTCGTATCAATTCACGTTTGAAAATCTTATCATTGTGGCTGCCCTCCGCAGCATTCTCCTCATAAAACCAACCGCGCGTACCGCAAAGAGCAAAGCCGTCGTATTCAAAGGCGTTATTATTCAGGATAAACATATCGTCAAAGCCGTGTAATTGACAGAAGGAATAGAATTTTGCAGCAGTTGTCCACCAATAGTCATGATTCCCTTTGACGATGATCTTCCTGCCGGGAATAGCCGCAATAAACGCAAAGTCCGCCTCAGCTTCGTCAATGTTCAATGCCCAACTCAAATCGCCGAGCAGGATGGTGGTATCCTCCGGACGGATCACGGACAAGCCTTCGCGCAGCTTGTCAACATATCCCTTCCACGCGCCGCCGAAAACGTCCATCGGCTTGTTTGTCCCAAGTGACAAATGCAGATCGCCGATTGCGTAAAGTGCCATCAGCACGTCCCCCCGAGCAGTCGAGCTAGATTGGAGAAAAACAATCGATCGATCAATGCCTCATCATATCCTCTTGACAGCAGGAACTCCGCAAAGTCGCGGTAGGAACCGATGTGTGCAAAACCCTTTGGAAGCGATTCGCAGCCGTCGAGATCGCCTCCAAGCGCAACATGGTCTTCGCCGCAGAGACGCATCGCATGTTCCACGTGTCGTAACATTGTATCAAAATCCGCATTTTCTCCGAGAAAATCGGTATAAAGGTTCAAACCGACCGTCCCGCCGGATTGCGCGATAGCGCGCAGCTGGTCATCCGTCAGATTTCTTGTATGCTCCCAAACGGCACGACAGTTGGAATGACTGGCAAGGATCGGCTTTTGCGAATACTCGGCAAGCTGCCAGAAAGCCCGTTCGGATAAATGACTCACATCGATCAGAATCCCGGCTTCCTCTGCCGCGCGGACGAAAGCACGTCCGCGGTCGGACAGACCGCTCTGTGAGCCGTGCCAGCCTGCAAGTGCATTGTCCGCGTTCCATGTCAGCGTGGTCATGACAAAGCCTTCGTCACGCAGAGCAAAGAGCTTCTGCGGGTCGCAGTCAATCAACTCCGCCCCCTCCAGAGAGAGCAGCGCCGCGGCTCTCCCCTGCTCGACGATGGACTTCGCCTGGTTGCCGTCGTGTGCGAAGGCAATTCGATCCGCGTGTGCTGCAACCTGGCTTCGCAGTTCGCGCAGCGGCAGCTCCAACAGGAGCTTCTGCGGCTCTGCGCCGACGTCAATGCCCGCCAATGAGCAAAAGGCAAACACCTGCGCATAGCCGTCGAAAGCACGCGCCTTGTTCAGATCGACATGGCAATCGTTCCCGGCAATGGACTGCTTCCGCCGCAAGAGCAAAACAGCGGTGTCGCAGTGACCGTCAAATACATACAGCTTCATTGAAATGCATCCTCCCAATGCAGGATCTTCGGCCGCTTTGTCTGCATCCCTTCCGGAGCATAGATCTCGATTACATCAAATCGCGGCTGCTTGTTGCACTGCTCATGCTGAGAAAGAAACAGCAGTGCCGTTTGCTTGATCTTTTCCTGCTTTTTGTGGTCAACATACTCCATTGCGGAGGCGAAAGCACCGCTTTTTCGCAGCTTTACCTCCACAAAAACCAGGTACTCTCTGTTTTCGACAACAAGATCGATCTCGCCCATCCGGCAGCGATAGTTGGCTGCAACAGGCGTATAACGTTTTTTCCGCAGATATTCCGCTGCGAGGCTTTCGCCCCAGCGGCCGAGCAGATCAGTCGCCATAGAGCTTGCGCAGGAAGGTGCGCCGATGTGCCGGGCAGGGTCCGAATTCCCGGAGCGCAGCATAGTGCTTCTGCGTGCCGTAGCCCTTATGTACGGCAAAGCCGAACTGCGGATACTTTGCATCCAGGTCAATCATATAATCATCCCGCGTAACCTTTGCCAGCACGGAGGCAGCGGCAATGTTCGCGCTCAGGCTGTCGCCCTTGATGATGGTACGCACCGACAGACCGAAATCCGTCTCACGGTTTCCGTCGATCAGCGCCAGCGTAGGGAGCGCTTTAAGCTGTCCAATCGCACGCCGCATGGCAAGAAATGTTGCCTGGAGAATATTGATCTCGTCAATTTCCTGCTCCGTGGCAAATGCAATCCCGTAGTCGACCGCTTCGCGCGTAATGATTTCAAACAAAGCGCGACGCCGCGCGTCGGTCAGTTTTTTGGAGTCATTTAATCCTTCGATTTGTAAATCGCGCGGTAGAATAACCGCTGCGGCACAGACCGGCCCTGCCAAAGGGCCGCGCCCGGCCTCGTCTACGCCACAGACGGTCTCAAAACCCGCGGAATAGGCCTCATGCTCATATTTCCATAAATCGATCATTCGTCGTCCTCCGGCGTAAAGCTGAAGCGCTGGTGCAGACCGCTGATATATAGATTGTAGACGATCACGCCCTCCGGTGTGACGTCTTTTTCCAAAGAAAACTCTTTTCCGACGCAGTAGGAATGGATGACTGCGTCGGTATCGTCCGTCGTAACGTCCTCAACGGAAACATCGCGCATCTGATTGTTGCTACACTGATTGAATATCTCACGAATCATTTCGTATCTCATTTTATACTCCTTCCGGGATTTCCAACGTGAAACGGCCGATCTTACAGCTACGGAATTCCTCAAGCAACACTTTTGCCATACGCTCGGTGTCGATCTCGCCGCGTGAAAGCAAAAAGCCCCGATTCCTCCCTGCCTGCGTCAGAAGCTCATATCCGTCTGCATCCTCCGGGGCATCGAGCCGGTAACGCTCCTGCAGCGCTGCCGGATAGCGCGACCAGAGCAGCCGGATCAGATGACAGGCCAGAGTCTCGGTATCAAGAATATCATCCTTGATGGCTCCCGTGTAGGCCAGCAGGCGGCCGACCTGCTCATCGTCAAACTTCGGCCAAAGAATTCCGGGCGTGTCAAGCAACAGCAGGCCGGGGTCAACCGTGACCCATTGTTTGCCGCGCGTAACACCGGGGCGGTTTTCCGCCTTGGCGCTCTTGCGCCCTGCAATCTGATTGATGAACGTCGATTTCCCGACATTCGGAATGCCGACAACCATCAGCTTGATCGGTTTATTGACAAAGCCCTTTTCCGCGTATCGACGCAGCTTTTCGCTTAAAAGCTGCCGTGCAGCCGGGACAAAGCGCTCAAGTCCGCGTCGGTTTTTGCAGTCTGCACGGACAACTGCAATATTCTGCTTTGTAAAGTGATCTGCCCAAGCATTCGTCGCTGCAGGATCGGCAAGGTCAATGCGGTTGAGGATCATCATTCGCGGTTTTGTACCGCAAAGAGAATCAATGTCCGGATTGCGGCTTGCACGGGGGATTCTTGCATCCACCAGCTCACAGACCGCGTCCACAAGGCGGATATCCTGCTCCATATTGCGGCGGGTTTTGGTCATGTGGCCGGGGTACCACTGGATGCTCATGCGTTCATCATTCATGAGACGCCTCCGATCCGCGAAAGGTCACGTTTCCCGCTCTTGCCCGCACCGGGGAACAGTATGCATAGCACTTTCCCGAGCACCTGATCGGTTCGGATAAGGCCGATATCAATATGGCGGCTGTCTGCGGAGTGGTTCCGATTATCGCCCATGACAAAGATGCAGCCTTCGTCCACCGTCAGCGGGAAGGTCCGGGAGGAATAGCTCTGCTCATACATTTCACCGTTGATATATGTCTCGTTGAGCGCCTGTCCGTCCACGTACACAGTCGCGACGCCCAGAGAATCGTAACGGATGTCCACCGTCTGCCCGGCCGTAGCAATCACGCGCTTGACAATCGGCTCACCGTCGCGGAAGCTCGTTTTGCGTGCGACGATAATATCGCCGTATTTTAACTCGCCCATGATAAAGTTGCTTTGCAGCGCCAGAAAATCGCCGTCCTGAAGCGTGGGCATCATGGAGGGCCCATCCACACGAACGAGGCGCACAACAAATACGAACAGCAGTGTGATTACCGCCAGAATATACACAAGATCGTGCAGCAGAGAATACACCTCAAAGAGCTTATTGGGCTTTTGTGTCTCCTGCTCCGCTTTTTTTTCAAACAATGCCATAAAACCACTCCCAAAGCCGAAAGTCATGGATATTATACACCATCGCGCACCGGAAATAAAGAGGGACATTGTAAATAAATATAAGCCGCCCGGTGCGGGCGGCTTATAAATGTTATGATTTTGCTATTGCAGGGAAGCCGTCATTTTTTGCCGTTTGCCAGGTAGTCGCGCGCGGCCTTCTCCATTGCCAGAATCGCATCGTCGATGGTGTAGGGCGATTTTGTCTCCGGATCAATCTGACCGGTCAGATAGTTCTCGGCAGCCCATGTGACAAGCCTGGCGATCCAGAAGTCATAGGGGGTCACGTTATCCGTGTCCATATAGCCGCCGAATTCATCGAGGATCTCCTCCCATTGCGCGAGCTGACTATGCGTAAGGTTTGGCTTATACTGCTCGAGCGCGTCATTGCGCAGGCGCTTATACTGCTCTGTTTTTCCCGGCTGGATGACCGGGGTCAGAGTATTGTCCTCCCCGGACAGAAAATAGTTTATAACCACCGCGACGGCGTCGGTCTCGGTGCAGGCCGCAGAGACGCCGAGAAAGGCTTTGGCAATCAGCCCAATCCCGCTCTGCTTTTCTGTGCGCAGGCAGAACGAGGGTTTCAATACGGATACGTTGTGTATGCTCGCTTGCAGATATTCCATGGCGATGTAAAAAGGATCCCTTTCATTAATAAAAGCAACGGAAGGTCCCTCCTGCTCCGGGTTGTCGTGAAGCCACTGCAGGAGAGCGCGCAGCTCTTCTCTGTCGAAATGGAAAGAAGCCTGCTCTGTGTCATAGTAGCTCGGCCAGTAGTAGGTCAGATAGTCCTCAAGAGAAAGTTTTCGACGGATGCCCTGCATCGCCATGAAGTTTTCCAACGTCGGATCCTCCGCCAGCTTTTCCAGAGCGGCCTTCTCTTCCTCCGTTTCAGCCCAGCAGTCCATGTAGTAGAGATCACCGTCGACCGGGAGGCAATAGCGCTCGCCGTCCAAGTCAAGCCATCGGTTCAGAGCGGCGGAGGCGATCTCCGAAGAGCAGAAGGCAGGATCGACCGACGAAAGCGGCATCAGGTCGCCGCTGCGCACGACTCTGCGCACATCAAACCAGTCCCAGAAAACAAACAGGTCATACTGCTCCTTTGCAGGTGCAGCCGAGTCACTACCCATATACTCTCTTTGAATAAAGACGCCGCTTCCCGTAAGATTGAACGACTCGATTGCGTGTGAAATAAGATCCGTATGACCTGTCAGTACCAGCGTGCAGCGGGGGAAGCTGCGGGTCACGGAAAAGGTGATGCGCTCCAGCTCGCCGCCCTCCGCCAGCAGAATTCCCTCCGTATCGCCGGTAATAAGCAGGCAAAGGATGCGCCGCGGGAAAGCGGTCAGCGCGGGACAGGAAAGGTATTCGATTGTCTCGCCGTCACTGCGCTGAAGGCCGTGGATGGCGTTTCTGTAATAGAACCAGTTACCGCTGCGCGCGGAGACGTCAAACCTTCCCCAATAGGGCTTTTCGTCTCCCACTCGCTTCCCCTCCAGAGGGCGAACCAGCGGCTGCTCGTTGGAGCTGAGGCAGAGCGTGTCTCCGTCCCAGAGGAAGCGGTCGCAGTCCTCCGCGGTAACGTTGCCCAGCAGCGTATCGTCGCAGTAGAGCTGCAGCTTCTGCTCCTCCTTCGCGGTATAGCGGAAGAGCGAATAGATCTTGCCGTCGTGCTCTGCGATCTCGACCGTTGCGTCGCTCGGGACGGCGCTGTCAAGCGTCAGCCAGGGTTCTCCATCGCAATAAATGGTCGCATTGCCGAAATTATAGAAAAAAACGCCCCTGGTGGTCACGGTCAGGGCGCCCAAAGCCGGAGAATCACCATCCGGGGAGAGACGCAGACGGTCATAGATGCCGCCGTTATCCTCGGTAGCAAACAGCTTATCATAAACCTCTCCCGCGCTGCTGCGATTTTTCAGTGCTCCGTCAAGGCGAAACAGACCTTTATGCGTCAGAAGCAGGAAGCCGTCTTCATACGCAGCAATGTCACACAGCGTCCCCACGCCGTCTATTTTTACGGAAGCGCCCTTGGAGGGGGCCTCGGTTGGTTGGTCGGTCGGATTCGTCGGCGCAGTAGGAGTCACGGCCGGCGTGCAGGCGGCTAGAAGAAGCAACAAGCCAAGCAGCAGGGGTAGAATTCTCGTTTTCAATGATTTCTTCATGTATTTGTCTTCCTTCCTTTTTTTGAATCGACTCTATCCAAAACTATACCTTCCTTTCAGGGCCTCCTTCCGTCACCCATCCAATATAATCTGATTATACCGATTCTCATAATTTTTGCAAGTCAAAACGAGTCGTAACGCGGAAATTCGTATGAATGGCTAAATTGATATACCATATTTTGTGCGAAAGCGCCAAAGAAAAAACACCGGCCGGGAGCTCCGGTCGGTGTCGGTTTCTGCTGCTTATCTGCCCGCTTTCTTGTCAGCCTTTGCCTTGGCTTTTTCCGCCTTTTTCTTATCGGCGGCTTCCTTCGCAGCGGCTGCGGCCTCGGCACGCTGCTTCTGCGCGGCCTCCTGTGCGGTGTTGTTCGTCATGACGGACCACTTGGTCAGCTCCATGCGAACGCGGTCTGCGCTGGTCTCAATGACGATGTTATCGCCCTTGACGTCAACGATCTTGCCGACGATACCGCCGATGGTGGTGATGCGGTCGCCTTCCTTGAGCGCATTGCGCAGCGCTTCTTCTTCCTTCTTCTTCTTGCGGTCCGGACGGATGATCATGAAGTAGAACACGGCGACCATCACAACCAGCATGATGATAAAGGTAAAGTCCATGGTTGTTCCTCCTGTTTTTAATCGAATCTATTATATCGGTTCATACAGCAATTTGCAAGCATGAATTTACTTTTTTTCGGTCAGTCGTCCGCTCGCTGCGCAAGCAGCCCGGAATAGCGAGCACGGAATGCCGAAAACTCGCCCGCGTCGAGCGCGTCGCGGATGCGCCGGGTCAGCTCGTTATAGAAGTACAGGTTGTGCATGACGCAAAGACGCATGGCAAGCATCTCCTCCGCTTTGAACAGATGACGCAGATACGCACGCGAGTAGCGGCGGCAGACCGGACAATCGCACTGCTCATCCAGCGGGCGTTCATCGCGCTCGTATTTTGCATTTTTCAGATTGCGCGTACCGGACCAGGTAAAAAGCTTGGCATGCCGTGCGTTACGTGCGGGCATCACGCAGTCGAAAAAGTCCACGCCGCGGGCGACCCCCTCAATGATATTCGACGGCGTGCCGACGCCCATCAGATACCGCGTCTTGTTTTTCGGCATATACGGCTCCACGGCTTCGATGATTTCATACATCGTCTCCGTGCTCTCGCCGACGGCAAGCCCACCGATGGCGTAACCCGGAAGATCCAGCGCCGCAATCTGTTGCATATTATGCACGCGCACATCGGCATAGGTACCGCCCTGGTTGATACCCCAGAGCATCTGCTGCGGATTTACCGTATCCGGAAGCGCATTCAATCGCTCGTTTTCTGCTTTGCATCGTACGAGCCAGCGATAGGTCCGCTCCGCCGACTGCTTTACATACTCATACGGCGCGGGGTTTTCGACGCATTCGTCAAAGGCCATACAGATATCCGAACCAAGGTTTGACTGAATCTGCATACTTTGCTCCGGACCCATAAAAATCTTATGACCGTCCAGATGGGAAGCAAAATACACTCCTTCCTCCCTGATCTTACGCAGGCTTGCAAGCGAAAAGACCTGAAAGCCGCCGGAATCGGTCAGAATCGGGCGGTTCCATGTCATAAAGCGGTGCAGCCCGCCCATATCGCGCACAATCCGGTCGCCGGGCCGCAAATGCAGGTGGTAAGTGTTCGACAGCTCGACCTGACAGCCGATGTTCTCCAGATCAGCCGCGCTAAGCGCACCCTTGATGGCGCCCTGCGTGCCGACGTTCATAAACACGGGGGTCTGCACCGTCCCGTGCGCACAGGTAAAGACGCCTCGACGTGCAGCACCTTCGGTTTTTAGCAATTGAAACATAGCGATTCCTTTATGTAACGGTAAATTTCAGTTCAAGCGTTTCTCCGCCGCCGGAGATTACAATTCGATACTGTCCCGGTTTCGTTTTCGGGCCGACGCGCCACGTCCATTCCACAATACCGTCGGTGGAAGCCGTCTTGTCGGTCAGTCCCTTTGCAGAGCTGGGACCCGAGGAGTAATAGACCGCAATGCTGTAGCTGGTGCCGGGAATGCCGCGTACCCGCACCGTTGCTTTGCTGTTGGCGGAAACGCTTTTCGACATGGAGACCAGTGCCAACCGATCCGACACAACGGGAGGCGTTGAAGCGCTCGGTTCGGTCGGAACCGTGATTGGATCGGTCGGCGCGGGGATCGTCGGCGGGGCGGTAACGGGCTGCGTCGGTACGGGAACAACCGTTGAAGGAGGCTCCGTTGCCTCCGTCGGCGGCAGTGTAAAGCCGGTATCGATGCGAATCACGGATTCGGAAGGCGCTTCGGTGGAGGGAGCAGCCGTCGGCGCGCCGGTCAGGCCGGACGCACCGGGCGTAACCGTAATGGTCGTCCCACCGCCAACCGCCTGATACACGCCGAAGCACAGAAGTACCAGACACAGTGCGATTGCGACAACGGAAAATCGGTCGATTTTCAAACCATCCTCTCCCCTTTCCCCGTAAACGCTTCCCTTTTTCAGCCGATAGCGGCAACGGCAGCCTCCAGCTCATCCGTTGGCAGGTTCTCGGCCTCTCCGCGGTCGCAGGCGGCGGCGACGGCCGGATCAATCGGCAGCCGCGCCAGGACCGGCAGACGGTATTCCCGTGAAATTTCGGTGAGATGGCTCTTCCCGAAGATCTCGTGATTTTTGCCGCAGTCCGGGCAGCGGAAATAGCTGTAGTTCTCCACGATGCCGTATACGGGAATATGCATCATCTCGGCCATGCGGACGGCCTTGGAGACGATCATACCGACAAGCTCCTGCGGGGATGTGACAAGCACGATGCCGTCAATGGGCAGCGACTGGAATACGGTTAACGGCACGTCGCCCGTTCCGGGAGGCATATCGACGAACATATAGTCCACGTCCTGCCAAACGACATCCGTCCAAAACTGCTTCACGGCGCCGGCAATGATCGGTCCGCGCCACAGAACGGGATCCGTATCGTGATCCAGCAGCAGATTGACGGACATAATCTGAATGCCTGTTTTGCTGACGGCGGGATAAAGCCCACTCTCGTCCGACCCGGCGCATTCGCTCACACCGAATGCCTTCGGAATGGACGGACCGGTGATGTCTGCATCCAGAATGGCGACGCGGCGGCCGCGTTTCCGCATGGCGCAGGCCAGAAGGCTTGTGACGGTGCTCTTGCCGACACCGCCCTTGCCGGAAACGACGGCAATCACCTTTTTTACGCTTGATTTCGGATTCAGCTCTGCGAGCAGACTTTCCTGTTTGCGATCCGAGCAGTCGGATCCGCAGGAGGAACAATTTCCGTTACACGAACTCATATTGAAACTACGCTCCTTGGTTGAAATAGTTTAATTCTTTTAGAAACTCATCCGCATGATTGCCCTCGTGGGGCTAACCGATTCGCAAAGCTCAAAGCCGAAGCGGCGATACAGGGCAATTGCACGGATGTTCCGGGTGAAAACATAAAAATACGGTGGCACAGTGGTCTGCTTTAGACACCACACCAGGACGGCTGAGCCGATTCCCTGCCCGCGAAACTGCGGCAAAACATAGAGATCGTCCAGTTCACCGTCGGCACAACGGCGAACAAATGCGCACGTTTCCCCATTTCGCGCTACTCGAATATATTCATGGAGGTGTTTTGCGATCTTGCGTTCCGTCCATGCAAGTGCTTCACGCAGATCAATGGCAGCAGCATCCTCATACCGCACGATCAGATCCCGCGCCTGTGCGAAAATCACCGGGATGTCTCCCTCAGCGGCAGAAAGAAATGAGAGCATCACACTTATTTCTCCTGCGCCGCTTCCCACTGTTCCATCAGTGTCATGAGCTGCGCTTCGGCTTCTTCCTTCTCACTCATCAGACGGGAAAGCTCCTGATAATCGGCTGCGGCGGCTTCTATCTTTTCCTCTATCACGGCAAGCAATTTTTCCTGCTTTTCGATGTCCGCTTCAAGCTTACGCACGAGCTTTGCGGTATCCTTTGGCGCAGGCATCTTTTCAGGCTTTCCTTTTTTGAGCTGCGCAGGACGGGCTTTATCCATCGCTTCGTGTGCCAGAATCGAGCGGTATTTGGCATAGCCGCAGAGAAAATCACGGATTGTGCCGTTTTCCAGCAGCCAGATCCGCGTGGCGAATTTTTCAATGAAATAGCGGTCGTGAGAGACAAAGATCAGAGTGCCCTCATATTCCTCCAGCGCGTCCTCAATCCATTCACGCGAGGAAATATCGAGGTGATTCGTTGGCTCGTCAAGCACCAGAAGGTTGATTTTTTCATCCATCAGCATACACAGCCGCAGACGGGACTGTTCGCCGCCGGACAGTGTCCCGACGGTCTTGAACACATCCTCGCCGGAAAACAGAAACGCGCCAAGCCGATCACGGGCAACCTGCGGGGTACAGTTTTTTTCGTAGAGCATGGTGTCGTAGAGTGTGCGCTCCGGATGACTGAAATGGATAACCTGCGGGAGGTAGGCGGTTTTCACGGAAGGGCCGAAGCGGATACGCCCCTCGCCCGGTTCCTCGCCGAGCAGTACGCGCAGGAAAGTCGTTTTCCCCGTACCGTTGTCTCCGAGCAGCGCAATGCGCTCACCGCCCTTGACCAGCAGCTCCACACCGGAGAACAGCGTCCGCTCTCCAAAGCGCTTGGCCATATTCTTTACGGTTAGAACCTCGTCACCGTGAAAATCCTTTTCGCTGAATTTTGCCCGCATGGTGCGTTCGGTCGTGGGGCGCTCTGTCTTTTCAATGCGCTCCATACGATGCTGAATGGACATGGCGCGGCGGTAGAGCACGCGGTTATTGATGCCCCAGCCCTTCATGCGTTCAACGGTAAACCCGAGCTGCTTGAGTTTGGCCTGCTCCTGCTCATACTGACGGAGCTGAAGGTTGAAGCGCGCCTGTTTTTCTCCCAGATAGAATGTGTAGTTTCCGCCGTAAAATTCAGCCTTTCCGGCCTGAATTTCAATGATCCTCTGTACGACCCGATCCAGGAAAAAGCGATCGTGCGAAATGGTCAGCACCGTACCCTTGAATTTGAGCAGATACTCTTCCAGCCACTCGACGCTTTTCAGGTCAAGATGGTTCGTCGGCTCGTCGAGCAACAGAATGTCCGTTTTTTCCAGCAGAAGACGGGCCAGATTAACGCGGGTCTTCTCACCGCCGGAGAGCTGTGCAAACGCCTGATCGCGCATTGCCGTCGGAATGCCAAGGCCGTTGCAGATCTTATCGATCTGTGTGTCCTGCTCGTAGCCGCCGCCCACCAGGTAGGCGTTGCTCAGGCGGTCATATTCATCGAGCAGTGTGCGCGGCGCGCTGGCGGTCAGACGATACTCCATTGCTTCCATCTGCTCCTTGAGCGCGCGCAAAGGCGCAAAGGCAGTTTTTAATACGTCCAGAGCGGTAAAGCCCTGCGGGTAATGCGGAATTTGTGAAATGAGCCCCAGCTTTTTCCCGGGGGCGATAAAGACCGTGCCGGAGTCCGGCTCAAGCTCGTGCGTCAGCAGACGGAACAGCGTGGTTTTGCCGCAGCCGTTGCGTCCCATGATGCCCACGCGCTCGCCCTCATGAATATCAAAGGAAAAGCCGTCAAGGAGCGTTGCGCCGACCTCAAAGGACTTCACCAGTTCTTTTACGGATATATCAACCATGGTATTCTCCAAAGCTTTGTTTTTCCCTATGCAAATTGTACCACACGTCTGCACCTTCCGTCAAGAGAGAAGTCGGGCGGAACAGGATTGTTCGACAGGAATATGCGGAGGAAGCGTATAATTCTTTTGAAAACAGCTTGATCGTTTAAAGCATCTGTGCTATTATGGATACAAGGTTCACGTAAATACGTCATGGCGGTTTGCGCGTAATTCATGTTCGCCCGGGAGCCGATCGGCTCCATTTCATCCGTCTGCCTGCATCGGGCGGACACACCGGAAGGAGAAAAAAATGAAACGAAAACCCCGTATCGCCCTGTTTGCGCTTTCCCTGCTGCTGTGCATCGCGACCCTGACGGTTTTTGCTGAACCGGGCGATGAACCGCCGTCCTCCGGCGACGTCGTGATAGACGAAACGAACTTTCCGGACGAAGCGCTCCGTAATTACGTTATCGAGCATTATGACGAGGACTGCAACGGCGTGCTGAGCGCAGCCGAATTGGCGGCTGTAACCAAAATTGAATTGCACGGTGGCCGGGAGCCGCGCACGCTTAAGGGCATTGAGTATTTTACCGAGCTTACATATCTGGATTGCTCCAATGCGCCGCTCATCTCCCTCGACCTCAGCAAAAACACGAAATTAAGAACTGTTTTCTGCTATGGGTGCGGCTTGACTTCTCTGGATGTCAGTATGCTTCCCGACCTAGTAATGCTCTATTGCAGAGACAATCTGCTGACCGCTCTCGATTTGTCGCATAACCCGAGAATGAATACGCTGTCCTGCAGCGGAAATAACCTCGGTACTCTGGATCTGTCCAACAACACGGAGCTGTTCATTCTGGAATGCTTGGATGCCGGTCTGAACGCTCTGAATATCACCCGGTGTGCCATACTGGATGAGGTCTATTGCGGAAGAAACAATCTGACCGAGCTCGACATAAGTGGAAATACAAAGCTGCAGATGCTGGTTTGCTATGAGAATCGGCTGACAAGGCTGGATCTGAGCAGGAATGAACAGCTCAGTACTCTGGATGTCAGAGGGAATCTTCTCACCTCTCTTGATTTCAGCGGCACAAAGCTCGGCGGCCTGGTGGGACGCGACTGGCTTTTTCGGGACAACCGGTATACGATCACAATTGACGAAAACCGTTCCTTTGATCTTTCCACGCTGCCGGAGGGCTTCGACGTCAGAAAAACCTCGAATTGGACGGGCGGAAGCGCACAAGGCAACATACTGACCGTCGAGAAAAACGTTTACGAAATCACCTACACCTATGCCTGCGGCATGGGCGTCGAGGTCGTTTTCACACTGGTTACGACGGAGCACAGGCACCAGTACACAAGTCTCGACTTTGACGAGAACAACCACTGGTGGGTATGCAGCGACCCGGAGTGCACCGACAGAGCAGGCAGCATCAAGGATATCGAACCGCACATTTATACGGATTACTCGCCGAACAAGTGCGTGCGTATGTATTGCGGCTATGAACGCCCTGCCTCCCCACCCTCCCATACGCACAATTATGTCGGCTGGTACATCGATGAGGAATATCACTGGCGTCAGTGCGCAGAGGACGACTGTCCGGAACCGGGCGGAGCCATAGCCGACAAGTCGGTGCATATCTACGACAGCGAGACGGATCCGGATTGTAACGTCTGCGACTATCGGCGCACGCTTACGCATAAGCACAGCTACGCCGGCTGGCACAGCGACGAAACAAATCACTGGCACGAGTGTGCAGACGAAAGCTGCCCGGATCGTTCCGGAAGCCTGACCGACAAAGCGGCGCACAGTTACGACGGCGATGCGGATGAGGACTGCAATGTCTGCGGCTTCAAGCGTACTGTCGTAACTGAGGCCCACATCCATGACGCGGATGCCTCCCGCTGGGAGCACGATGAGGCACAGCACTGGCAAGTCTGTTCCGGCTGCGAAGAACACTTGAACGCAGCTTCACACAGCTTTGTCCGGAAGGTTGACCTCGAAGCGACGAAGGACAGCGAAGGATTGGAGCACGAGGAATGCTCCGTTTGCGGTTATCGGCGCAACGAGGGAAGCGTCATTCCGAAGCTTGGGGAACAAACGCTCATTGACCCGGGTAAAAGCTTGGCCGTAACGGTCATTCTCTGGATTGTGCTGGGGCTTTGCCTTACAGGCGCAGCCGTCGGAACGGTGTTTATCATTCTGAAAAGGAAATCGATCCGATAGGTATATTTCAAATTAGACAGAAAAGGCATCCCCCGATGCGTGAAAGCACGGGGGATGCCTTTTTGCAGGTGCAAGCGTGTGTCCGGATTGACCTCACCCGCCTGTTTTTCCGCCTTCCCTATAATAAATCTCCAACCAACCGTCAAGGGCGCTTTGCAGGACAAAGCCGTTCTGTTTCAGTGTTGCGACAAGCGCTTCACGCGTCAGCACGCCGCCCGTTCCGTTATACATCTTGAACTCGCGTCCGCCTCCGAGTACAACATACTCCGAGTTCAGCAGCTTTTCCTTCCCTACATACTGCAAATCGTAGAGGTAGCGCCGGTTGGAAAGACGCGTGGTCAGAAAAGTCGTTGCCGTGACGGTGCTGTCATCCGGGATTGCTGTAAGCAGCTCATCCATCTGCGCGTAAATGTCCCTGTTTTCCGAATAGCGCTTAAAGTAGTACCCGGCAGTCGGTATCAGGAAAGTCGCGAACATCGCCAGAGAGACCAGCAACGCAAGAAATGCAGCGGGAATCCGGATGTGGCGGGAAAGAATCGGTCGCAGATCCGCAAAGTTTATAACCGACAGGTAAAACAGGAACGCAAGCGAGCCGAAGTTGTACTGAAACATGATATTATGCTGATAGGTGTAATCCGAAAGGAGGTTCACCAGGAGGAACGGTATCAGCAGCACATAACGCTCATAGCGTCGGGTTATCAGCGGAAGGAACAGCAGCGGCAGCAGCGTTTGTAAAATATATTTCACTTTTTCCGTTTCAAAGCACTCATAGAGCGCTTTCAACGGATTTAGAAGGCAGGCCTTTACCACGGCGAGCAGAGAGCCCGAACCGTCATAGATCATATTGCCGTAACGCCAGTTCATCACACCCTCGCCTGATTTATTCAGGATCGATGTCACAAGGAAAAAATACACCAACGCACCGATCAGAAGCGCACCGCCGCGTAACAGATCGGTACGGCGTTTTCCCTGAACCGCTCCGCGCAGCAGCAGCCACAAACCCGCTACTGCAACATATACAGCAGAATCTTCTTTGACCGTCAGAGTCAGGAGCGCGGAAAGCGCCAGCAACCAATGATTTTCTGCATCAACGGCATAAAACAGCCAGAAAAGAAGGGGTGTCAGAAAAGCGTTTTCATGCAGATCATAACTTGCACCACCCGCATAAGCAGGATAAAGCAGCAGCAAGCAGCAGAATATCGTGCTCAGCAGTGCGCTGAGTCCACGACGCCGCGCGATCAACCATAGCGGGACCACTGCGGAGGCAAGCAGGAGAGCCTGCAGCACCTGAAGTGTTTCCGGCTTCGGAACGAGCAGATAAAACGGCAGCAGCAGGTAATAGACCGGAGAAATGTGTACGGAGAAATGCTGCAGCAGCTCCCCACGCTCCAGCGTGGTAAGCTGCGAGCCGTCCGTTGCCATTGCGTGGAACATTTGCGAGAAAATGCCGAAGTCATAGCTCGGCGTGCAATAAGCCTTGACGCGCAGCACAGTCCAGGCCGATACAAAAGCAGCAAAGAGGGTCGCGGCCACACCGACCGCGAGCTTTGCGGAAAACGCGCCGCGCGGTGGCGGCGCCAATACTGTCGCCTGCGTTTTTGCACCGCAGGCGGCATAGACCACCAGAATCACAAGACAAACGCCGCCCGAGGCAAGCAGCATCAGACTTTTGCTTGCCAAATACGCACGGAGCAGATACAACGCAAAGGCCGTCGTCAATGTCCAACGCTCCGCCCTTTCCGTATCCCGAATACAGGACATCAGCGTAAATCCCGCAAAAAGCGAAGCGGCAAGCAGCACAAAGCCGCCAAATGAAGCGCCTTTCAGAGATTCCAGCCCATCCAACGGCATTTGCTCCGCGGGGAGCATAATATAGCGGATCGCCGCAGACGTGATCCACGCAAGAATCACCCGCCGTATCAGTGCGCCGCAGCTTAAGCTGCGGCGCAGACCTGCCGCAAATCTCATGAATTGTCCTCCTTTTCCGGCAAAATCCACAAATCAAGATCCACCCTGCCGGTGATGCCGTCGACACGACCGTTGTCGCTGTATTGAAGAATATCGAAATGATGGTCAAAGCCGGGCGTTTCGTTGTATTCCGCAAGCCAGAGCGTGAAATCCTGAAGCATCCCGAGGTCGTAGTAGCGATAACCGTAAGTCTGATTAAAGTAAACGCCCGCCGAATAGCCCTGGGCCTCCATTGCGCGGCAGAAGGCCACGGCGCACTGCGTCAGCGGCAGCAGCGACGGGTTCTGCGAGAGCAGCCCCCCTTCGACCGGCTCCCAGTCAAAAAAGACCGGAAGCTCCAGAGTACGGTCCTGAAGAAGCTGGCATACAAACTCGGCCTCCTGACGTGCATCCGCTTCGCTCTGTGCCTGTGAAAAAAAATACACACCGAGCCGGATTCCCACAGCCTTTGCCCCGTCATAGTTTTCCCGAAAGCGTGTGTCTTCATATAGCAGTCCCTCGTTGGCGCTCCGTAGGCCGATGCGCAGAATCGCAAACTCCACGCCTGCCTCGCGCACGCGCTGCCAGTCAATCTGATCCTGATAGACGGAAACATCGATGCCGATGCTGTGCTCCGCAGCGGAGTAATGCAGGAACCCATCCTGACGGTAAAACGCCGAGGCGTCATAGCGGTTACTGCGAATGGTGCTGCCGTGACTGTCGCCGTGGCGAATCAGTGCAAGAATCGCAAGCAACAGCAGGAACAGCACCAGAAGCACCAGCGCCGCCGTCTGCCAGCCGCGCAGAGGCTGCTTCGATTTTTGGCTTTGCACGGGTATGCCCCCTTTCCATCGCAACGGCAAAGGCCGGTCAAATGGCCGATCCATCATCTGTGACGGATCGTATTTCTTAGTTCCTGAGCGTATATTATAACATGCTTCGGTGTGCTTTTCCAGATACTGTATGCACCGGAGCAAAAAAATACGTTCCGTCTGCAATTTAATTGCGAATTTACTTCCATTTTATTAAGAAGTATGGTATATTGGGAGCGGAATTCTGTCCATAGCTTTTGATTGAAATATAAGGAGTGTGTAGGCCATGAACGAACAGCTTTTCAGAAAAAAGAACATCGAGCGCATCAGCTCTCCGGAGCAGCTGAACGACTACATCAGAGTTTCAAATCCGGGAATGTGGCTCCTGTTTACCGCCGTCGTGATCTTACTGGTCGGCGTTTGTGTTTGGGGCATCTTCGGCAGACTCGATACCAAGCTGTCCGTCTGCGCTGTAGGCGCGAATGGCAGTGTCGTTTGCTACGTCGCGGAGGATCAGGTTTCCTCCGTCAGTGAGGGCATGACACTCATCATCGGAGAAACGGAGTATCATATTACTGCCGTCGCCGGAGCGCCGCTCGCCGTAGATAACAGCTTCGGCGAGTATGCGCTACATGTCGGCGGCCTTCAGATCGGCCAGTGGGTCTACGCGCTGCAAACCGACGCGGCTTTGCCGGACGGTGTGTATCAGGCGCAGATCGTGATCGACAGCGTAGCGCCGATCTTCTTTATTTTGAATTGAGGGACAGGCCATGAGAGAAAAGAAAAAAAAGCAACCCTCGACGCAATGCGCGAAGAAAGTCCCCGTTGTCATGCAAATGGAGGCGCTGGAATGCGGTGCGGCAAGCCTGTGCATGGTGCTTGCGTACTACGGAAGGTGGATTCCCCTGGAGCAGCTTCGCGTGGACTGCGGCGTATCGCGCGACGGCGCAAACGCAAGGAATATTCTGATTGCTGCCAGAAGTTACGGTATGATTGCCAAGGGCTACCGTTACGAACCGAGCGATCTTCGAAAAAACGGTAAATTCCCCTGTATCATCCATTGGAATTTCAATCACTTCGTCGTTCTTGACGGCTTCCGAGGCAAAAAGGCCTATCTCAACGATCCCGCGCGCGGTAATTATTCCGTAAGTATGGAGGAATTCGACCGCTGCTTTACCGGTATTTGCCTGATGCTTGAGCCGGGTGAGAGCTTTGAACCGGGCGGCAGCAAAAAAAGTGTTCTGGCCTTTGCCGCAAGCCGTCTGAAGGGCGCAAAGGCTGCAATCCTGTTCGTCGTAATCTCCACACTGATTTCTTCTCTGCTGGCAATCATTCAGCCTGCTTTTTCCCGTATCTTTCTTGACCGTCTTTTGACGAAGGAAAACCCGGATTGGTTCACACCTTTTTTGATCGCACTGGCAGGCCTGTCCCTGCTGCAATTGATCGTTATGGCTGCCGAAACAGTCTACTCCATGCGGATCGACGGAAAAATGACCGTCGTTGGCGATACCACATTTTTATGGAAGGTCCTGCGTCTGCCAATGGAGTTTTTCTCACAGCGGATGGCGGGCGACATTCAGATGCGCCGTTCCTCCAACGCCGCCGTCGCCAACAGTCTGGTCAATACGCTTGCCCCGCTTGCGCTGAACGCGGCAATGATGGCGTTCTATCTGGTCGTAATGCTGCGCTATAGTTGGATTCTGACGCTCGTCGGTCTGGCATCCATTCTGATAAATCTGGTAATGTCCAGAGTCATTTCCAAAAAACGCATTAACATTACGCGCGTCCAGATGCGTGACGCGGGCAAGCTTGCAGGCGCGACCGTCGCCGGGATCGAAATGATCGAAACGATCAAGGCCGGCGGTGCGGAAAACGGTTTCTTCGCCCGCTGGGCAGGCTATCAGGCAAGCGTTAACACACAATCTGTAAAGTTTACAAAGCTGGACGCCTACCTCGGCCTGATCCCCACGCTCGTTTCCGGACTGACTTCAACCGCCGTGCTGATGCTGGGTGTCTGGTTTGCCATCAACGGTACATTTACCGTCGGTATGATCATGGCCTTTCAAGGCTTTCTTACTGCATTTACCTCCCCTGCATCCGCGCTGATTTCCGCCGGTCAATCGCTTCAGGAAATGCGCACCCAGATGGAGCGCATTGAGGACGTCATGCAGTACCCCACGGATCCCGCCTGCGAAGCAATGGGAGACGGCCCGCAAAGCTACGCTAAACTGTCCGGCAATCTTGAACTGCGGGATGTTACTTTCGGTTATTCCCGCCTCGCGGCGCCGCTGCTCGAGCATTTCAATCTATCGGTAAAGCCCGGAGAGCGTATTGCGCTTGTCGGCGCTTCCGGCTGCGGAAAGTCAACGCTTTCCAAACTGATCTCCGGCCTGTATCAGCCGTGGAGCGGTGAAATCCTGTTCGACGGTAAACCGATCAACCGCATTGACAGAAGCGTGTTTACCGGCTCTCTTGCCGTCGTAGATCAGAACATTATCCTCTTCGAGGACACCATTGCCAATAACATTAAAATGTGGGATACCTCCATCGAGGATTTTGAAATGATCCTTGCGGCTCGCGACGCACATCTGCACGAGGACATTATGCAGCGTGAGGGAGGCTACCAGTATAAGCTGACCGAGGGCGGACGCGACTTTTCCGGCGGTCAGCGGCAGCGAATGGAGATTGCGCGTGTGCTGGCTCAGGATCCGACCATTGTTATCCTCGACGAGGCAACGAGCGCACTGGATGCCATGACGGAATATGAAGTTGTTAACTCCATCAAGGAGCGCGGCATTACCTGCATTGTGATTGCACACCGACTTTCCACCATTCGCGACTGCGACCAGATTCTTGTGCTCGATCAGGGCAGGGTCGTGGAACAGGGCACACACGACGAGCTTTACCGGCGCGGCGGGAAATACGCCGAGCTGATCTCCAACGATTAAGGGGGTGTTTGGATGGGTTGGTTTGACGAACAAATCAAGCTGAGAATCGAAAGAGATAACGAGACCTTTTCCGATGCCATGCAGGAAATCTCCTCCATTGTGGAAGGACGGCAGCCGGGAACCGACGAAAATGAACAGGCAAAGCATGCCATTGAAAAGGTTTTTGCCTATCTTCATCTGAAATGCGACGAGATTCCGGAGAATATTACGGACGCGGAAGAGCGGCTGGAGTATTACTGCCGGCCGCACGGGGTAATGCGTCGAACCGTCGAGCTGACGGATGGCTGGTACCGTGATGCGATCGGCCCGATGCTCGGGCGAAAAAAAGACGGCGGTGAATGGGTCGCGCTCCTTCCGAACGGCCTGACCGGCTACAGCTATTACGACGAGGCGACCGGAAAGCGCATTCGCCTTACGAAGAAGACACAGACCTTGTTTGAGCACGAAGCCGTTTGCTTCTATAAGCCGTTCCCACAAAAAAAGCTAACGCTGTTTGCGTTGGTTCGCTATTCCTTCAGCAGCGTTCCTCTGTCTTCAAAACTTCTGTTTGTGCTTGCCACCTTGGCGATTACGCTGGTCGGCATGATCTCCCCGAAGGTTACGCATATCATTTTCTCGGACGTGATTCCGGAAGGAAGCGTGCGCTTGCTCCTGGCCGTTACCGTTCTGTCCGTCAGCGTGTCGGTCAGCATTATGCTATTTAACGTTATAAAGTCGCTGCTACTGAAGCGGATCAGCACACAGATGGACGTTTATATTGAAGCAGCGTGCATGGGCAGAATTCTCTCGCTGCCCGCCTCCTTCTTCAAAGGCTACAGCTCCGGCGATCTTTCTTCCCGTGCACAAAGTGTCAATGCGCTGTGCTCCACGCTGATGAACACGCTGTTTTCCACCGGCTTTACCTCGTTGTTCTCTCTGATTTACATTACCCAGATCTTTGTATACGCGAAGGAGCTCGTAATTCCGGCACTGGCCGTAATCGCGGCAACGTTGGTTTTCTCCGTGCTTAGCTCCATTTGCCAGATAAGAAACGACAAGAAGGAGATGGAATTGAGCAGTCAGGAAAACGGCATGACCTACTCCATGATTACAGGCGTGGAAAAAATCAAGCTCTCCGGCTCGGAAAAACGTGTTTTTGCACGTTGGCTCCGTCTCTACAGCCGGATGTCGGAGCTGGAGTACCAGCCTCCCCTGCTCGTCCTGTTCAGCGACGTAATCACAACCGCAATCTCACTGACCGGCACCTTGGTTATGTACTATTTTTCCATAAAAAGCGGTATCTCCGTTGCCGACTACTACGCCTTTACTGCGGCCTACGGAATGGTCAGCGGTGCGTTTATGTCCGTAGCCAGCATGGCTCTGACCGCCGCGAGCATCAGCCCTGTGGTCGACATGGCCAAACCGATTCTCGAAGCCGTGCCTGAAGTCTCCGAGGGCAGACGGCTCGTTACCTCCCTGAGCGGCGGTATCGAATTGAACAATGTTTCCTTCCGCTATACCGAAAACATGCCTTTTGTGATCGACAACCTCTCGTTGAAAATCCGTCCCGGCCAGTACGTTGCCGTCGTCGGCAAGACCGGCTGCGGCAAGTCCACACTGATGCGCTTGCTGCTCGGCTTTGAATCTGCGCAAAAGGGTGCGATCTATTATGACGGAAAAGACATCAATTCGCTTGATCTCAAGTCTCTGCGCCGCCTTATCGGCTCGGTTATGCAGGACGGAAAGCTGCTCCACGGCGATATTCTTTCCAACATTGTAATCTCCGCCCCACAGCTTCCGCTCTCTGCGGCGTGGGAGGCGGCAGAGCTTGCAGGCGTTGCCGACGATATCCGTGCCATGCCGATGGGAATGAACACGCTGATCTCGGAAGGCTCCGGCGGCATTTCCGGCGGTCAGCGGCAGCGGCTTTTGATTGCCCGTGCCGTTGCACCCAAGCCGAAAATCCTGATCTTTGACGAAGCGACAAGCGCACTGGACAATATCACGCAGAAAAAGGTTTCCGATGCGCTCTATACGCTCAAATGTACCCGTATTGTAATTGCACACCGCCTGTCTACGATTCGCCACTGCGACAGGATCATCGTGCTTGACGGAGGAAGGATCGTAGAAGACGGTACCTTCGATGAGCTCCTTGCCCGGAAGGGTTTCTTTGCAGAGCTTGTTGAGCGGCAGCGCGTTGAGACGGCGGAGCCGTCCGCCGTATAAAAGTTTATCGTATCTCCCCCCGGCCCCCGGCATACGTTTTTGCCGGGGGCCGATTTACATAATCCGATTTTTGTCTTGATTTTTCCCGATTGGCGTGGTATAGTGTGTCGGAGAATACATTCTACAGGAGGCCGATAGACGTATGAGACGCTTTTTACGATTGGGCATTTGCCTGTTGCTGATCCTTTCCGTTTTTACCGGTATGGCGGCTGTCGCATTTGCGAAGTCTTCTTCGGAGATCCAGAAAGAAATCGACAAGCTGAAGCAGGAAGCCAAGGAGATCGACAAGCAAAAAGCAGACGTTAAAAATGAGCTCAATTCCATCAATGAGGAAATTCGCAGCTTCGCAGACAAAAAACGCGCGGTTGATGAGGAAATCGTCCTTCTGATGCAGCAATCGGAAAACATTGACGAGCAGATCCATCAGTACAATCTGCTGATTGCCGAAAAGCAGAGTGAGCTGGATACGCTCGTACAAACACAGGCCGATCTGTTTGAGCGCTATAAGCTGCGCATGCGCGCCATACAGGAGCAGGGTGATGTTTCTTATTTGTCCGTTCTTCTTCAGGCAAACAGCTTTGCCGACATGCTCAACCGTCTTGTCATGATTGAAGAGATTGCTAACGCAGACCAGCGGATGATTGCGGAATTCCGCCAGATGGCCGGTGAGGTACTCGGTGCGAAGGAATCGCTTGCCGCAGAAAAAACAGAAATTGAATTGAAAAAAGCCGAGTTGGAGCAGACAAAAGCAGAGCTGGACAGCCGCCGTGCGGAGGCTGACCAGATGCTTACCGAGCTGTCAAAGGATCAGCAGAAGATGAAGGAAGAGTATCAGAAGATTCTGGACTCCGAGGGCGACCTTGATGCGATCATTGCGCAGCGCGAGAAGGAGTATACGGAGCAGAAAAAGCGCGAGGATGAAGAGAAAATCATCACTGAAAAGGGATTTATGTTCCCGGTTGCGCTTGACGGCTTTGTGTATCTCAGTTCCGGTTATAAAATGCGCTGGCATCCGATCACGGGGCGCTATACACTGCATAACGGTGTTGACCTCGCCTCCTATGCCGGCACTCGCATTTTCGCCAGCAAAAGCGGCGTCGTCACCACCAGTACATACAGCAACTCCTGGGGAAACTATGTCGTGATTAACCACGGAGACGGCTATTCCACACTTTACGGCCACATGCAAAGCCGTGCAGTCAAGGTCGGCGACGTTGTTAAGCAGGGACAGGTCATCGGATATGTCGGTTCGACCGGCTGGTCTACCGGGCCGCATCTGCATTTTACGATCTACTACAACGGTTCTACCGTAAATCCCATTGACTACATAAACATTCCGTAACGCAAAGTTTCTTTTTCAGCCCATGAACAATCATGGGCTGAATTTTTTTGCAAAAAAGACTTGCAATTCTGTATCCGCTGTGATACAATAATTACAAATTGTAACCGTTTGTAACCTTTCTTCTGGAAAATGTATTCTTCCCTGTCATCCTTTCCGGGATAGAGATAGAAATCCTTACTACTTCGGAGGCCCCGAATGCGCAACAGATTTATTCGTATACTGCTCAGCCTTGTGCTGATTGCATCCATATCCTGCGGCTTCGTGCTCACCGGTTCCGCTGATACATCCGACGATATCAAAGCCGAGCTTGAAAAGCTCCAGCAAAAGAGCGATAAACTCAGACAGCAGACCGAAGAACTTCGCAATCAGTTTGCAAGCAATCGGGATCAGCTTTTCACCGCTTCGATGAAAAAGGCCCTGCTCGATCAGGAGATTGAGCTTTTGCACCAGGAGATCGAGAATGAACAGCAGATGCTGCATCGCTATAACCTTCTGATTGCGGAAAAGCAGAATGAACTGGACGCTCTGTATCAAAAGCGTGAGCAGTTATTTGAGGCCTTCTGTCAGCGCATTCGGGCAATGCAGGAAAATGAAACGACCGGCTATGTCTCCCTATTGCTTCAGGCAAACAGTTTTTCCGACCTTCTCAGCCGCTCCGTTATGGTCGAGGAGGTAGCTAAGGCTGATCGGAAGCTGATTGAAGAGCTGCGTGAGATGGCGAATACCGTTCTGGATGCAAAGGCATCCCTTGCTGCGGAAAAAACCGCAATACAGATCAAGCATGCTGAATTGGCCGAGAAGCAGGAGGAATTGTCCGCAAAACGTGCAGAAGCCGATGCGCTTTTGACGGAATTGGATCAGAACCGCTCTCTGCTTAACAGCCTGATCAATAATAATATTGAGCAGGAAAATAAACTGACCGAGCAGCTCGCCCAACTCGAAAAGGATTATAATGACGCCAAGAATGTCGAAGAAAACTTCTTCGTCTCCGAGCAGGGTTTCATATTCCCCGTCGATGTCAGCGGTTTTTCTTATGTTTCTTCCAGGTACGGCTACCGTACTGACCCGATTACCGGCGCACGCGGCAGCTTCCATAACGGAATTGACCTTGCTGCCTACTACGGTACTCCTATTTATGCTGCCAAAACCGGTGAAGTCACACGGGTTGTGGATTCTTACCTGTATGGAAAGTATGTTATTGTTAACCACGGTGACGGCTACTCCACATACTATGGACATATGACCCGGTACGTCGTCGAAGTCGGTCAGGTCGTGAAGCAGGGTGAAATCATCGGCTACGTCGGCATGACCGGTGTCTATGCCACCGGCTACCACCTTCATTTCGGCGTATTCTACAACGGTTCCACTGTAGATCCGGCCGATTATATCCAAATCCCGAACTGATCTCCGGTTCTGAAAGTCGTCCCCTTTTAGAGCCGTTTCCGGCACGAAATGCGCCAAACTGCATGAGGCTTTATGCCTCATGCAGTTTATTTTTTGCGGTGAACATTCCACGATATTTCGCAAAGCGCCTGACCGGCCTCCATTGAAAAATCAGGTACTTTGGCAACGTCGCCAAGTGACACCATTCCCACAAGACGTCCGTTCTCCTCCACTGGGAGACGGCGAATCTTCTCACGAGCCATCAATTCGGTCGCTTCATGAATATCCGCCTCCGGCGAAATGCTGATAATCCTTCGCGTCATAATCTCCGAAACCTTCGTCCCCGTTGCCTCATCTTCTGCCGCGACGCAGCGAAGAACAATGTCCCGATCCGTGAGCAAGCCACGCAGCTTTCCCTCCTTTGTGCAAACGGGCAGTGCGCCGAGATTGTGACGCGACAACAGACGTGCCGCAACGGCGATATTCTCCTCCGGTGAGACAGAAACCACATTGGCCGACATAATGTTTTTTACCTTCATTGAATCGCCTCCAAAAAATAGCTCTGCCGACGCACGGCCGGCAGAGGCTTCGTCAATCAAATTATGGAGCGACCTTGCGCTCTTTATACCCCGATGTTCGTGTCAAAAGCTCGAAACGCTGTCAAAGAAAAGCACCCTCGACCGGACAAATGCCCGTCGAGGGTGCGATTTCAACCGATTCTGCGTCCGGCACAAAGCCATTCGCAATAGACAGTTTATTTGTGGAAGCTGGCATCAATGGCGGCGGCAGCCTTTTTGCCGGCCCCCATTGCCAGAATAACGGTAGCTGCGCCGGTTACGGCATCGCCACCGGCATAGACACCCTCACGGGTGGTCATGTTTTCCTCGTTGACGACAAGGCAGCCCTTCTTATTCGTTTCCAGACCAGGTGTAGTGGAACGGATGAGCGGGTTCGGAGAAGTACCTAACGCCATAATAACGGTATCGACTGCGAGCTGGAACTCGCTGCCGGGAATTTCCACAGGGCGGCGACGGCCGGATGCGTCCGGCTCGCCAAGCTCCATACGAATACACTCCATCGCGCCGACGCGGCCGTTGCCGTCGTCAAGGATCTTCGTCGGGTTACAAAGAACGCACAGCTCAATTCCTTCTTCCTTGGCGTGGTGCAGCTCCTCCAGACGGGCAGGCATCTCCGCCTCGCCGCGCCGATAGACGATATACACATGCTCGGCACCGAGTCGCTTCGCGCAGCGCGCGGCATCCATTGCAACGTTACCACCGCCAACAACGGCGACAGCCTTGGACACGATCACCGGTGTGTCGCTCTGCTCGGTATATGCTTTCATAAGGTTGATACGGGTCAGATACTCATTTGCGGACATAACACCCTTGAGCGCTTCACCGGGGATATGCATAAACATAGGCAGACCGGCGCCGGAGCCGACAAACACAGCCTTGAAGCCCATTTCAAACAGTTCGTCGACGGACAGAACCTTACCGATGACCATGTTCGTCATGACCTCAACACCCATTGCCTCGAGTTTCTTTACCTCATTGGCAACGATAGCCTTCGGCAGACGGAATTCGGGAATGCCGTAAACCAGCACGCCGCCGGCGGTGTGCAACGCCTCAAAAATCGAAACCTCATAGCCCTTCTTGGCAAGCTCACCCGCACAGGTCAGACCGGCAGGGCCGGAGCCGACAACGGCGACCTTGATGCCGTTAGACTGCGGTTTTTCGGGCATTTTATTCACATTTTCACGATACCAGTCGGCAACGAAGCGCTCGAGACGCCCGATGGCAACCGGCTCGCCCTTAACACCGCGCACGCACTTACTTTCACACTGGGATTCCTGCGGGCAGACACGACCGGACAGTGCAGGCAGATTGTTTGTATCGGTGATGATCTCATAGGCAGCGGCAAAATCCCCCTCGGCAACCTTGCCGATAAACTCGGGAATATGGATATTGACCGGGCAGCCTTCGACGCAGTGCGGTGTCTTGCAGTGCAGGCAGCGCTTTGCTTCCTCAATCGCCATTTCGGGCGTGTAGCCCAGGGATACTTCCTTAAAATTCTTATTACGGACGTTTGCTTCCTGCTCCGGCATCGGAGTCTTTGTCATCGTCATATTCGGCATATCAACACCCTCCTTACGGGATCAGCTTCTTGCCGATCGTTTCGACACGGCAGATATGATCCTTCTCATCCTGCTGTTCCTGATCGCGATAGACACCGTTTCGGTTCATCAGCTCTGCGAAATCAACCTGATGACCGTCGAAATCCGGTCCGTCGACACAGGCAAATTTCACTTCGCCGCCTACGGTAACGCGGCAGCCGCCGCACATACCGGTGCCGTCAACCATGATCGGATTGAGCGAAACCAGCGTCTTGACTCCAAACGGCTCGGTAGTCTTGCAGACAAACTTCATCATAGGCACCGGACCGATGGCCAGCACCTCATCGTACTGCGTCCCGGCTTCAAGGAGCTGCTGGAGCTTTACGGTAACAAAGCCGTGCTCACCGTAGGAGCCGTCGTCGGTCATTAAGTACAGGTTATCGCTGCACGCACGGAATTCGTCCTCAAGAATGACGATGTCCTTATTGCGGAATCCGACAATCACATCGACCTCGCAGCCGGCTTCCTTAAAGGCCTGCGCTGAGGGCAGCGCAATGGCGCAGCCGACACCGCCGCCGACGACGCAGACGCGCTTCAAGCCCTCGGTATGGGTGGGATGACCCAGCGGGCCGACAAAGTCGCGAATGCAGTCACCGACGTTCAATGAGCCGAGCATCTTGGTGGAAAGGCCAACCTTCTGGAAAATGATCGTAACGGTGCCCTTTTCGCGGTCATAGCCGGCAATGGTCAGCGGCACACGCTCTCCGCACTCATCAATGCGGAAAATAATGAACTGTCCGGCCTGAGCCTTTTTTGCAACGAAGGGAGCCTCTATCTCCAGCAGTGTAACTGCGGAGTTCAATTCCTTCTTGCGAACGATCTTGAACATGGTATCCATCCTTTCGCGGAGGGCATAGCCTCCAATCTTACTCCGAGCGTATTATAACATATATACGGAAGAATGCAAGCGATTGACCCTGGAATTACGGAAAAAATTTGTCGAAGTCGTAAACACAAACCGGCTGCGTCCCGATCTTTTCCCACGAAAACTCCGAAATCAGCTCTTGTGCCGAAATTTTTACAGCATATGGTAAAATACCGCTAAGGTAGCCCAAAGAGCCGATAATCTGTTCCGCCGAGAACGTGTCGCGTAGGTGCGACAGCTCCAGATCATGGTCCCGTTTGCTGAGTCTTCGCCCGTCCGGTGCGACCAGCAAAGGCACATGGCAGTAGGACGGCGGCGTCAGGCTCAGCTTATGATACAGCCAGAGCTGTCTGGGGGTCGAGCCGAGCAGATCCGCACCGCGAACCACCTGTGTAACGCCGCCAAACGCGTCATCGCAAACGACGGCAAGCTGGTATGCATATACGCCATCCGAGCGCCGCAAAATGAAATCGCCGCACTCCCGTGCCAGGTTCTGTGAAACCGGCCCGAACACGCCGTCGGTAAATGCGACCGTTTCATCGGGCACACGGATTCGCCACGCCGGAGGGCGCGTCTTTTCTTTACGCCGGGCATCGGTCAGGCCGCGGCAGGTGCCGGAATAGATCGTTTCCCCGTCCGAGGCGTGCGGTGCGGAGGCGGCGTGCAGCTCTGCACGGGAGCAATAGCAGGGATATATGTCTGCGCTCAGGCGTTCAAACGCCCCGCGATATGCCTCAGTGCGCGTGCTCTGCAACGGCATTTCCGCATCCCAGTCCAAGCCAAGCCAGCGAAGATCATCCCGAAGCGCCGCAATATATTCCGGTTTGGAGCGATCCGGATCCAGGTCTTCGACGCGCAGGAGCATGACGCCGTTCGCCGCACGGACGGAAAGCCACGCGAGCAGCGCCGTAAACACGTTCCCCAAATGCATTCGTCCCGAGGGACTGGGCGCGAAGCGGCCAACCGCAGGAGCGGTCGGAGCGGTCCCGTCAGAAATTTCTGATTCATTCCCAATTTTCATAGCGTATCACCGCAGATCGATCGATCGTTCCGTCCACTATCCGATACAATACGATACCAGTCGATTCTCGGATCACCCAGTAAACTTCGTCGAGTGCCTCCCCGAACTGCATATCCGCATCGGCGTGCAGAAAAAGCGTCAGGTCGCCGTACGGGCCGAAGGTATATGTTCCCTGTCTGCCGCTGCTGGCAGTGATATCCCATGTTTTGCAATTGTATGCATATTCCCCGTATCCGTCCTCCCGCGCCGTATATTCGACCCAGCCGCGGCTCCAGGTCATATCCGGGCGGAGCACCAGCTCATCAACCTGCAGCACCGCATCGGATACATCATAGTAATTCACCCATCGGTTTTGCAGCTCCGTGCGCCACATCTCGGGATACTCGACAGAGGGATCCGGTAGCTCCGCAAGCGGTTCTCCCGGTCCGGAGCGGTGCTCAAAAGCGCGCACCTCATCCGTGAAAACGTTTTTCAACATCAGTACATCGCCTTCAAACCAGAACCAAAAACACCCCTGTTTAGTCGGTTGACCATCCGTCGCAGAGATACCGTAAAGATTCAAGGTTCCGTCGGAATTGGAGATAATGTATTCTCCATCCCCACCGGTTCCGCCGCCGTGCAGCCAGTACTTTCCGTCAATACGCGTCAGGTAGTCAACACCCTGGGTGTCCGTAATCAGAGTGTACAAGCCTGCGCTCCACGAGTATCTGCCATCCTCATAAAATATGAACTCATCCGATTCAATTTGATCCTCGCCGTCATAGCGCCAGGTTGTCCATGCGCCGAGAAGCCGCCCATAAACACTCATTTCCGGGTCAAAGGGATACGCCTTTCCCTCGATCCATCGGTTCAGGTCGTCAAGGTTGCCCGTCAGAACCGCAAAGCTATGGAATTTCCGTTCTCCATGCTCCGTCTCCACGTACAATCCCCGGAAATCCGGTGAATCGGCAGGATACTCGATGCATAGAACGCCGTTGGTGAGCGGCTCACTCTTCCAACCGTTATCATCCGACAAATACAGCGTATCGGTCTCCGCAGTGCCGAATGTCACATAGAGATAGCAGGAAGTCTCCGTGGTATAGCAGAAGGCATTTGACCCGAGCACATAGTCGATACTCGAGGTATCCGGTCGGCGAAGCCACGCCGGCCTGCCGCCGATACGCTCCGGGGGAAGCTCTCTTTCCACAGTCACCTTCGCAAGCTCCCGGGTCGGCTCTGTAGGCACCGTCGGCTCGGATTTCCCCGGAATGTTTTCCGGCGGGCGGTTGTTGCCCCACGAACCGCCCCAGCGGATCATGGCAAAAACGACTGCGGCGCCTGCAATCAGCAGCAGCACCGTTACCGCAATCCGCCCGGCCTTCCCCTTCTCCTGCTTTTCCTGCTTTTCCCGCGGAGCGGGGCTTCCTTCCGAGAGTTTAAGCGCAATTTTTTCAAGCAGTGCATGATAATCCTCGGCGTGTGCCATTGCCTCCGGGTACTCCCAGTCAAGGGCAATCCGGAACCAGTATGCAGCCTCCTCGTCGGCCCCGGTTTTCCCGAGTCTGTCGGCAAGTATCCAGCAGGCTTCCGCGCTTCCGTTTTTTGCGGCGTCGGTCAGCGTGTGGAGTGCCTGTTCACCGGACTGCTGTCCGGCAAGTGCCAGCAACGCAGGGTAGTATTTTGCCCCTGCCGCACATTCCAGCAGCTCCAGCGCCCTGCCCTCAAAGGCCGGTGCATCTCCCTTCAGCAGGACGGCGAGACCGTACGCGGCGTAGGGATTGTCCTTCGCGACCATACGTTCCAGTTCCTGCACGTCTTCCCTGCCGGAGAAACCGCTCTTTACCGCCGCAAGCTCCCGGTCGTTCCCCGCAAGTCGGTATTTTGCATAGTCCTGCGTAGCACCGGACTCATGCGCTCTTGCCTTTTCCCGAATCTCGGGAGTCCTGTAACGCGCTTGCGTGTGGGCAACACGCCACCGGAGCAGTTTCACCGGGAAAAAGAGAGCATAGATGCCGAGCGTAATGGGTGTCAGCAGAACAAAAAGCAGATATTTGACAAACAGCTGCCCACCGGAACCGTTGAAAACCATCGGGCTGCCTCCGATATGCGTATGCTTAGCCTCCCATTTCAGCACGTTCTTCTCTGCCCACGCACGTCCGATCCCGAATGTCACAAGCGTAAACAGGAATGCCAGCAGATGAACACCAAGGAAACCTCCCGGCCCACCGGAAAACCGGCTCTCAATCGGCTCCGATTCATCGGCATACCTTGTGTGCTTCACCGTCCATTTTTTGACACCGAGGCCAAGCCAGATTCCGTAAATTCCAAGGGTAATGATGGTCAGAAACACCCACAGCAGGTATTTCCCGATCAACTGTGCACCGGAACCGTCAAAGGTCAATCGTCTGCCGTTGATTATGGTGTGCTTTGTCTCCCAACGCTGCATCATGCAGTGCATCCATGGATATGCGATCCCCAATGTAATCACGCAGACAAAGAAGCTCAGAAGTCGGTAGCCGATCATCTGAGCGGTTTTCCCGTCAAAAAGGGAAACATCGCATGGATCAACTGCCGCATACCCGTTACCGTTTTCAGCCATTTTCTTTTCCTCACATTCTTTCCAAATTAATCCAAATTGCCTTCAAGGTTATTCTAGCAGATTTGTCTTGATTTTGCAACAGATTATTCATATTTTCTTGAATCCTTGCTGCTTTTTCGCACCGGCATATGGCAAAGTCGTATATGCCGATTTTCTTGCATTCTTATCCAAAATATGTTATACTTCTTTCGAAAACATCAAAAAACAGGAGCGTTGTGCCGCAGAAGGTCACTTCTGCACACATTGGAAGGAGGAACATGAATGAATGAAAAAGAACTCAGAAGATTGAACCGTTCCGAGCTTTTGGAAATGCTGATCGCTCAGACGAAAAAAACGGAGCGTTTGGAAAAGGAGCTTGCGGAGGCAACAAAATCACTGGAAAAACGCGAGCTGAATATCCGGGAGTCCGGGACAATGGCGGAGGCTGCACTGCGTCTGAACGACATCTTTGAAGCGGCGGACAAGGCTGCCGCCGAGTATCTGGAATCGATTCGCGTGCAGGCGAACAACGCCTCCAAGCTCTATGAATCGACAGAGCTTCAGGCAAATTCGATGCTCCGCGATGCCGAGGCAAGGGCAGAGCGGCTGATTGCGGAGGCGGAAGCAAAAAGCGCAGCAATCTGCGCCGATGCAGCACAGCGGCGTCAGGCCGTGCTTGCCGAAGCGGACGAGGAGCGTAGGAAACAGCTTGCAGATTTCCAGAAACAATTTGCGGAATTCCTGAGCAGTCATTCCTGAGCAGTGGATATGACTTACAGAATCGCCGTCTGCGACGATTGCGACGCAGACCGGCAATACGTTTCCGCTCTTGTGGCGCATTGGGCCTCCGCCTCCGGCCGATTGGTCCATATTGACACATTTCCCTCTGCCGAGCGTTTTTTATTTCACTATGCCGAAGGCAGCGACTATGATATTCTGCTTCTTGACATTGAAATGGGCGCAATGGATGGCGTGGCGATGGCCAGGCGACTCAGAAAAAGCAACGATACCACACAGATCATTTTCATCACCGGCTATTCCGACTACATCGCGGAGGGTTATGAGGTCGCCGCGCTTCACTATTTGATGAAGCCGGTGAAAGAGGACAAGCTCAATTCCGTACTTACGCGGGCCGTAGAGAAGCTCTCGAAAAACGAAAGAGTTCTCTGCTTTGAAAGCAGTGGGGAGACGGTACGTGTCGCAATTTACCGAATTCGCTATGCAGATGTTCACGGAAACTATGTTACGATACATTCCGAGTCTGATTTCATCGTGAAAATGACGCTGGGAGAGCTGGAAAAGCAGCTTGACGAACGTTTCTACCGCGTTGGCCGCTCCTGTATTGTCAATTTAAGTCAGATCAGCCGTGTGACCAAAACGGAGATCCGACTGAGTGACGGAACCGCCATTCCTCTCCCACGGGGAGCGTATGACGGCATCAACCGCGCAATCATTCACATGAGGTGACGTCCATGGGATGGCTGACAAAGAGAGTCAACAGGCAGATTGCCTCCTATCAGCAGGAGCTGATTGAAACACATTATCGCGAAGTCGATAATATGTATCGTCAGATCCGGGGTTGGCGGCACGATTACCGCAATCACATTCAAACAATGAAGGCTTTTGCTGCCGTGGAGGACTGGGACGCGATTCGCCGCTATCTGGATCTTCTGGATGAGGATTTGAATACCGTAGATTCCGTAATCAAAACAGGAAACCCGATGACGGACGCAATTTTTAATTCCAAAATCTCACTTGCCCGCGCAAGAAAGATTGAAGTCATCGCCGACGCGCGCATTCCCGTCAGGCTGAAATCCTCGGAAATCGATCTCTGCTGCATCATCGGAAATCTGTTCGACAACGCCATTGAAGCCAGTATGAAGCTGCCGGAGGGACAACGGGTAATTCGCGTGTATATGGATATGCGCAACACGCAGCTCTATATTTCCTTCACGAACTTTACGGACGGAAAAAAGCTGAAAAAGGAAGGAAACCTGTTTCGCAGCTCAAAAGGCGCGGGCCACGGCTTCGGCCTTGTCCGTATTGACTCGATCGTAGAACGGCTGGACGGATATATCAGCCGCAACAGCGAAGAAGGCGCATTTACCACAGAGATCCTTCTTCCACAAATATAAAGGAGTTTACTTATGCTTCCGATCGACAATGTTCGAAAAACTCCCGGCGAAACTGCATGGTTCCGTCGTGCACGCTTCGGCCTGTTTCTGCACTTCGGGCTGTATTCCTGTGCTGCACGTCACGAATGGATGATGACCCGTGAAAAGCGTACCGTCGAGGATTATTCAAGATATATGAAATACTTTGATCCTGATCTTTGCGATATGCGCCAATGGGCGCGCGACGCAAAGGCCGCGGGAATGAAGTATGCCGTGCTGACCACAAAGCACCATGAGGGCTTCTGCCTGTTTGACTCAAAATTCACTGATTACACCGTAATGCACACGCCGGCAAAACGAGACCTGGTGCGTGAATTTGTCGATGCCTTCCGCGGTGAGGGCCTTCGAGTGGGCTTCTACTATTCCCTGCTCGACTGGCATCATCCGGACTTCACCATAGACCCGAACCACCCCCGACGGGATGACCTGGACGTTCCGGAGCAAAACGCACGAAAAAACATGGAGAATTACCGCCGCTATATGCGCGATCAATTGACCGAGCTGCTGACCGACTACGGAAGAATCGACATTCTCTGGCTCGACTTCTCCTACGCATGGGACAATCCGCCCGACAAGCCCTGGCTTCGCGGCAAGGGAGCCGAGGACTGGGGCGCAAAAGAACTCATCGAACTGGCGCGCTCCCTGCAACCCGGTATTCTCATCAACAATCGCTCGGACATTGAGCAGGACCTCTGGACGCCGGAGCAATATCAGGTACAAAGCTGGCTGCGCCATCCCGAGACCGGAGAGCGCGTCACATGGGAGGCCTGTCAGACCTTCTCCGGCTCCTGGGGTTATTACCGCGACGAAATGAGCTGGAAGTCGCCGCAAATGCTGCTCCAGATGCTTATCCAGACCGTCTCCTGCGGCGGAAACCTGATTATGAACGTCGGGCCAACCGGACGGGGAGATTTTGACTCGCGCGCACAGAATGCGCTCGCCGTTTACGGCACATGGATGAAGCACAACTGCCGCTCCATCTATGGCTGCACGCAGGCTGACGACAGCTTCCACACTCCGAACGGCTGCCGCCTGACGCAGAGTGAGGACGGAAAACGTCTCTACGTCCATCTGTTCCAGTATCCTTTTGCATTTTTGGAGCTGCCAGGCTTCGGCGGCCGTGTGGAATACGCACAGTTTCTGCACGACGGAAGCGAGCTGCAATTTACGGAAAACGCGGTCGATCATTTCTCCGAGGGCCAGACCGTACAGGATAAGCTGCTCGTTATCAAGCTTCCGCCACATCAGCCGGAAATTCTTGTTCCGGTCATTGAGTTATTTCTGAAGGAGTGAGCACAATGCAGGACATTGACCGTGAACTTCGTCCATTTTTGAATGAAAAGGGGCAACTTACCGCCCTGCCTGCAAAGCGGCGCAAGGCGCTGCTTGCGATCTTCTATCTGGCGGAAAAACTGGATGCCGGGCGGGAATACACCGAAGCGGAGATCAATGACACGCTCGACGAATGGATGACCTCCCGCGATCACGCGACACTGCGCCGCGAGTTGTTCGAATTGAAGCTTATCGGCCGCACACCGGACGGCAGCCGCTATTGGCGGACAGACGTGTCGATCTCCCCGGACGAGAGCATGGGTCTATAGATAAAATCAAAAAATCTCCCGCGGCAGCGCTGCATTTGCTGTCGCGGGAGGTTTTTTCAAAATCTATGAATGCCTTGAAGCGCTTCCGCGAGTTTCTGCGGATAGCCCTCGCGATACAGCACACACTTGGCGCGGTCACACCCGCGCAGGCCGCCGTCAGTCAGGATAGCCAGCGCACGGCAGCCTCCGCAGCACTCCCGCAGATTCGCACAGTCGCGGCATTCGGCATTGACCGCCGTCAGGTCACGCACCGTGGCACAAACCTCGTCCATATAGGCGCCGCCCTGCAAAAGCGGTTTCAATCCGTCGGTCTTCACATTGCCGAAGACCCTTCCGTGCTCAACGAACCAACCGGACATTTGCAGGCAGGGATAGACATTACCATCGGCACTGACCGCGACCATGCCGCGATTGCCCCGGCAAAGCGGGAACGTTTCCCGGAAGCTCTCCCCTGCTTGTGTTCCCGTGGAGAGTGTATAGGCCTGCGACGCAGGGTACAAGGTAAAGAATTGCCAGAAATCCACACTCATCCGGTGCGGCTTACGCAAATATACCTGCGCAGCCTCCATACAGGCATCATAATACTCCGTAATCCCGAAGGTCATTCCCTTGGCGTTCTGCTCCCAACGCGGGGCTTCCGTGGTACGGATCACGCGCGTTTGTCTGACGCCGAGCGCGTCCATACGCTCCAGTGTTTCGTCAATGCAGTTCAGATTGGCGCGATTGAAATTCATCTGCACCTTGACGGCAAAGCCGTTATCAATGCACAGGCGAATCGCACGAATCGCATCCTGCTCGGCGCCCTTTCTTCCGCGCATGGTATCATGGAAGCCAACGCCGTCAAAAGAAATCTTCATCAGAGGGTCGCAGCCGATGTCCTTCATCTCGTCAAGAATCTGCTGCGTCAGGAAAAAGCCGTTGGTATTCAGCTCAAAGATATACATCCCGCGCGCATAGATGCCGCGAACGATATCCATAAAGCAGCGGTGCGCCATCGGCTCTCCGCCCGTGATCGTAAAGCCGTTGATCCCGCATTGCTGCGCTTCATCCATCAATCGCTCGGCTTCCTCCCACGAAAACTCGCTTTGCAGCGGCGCGTTATCAGCCGCATTAAAGCAGTGGATGCAGTTATAATTGCATTTACCGGTAATCATCCAGTTCATCGACGGCATATAGCGGTTATTGCACACCATCGGGCGCTGCCAGTCGGTTAGCCGTTCGCCGGAAGCGGCCGGAACAATCAGTTCCCGCTCCAGAAGGCTATCCAATAACGGACTTTCCGAAAGTTCCTGTTGTCCGTCACATCGCGTGAGCAGTTCAAATTCGTCTTTCTTCAAGCCGCGCGCCGTGCGTTCATGCCTGTAATAAAACGCATATGGCACCTTTTCCCATGAACGCAGGGCAATTTCCGGGGCAAGGATATATCTCATAATATGGACTCCGTTTCTGTCTGATTCTTTTTTCATAACAAGCAAAGCCGCTTACAGTATAACGGATTTTCGCAGCCGCGTCAACCACTGAAACGCAGGAATCGCTCGCCGCGAGCTGCTTCCGAAGCAAATCAGGGGCTGATATGGTTTTTCGGATATTCTGGAGAGAGCAAGCTGTCTTTCAGCGCAACACTCTTATCTCTGCTCTGATACATTTTCAAACACTCGTTGACCACACGGTCCTCAATATAGGGCTTGCTGACGATCTTCTTGCCACACTTTTTCCTGCGGGCATTCATGCACATATAGTAGTGATACTGCCTGCCGGTCTTGCTGGTGCCGCCGTAGCCCACCATCATTTCCTTGCAGTGTCCGCAGAACAGCTTTGTGGTCAGCAGGTATTCGCCCTCGCCGTGAGTTCGAGCCGGCGCATTTTTGTTTTTGTTCATCATCGATTGCACCCGGTAAAATAGGTCATCATCCAAAATGCGAGGCATCCCGCCGGGTGTTTCCTTTCCTTTGTAAAGATAGACGCCGATATAACGCTTGTTGCTGAGCAGGTGGCTGAGGCTGTTGGGGCTGAATTCCTTGCCGAGGGAGGTCTTGACCCTGCGCCGTTTCAGATCTCGGATGATCTCCGCTTTGGCTTGCAGGTCGGCTGTCGTATGAATACCGTGCTCCTGCAAGAAGTGATAGTCGGCAACCAACTCCTTCAAATCCTTTTCCGCCGCCCGCAGATCCGGCGACAGCAGCATTACATCGGCAAGCTCGGTTACAATTTGAACGACGGTGATAATGATATAAAAAAGCGTATCCACCAAAACGGTGGCAGTGTCATAGCTGTGCTCAATAGAGAAACCCAGCTTTCGCAGCTCGTCCTCCAATGGAAATTTCTTCGGCTTGTACGGCGGTCGGTACTCCAAGGTGAACAGCCGATAGCGGTTTTCGGCATTCTGCCGTAGCTGTGCGTTGACACGGTCTTTGGAAAAGCCGATGCCGCTCAGCCGCACGGCACGCTCCCAATGCTTCGCTTTAACCGAAAAGCGCACAGGGTCAAGGGTGTATCCGAGCGCATAAAGCTGACTTTCAAACTCTCTTGGGCTGGTCGCAAAGGACAGGCAGTATTCCACATCTTCCCGCAGATAGTCCTGGTGGGTTTTCTTGCCGGCCTTGTGAACCCAATACTCCTTTTTCTTGCCTTTGCTGTAAAACTCGCTGTTTTCCAGCACAGACAGCTCGTGCTCCCGGCAGATCTCATCGGAGATTTTACGCAGCTCCTTGTGGTCGCCGATTTTGTTTTTGAACTTTGCGCCGTCCTTGAAGGACACAGGATTCACGACAAAATGGCAGTGCACATTGTCGGTGTTCAGATGGACAGTAACGAGCACCTGATACCGGTCGACCCACATCCTTCTTGCTGTCTCCTTGCCGATGGCAAACGCCTGCTCCGGCGTGACCTCGCCTTCACGAAAACTTTGAATGCCGTGGTAGCCCACCACCTTGCCACGCAATCCGAACCGCCACTGCACGGTGATCATCTCGGCGTAGGCGTTCTGTGCCGAGCAGTTGATGCCGCCCACAAACATTTTGCGGTCGGTTTTATCATCGTTCTCCGCATAGCGCAGAGCGGCGTATAGATCCTCGTCGAGATATTCCGGGGCGGTGGTCTTGTCGGGATTGTCGGCGTAGTCCAGCGTGGCTTTCAGATTTTTGA
>CAKUGQ010000015.1 GCA_934654755.1 uncultured Oscillospiraceae bacterium | reverse complement strand
ATCCTCGTCGAGATATTCCGGGGCGGTGGTCTTGTCGGGATTGTCGGCGTAGTCCAGCGTGGCTTTCAGATTTTTGAACACAGGCCAAAAGCCTGTAACAGCCATAGCACATCACCCCTTTCCCGGCAGCAGAAACTCTGCTGTGATGTGCTTCAGCACCGTATAAATTTCCTCGTCCAGCTCCGGCGAACTCGCTTTATCCGCAAGCTCGCCCAGCTTTTCGAGGCAAACAAAAAGAGCGTCAGGCGGAACCGCTCTCGGCTCATACCCCAACGCTCTTTGCTTGACATATTCGGTTGTGCTCAGTCCGCATTTTCGGGCTTTTGCCTGAATCTTCTCTTTTTCCATTGCCGTAACTCTTACGGCAATACGAACATCTTTCCCCATACACATCGCTCCTTTCCTTGGGGGATTGGGGGCTGCGCCCCCAAAGAGTCAGCCGATTTCGGCTGTGATTGGGACTTCTGTGGCACACAAAGTCCCTGCTTGCTATACCGTGAGACGCACCCCACAGGGCATAAAGAAAAGCGGCTGTCAGATACCGGGATTTCAGCATATTTCTGCGCTGCACGATACCGAAAGCCGCTTCTTGTCCGCTTTGTGTGTATCGTTCGCTTGGCATCATTTCAATGCCATAATATTTTGCCAGTTCCAGTTTTGCTGCCATAATCGGCGCATTTGGCATCATCCGAACATTTCCAGGTCATCAAGGACACTCTGCTCATTTCTCGCCTGTTCCTCCTCGGTAAGCGTAGGCGCAGCCGCTTACACCTGCGGCGGCTGTTCCAAAACAAAGGTTACTTCCTGCAATTCCTCACGGATTATGCGCCGCACTTCCTCGGCAGTGAGAGAAGTAGTGCCTATTCCGTCAAGTGCCTTGCCGACAGCGATAACAACGAATTTGTTGATAGAACCGTATTGTTTTTTGTCAAGGGCTTGCAGCCTCTCAACGATCTCCCACTGGCGTTTATCTGTAAGGTCAAAACGGATATTCAGCCGGTAATACGCTCCATTCATCCCTTTGACTCAGCTTTCATCTGTGCCTCGGCCAGATATTCATATGCTCCTCGGTCGGAATATCCTTGTCGTGCTCCGGAGTTGCCTGCCTATCAGCATTGAACTGCTTGAAATCTCTGAGCACAACGGTATATCCGGCTTCTTTCAGCTTTTGCTCATAGCGGTCTATGGTGTATTTCGGGACACCGCACATCGGGTGTCTTGTACCGTCTGCCATCACGCGGGTGGTCATTGTCAGGTCGCAGATTTCTGCGGTTCTCTTCGCGTCATCATCGAAGAACTCATAAAAATCCCCCAATGCGTATGCCGCAATTTCGTGTTTGTCCGCTTGTTCCTCTTGTTCCGGCGCGTTCGGCACAACCGGTGCAGGCATCGGCTCTTTGACGACCTCCTCGCTCTCTTTGAGTAAAAACGCCTCATTCAGCGGATTCTCTTTGATACGCCGAACAAACACCTCAAGCGTCATTTCTATCGGGAACAGCGTCCCGTCATACAGCTCAACGCCGTCTGCGGTTGCAGAGGATAACTGTACCTCGTTCTGACCGATGTGCAGCCAATCGCCGAGTTTCAGGTTCAGACCGTACTGCGTAAAGCCAATGTCGGAAGGTCTTTCTTCCTGCCCGGTTTCTATCGGCTGAATGACGCGCGGGGCTTCTATAACCTGCTCTTTCTTACGGTACTTACTGCCCGGGAAAAGGTTATATTTGCCCTCGGCAAACCGTCTGACATCGGCAAGGCTTTCTCTGTCATGATCGTAAGTGCGGCTCCTCGGCATTTCGGAATCAAATACCGTCTGCATCATTCCGATGATCTCATTGACGCGCTCGGCATCGCCAAGCTGTTGGTACACCTCTTTTTCGGCAGTGCTTCCGAAATAGTCCTTATCCTTTTTCTCAAACGGACAGGGCGCTTCAGCGGATTTCCCGTAATTAAAGTTTACGATCCGTCTTGCAATCTGCTCTTTTTCATATCCTTCAGGTAGCTCATGATCTCGAAGCCATTTTCCTGCATCACTTCAATATCCAAACTCAGCGTCCTGACATTACTGGAAATGCCCATCTCATTCAGCCGTCTGCAGAGCTCGACGCGGGAGATGGGATGTGTTTCATCCGTCTCTTTACGCAGCAGCTCATATAGCTTCAGCAGTTTAATCTTTTGCATATTGGCAGCCATATTGTGCCTCCTCTTTGAAATGGGTATAATAATACTAATTAAGTATAACACAAAACTTCCGATTTTTCAAGGTCTCCGCGTAATTATATCATTACCTGAACTGGATTTTTCGCAAACATCAGGTTCAAGTCCCATACCCTAAACACATTTAGTAGTTGCTTGCAGAGCAAAGAAATTCTATTTGTACAACAGCGATTTCGGCATTCTTTTGCTGCTGAACGCAAAAAACGGGCTTCGGAGCAGCCGATCGACCGCTCCAAAGCCCGTTTTTCTATGATTCGCCCTTTATTTCGCTCAGAAAGCGAGAAAAAACCTCTCTTGTCTCGGTAGACAAAAGAGGTTTCTTTTATGGTACGCCGGAAGGGACTCGAACCCCCGACCTACTGGTTCGTAGCCAGTCACTCTATCCAACTGAGCTACCGGCGCATACCCACGCCCAAGGCGCTCCAGTATATTAGCACAGGCCGCTCCAAAATGCAAGCCCTTTTTTAAAAATTTTTCAACTTTTTTTCGCCGGAACGCCCCACGCTTGACAAATTCCATTTATTCTGGTAGGATATGCGCATCCCGATAACTTCAAAAAGGAAGGGTTTTTCATGAAAATCAGAATTATTTCCCTGCTTTTGGCGCTCGTCATGGCCGTTTCTCTGGTCGCCTGTACGGGGCAGACCGACAAAACGGAGCCGACGCCCTCCGCATCGACCGAACCATCCACTGCCGCTCCGACGGAGCCTACTGCCGAGCCGTCCACAGTGCCGCCGACGGAGAGCACCGCGCCGACGGAACCACCCACTACGGCAGACACTCCCCTGTTCTGGAGCGTCAGCCGCGACGGAATGGACTGCAATTTTTATTTGCTCGGTTCCATTCATGTCAGCGACGGCATCATTTATCCGCAGAAGCTGCTCGACGCCTATAACGCCTGTGAGGCCGTTGCCGTAGAGTCCGATGTAATCGCTCTGGAGGACGACTACACCGCAATGGTGGAAATGATGAAGCTCATGCTCTATACCGACGGTTCCAAAATCTACGATCACATTGACTCGGAGCTTTACGACGCGGCAAAAGCACTCTTGCAGTCTCACAACCTGTATAATACCGCCTTCGACTACTACATTCCGATTTTCTGGTCACAGCTTATCGAAAACGCATTACTTGCCGACACGGCATATTCATCAGATGCCGGAGTGGATCGCCACTTCCTGATGCTGGCCAAGCAGGCCGGAAAGGAAATTCTGGAGGTTGAGGAGTATCTGGATGTCTACACCGGACTGGCCGGTCTTTCGCAGACAACGCAGGCCGTGATTCTCGGCCAGAGCGTCGCACCGGATTATCAGGACTCCTACGGTGATAGCGTTGGACTGCTTCTTGAGGCGTGGAAGCGCGGCAACCTCGAGGAGCTTGAGTCTCTGATCTTCGGCAGTAACGGCGAAGCCGTCAGCGAAGCGGAGCAGCGCGCCGCCGAGGAGTACAACAAGATGCTCCTGACGGACCGCAACAAGAAAATGGTTCAAGCCGCCGTGGAGTACCTCGAAGCGGGGAAGAGCGTTTTCTATGTTGTCGGCCTTGCACATATGCTTGGTGAAGACGGCATTGTCGCCCAGCTCACGGAGCTCGGCTACACCGTCACTCCCGTCACTTACTGATATTTGAACAGGCAGCAGCCTCTCCGTCGGAGAGGCTGCTGCTTTACGTCATTCCGCTGACAGCGCAACCGCGCGGCGCAGAATACTGTAGGCCGGCACCTGCTGTGAAAGCGGCATCGTAAAAACCGACTGCGGCGTGCGCGGTTCGTGCAGCGGCACACCATCCCCGTCGCGCATCCCCTGTGCCGTCAGGGCGAAGGGGCGCAGATTCGGTCCGACCAGTTCCAGTTCATCACCTTCGGCAAATTTATTGCGCAGGCTGAACGTTGCAAGCCCCGATTTGTCACATTTCGTCACAACGGCGCAAATCTGCCAGTCACGGAGGTAGCGCGCACTTTCGGTATACTGTCCCGGCTGCCCGAAATAAAAACCCGTGGAATAGCGGCGATGGGAAACATGCTCCACCTCGTCGTGCCAGACAGGATCCACCGGCCGTCCCGCCGCTACATCGTCGATCACATGGCGATAAGCCCCGGTGATGATTGCGGCATAGTAGGCAGACTTCGCACGCCCTTCAATCTTCAGGCAGCTCACCCCGGCCTCGCTCAGCTCACGGATATGGTCGATCATGCACATATCGCGGGAATTCAGAATGTAAGTCCCCTTTTCATCCTCAAAAACAGGAAAGTATTCGCCCGGACGTTTTTCCTCCATCAGCGCATACTGATAGCGGCACGGCTGAGCGCACGCGCCGCGATTGCTGTCGCGACCGGTCATATAGTTCGACAGCAGGCAGCGGCCGGAGTAGGAAACGCACATTGCGCCATGAGCAAAGGTTTCCAGCTCCAGAGATGCGGGCGTGTTCGCGCGGATCGCGGCGATCTCGTCCAGCGACAGCTCACGAGCAAGCACCACACGCTGCGCACCCAGCTCATGCCACGCGTTTGCACAGGCATAATTGGCAATGCTCACCTGTGTGGAAATATGATACTGACAATGCGGCGCATGGCGCTGCGCCGCGCGGAGTACGCCAAGATCGGCAACGATCAGAGCATCAACACCGCAGGCATCCAGCCGCTCCAGATGTGCCGGAAGCGATGCAAGCTCATCGTTTCGGGGCATGGTATTTACCGTCACATGGACGCGTACACCGTTTTCGTGCGCAAATTGCACAGCCTGCGGCAGCTCCTCTGCGGTAAAATTTCCCGCAAAGGAGCGCATTCCGAAGCTCGTACCTGCCAGGTAAACGGCGTCGGCGCCGTAATGCACGGCCATTTTCAGACGTTCCATATCCCCCGCCGGGGACAACAGTTCCGGCTTACGCATTGTTCTGCTCCTGAAGGAATTTATGGTGCTCGGTGTAGGTCCTGGAGAAATGATGCATTCCGGTGGAGCGATCGAGCGCATAGTAATAATAGCCGGTATCCGTCGGTCGCAGAGCGGCGGCGATGCTCGTCAGACCGGGATTGGCAATGGGACCGGCGGGCAGACCCGGATTCTTGTATGTGTTGTAGGGGCTGTCGATCTCCAGATCCTCCGACGTAAGGGCACGATTCACGCCGCCCAGCGCATAAACGATGGTCGCATCAATCTGAAGCATCGGGAAGTCGCCGGGGCGGGTCAAACGGTTGTAGATGACGGAAGCAATATAGCCGCTTTCCGTCGCTCCCGCGGTTTCCTTTTCGATCATCGATGCAACGGTAATCAGCTCATAGACGGTAAACTTGTGCGCTTCGATATATTCCTCGTCATAGCCGCGGTCACTGAGCCGCGACGCGAGCTTTTCGTTGAGCTGCTCAAGCTGCTTCTGGGCATTGTCGCCGAACTTGCGGCGGAAGTTCACAAGGAACTTGCCAAGCACGCGAGCCGCATCGTCACGCTCATAGAAATCATAGGTGTCCGGGAAAAGGAAGCCCTCCAGACGGTTTGCGGCACCGTAGGGAATCCCCTCAAGGAACCAGTAGTCAAACTCATGCTCCGCCGCGGCTTTTTCAAGCTCGGCAACGGTGCAGACGCCCTTTTCCTCCATCAGTCGGAAGATCTGCGCGCAGGTATAGCCCTCCGGCACCGCCACACGGATCGTCTGTCGGTTAACGCTCGTTTCGCGCATCCCGCTGACAAGCGCATGATAGTCGTAATTATAGCTCAGCGTATAGGTGCCAGGGTGAATCTTTTCCTCAGAGCTGGTAAACTTACAGTATAGGCGGAACAGCCACGGGTATTTGATAAAGCCCTTTTCGGCCAGCATTTCCGAAACGGACGTCACATCATCGCTTTCCGAAATCACAACGGTCTGCATCTCCGAAGAACGCCCAAATGCAAGCACGTCCTTGGCACATTCCCAGCCGCCGTAGCCGAGGCCGACGGCAATCAGCCCAACGATCACGACATAGAGAATGACTTTTACAAAAAGCGGCATAATTCGGCGTTTACGCATCAGTTTCGGTGCCTGAAGCTCCGGCAGCGGATCATCATATTCTTCCTCCTCGTCCGGTTCATCCGAGCGGGCACTCTGTCCGTTCGTGCGATACTCACCGTAATCGGCAAAGGCATCGCCGAAATCCGGTGTAAAATCCTCCGAGCGCTCTACGCTGGGGTACCCCGTTTCCAGCGTTGTGTCATGCGGCAGCTGTTTCGGCTCATCCTGCTTCGGCTCCGGTTTCTTCTCAATCATATTCAGCTCCCGTTTCAGCTGCTCGATGAGCTCATCGTCGTTCATCGGCTCATGCTTACGGGTCTTATCATCATTCATCGTAAACCTCCCGGATATACAATACTTTCACGGACCTCGTTTGCCGTCTGTTCTCCGCGCAGCAGACGCAGCAGCTCCAATGCAAAATCAAACGCGGTTCCGGCGGCACGTCCAGTAACGATCCTCCCGTCCGTCACGAAAGGCTTCGCCTCACACGTCGCTCCACGAAGCTCAGGCTCCATACCGGGATAGACCGTGGCATGCCGTCCCTCCAGCAAGCCGAGCGCGGACAGAACCGTCGGCGCCGCGCAGATAGCGGCAACATAGCCGCCACAGGCATGAATCCTGCGAACCGTTTCCAGTACCTGCGGGCAACCTGCGATGGAGTGCACACCGCCCAGCCCGCCGGGCAATACGATCATTTCCGCCTGTCGAACATCGATCTGCTCAACCGTGCAGTCTGCACTGATCGTAATGCCGCGTGCGCCGCAGATTTGCGTGCCGCCGATACCGGCAAAGCGTGCATCCACACCCCCGCGCCGCAGTACGGTACAAGGGATCGTCGCCTCGCATTCCTCAAATCCGTTCCCCAAAACAATGTAAACCATTCAGTTTTCCTCCAAACAGGCCGCAATAAGACCATAAATCTCGTTGTGGATCTCCTCAATGGAGCGCATCTTCCCGTCGGCTGCACAGCGGACGATCGTCCAGCCGTAGAAGTTCGCCGCCTGAAGTCCCGTTTCGCGGCAGCGACGAAGATAATCCATATTCTGCTCATGAATGTCCGCATGTGTATGCGTCAGCTCCTCGCGGTGGCGGAGCATCTGCCCGGTCAACTCCGTCGGTACATCCATGTATAGGACGAGATCAGGCTTCGGCAGTTCCATACAGCGGTATTCCAGATCATAGAGCCACCGGAAAAAGTCCTCACGCCTTTCCGGAGGCTCCTTTGAAGCCTGATGTACCGCATTGGATGTCGTATATCGATCGGAAAGCAGCAGACCGCCGTCATGATAATAATCGCGCCAGACCTTGCGATAGGACGCAAAGCGATCTACCGCATAGAATGTTGAAGCGGCATATGCGTTAACATCCGACGGCCGCTCGCCGAATTCGCCACCCAAATACATCCGTATGAGCGAAGAGGAGGGCTCGGAGTACTGCGGAAAAACGATTGTCCGAAAGTCAACGCCCTCATTTTTCAGCCGCTGTGTCATCAGTCGAAATTGCGTAGATTTACCGGAGCCGTCCGTCCCTTCAAATACAATGAGCTTTCCCATGTCAGCGCTCCTTTCTCCGGCTGTGAAGCGCGGCGAAAACATACTTTGGAAGCCGCAGCATTCTCTTAAAGCGTCTGGGCTCCTTAATTAACCGGTACAGCCATTCAAGCTGCAGGCGAATCATCCATTTCGGCGCACGCTGAACGGTTCCTGCGATAGAATCGAGCGTCCCTCCCAGACCGACCATCAGCGTCACACCGCCTTCGCCGCAGTGTGCCCGCATAAAAAGCTCCTGCTTTGGCGAACCGAGGCACACGAAGAGAACATCCGCCTTCGCCGCACTCACGGCGGCCATTGCGTCCGCTTCGTCCTGAAAATAGCCGTCGGCGATGCCGCAGATTTCCAGCTTCGGATGCTTCTCCAGCATTTTTTGCGCCGCAAGCTCACCGATACCGGGCTTGCCGCCGAGAAGGTACAGGCGGTATCCCTCCTGCTCCAGAACCTCCAGAAGGTTCTGCGCAAAATCGACACCGGCGACCTTCTGCCTGAGCGGTGTTTTGACGATCTTTCCGGCGAGAACGACGCCCGCACCGTCCGGGAGAGTCAGCGCCGCACCGTTCAGCAGTTCCCGAAAGTCCTCGTCGTGCATCGCCTCATAGGCCATTTCCGCATTGGGAGTAACGCAATAGACTGGCCTTTTCTGCGCGAGCAGTTCCCGCGCAAGTGCCACCGCCTCCTGCGGTGTGACATTATCGTATCGGACGCCGAGGATCTGTGTCTTCATTTGTCGAGCCCTCCAGTGTGCAGCGTACTTTTATTTTACCACATTTTTTCTGTTTTGTCTACGGCGGCGTCTCAATATTTCACCTTTGGTTCGGCGCGGCATACTATGGTCATGAAGCATCCTTTTGCTTAAAGACTCATCAGGAGGGTTTTCTATGGCAGACAACACCCGTAAGCCTGTTGACGGACCGGGAAGGTCCGTCTGCATACACACGATGCAGATCGTCGACAGTTGCCTTGACAAGGACTGTGTGGAGGATCTCCGTGTCTATCTGACCGAATCTTCACAGGAAACACTTGACAATTCGACCGGCGCCAAAACACGCTGCGCAGAGCTGCTGTACTCAGCCATTGAAGTCGAAGCGCTGAGCTATAAATCCGGTCACTATGCCGTGGACATCACATTCTACTACCGGATCCTCGGCGATGCACTTTTCGGCGGCACCCGGCCGACAACGATCACCGGTCTTGCGGTTTTCGCAAAGCGTGTCGTACTTTACGGCGGTAAGAGCTGCGCCAAAATCTACCGCAGCACAGACACGCCGCCCGTTCTTCCGGAGTTGGCGGCAGGCAGCAAGCCGGTTGCCGTAGTCGAAGCGCTCGACCCGATGGTTCTGTCGGCCAAAGTAAGAGAGCTGGGCGACGGCAGCAAGGAGGATACCCTGCTCACAAACATCCCGTCCTTCATTTCCGACTCTTTCGGAGAACAGCTCGTGCTCACCGGCGACAGCCGGCGACTGTATGTTACCATCGGGCAGTTCTCTACCGTGCGTCTGGAACGCGAAACACAGCTCACCATCCCGGTGTGCGAATACTGCGCGCCGACGCGTGAATGCTGCGACGAAGAATGCTGCGAGGAGGATCCCTGCGACCTGTTCAGCCGCATCGCTTTCCCGATGCAGGCGTTCTTCCCGGAAAGCGGCGCCTCCGGTGACTGTGACGGGAGCTGTAGCTGCTGCACAGGGAAATAAGCCGGGTTCGACCGGAGCCATGTAAAACACACCCCGGTGTAGGTCAGTTGGCCTACACCGGGGCTGTTCTCTGCTTGTTTAAGTCATCTCAATTTGTTCCAGGAATTCCAACCATATCGTACCGACGGACAGAACACTATACTCATCCGAAAAAAACAGGACCGACCCAAACGCATATTCAATTGTTCTAACAGATTCATCCTGAGGTTCAAACAATTGAAAGCGCGATGAAACCCCTTCTAATGGGCTGTCACACACATCTGCCGCGCGATCCTGTATTGTAAGAAAAAACCATCGCTTATCGTTCATTAGATAAACGGTGCGCTCGCTCGCACTTTCTATCACACGATAACCAAATTGGGGCGCGGCTGAAATGATCTGCTCCAGCGTCGGTCCACCTTCAACTTTCAATATCGTGTGCAAATCGTTTCGAAACACCTTTGTTTTGGTTGGCTCGACAGAGATTCCCAGCTCAGTGAGTACAGCTCGGAGTTCCGGTCCCATCGACTCAATCAGCAAATTCCCAAACCGAATCAAATAGGCCTCGTCTACAAAGTCGATGGTAAATGACCGATCCGTATAAGACTGTTTGGCATCTTCGGCGGAGGGGTACATACTAACATAAAGCCATGATAGACGATCTTGCTCTTTAACCTTTGTCTTTTTAAAATACAACCGCCGTTTCTCATAGCTGCGATCGAAAATATCCGTTCCCTCACCGATATCGGTAAAGTATTCCATATCCGAATTCTCAAACTGTTTGTTCAGTAACGCACACAGAGAGTCAAAATCAACATCCTCTCGATCAAACTCCGCTTGAAGCGCATAAACTGACGCATCCTCCAACAACGGATCCTCATGTGAGCAGGCAGAGAATACAAGGGCCAGGAAGACCATAAGTACCACAAACAGCGTATTCGTTGCTCTTTTCATCGGTTAACCTCCTGCTTGCCGCTTTCTAATCTCTTCTGATCCTTGCTTTGCGAGAGTCGAATGATCCTTCGCCTCTGCTTAAAAAACGTCTGGTAATGATACAATTGTCTTTACGCTGAGCGTCGCAGATCGCGTCGCGAAGCTTTTCCGGTTCGCTGCATATCGCGGTCAGAGAGACGCTGCTTTTGCAAGTGCACTGAAAAATTAGGGCTATGGTTTTCGGAAAAGTACGGACAACATTCCGTAACCCGTCTATCACGCCAGGCTGTGACATCGTGAGCATTGAGTCGATAAAAAATGTCCAGATTTCTACGAATTTCCCTGCCTCATTGGCCGGAAGCAAAAGACAGACCGGCGCATCGCATTCCGATAGCTTTGCAAATGGTGCAGATGTGATGCCGAGATAAAGCCTGTCCGGCCCGCAATCAATGAACGTTCCGGGATAACCCTTTTTCAGGCCTAAAAGTCCCCAGACCTGCTTATAATCCGTAACACGGTTGCACTTCTCACGCGGCTGACGGCTTCCGTAAATACCGAACGTTACAAAATCGGAAGGGCAGTATTGTTGAATTGCGTCATCCCAATATGCCGGCGTACCAAGCTGAATCGGTTCGAAATCGGAGTGCATAAATTCAACCCGGTAGCCACAGGAAACTGTAAGTATACCGTTCTCAATCCGAGCGGATGTTTCTTCAAAAACAGTCATTGTTGAAACCTTTCTCCTTACCTGCATCGATCTAACCGGCAGCGCGATTTACTCTGTGAAAAACTGTCTGAAAATGAATTCCCGAGGCGCAGAAGAGCTTGTTTTGTGCAAATTAGTGCCTCGAGATGCTCCGACTATACCACATTGTCAAGAAGTTTCCCCATTTTCAGTGCATTTTCGTTGAAGCTGACTTTCCCCCTGCGGCTGCCGTACCGCCTGATTCAACCGACAGACGGGCGGGGCTCGAACGGCGAAGCAAAACGACCGCTCCCTGTAATACGGAAACGGTCGTTAATACTTTGCTGTTACTGCTGGACCTTCACGACCGGCACCGCAAGAGGGATACCCTCCTGCTCAAACACAGTCTTGACGGCCTTGTTTACGTCAAACAATACGTCCCAATAATCCGCACAGGTCGTCCAGAGCACCAGATCATACTGCACTGCGCCGTTTTCAAAGCCGAGAATTCGGACAACAGGCTCCGGTTCAGGCAGACACTTTTCCTGCTCTGCGATGCGCAGCAGAGCCTGCGTGACCTTCTGCTGCGGTACGTCAAATGGGATACTGAGCTTCAAATCCAGCCGGCGGTTGCCGTCAGCCGGGTAGTTGCACACACGCGAGGAAGCGGCATCGCTGTTCGGAATGAAAATCCTGCGGCCGTCGGCGGTAACAATGTGCGTATAATTCAGATTGATCTCCTGAACAGTACCCTCGTCGGAGCCGAATTCAATGTAGTCGCCCACATGAAACGGATGCGTGGCAATCAGAGTAATGCCTCCGGCGATGTTGCCGAGCGTCTGCTGCACGGCCAGTGTCACAGCCAGAGATCCAACGCTCAGAACGGCAACCAGCGAGCTGACATCCACGCCGATACTGCCGAGTGCGATCAGAAAAACGATGCCGTACAGGAGTACGCGCAGAGTGGTCTTCAGAATTCCAAAGGCGGTTTTATCCACTCTGGAATGCGAGAGCGCACGGTCAACTCCCTTCATGGCGACATGCACCAGCACGGCTCCGACAAGAACGATCCCGAGCGCAGGTAAGATGCGATCCAGTGTCAGCGAGGAAAGAAGCTTCCAAACATCCTCCCAGCTCATTCGGTCTCACTCTCCTGTGTCTTCTCGGGTTTTTTATCCTCCGCATTTACGTAGCGCATCAGCTCGTCGCCCGTGATCGTTTCCTTCTGAAGCAGATACAGCGAGACGTCGTCAAGAAGCGCACGGTGCTCATTCAGGAGTTTCTTTGCGGCATCATAAGCGTCGTTCAGGAGCTTACGCATCTCGCGATCGGCTTCGGCCGCGGTGTTCTGTGCGCAGTCCATATGGGTGCTCCCGCCAAGGTATTCGTTATACGATGCGGCAAGCGCCATCAGACCGACGCCCTCACTCATGCCGTACTGCGTAACCATCTTCCGTGCCAGCTCCGTGGCGCGCTGAATGTCGTTTGCAGCGCCGGTCGTCTGAATTCCGAACACGGTCTGTTCTGCGGCGCGGCCGCCGAGCAGGGTGCGCAGTTCGATGAGCAGCTCCTCGCGCGAGCTGAGATACTTCTCCTCCTCGGGCATCTGCATGGTATAGCCGAGCGCGCCGGAGGTGTGCGGGACGATGGTGATTTTGGAAACAGGCTGCGCGTGCTTCTCCAGCGCGGCAACAAGCGCATGACCGCACTCATGATATGCCACAATACGCTTTTCAATGTCCGTCAGGACGGTACCCTTTTTCTCGGTGCCGGCAATGACGGTCTCAAAAGACACAAGAAGGTCCTCCTGATTGACAAGCTGGCGTCCCTTTCGCACGGCGCGCAGCGCAGCTTCATTGACCAGATTGGCGAGGTCGGCGCCGACGGCGCCCGCCGTTGCCTGCGCAAGCTTACGAAGATCGACATCCTCCGAAAGGCGGATATTGCGTGTATGAACCAGGAGCGTCTGATAGCGTCCCTCAAGGTTTGGGCGATCGACCACAATGCGGCGGTCAAAGCGTCCGGCGCGCAGAAGCGCAGGGTCAAGAATCTCGGGGCGGTTCGTCGCAGCAAGGATCACAACGCCCTTCGACGAGTCGAAGCCGTCGATCTCCGCCAGAAGCTGATTCAGCGTCTGATCCATGCCGTTGCCGAAACGGGAATCACGCGTATGGCCGACCGCATCGATCTCGTCGATGAAAATAATCGCCGGAGCTACCTTGGATGCCTCGTGGAACAGGTCACGCACACGGCTTGCGCCGACGCCGACGAACATCTCCTCAAAATCCGAACCGGAAATGGAGAAGAACGGGACGTGCGCCTCTCCTGCAACTGCCTTGGCAAGCAAGGTCTTTCCGGTACCGGGAGAGCCGACCAGCAGCGCGCCCTTCGGGAGCTTTGCGCCGATGGCGGTGTATTTTTTCGGGTTATTCAAAAAGTCGATAATCTCCAGCAGCGATTCCTTGGCTTCATCCTGCCCGGCCACGTCACGGAAGGTTACGCCGGTCTCCTTTTCCATGTAGACCTTGGCAGTGCTCTTGCCCATCGCGCCGATACCGCCCATACCGCCGCCGGATTTGGCAGCCATACGCATAATGAACAGGAATCCCAGCACAAGCAGCGCGGGCATCAATACCCACGACAGCAACGTTGTGAAGATGTTTTCCTCCACAATCAGCTTGTCGAATTCCACACCGTTTTTATAGAGCGTATCAACAAGATCCTGCGGCATATCCGTGAACACCCGGCCGGTATAGTAGGTCTTCTGCTGCGAGCGCGGGAGCTCCTTTGTCCCGCGAAGCTGGAACAGAATCCGGTCGGACTGGATCTCAACGGCCTCAATATTGTCCTTGTTTACCTGATCCAGAAAGACATTGTAGGAAACCTTCGTCCCGCTGGAAAAAAGGAGCTGACCCAACATCATTCCGACCAGAACAATCGCAGCGATTACCACCCAGAAGCTGGAGGAAGGGCGGGTTTCGTTATTTTTTTCCGGACGTTTTCCGTTTTGCTGATTGGCCATACGTTTTACCTCCTGAATGAGCGGCATAAACGCTCAGATTTACCCTTAAAACGTGGAAATCATAGCACGTTCTCCGCCCTTTTACAATAAAATCTCCAGAATACGCTGTAAACTTTTTATGAATTTGTGGAGCGGCGCACGCTCTGCACGCCGTATCGGAAAACAGGCAAGCCGACGGTGCGGTAGCACCGTCGGCTTGTCGCTCGGAAATGCGCTCCGTCGCGCATTTTGAAGCCGCTGCAAAAAATTTCGTAAATACTTGCCAAAAGTGCCCGAATTTGTTATACTTCTTTACAGGCCGAGACCACGCTGCACGTTGACGATAAAGTCCTGTACGTTAGCCACGATACCACGCGCCGAAAGACTGCCGCGGTCGGCCAGTTTGTTTACAACAAATTCCGCCGTATCGACACAGTAGAAATAAACCTGACGCACGGTGCCGTCCGGCATCACTCGGAATGAAGGCGTCATGTTTCCCGTGGCAATGGTATGCAGCATGGTAGCCATGCTGATTACCGTCGTCGCCGCGCGCACCTGATCGCGCATGGCGTTCTGCGCCTCGTAGACATTCCCGTAAACGCAGGGCAGCGGGCCGTCGTCGCGAATGGAGCCGCCGAGAACATAGGGCACGCCGCACTTCTCACAGGAATAGATAATGCCGTTGTCGATATGCTCGTTCTTGATGAAGTTCGCGATGGAACCGTGGAAGCGCACGCGGTTGATCGTATCCAGATGGTTGTAATGCCCGTTCGGCATTGACTGCTGGGTGTAGATGTCTTGGCCGAGTGCCGTACCGATGTAGGCCGCCTCAAGATCATGCGTCGCCAGCGCGTTGCCTGCAAGGATGGCATGCACATAGCCCGCCTCAATGAGCTTGCTCATTGCACGGCGCGCATCATGGTCAAAGGCAAAGGCCGGCCCCATGACCCAGACGATTTTGCCGTGATCGCGGTCATGCCGCAGCACCTCATACAATTCGTCATAATCACGGGAAAATGCCGTCTCACGGGAGCGTCCGGTGCGGAAAGCAAACACATCCTGGTTTCCCTTCTGTTCACGGAAGCCGTCGGGATGGACAAAGATACCGTCCTCACAGTTTTCCGTTCGGCCGGTAACGACAAGGTCGCCCTTTTTAAGCAGCCGCGGCTCGCGAACGATGACTTTACCGTTTTCCAGCACGGCAACACAGTCCATGCGGCTTTCCTCGGCAAGCAGCCACTGGCCGTCGATGTGAAAGTACTCGGGGAAGATGCTCATTGCGTGGTAATGCTCCGGTGCAACACCGTCAAAGGGGGCGGGAACAAGCACGGCCTCCGGTGCGTCGGTAAAGCGCTTTTCGGTAAAATCAGGCGGGAAATAGGGCTTGAGGTTCAGCATAAAAGTCAATCTCCTTTTCTTGGGCGTTCCGCTTCCAGTATAACCCATCCGCGTCGTTTGTGCAAGAGAAATTTACAATTTACATAGAGGATTCAGAAAGACAACAGGAGGATTTTGTCTATGAAAACCGTAACACTCGGTTCCACCGGCATCTGCGTACCGCAGAATGCCTTCGGCGCGCTGCCCGTGCAGCGGGTCATGAAAGATCAGGCCGTCGCGCTGCTGCGGCGTGCCAGAAGCGGCGGCATAACCTTCTTTGACACCGCCCGCGCCTACTCCGACAGCGAGGAAAAACTCGGTCTTGCTTTCGGCGGTCACTGGGACGGCATCTATGTCGCCACCAAAACCGCCGCTCTGACACCGGAGGACTTTTGGCGTGATCTGGAGACCTCGCTGTCTCTGCTGAAAACCGACCACATCGATATCTACCAGTTCCACAATGCCGCGCAGTGCTTCCGCCCCGGCGACGGCACGGGTATGTATGAGTGTATGCTGGAGGCAAAAAAGCAGGGCAAGATCCGTCACATCGGCGCCACGGCACACAGAATCGGCATTGCCGAGGAAATCATTGACTCCGGTCTGTATGAGACGCTGCAATTCCCTTTCAGCTACATCTCGTCCGAACGCGAGCAGGCGCTTGCGGAAAAGTGCCGCCGTGCCAACATGGGACTGATTGCCATGAAGGGGCTGGCCGGCGGCCTCATCCGCCGTTCCGATGCCGCATTTGCCTTCATTTCTCAATTTGAAAATGTGTTGCCCATCTGGGGCATCCAGCGCGAACGCGAGCTGGACGAATGGCTTGATTTCTTCAAAACTCCCGCCGTTATGACCGATGAGCTGCGCAGCTTCATTGAAACCGAACGCAGAGAGCTGACGGGTGAATTCTGCCGCGGCTGCGGCTACTGTATGCCCTGCCCCGCAGGAATCGAGATCAACAATTGCGCCCGTGTGAGCCTGATGCTGCGCCGCGCACCCTCCGCTGCATGGCTCACGCCGGATATGCAGGAAAAAATGAAGCGAATCGAAGGTTGTCTGCACTGCGGCCTGTGTGCATCAAAATGCCCCTACGGACTTAACACACCCGCGCTGCTACAAAAAAACTATGAGGATTACAAAAATGTCCTCGCCGGAACAACAAAGGTTTAAAGACCGTCAAAACGGGCAGAGAAAACAGGAGGACCGAACATGAATCAGGCATCCGGTAAAGCCGTAAAGAGCTGGACAATCGTTTGCAGCGTCCTGCTCGCCCTCCTTCTGCTGCTGAGCGGGCTTCTGACCATCGCCCGCGCCGCACTCAGTGCAGAGGGAATAGAAAGCACCGTAAGCAGTGTTGACATTGCAGATATCCGTCTGCCCGATCCCAAATCCGGACAGATAACAGATAACAATACCGTCCGCCTGCCGGATTACCTTCTGCGCAGAATCGATGAAGAATTCGTTCGCAGTCACCGGCTCACCTCGGAGGCAATCGAGACACTTTTGAGAAAGAGTGACCTGTCCGAGTTTATCGCCCGTACGCTCGGCCGCTACACGGGCAGTCTGGTCGACGGCCGTCCCGTAGATCCGCTGACGGTCGGAGAAGTCGTCGACTTCGTGCGGCAGAATGAGGAACTGATCTATCAGGAGCTGGGGTACCGCATGACGCAGCACGACTACGATGTGCTGCGTGCATTCCTCGAGGAAAATCTGGAGGAGTATCTTGACCTGTTCGGCATCCGTACCGGCGCAGTTACAACATTTCGGTCAGAAGCCACCGTCGTCGTACTTCGTGCGCAGACCAACGCTGTCCCGGCGTCCGGGGCGCTTTCCGGCGCAATCGCGCTGGCACGTCGTCTTCTCTCCGGGTGGATGCTTTTCGCGGTTTGCGCCCTCGCCGCCGTCCTGCTTGCCGTGCTCGTGCTACTGAACCGCAGAGCCCCTCTTGTCCTGCTTCGCGCACTTGCGGTTATGCTCTGTGCGCTGGCGCTTGTCTTTGGGCTCCTGACGCTCGGTATCGTGCTCCTTCCCTACCTGTTGTCTCAACCGCAGGTAGGCGTGCTGCTTGCCAAAGCCCGTACCTGCGCACTGCTCCAATTCGTTGTTTACCTGTTGCTCTCCGCCGGAGCCATGACTTCCGCCGTCATTTTTACCCGAAAAGAGAAAAAGGGGATCGAAAATGTCTGATTTACTGCTGAAAAACGTTGCCTGCGTCGTCACCTGCGACGACGCGGATCGCGTACTGCGCAACGTAGATGTATACATCCAGGAAAACCGTATCGAAGCCATCGGAGCAGCACCGAAAATCCGCGCCGAACGGACAATCGACGGTTCCGATCTCTTATGCTACCCCGGCCTGATTAACACACATCATCACCTGTATCAACAGTTTTCGCGCAATTTGCCGCAGGTGCAGAATCTGGAGCTGTTCGACTGGCTGCGCGCACTGTACGAGATCTGGCGCAACCTCGATGAAACCGTTGTTCGCTTCTCCTCGCTGACAGGCATGGCCGAGCTGATGAAAAACGGCTGTACGACCTGTTTTGATCACCACTACGTTTTCCCCAACGGCTGCGGCGACCTCATCGGCGCACAGCTGGAAGCAGCACGGACGCTCGGGATGCGTATGGTCAGCTCGCGCGGCAGTATGGATCTGTCCGTAAAGGACGGCGGTCTGCCGCCGGACAGCGTTGTGCAGACGGTTGACGAAATACTTGCCGACAGCGCGCGCGTCATCGAACGCTATCATGATCCGTCCTACGGCTCGATGCGCCAGATCGTTCTGGCGCCCTGTTCCCCTTTCTCCGTCTCACCGGCGCTGCTGCGCGAATCGGCAAAGCTGGCGCGGCAGTATGGCGTTCGTCTGCATACCCACCTTTGCGAGACAAAGGACGAGGAAAACTACACGCTTTCGCGTTTTTCCATGCGGCCGCTGGAATATATGGCAAGCCTGGACTGGCTGGGACCTGATGTCTGGTATGCACACGGCATCCATTTTACAACCGAAGAACTGGACGTCCTTGCACAGAGCGGTACCGGCATCGCACACTGCCCGGTATCGAACATGAAGCTCTCATCCGGTATTGCCCGGATCCCCGAAATGCTGGAGCGCGGAGTCAAGGTCGGTCTGGCCGTAGACGGTTCCGCCTCTCAGGACGGCTCCGACCTGCTTGAGGAGCTGCGCATCTGTTATTTGCTGCACAGACTCAATGCCTCCGGCCGTGCGCCGAGCGGTTATGACGTGCTGAAAATGGCCACGCGCGGTTCTGCAAGCCTGCTCGGCCGTAGCGACATCGGCACAATCGAAGTTGGAAAATGCGCCGATTTGTTCCTGATCGACCGCAGACGCATCGAGCTCGTCGGAGCGACCGTCGACGAAAAAAATCTGTTTGGGACGGTTGGCCTGCGTGCACCGGTGGACTACACGATTGTGAACGGTCGCGTGACGGTTGACAACGGCCGGCTGACAGGCATTGACGAGAGTGCAGTCGCCGCGGAGGCACGCACCGTTTGCGAAGGCTATCTTGCAAGAGCATAAGTAAAAGCCGCACGACGTGCAAAAACGCCGTGCGGCTTTTGTTCGGGTGCAATCAGTGCGAAGTTTGACAGGAATTCGGCTGCCGGATCGATCCTTTGGCCACAGGGTCCTCTTATTTATGAACGATTCAGAAGGCGCGCAGGCAGCGGACGGTGAACCTTCATCGCCCCCTTGGGGCAGAATTCCTGACAACAGAAGCAGCGGATGCATTTTCCGAAATCGATTTTCGCACGCTTTTCCCGAATCTCAATCGCATGTGCGGGACAAATTCCCGCGCAGACCCCACAGCCGACGCACAGACTCCGTTTGAGTCTCGGAGATGAGCGTAGCGCCCTGCGTACCACACGACTGAAGCCCCGGCCGAGCTTTCCCGGCAGCAGTGTTTCAAACTGCATTCCCCTGCCGCGCTCAATGCGTTCGAAATCCGGCACAATCAGTTCTTCCATCGGGCCGCAGACCTCTACGCAGTCCGCACTCTCCCCGATCCGTCCGAAATTTGCGGCCGCGCGGAGCGTCGGAACAGCCATCGGCTCCAGCCCGATGAGCTTTGCGCAGATCAGGTCGACCTTGTGGCAATCCGTTCCGGCCAGCAGCGCGCCAACGTGGCGCGGGGTGCCCGCAGTCGGGCCGTTGCCCTCCATTGCCTCCACGGCGTCGACCAGATACAATCTCGGTTTGAAATAATCGTTCAGATCGATTAGCATGGCGGCAAAATCCAATGGCTCAGGATAGCGAAAATGATACTCTGGCTTCACCGTCCCCGGCACGGCGCCGAACAGATTCTTTGTCGCAGCGGAAAGGGACATCATCCCGTGGCTCTTGAGCTTGGCGAAGCTGATGATTGCATCTGCTTCACCGAGATAGGAGGTATAGGTGAAGTGCCTTGCAATGTGCGCCTGCGGAAAGGCCGCTTCGCTCTGTGCGAAATTCTGATTCAGCTCCGCGCCTGTCTCCCGCATTCCGGTCGCAGAATAGACGCGGTTGAGAAACGCCGCATTGTAGAGGCCACCGGGGCTGTCGCCGATCACGACCCTTGCGCCGCGCTCCGTGAGCGCCCGTGTCAGCGTGCGCAGCAGCGCGGGATGCGTTGTAGCGGCTGCCTCCGGCTTCATGGCAGAAACCAGATTGGCCTTAACGGCAATACACATTCCCGGCAGGACCCAATCCAGTCCGCCGAAAGGTTCCAAAACCTCCCTCAGTGCCTTTTGACAGGCTTCGTCGGAATAATTCTCGCAGCGGGCAACAGAGACGTCCATAGTTTTCTTTTCCCCCCTCGTCATAATTCTACCGCACCAGCGACGCTTTGTAAAGTGCGGCATAGCCGCTTTGTAAAAATCCGTCCGCGCCATGTGCATACCGGTTTTACCGTTTATATACAGGAATTTTGCAAAGAATTCATATTTCCATACCAACAGGGTGAGCGGAATAGCGACAAGAATCTTCAGCGAAAGAGAGGAAGCTTTTGTGTAGGATGAAGAATCTTCTCGAAAAGCAGAAAAGGCGCTTGACTTTATGCGTCGTTTTTCGTAGAGTATAAAAGGAAGTTTTGCGTCTTCACTCTTTACAAATTTTTTATAAAACCACGAAACGGAGAGATTCGCATGGATGTGCTTTTGCTGATCGGCGGGCTGGCCTTTTTCCTGTTCGGTATGAATGTAATGTCCGATAATCTGCGCAAGGTTGCGGGCAGCTCATTGGAGCGTTCGCTCAAGAAAATCACAGGTAATCGGTGGATGGCAATGCTACTCGGCTTCATAATCACCATCGCGATTCAATCGTCCTCCGCCATGACCGTCATGCTGGTCGGCCTTGTAAACTCCGGTATTATGCAATTCGGCCAGACGATCGGCGTTATCATGGGATCAAACATCGGCACAACGGTCACAACCTGGATCACCTCCCTGTCCGGTATCGGAGACAGCGGTATTCTGTCGGTTTTAAATCCGAAAAACTTTTCGCCGGTCATCGCCCTGATTGGTGTGGCTATGATCACGCTGAGCAAGAAACCGCGCCGTCATGATCTCGGCCGTATCCTTGTCGGCTTTTCCGTCCTGATGTACGGCATGGTCATGATGGGCAATTCGGTGCAGGAGCTTGAGCATTCCGGCAGCTTCCAGACGATTCTTACCGCATTCAGCAACCCGTTTGTGGCGGTTCTTGTTTCCACCGTTTTTACCGGCATTATCCAAAGCTCTGCCGGTACGATCGGTATTGTGCAGAATCTTGCGCTTTCCGGCCAGATCACCTACAATATGGCCATCCCGCTCGTCCTCGGCGCTAACATCGGCACCTGCGTTACCGCGCTGATCTCCAGCATCGGCGTCAATAAAAACGCAAAAAAAGTCGCTATCGTACATATTATTATTAAAATCGTCGGAACCATCATCTGTATGGGCCTGTTCTACGGCGCAAGTCTGCTTTTTAGTTTTGACTTTATTCACAGCAGCGTATCGATCTTCGGTGTTGCTATGATCCACACCGTTTTCAATGTGGCAAACACACTGATTCTGCTACCCTTCTGGAGCCACCTGGAGCGTCTGACCAATCTTCTCGTCCGCCCGTCGAGAGCGACGAACAAAACCGAATTCCTCGACGAGCGCCTTCTGTCCACCGTTTCCGTCGCCGTCGCTGAGGCCGATTCCCGCACCCGAAAAATGGCGCATATCGCACACGACACGCTGCTCTCCTCCATCGGTCTGCTGTATAACTACAGTGAAAAGGGTGCGGCGGAGGTCCTGAAAAAGGAAGACGAGCTGGATATGTATGAGGACAAGCTCGGCACCTTCCTGGTAAAGCTGGCCCGAAAATCCCTGTCGGAAAAAGACTCACAGGAAGTCTCCAAAATGCTGCACAGCATCGGTGATCTGGAACGTCTGGGCGACCACGCCGTAAATCTGCTGCGAAGCGCGCAGGAAATCCACGACAAAAAGATTCACTTCTCCGAGCAGGCTCGGCAGGAGGTCGATAATCTCACTGCCGCATTGAAGGAGATTTTGAACCTGACAATCGACTCCTTCTGCAAGGAGGATCTGGATACCGCTCGTCGCATTGAGCCTCTGGAGCAGGTGATCGATCTTCTGATCTCCGACGCCAAAACGAAGCACATCGAGCGCCTCCAGCAGGGGGTTTGCACCATTGAGCTTGGCTTTGTCCTGTCTGATCTTCTGACGAACTATGAGCGTATTTCCGATCACTGCTCGAACCTCGCCGTTGCACTTATTGAAACGCATGCCGGAAGCTTCGGCACGCACGAGTATCTCAACGAGGTCAGGGAAAGCGGCAGCCATGAGTTCGCCGAGATCTACCGCAGCTATAAATCCAAATATCGTATTGACGGATAAATTTTCATCCGGAGGGCGGCGGGTTGCTGCCCTCCGGATTTTTTCGGCAAATTATCCAAAAAATCTGTGTATTTTTTTCCATCCGCACGGAGAAAAAGTATTTGCATCCTCCCGTTGACTTTGGTATAATGGGTGTGTAATTGAAGATTGATAGCTGTAACGAAGTGCTTCGCGCACGGGCTGACGACTATCACTCAGGGTTTCTTGGGTGGAGATGCATTTTGCATCCCCATTTTTGTTTTTCCCGACGCATTTTTCAAGGAGGTAGATCTATGTATATTCTTGCAAACGGCAAACTCATCACCAGAAGTGCCGCACTCCCCTTCCTTCCGGATGGCGGTGTTGTCATCGACGGAACAAAGATTAAAGAGGTCGGCAAAACGACTGAGCTTCGCTCCAAATATCCCGGGGCGGAGTTTATCGATGCCAAGGGCGGCGTCATCATGCCTGCCTTCATCAATGCACACACGCACATCTATTCCGCACTGGCACGCGGCCTGTCCATCGATGGCAATAATCCGACCAATTTCTATGAAGTGCTTGACGGCACCTGGTGGGCTATTGATCGTAAACTGACGCTTGCCGGCACCCGCGCCTCGGCAGACGCATTGTATATCGACTGCATCAAGCAGGGCGTGACGACGATCTTCGATCATCATGCCTCTTACTGCGAGATCCCTGGCAGTCTCTTCCAAATCGCCGATTCGGCAAAAAAATTCGGCATCCGCTCCTGTCTCTGCTATGAGGTCTCCGACCGCGACGGTGAGGAAAAGTGTCTCGAAGCCATCCGTGAAAACGCCGACTGGATTACCGAGTGTGAGAAGCGCAGGGATCCGATGCTGGCAGCCATGTTCGGCGGTCATGCACTGTTTACCATCTCGGACAAAACCTTTGACCGCATGGTCGAAGCGAACAACGGTCGCACGGGCTACCACATCCATGTCTCCGAAGGCATGAACGACGTATACGACTCTCTGCAGAATTATGGCCGGCGTCCGGTGCAGCGCCTTCAGGATCATGGAATTCTGGGTGAAAAAACCATTCTCGGCCACTGCATCCATGTCAACTCCGCCGAGATCGAAATCATTAAAAACACGAATACAATGGTCGTCAACAACCCGGAGTCCAACATGGGCAATGCCGTCGGTACCTGCCCGGTGCTGCCGTTGTATAAGGCAGGTGTGCTTCTTGGCATGGGCACGGACGCTTATACGAACGATATGCTCGAATCCATCAAGGTCGCGCTTTGTGCACAGCGCCAGAACGCCTGCCTGCCGAATGTCGGCTGGTGCGAGGTCACGGATATGCTGTTCAAAAACAACGCAGAAATCGGCGCAAAGTACTTCCCGGACAGGCTGGGCGTACTGGAACCCGGCGCAGCGGCGGATGTGATCGTGATGGATTACAAGCCCTTCACTCCTTTCTCCGACGCAAACATCGACGGCCATATTCTCTTTGGCATGACCGGCCGCCAGTGCCAGACGACCATAGCCAACGGCAAACTGCTCATGAAGGATCGCGAATTGATCGGAATCGATGAGGAAGCCGAAAATGCACATATTCTGGAGGAAGCAAAAAAACTGTGGGGCGCCCTGAACCACAGAGCCTATTGATGAAAACGGAGGATTTTCTATGTCTGAAAAAATGTATCCGATTCCCTTCCGGGAATTGATGAACTGGGTCGTGCGGGAGCGTGCGGCCACCGGCGAAGTTTTCGGTATACACAAGGCCTACGTCGCCGACCCCGGCAAAACGCTGCCGATCTTCGGGGAAAAGATCGAAACACCCTTCGGCCCCGCCGCCGGCCCGAACAGTCAGCTCGCACAGAATATCATTGCCTCCTATGTCGCCGGCGCACGCTTCTTTGAGGTCAAGACCGTCCAGAAGATGGACGGCGAGGAGCTGGCCCGCTGCGTCCCGCGTCCCTGCATCCTTGCGGACGACGAAGGCTATAATCAGGAATGGTCCACGGAGCTTGAGGTGCGTCAGGCGCTTGACGAATACATCAAGGCATGGTGCGCACTGAAAATTATGGCAAAGGTCTGGGGTTACGGTGACCCGGACGGCTTTGTGTTTAATATGTCCGTCGGTTATGACCTGGAGGGTATTAAAGGCGAAAAGATTGACAACTACATCGAGTCGATGAAGAACGCTACGCGTGCCCCGGTCTTTGCCGAATGCAAACGGGTACTTACCGAACTGTTCCCAGACGAGGCGGAATTCATCGCCGGGATTTCCCCGCGTGTTTCGCGCTCCGTGACACTCTCCACACTGCACGGCTGCCCGCCCGACGAAATTGAGCGTATTGCCTCTTATCTGATCTCGGAAAAGAAGCTCAACACCTTCGTAAAGTGCAACCCGACCATTTTGGGCTATCATGACGCACGCGCCATTCTTGATTCGATGGGTTACGACTACATTGTCTTTGACGATCACCATTTCAACGAGGATCTTCAGTGGCGCGATGCCGTGCCGATGTTCGGGCGTCTCCAGACTCTGGCCGACCAAAACGGATTGGAATTCGGTCTGAAGCTGTCAAATACCTTCCCCGTCGATACCACGCGCGGCGAGCTGCCGAACGATGAAATGTATATGTCCGGCCGCTCTCTGTTCCCGCTGACGATCGAAATGTGCCGCCGTATCTCCACACAATTTGAAGGCAAGATGAAGATCTCGTTCGCAGGCGGCGCGGAATTCTTCAATTGCGACAAGCTCTTCGCTGCCGGCATCTGGCCCATCACCGTCGCGACGACCATCCTCAAGCCCGGCGGCTACAACCGTCTGGCGCAGATGGCGAAAAAGGTTGAAAAGCTGCCCTTCAAGCCCTTTGCCGGAACGGATACCGAGTCGATCACAAAGCTGGCGCACGAGTGCCGCACGGATTACCACCATGTCAAGCCCGTCAAGCCGCTGCCTTCGCGCAAATCAGCCGAACGCGTGCCTTGGATGGACTGCTACATCGCCCCCTGCAAGGGCGGCTGCCCCATCGCGCAGGATATTCCGGAGTACATAGAGCTGTGCAGAAAGGGACTCTACAGCGAAGCTCTGCGGCTTATCACCGAAAAGAACCCTCTGCCCTTTATCACGGGCACCATCTGCGCCCACCGCTGCATGGGCAAGTGCAGCCGTAATTTCTATGATGAGCCGGTGCAGATCCGCGCCACAAAGCTCCTTGCGGCCGAAAAGGGTTATGACGCTCTGATGGCAGGAATCGTCAGGCCGACTCCCGTCCCCGGCAAGAAAGCCGCCATCGTCGGCGGCGGCCCTACCGGTATCGCAGCAGCCTATTTCCTCGGACGCGCAGGCATCGCCTGCACAATCTTCGAGCGCACCGGCAAGCTCGGCGGCATTGTCCGTCATGTCATCCCCGAATTCCGCATCAGCGGTGAGGCCATTGACCGCGACGTCGCGCTTATGACCGCCTACGGTGCTGAGGTACGTCTCAACACCGAAGCACCCTCTGTTGAGGAGCTGAAGCGGCAGGGCTATACACATATTCTCCTTGCTACCGGCGCATGGAAACCCGGAAAGCTGGACATTTCCGGCAATGTCCGCGGCGTCATCGGCTGGTTGGCTGAGCGCAAAGCCGGTCGCGGCGGAGAGCTGGGCCATGTGGCCGTGGTCGGCGGCGGCAACACCGCAATGGACGCAGCGCGCGTGGCAAAGCGTGAGGGCGCGCTGTCCGCAACGCTGATCTACCGCCGCACCAAGAAGTATATGCCTGCCGATGCCGAAGAGCTGGAGCTGGCCATTGCCGACGGCGTACAGTTCCTGGAGCTGGTTTCCCCCGTCGAACAACGCGACGGTAAGCTTGTCTGCAACAAAATGAGTCTCGGCGCCCCCGATAGCTCCGGCAGAAGAAGCCCTGTCCCCACCGGAGAAACGGTCGAAATTCCCTGCGATCTTGTGATTTCTGCCGTCGGCGAGCAGGTTGACGATGCTCTGATGGCAAAAAACGGCATTGCAATGGAACGCAAGGGTCCTGCCTTCCGCACAAACGTCGAAAATGTCTGGTGCGCGGGCGACGCACACCGCGGCCCTGCAACCGTTGTCGAAGGCATTGCGGATGCGGCCAGGTTTGCCGAGGAAGTCATCGGAAAAACGTACACTTATGTTATTCCGGACGAGGCCTATCCCACCGAAGCCGAGGCCGTCGCTAAGAAGGGCATCCTCGCCATGGCGAAGGACGTTGCCTGCGAGGGTGAACGCTGCCTTGACTGCAACACCGTCTGTCAGAACTGTGCCGACGTTTGCCCGAACCGCGCCAATGTGGTCATCCGTCTGCCTGACGGCCGCACCCAGATACTGCACATCGACAAAATGTGCAACGAATGCGGCAACTGCACAAGCTTCTGTCCCTATGCGGCACAGCCCTGCAAAGATAAGTTCACACTGTTCCAGACGGTAAAGAACATGGATGAATCCGAAAACTTCGGATTCTGTTTCCTGTCGGACGGCAAGGTGCGCGTGCGTCTGTCGGAAACGGCAGAATACGATCTGTCGGTGCCGAATGCGCTTCCCGGTGAGATCGAGGTCTTCATTCTCACCGTCCGCGACCGCTACGACTACCTCTACCGCTAAAAACGATTCAACCGTCCCTGTCGGAAGACAGGGACGGTTCTTCTTTACTTTTTGCGGTTTTTCTGATATGATGTTCCTGATACGACCTGTTTCGAGCAAAGGAGTAAGCCTATGCAGACCGAACGACTATATTACCATGACGCCTACCTGACCGAAGCGGATGCCACCGTCCTTTCCTGTGCACAGGAAGCAGGCGGCTGGCTTGTAACGCTTGATCGGACGGTCTTTTACCCTACCGGCGGCGGCCAGCCCTGCGATCTCGGCACGCTTGGCGATGCGGAGGTCTCAGACGTCTGCGAAAAAGGCGGGCAGCTCCTGCATCTGTGCAGCCGCCCCGTCGAACCGGGACAGCGCGTGCATCTTCGCATCGATCGTGACCGGCGCTTTACCTTTATGCAGCAGCACTCTGCCGAGCATATCGTCTCCGGCACCATCCACACGCTCTATGGGCTGAACAATGTCGGCTTCCATATGGGCAGTCATGCCGTAACGATTGATTTTGACGGCGAATTAAATGAAGCGCAGCTTCGCGAAATTACGAAACGCGCCAACCGGATCATCCTGGAAAACCTTCCGATCCGCTGTTTTTTTCCGTCGACCGATGCTCTGCAGAGCTACAAATACCGGAGCAAAAAAGAACTGACGGATAAGGTGCGGCTAGTGTCTATTCCGGGCACAGACCTCTGTGCCTGCTGCGGACTGCACGTTGCACATACCGGCCAGATCGGAATGATTCGTCTGAACAATCCCGTTCGTTTCCGCGGCGGCACGCGCATGGAGCTGCTCTGCGGCCAGGCGCTGGCCGACTATTATGACGTTCTCGCCACACAGGCAGCCTCCGTTTCCGCGCAGCTTTCGGCAAAGCCGGAGGCACTGGCCGCAGCTGTCGCACGGCTTTGCGAAGAACGCGCTTCCGAAGCACAAAAAGCGGCTGCACTCGAACAAAAACTTTTTTCCCTGCGTGCCCGGCAGCTCACCGGGCAGGACAGTGTCGTTCTCTTTGAAGAAAACCTGTCACCGGACGGCCTGCGCCGCTTTGCCGACATCCTTTTGAGGCACGGTGTTCTCCGCTGCGCCGTATTCTCCGGCGAGAACGACACATGGCGTTATGCACTTGGCACACAGTCGGACGACCTTCGCGAAGCCGTCAGGCAACTGAATGCGTCCTTCCAGGGGCGCGGCGGCGGGAAGCCGCACTTTGTTCAGGGCTCACTCCGTGGTTCGCGCGAGGCGCTTGAATCGTTTTTTGCAGCGCTCTGGGGCGGGATACGATAATATGCCTTTCCCGGCTCAAGCGTAACGCCGTGCAGCAGCGCCAGCTCGGAAACGGTGACAAACTCGAAGCCCTGTACCTGAAGCGCGTCGATCACCGTCAGCGCTGCCGTCACGCTGGAATCCGACATATCGTGCATGAGGATGATATCGCCCGCGCGTGTTTTTCGGATAATATCCCGTGCAACGCCTGCCGCGTCGCTGCGCCGCCAATCCTCCGCGTCTACGGACCAGAGAATCACAGGCATTTGCGCACAGACTGTTTTTTGCAGTGCCTTAACGTCAAACAATCCTCCGGGCGGCCGCAACAGCGTCGGCGCCTCGCCGCAGGCCCCCGTGAGTTTCTCCTGCGCTCTCGCCAGATCCCGGCAGAGTGCCTCCGGCGAAAGACGGGTAAAATACTGATGCGCGTCACTGTGCGAACCGACCTCATGCCCCTCGCGGATAATCCGCCCCGCCAGCTCCGGGAAGCGCTCCAACCGGTAGCCGCAGAGGAAAAATGTCGCGGAAGCATTTCTGCTCCGCAGTCCGTCGAGCAGGCGCTCCGTATACTTTCCCGAAGGACCGTCGTCGAAAGTCAGCGCAATATATTTGGGCTGCGTATCGGCACGGACGTGCGGAACCAGTATTATCAAGGCAACTAAAATTGTTAAAAATCGTTTCATATGCTCACCGTCCCGGTTTAGTATGACCGTTTTTCTTTGTTTTTCTACGGCAAAATATGACTGTACGGGCCACGCGCAGTCGTCCATAATTCGGTAAACCGCCATTTTCGAAAATGCTCCCTGTCTGCCGCGGTTTCACCGCCCGGCAAACAGGGAGCAATTCCATATTCATTTTACCCAAAAACAGACGGGCATCAGACCACACGGAAGGAAGGAGATTCCCATGCAGGAGATTTTTCTCGGAGAATTCATCCGTCGAAAGCGCGTTGAGCTTGGACTGACGCAGGAGGCGCTCTGCTGCGGCATCTGCGAACCCGCAACAATCTCTCGGTTGGAACGCGGAAAACAAACTCCGTCGCGCGGTATCATCAACGCGCTTCTGGAACGACTGGACGTCCCTGCGGACCGATATTTTGCACTCTTGAGCGCAAATGAGCTGGAGGTTCTTGGGCTGCAGAAGAAAATTACGTCAATGAACGTACGATTCTGCAATGCCGCAAAGGAAAAGAAACCGACAATCCGTTCCGAAGCGCTGCGGCTGCATTCGGAGCTGGAGGCACTGATCGATCCGGAGGATCGCCTCAGCCGCCAGCTTATTCTGCGCTCGCGCGTGATTTTGGGCAAGTCCGACGGGCCGTATTCCCCTTCCGAGCAGCACAGGATGCTGCTGGAAGCAATTCGACTCACTTGTCCGTCTTTTTCCCTTGCTTCCATTGAAAACGGCCTGTTTACTACGGATGAAGTAAAGGTCATCAACCAGCTTGCACTAGTGCATGCCTATTCCGAAGATCATGAATCAGCCATTGCCATTCTGAAACCCCTTTACGGCTATATCAGAAAGCATTTTCGGAGTATTCCGCCATATCAGGCGCATCTTGGATTGATTGCCTTCAATTATTCCAGAGAACTAGAAGCCTGCGCGCTGCATGAGGAAGCCCTGCGCATTGCGGAGGAAGGTATTGATATGTGCATTCATAACGGCCACTATGCGTCTTTTCCGGATCTCCTGAGCGTAGCGGCCGAGGCCTGCCATTTCCTGGGAAATGACGAAAGGAGCCTCGACCTCTACTATCAGACCTACTACATTACAAAAGCGCTGAATGACCGACCCGGCCTTCAATATGCCGCAGCGGATATAAAGCGCTATTTTGGGATTGATCTGCCTTCTCAGATCTCATCCGGCTTCGGATCTCTGGAAACCGGCGGCAGCGGCTCACCCGATACAGCCATGTCTGTCTGAAGGTTTGGCTCCGGATCACTCGCACAGACTGCCACCGTCGCCGTCAGGACAGTGCAGATCAGCAGCGCTGCAAGAATACCAATCAGTTTTTTCATAAGAGAACACCTCTCGTTTCATAGGATGTCTCTATTTTACACGATCCGTGTGTCGCATTTTGTCGCTTTCGCGACGGAGAAAAGATTTTTTCAAAAAAACGGCCGCTGCAGTCTGCGTCGAATCGAATAAAACCGGGAAGTCTGATGAACGGGGTTGGAAGATGCAGATATTCCCGGAAAACTTTGACAATCCATGGCCGTCATTCCTGGTTCACCTTACTTTTTTTCAAAAAAAACGTCGCAATTCGTTTTTTTTGATTTACAAAACGCGAAGTCGGTGGTACAATGGCTCTGTGTGAACCAATACACTTTAGGAGGTATTTCACTTTGGCACGAAAACTGAAAACGATGGACGGCAATACCGCAGCCGCCCATGTCAGCTACGCTTTTACCGAGGTAGCAGGCATTTATCCCATTACGCCGTCAAGCCCGATGGCGGACTATGTGGATCAGTGGTCCGCAAACGGCAGAAAAAACATCTTTGGCAACACCGTTAAGGTCGTTGAGATGCAGTCCGAAGCCGGTGCCGCCGGTACCGTTCACGGCTCGCTCGGCGCGGGCGCCCTCACCACCACCTATACGGCTTCTCAGGGCCTGCTGCTGATGATTCCCAATATGTATAAGATCGCAGGCGAGCTGCTCCCCGCAGTCTTCCACGTCTCGGCCAGAACCGTTTCCACCCACGCGTTGAACATTTTCGGCGACCATTCCGACGTTTACGCCTGCCGCCAGACCGGCTTTGCCATGCTGGCAGAAGGCAACGTACAGGAGGTCATGGATCTGGCTCCCGTGGCGCATCTGGCTGCCATTGAGGGCAAGGTTCCTTTCCTGAACTTCTTTGACGGCTTCCGTACCTCTCATGAGATTCAGAAAATCCAGATTTGGGACTATGAGGATCTCAAGGAAATGTGCAACATGGACGCCGTGGCCGAATTCCGCAGCCATGCGCTGAACCCGAATCATCCGGCAGCGCGCGGCAGCCATGAGAACGGCGACATCTTCTTCCAGCACCGCGAGGCCTGCAACAAGTACTACAATGCTCTGCCTGCCGTTGTCGAGAAGTACATGGACAAGATCAATGCCAAGCTCGGCACCGACTATAAGCTCTTCAACTACTACGGCGCGGCCGATGCCGACCGCGTGATCGTCGCCATGGGTTCCATCTGCGATGTGGCCGAGGAAGTTATTGACTACCTCAACGCGCACGGCCAGAAGGTCGGCCTGATCAAGGTTCGCCTGTTCCGCCCGTTCGCAGCAGAAAAACTCATCGAAGCCATCCCCGCTACCTGCAAGTCCATTGCGGTTCTCGACCGTACCAAGGAGCCGGGCGCCCAGGGCGAACCGCTCTATATGGATGTCGTAACTGCTCTGGCCAATGCCGGCAAGCAGATTTCCGTCATCGGCGGCCGCTATGGCCTCGGTTCGAAGGATACGCCTCCCGCTTCTGTCTTCGCCGTTTATGATGAGCTGACCAAGGCACAGCCCAAGCGCCAGTTCACCATCGGCATCGTTGACGATGTGACCGATATGTCCCTCGAAGAGAAGCCCGCGCCCAACACCGCCGCAGAGGGCACCATCGAATGCAAATTCTGGGGCCTCGGCGGTGACGGTACCGTCGGTGCAAACAAGAACTCCATCAAGATCATCGGCGACAACACCGACAAGTTCGTGCAAGCATACTTCCAGTATGACTCTAAGAAGACCGGCGGCGTCACGATCTCTCACCTTCGTTTCGGCGACAAGCCCATCCGCAGCCCGTACTATATCAATAAGGCCGACTTCGTCGCCTGCCATAACCCCTCGTACATTACCAAGGGCTTCAAGATGGTTCAGGACGTCAAACCCGGCGGCGTGTTCATGATCAACTGCCAGTGGAATATGGAAGAGCTGGAGCATCACCTCGATGCCGCTGCGAAGCGTTATATCGCTCAGAACAACATTCAGCTCTACCTCATCAATGCCATTGACCTTGCTAACAAGGTTGGCATGGGCAAGCGCACGAACACAATCCTTCAGTCTGCGTTCTTCTCTCTGGCCAAGGTCATGCCGCAGGAAGAAGCTATCAAGCACATGAAGGACGCCGCAGAGCACTCCTACCTCAAGAAGGGTATGGACGTTGTCCAGAAAAACTGGGACGCTATCGACGCCGGCGCGACCGCCTTTGTCAAAATCGACGTACCCGCCGAGTGGGCCAATGCCGAGGCAAAGCCTGTCGAGAGCAAGCTCGAGGGCAAGCCGGAGCTGGTCAAGCAGGTTCAGGACATCCTCGTCACCATCGACAAGATGGACGGCGACAGCCTGCCCGTCTCCGCCTTTATGCCGTACGCCGACGGCCAGTTTGAGGTCGGCGCATCTGCTTATGAAAAGCGCGGCGTCGCCGTGACCGTTCCCGAATGGGACGAAACGAAGTGCATCCAGTGCAACAACTGCGCTTTTGTCTGCCCGCACGCTACCATCCGTCCCTTCGCTCTGACCGAGGAAGAGGCCAAGAACGCTCCCGCCGCCGCAAAGATCGTGGCTGTCAAGGCCGGCAAGGGCAAGGGCGTCTATTCCTACACCATGACCGTCTCCCCGCTCGATTGCATGGGCTGCGGCGTCTGCATCGGCGTTTGCCCGGTTGGCGCCCTGACCATGAAGCCGCAGGAAAGCCAGCTTGCGCAGCAGGAGGTCTTCAACTACGCCGTCAAGCACGTCTCCGAGAAAAAGGAGCTTCAGGACGCGACCGTCAAGGGCAGCCAGTTCATGCAGCCGATGCTGGAGTTCTCCGGCTCCTGCGCGGGTTGCGCCGAGACGAGCTACGCCCGTCTGATCACACAGCTCTTCGGCGATCGGATGTATATTTCCAATGCCACCGGCTGCTCCTCCATCTGGGGCCATCCGGGCGCCACTTCCCCCTATTGCACCAATAAGGAAGGTCACGGTCCCGCATGGTGCAACTCTCTGTTCGAGGACAATGCCGAGCACGGCCTCGGTATGTTCATTGCGCAGGACGTCATCCGTCAGAACCTTGCCGAACTGACCCGCGAGCTGATCGCCGTGCCGCACACCTATGCTCCGCTCAAGGAAGCAGCGCAGAAGTGGCTCGACACCATGGAAGACAGCGAAGCCAGCAAGGCTGCATCCGACGCTTACATTGCCGCGCTTGAAGAAGGTCTGGAAACCGTCGACGAGCTGATCGAGTTCGCCTCCTCCCCCAAGGCCAAAGAGCTGTTTGGTGAGCAGGCTGAGGGCTTCCTCGCTCACGCCAAGGAGCTGAAAGCCTCCGGTGCGAAGTACTGCGACTGCCCCGCCTGCGCGTTGGCCGCACAGATCCTCGAAAAGAAGGATTATCTGTCCAAGAAGTCCGTCTGGATCTTTGGCGGCGACGGCTGGGCCTACGACATCGGTTTCGGCGGCGTTGACCACGTCCTCGCCTCCGGCAAGAACGTCAACATCTTCGTCTTCGATACCGAGGTTTATTCCAACACCGGCGGACAGGCCTCCAAGGCTTCCAATATTGGTCAGGTCGCACAGTTTGCCGCTGCCGGTAAGGAGATTAAGAAGAAGAGTCTTGCCGAGATCGCAATGTCCTACGGATATATCTACGTCGCACAGGTTGCAATGGGCGCAAACATGGCCCAGACTCTTAAGGCCATCAAGGAAGCCGAAGCATATAACGGCCCGTCGCTCATCATCGGCTATGCGCCGTGCGAGATGCACTCCATCAAGGGTGGCATGATGCACTGCCAGGATGAGATGAAGAAGGCGGTCGAATGCGGTTACTGGAATATGTTCCGCTTTGACCCGTCCAAGGAGACCGGAAAGTTCACGCTCGACTCCAAGGCTCCTGCCGGCGGTTATCAGGACTTCCTGATGAATGAGGCTCGTTACAGCCGTCTGACCCGTGAATTCCCGGATCGTGCCGGCGAGCTCTTCGCCCGCAACGAGGCCGCTGCCAAGGCCCGTTATGAGCACCTGCTCAAACTGGTTGAAATGTATAAAGACTGATTTCAAACCCCATATGCAAAAAAGGGACGCCCGCGAGGGCGTCCCTTTTGTCTGCCTGAAAAGAGTTTACCCGCCGCAGGAAGATATCCTGCGGCGGGTATTGAGAAAGGAAGGAGAACCGTTTAGGGATTCAGAAGATTGCGGTGCAGGCGCATCAGCAGCGCCGCCAGCTCTGCACGCGTGGCCGTGGCGGTCGGGGCAAGCGTTCCGTCGCCCATGCCGTTTACAAGGCCAACGCCGACGGCCCACTGCATCGCATCAAGCGCATAGGCAGCAACGCTGTCCTTATCCGTAAACTCGGACAGGTCGTTTCTCTCGCTCGCCTTCCATCCGAGATAGACCGTTACGAAGCGATAAAGCATTGTCACCGTTTCCTGTCTTGTAGCCAGACGGCCGGGCGCGAAATGCGATGAATCATCGCCCGTGACAATACCGTTTTTCCGTGCCCATGTGATCGCTGCAGCGTACCACTGCGATTCTGGCACGTCGGCAAAGCCGGAGGCCGTATCCTTATCCGACGCACCCGCCAGATTGTAGAGTGTCTGCACGAGCATGGCGCGCGTAGCGCCGCCGTTCGGGTCAAAGCGCTGTCCGTCACCCTGCATCAGCCCTGCCTGGAGCACATAATCCACGGCCTCATGATACCATGCTCCCGCCGGAACATCCGGCAGGTGACTACTCGGGCAGGCGGTGCCGATCACCTCCGTGTAACCGGAGTGCTCGCTGCCGACGTCCTTCGTTGTGATTTTTAACGCACCTTCGCCCTTGCGCTCAAAGACAAGTGTCATGATCCTGTCGAGCGCCTCCGTGCCGGCGTAAGCGACGGTCAGCGTGCCTTCCTCCTGCCGTACCGCATACTGTGCGGCGTGGCAGACAACGGATTTCAAAACAAAGTGCTCCGCGTCGTACTGCACCGTTGTCACGCCGTTGAAAGCACTGACATCCGTCCCATGCGCATCCTTCGCCGTTACCTCAACGGTAATCAGCGTATCGTTTTCACGAATACTCGGGATTGACTGCGGCACAAAATCTCCGCGGTTTGCAACGGAGGCCGGGAGTGCCGCTTCCTCATCATGTACCGGCGCGGACTGTACAGGTTCGGGCAGCTCGATCGCTCCGAGTGTTCCGTTCAGCTCAGCATCGGTATACAGTGTTGAAATATATGTGGCATCCAAAACGCCAAGCTTCACGCAAACCGGGCTCACGGCACGCAGATCGATAAAATACAGCTCCGCCACTCCACGCTTCGTATTGTTGTAGCCGACGATCAGGCCACCGGCCTCAGCGCTGTAAGTCATGGTTAGACCGGTAAAATACTTGAAGTCCGTTTCAACGTTTCCACGAACGCGATAGGCATAGCGCTCGACGACCTCCTCCTCGTCCTCGTCGTAATAGGCGTAAAGGACGTAATCATAGAGGTTGCCATCGGCGCACAGGACGCTATAATACATCGCATCGCGCCCCTGATAACTTCCCGTACCGAGATATGCAATTGCCGCACCGTTACTGCCGGCGCTCGGCGCGCCCATCCAGCCCTTCAGGTTACCCTTCAGCGCATCCGTTATAAGGCCGAAGCGCTGCCAGTGCGACAGCACCACCGGGCCGGACAGAATGTTCTCTTCCTCTCCGTCAACATCGATGGTGATACCGGGCGCGGTCGTCATATCGACCGGGATCCATGCATCATCATACAGCGAGCCGTTTTCCTCAGCATAGCCGTTTTTCGGATCGACGATGATAAAGTTCGTCAGTTCCCCTTCGGCATAGCTCGTCACGGAGCCATAGATCTTCCCGTTGTGCACACCTCCCACCGTCAAAGCCGTAGAGGCATTGCCTTCCACCGTAACCAGGAGCGAAGCGGTGTCGATACGGACCCACTTGGCAGCGCCGTTGATTACAAGCTGCGCATGAACGTTCGCATTCGCCGTGCCGAGCGGAAGAACCTGTATTGAAACGTCTGCACTTGCGCGAACGCCATTGCTTTCGGCAGAAGCCGTGATCGTCACGCTGCCGGCCTTATGCGCAGTCACAACGCCGGACTCGTCAACCGTCGCAACGGAAGCGTCACTCGTTGTCCACGTCAGCCTTGCATCCGCGAAAACGGTCCGTGCGCTGAGAGAAATACTGTCGCCGATATAAACATCGGTGGGAGCCGAACCGATACGGACAGCAAAGCCCTCCGCACGGTCAAACTGGTACAGATTAGTAACCGGTTGGATATCCGTACCGAAGTTCCCAAGCTCCGTGGAAATTATGGTCTCGGGATCAATGGCATACAGTCGGGTGGTGTCGCCGGAATTCGCGACAGTCAGCAGCAGATAACCGCTGCGCTCTTCGGCAAGAAGCGAGGAGAAGGCCGGGCCCCCTGCAGTGCCGACACCGCTCAGATCAATGCCCGTTTCCCCGAGTTTTGCGATGGAGAAATCGTAACCGCTTGTATCGCCGAAAGACGCGCTCAGTGTAATCCGGTAAAGGATTCCCGATTCCGTCATCACATAGAAATGCTCACGGTCGATCACATGATTTGCACCTGTCCCACTTGCCGTTCTGCCGGAGCGATAGCGGTCGCTGCCTGCATAGGCTATGACAGCCATAGGATCCACGGAGAAATATGTCGCAAGATCCCAGTAAAGAAGATCATCCCGGTACGGGTCAATCAGTGCAAGGAACTGTCCGCCGTTGCAAACGCCGACAATATAACCGAAGGAATCGTTTGTGTCGCCGTAAAGCCTCGGCGCGGGTGCAGCATCGGACCAATACCATGTGGTGTTGAGCCTGCCAAGACGGACGGTTTCCAGCGTATCCGGATCGGTTTCATACAATCCGTCGCTGTCGATGCCGTAAAGTTTCCCGTTGAAAAGTACGCCGCCGCTATTCAGACCAGTCGCCTTTCCTTCGGATACCCAATTTGAAGCCTCATTCGGATCAAAGCGGATCCACGAAGCGCCCTGCTTTTCGTTGTACGCAAGTCCGCGCATAGCCTTCGCATCCAGCGTCCTGACCGTCACGGTGCAGCTTGCCGTCAGGTGCGGTTCCGCTGCCGTCGTTGCGGTAATCACGGCAGTGCCGACGGAGCGCGCAGAAAGCTCGCCCTGTGCGTCAACCGCAACCACGGAGGAATCGCTGCTGGACCATGTGACCGAGGCATCCTTCAGGTTCCACGGAAGCACCGTTGCAGACAGGCTGGCAATCGTGCCGGGCAAAAGCGTCAGTTCCGTGCGATTGAGCGAAATTGCAACAGCCTCCGTGGACGGCTCAAAACGCGTCTTATCGGATGGCACAATGTAAAGGCCGGAGAGAATCACGCCCGTACGTCCGCCGCCCTGCCGGGAGTTGTAGCTGCTCGGCGCAAAGGCAGACTTTCCCGTTCCAAGGTCAAAGATGCGCAGGCCGGGCGTTGCGCTGCCGTCCGCCCAATAGAGAAGATCTTTGTCATGGTCCCATGCGAGGCTCTGACCGCCGAGACCGCCGTTACCGCCGGTGGCAACACTAAAGGCAGGCGCAAGGGTAAGCGTACCGGCACTCATCTGCTCGGTTGTCCAGCGATAAAGGAAGCTGTTGGCGCTTGCCGTTGTGTCGTTTGTCGAATAGAAATTCCCGTCATCATCGACTGCAAGCGTACGCAAACGGAGGTTATTCGCCGCCTTTGTTTTCGGATTTGTGACAGTCAAAGTGCAGATAAGTGCAGTCTGTGCCGTCAGCAGATCGATGCTGTAGATCTTATTCCCGACGCCGATGCCATAGAGCTTACCGTCGGAGGAGCTGTATGCCAGATCGGTGATCCCCAGCGACGGATCGGTCACGCCAACAAGATCGGCAAAGCCCCAGTCGCCCTGATCGGCCGCCAGAAGCATGCCGTCCTGCGTCAGCATAAACACAACGCCCTTGATATACTCGGCGGCGGTGATCGTCTCGTCGAATCGAGCGGTCAACGTTACACCGGAGCAATCCGATTCGCTCTTATAGTGCAGCTCTTCCGGTGTAATACGCACCCAGCGCTTTCCTCCGCCGAGGCCGCTGCTCTGCGTAAAGCCGAAGAAGCCGCCGCTGAAGTCTTCGCTTTCGCCTCCGTATTCGACTGTGTAATAGGTTTCATTGCCCGCATAGTCCGCAACAAGGACGATGCAGCTCTGACCGACGGCGATCCCTGTAAGATCGATCGCAGCCGTAGCTGTCTGCCCTGCCTGCGTCTGCTTCGGCATTGCCGTGGCCAGTACCTTCGTCCCGTTCTTATCAAGCACCACGACAGAGGCGATGTACTGATTATCACGCGCGGTAATGCGCAGTCCCTCGCTGAGCAGCTCACGGGAGATGCTGACGATCTCCGGCGCGGTATCGTCAATGGTGTAGCTCGTCGAAAGGAAGGCGCCGTCACCGAGCTTGTCCTCACGGATCAGGTCGCGAACCTCGTCGTTCGACAAGGTACCGTTTTTGCAGTAGTATTCCGGGATGGCAATCAGACCGACCGTCAGGCGGTCTCCTTCAGACACTCCGAAGGTCGAAATGCGGCGGTTGATCAGCCACTGTGCCAGGCGATTCTGCCATGTACCGCCGTTGGTATAGAAGAATGCGCCTATGGTCTGTTCGGAGAGACGGGACAGCTCGATCAATTCGCCGTCGCCGTCCATCGCATAGAACATCACCTGTCCGGCGTTCCGGATCAGCGTCGCGTCGTAGCGATAGAGCGTGGACTTGCTGCTGATGGCTTCGCGCCCGGCGGGATACATCTCCTCCCTGCCATAGGGATTACCGATGGAGTAGAACGCATCAGAGCTGCCGGGGAAACGGATCACAGGCACATTTGTGCTCAAAACACCTGCATACGGAAGCGTCGTATCGCCGTAGAGGTAATCGGTGTATGTAATCCGTTCGAACATGGACGGCTCGCTCCAGTTGCCGTAGAAGCCCAGCACGGGGATACTGTGCGACGGAAGCTGCACGCCCTCCTGCGAAGCAACAGGGTCTACGGAAACGAAGCCCTCCACATAGGCGCCGCAGCGATAATTTCGGTCAAGGAGTTCCCGCGCCGCATCACTCAGGCGGATCGTAACGGTAACATGGGCACTCTGTCCCGCAGCAACGGTAAAGCTGCCGCTCTTCAGGCCGTCAAGCAGGAGATAAGCGTCATAACTGTCGATTTTGCCGTCATCGTTCAGATCTGCGCGCGCATCGATCGCGCTGCGGCATCCGGCGGCGTATTCCAGGATAATCTGCGCATCATCGGCATCGGTATCACCGTCACCGTCAAGATCGCAGAGGTAGAGCGAATCGGGCCTCAACTCCTGACCGTCAACCGTATAGGTCACATTTGCGGCAAGCGCTGCCGTAGTGGCATCCAGCCGCAAACCGCCTTCACTCTCAACAATCGCCTGTGTAAACAGGGATGTCGCAAGTGTATAGCTTGCCGAGCCGTTCAGGCCATTGACCGTAAAGCCGAAGCGATACTCGCCGACTCTGAGCGGATCGTCGCCAAGCTCGGCTTTAATCTTTCCGTCGGCCGCGGATTCCGTCGCGTTGTCATCCATCAGCAAGTAGCTTCCGGAGGCAAGTGCCGCATCGATTCGTGCAAGACCGGCGCCCTGCTGCAGCACGGAATAGTAGCAATTTCCGTCATAATTAAACAGCGGACGTGCCGTAGACATCAGCAGGCTTTGCGCAAGCATACGCAGTGAAACACCGGCCGCTTCCGCAAGCCCGTTTTCGCGGAGATACTGCATTAAAAGTGCGGTCAGACCGGCAACCTGCGGCGCAGCCATGGACGTACCGCTCATGGTCATATATTCCTTCCCGCCGGGCACGCTGCCGTTGACGGAGTAAATATTGCCGCCGGGAGCGGTGATCTCAGGCTTGAGCAGCAGTGAACCGGGGACGCCCCATGCGCTGAAGCTGCTCATTTTGTCATAGCTTTCCGTCAGGACGGGCCATTGTCCCTCCGGGATTTCCAAGGTGCCCAAATAGCACAGCGGCTCTCCCTGCTTATCCGTAACAAGTCGGGCGTTGGTCTTCAGCGCCTGTCCGGCACGCTGTATTACGGAAGCCGCAGGTGCGGTTCCGGTATAGCCTTCCATGCGCATCCGAAGGATGCCGGGCTCGTTGTTGCAAACGATCAAAGCAATGGCGCCGTTGTCCATTGCCGCAGCAGCCTTCTCTCCGAAAGAAATCGCACCGCGGGAGCATACGGCGATTCGCCCCTTCAGGAAGCCCTTGATGCGGGCAAACTCCTCGGCGGTTCCCACGCCGTCCAGAAGTACATATTCCTGCGTTCCCGCCAGTGTTTGCAGCGGATTGTTCTGACCGTTTATTCCGTCAAAATAGAGGAAGTCCTCGCCGTTGATCCGAATCACTTCCGTCGTCAGTCCGCGGTTGTCTACGGAGGCAACGGTCAGGCCGTTCCGATAGCTGCCGGGAGCGCCGTCGGTCTGGAAATTCACATCGTCGGCATACAGTCCGCCGCCGTTATATGCGTAGTCGGCCCATGCTCCGGAGTTGCCGGCGGAGAAAGTCACAACGGTATCACTCTCTGTGAGCATATCCATAATGCTCTGATACAGTCCTGCATCGCTGAAGCCCGGATTGCGCGTACCAAGCGAGAGGTTTACACTGTCGCAGCCAAGGACGATGGCATCCTCAATTGCCGCCATGTAGTCCGACGCATAAGCGCCGCCCTTTTTGCCGAACACCTTGAAAACCAGGAGCTGCGCATCCGGTGCAACGCCCTGCATTTTTACGGTTTGAAGCGCATCGGTATAGCCGCCCTTTCCATCGGGAACAAACCGGTTCGCTGCGGAAATACCGGCGACATGCGAACCGTGCTCACCCATCCGGTCGTTGTCGTGCGTTACGTCATAATCGCCGTCAACATAGTTGTACGCAAAAGGAGTCTTGTCATTCAGTCGCAGCGTCTCGGCATCGACTCCCTTGATATTGAGCTGATCGAGTTTTCCGGCAATTTCATCGACGGACAACAAATGCAATGAGCGCAGATAATCCTCCGTCGTCATTCCCTTTTCCTTTGCAAGGGCGGCAAGGGAATACAGGAAAGCGCCGTTGTCAAAGGATTGATGGTCGGTATCCAGGCCGGTATCGATAATGGCGATACGACTGCCCGCACCGGTGTATCCGACAGCCCAGGCAAGATCGGAACCGGTCTGCCCCGCGGAGGTCGCCATATTCGGCTCGGCCGTATCCGCCTGTGCCTCTGCGGGCTCGTAAACCGGCTCAAGCACAACCTTATCCACCTGCTCCAGGGCGGAAATGGTCTCTATGCTTCCGTAACGGACCTCGGCAGAGATCAGGTTGGCTGCAAGCGTCAGGTTCCAGACAACATCAAACGATTCGCCCGTGGCGTGGCCGATGGCAGCCGCTGCCCGCTCCTGATCTTCCTTCAGCCGATCACGATAGGCTGTCGCTTCGGCATTTTCGGAAATACCGAGCGTGGAGAATCCCGCCGCCAGCACGGACGGCGTTTTCAGGACGATCGATACGCGGACACGATCATCCGGCGCATAATCCGGCGTGCTCTCCTCCTCGGCCGCACCGCGATAAAGCAGTGACTGCGAGAGCTTGTCAATTTGGGAAAAGGACAGCCCGTTATCCGAGACGGCGTAAGCCGGCTGAACCAATCCCACCAGAAGCAGAAGACTCAGTATAATTGGCAGTAAACGCCCCTGAATCAGCTTTTTCATGGGTTTATTCCTCCTTTCAGAATGCAGCGCCGGATACGTCTCTGCGGTTTCGCAATAGAGTGTACGCATTTTTGCGTCTGCTTATGGTCGAATTATATCCTTTTGTACGCATTCTGTCAACAGCTTTTCGCGGGAAAATAAAAAAATCTCCCGCAAACCTGCGGGAGATTTCCCCGAAATCAATCTTACTGTTCATCATCTCCGGCAAATGCCAGAAGATGCCGTGCCAGCGTGCGAAGCATGAGCCGGTTTGCACGGTATTTAATCCGTCCGCCATGATTCTCCGTAATTAGCAGACGCGCCTCCACCATATTGCGTACATCGCGCGTGGCGACGCCGAGATGCAGCTCAAGCTGTTTTGCCATTTCACGGGAGGACATGGGAGTGTCCATTACAGCCTGAAGCATACGCACGCGCGCGGGATTGCCGAGCATCCGCATCATTGTCTGATCGTTTTCCGTAATTCCGTTCTGCACCGTATTGCGGATCGGAATGCCGACACCGAGATGCCCACAAAAAATATGCTCCTCATCACGCCCCTGGCAGGGACCGTCAAGCGGATCGATGTAGCGCAGGCAAAACTCGCAGCGCTCCACGGTTTCCGTAACATACAATATACGCTTGCTTAAAAACTCCAGACCTCTTTCGGCGAAAAGTGCTTCCCATTGTCGCGCCAGCTCACGCGAGCGCTCAGCCCATGGCGCAAGAAGCGGCGTAAGCCGTTCCGCAACCGGCTGCACCAGCGCGCAAAGGCGATCGCAGTAGGCGTCGAAGGCGCAGAGCGCCTCCAGAAGACGCATTCGGTAGGTCGGGCTGACCGGCAGACGTTTCAACGCCTGCGCCATGGGAATAAAGCGATCCGGCGCCGGATCGGCGAACTCCAACGTAAAGTCGTTCAGGTCGGTCGGAAGGTAGTTCTCTGCGCGGAGTTTCGCCCATTCACGGCGTATCACTTCCAGCGATTTCTCCGGCGACGCACAGGAATAGTCCTGAAAGCTGTAACCGATGTTTCTGGCAATGCAGGTACAGCCGGGCGGATCGCGGTCAAGCGCCTCCCTGGCAAAAAAGAATTGCAGCTCCGGGTTCTCGGGCGAGAGCCCCTCGCAGGCCGTATCCAGCATGGTCTGCATAGCCTCCGCCGGAATGCACCACCGTCCTGCTGCGGTCAGTTCCTGAGCGGATACATGATTTGTGAAACCAAACAGCAATTCAATCGTCTCAAGAAGCAAACAAGGCTCCGATGTGATATGGATCTGCATAAGCTATCTCCCCTGCTATATACCGTACTCTAAATTGTTTACAGAATACCATACCGGAGCTTATATTTCAAGCCCGATTCTTGGCGTATACCGCAAAAATTTACAGATCTGTTGTTGTTATCGAACAGTATTTGTGGTATCATACGCCGTGTGATTTTGCAAAGGAGGATCTTCCGAATGGCAAAAGCCAAGCCGCGCAAGCCGCATCGTGCGCTGCGCACCGTCGCAATCATTCTCTCCGTACTCCTTGTACTGGAGGCAGCCTATTGTTTTCTTGTCTTTACGGATATTCCCGCGATCAAAAACCTCCGTGAAGCATATATCGAAACTGCGCTTGCAACCATGAGTCATCATTGGATGGCAACCTATTTTCTTCCGAACTATCAGATACGGAACGTTGCACAGCGCATGGAAATCGCCCGCATCAATCAGGGAGATAAGGTCAGCGACCGCGACCCGACCGCCCCCCCCGCTACGGACTCCAACGGCGAGCCAATCCCGACGGAGCCGGTTTTCCCCACCGTCGATCCCTCTCTGCCCGAAGCCGATCGGTTTTACGCGCTGTTTTGGGAACTGGATCGCAGTTCCTTTGCCGCCTATGTGCAGCAGCACCCCGAAGCTCTGAGCGACGGCTGGGATAACATTTATATCAATGAGGCCGGTCTGGATGACGATGGCACGGAGATTTATACAACAATGGGCGAGCAGGTACTCGCCATCGACGCAAAAAACGGCATACTGCTCCTGCGGGTCACCGGTACAGGCTACCGCGGCGTTCTTGCAGTTGCCAAGGATCCTTCTCAGCTCCGCTGCGTTGCGGCCGGTTCCATTGGCTCTTATGGACAGAAGCTCGGAAACATCGTCAGGCACGGAAACGGAATCCTCGGCATCACCGGCAGCGGCTTTATTGACGAAGGCGGCGTTGGCAACGGCGGTACGATCGCCGGATATACTATGTGCGAGGGCGTGTCTTACGGAACGCATTATACCGCCTACGGCTATAAGCGCATCGAGCTGACACGAGACAATCATATGTATATCGCCAACGCAAATACGCCCGTTGCCGACGATGTAACGGATGCGGTGGAATTCTGGCCGGCAATTATCGTTGACGGCAAGCTGGCCACCTCCTCCTTCGACGGCTGGAACGGCATCCAGCCCCGTGCCTGCATTGGTCAGTCCGCAAACGGCGAAATCCTGATGCTCGTTGTCGAGGGGCGGCAGGTTCAATCGGTAGGCATCACCATTGAGAACTGCGCCTATATCCTCCAGCGTCACAATGCCTACAACGCGATGAACCTCGACGGCGGCACAAGCGCCGTTATGTGGTTCAATGGCGAGTATGTCACGCAGTGCTCCAACGGTGACTCGCGCTACCTGCCGAACGCGTGGGTCTACGGCTACAATGAGTAATGGCAGAATGATTTTGGGGACGGAAGCTGCTTCCGTCCCCTTTTTTCACAGATTTGTCAAACCTTACGGATTGACATTTTGACGAATCCTTTGTATAATATCAATGAAATTTCCGGTAGGCGTTTGATGATTACGCCGAAATTTTGGCGGAAACGATAAAAATGCGCCGTCTCGGCGCAAGGAAAGGACTTTTTGCAATGATCTATACGACCGAAGTTCAGCATATGTGCCCGGTTGCAAAGGGTGCATACCACGGCCCCGCTCCCATTCCCGAAGAGGGCAAATGGGTACAGGCCAAGCAGATCACCGACATCTCCGGCTTCACACACGGCGTCGGCTGGTGCGCACCGCAGCAAGGTGCCTGCAAGCTGACTCTGAATGTCAAAAACGGTGTCATTGAGGAAGCGCTGGTGGAAACCATCGGCTGCTCCGGCATGACACACTCCGCCGCTATGGCCTCCGAGATTCTGATCGGCAAGACCATCCTCGAGGCGCTGAATACCGACCTTGTCTGCGACGCGATCAACACCGCCATGCGCGAGCTCTTCCTGCAAATCGTCTACGGCCGCACGCAGTCTGCTTTCTCCGAGGGCGGCCTGTCCGTCGGCGCGTCGATGGAGGATCTCGGCAAGGGTCTGCGCAGCCAGGTGGGCACCATGTTCGCTACCCGTGAGAAGGGGCCGCGTTATATGGAAATGGCCGAAGGCTACGTCACCCGCCTCGCGCTCAATGCGCAGGACGAGATCATCGGCTATGAATTCGTCAACCTCGGCAAGATGATGGACGCCGTAAAGAAGGGTGTCGATGCAAATGAGGCGATGGAAAAGGCAAAGGGTCACTACGGTCAGTGGGACAACGCCGCCAAGTACATCGACCCGCGCCAGGAATAAGAGGAGGACGACATCATGGCTCTGTTTGAAAGCTACGAAAGAAGAATCGACAAGATCAACGGCGTTTTGGCACAGTATGGTATCGGCTCCGTCGAGGAGTGCCGCGAGCTGTGCAAGTCCAAGGGCTTTGATCCCTATGAGATTGTCAAAAACATCCAGCCTATCTGCTTTGAAAACGCCTGCTGGGCTTATACCGTCGGCGCAGCCATCGCGTTGAAAGCCAACGTAAAAAACGCCGCCGAAGCTGCCCGCAAAATCGGCGAAGGCCTGCAATCCTTCTGCATCGACGGTTCCGTTGCCGAAGACCGTAAGGTTGGCCTCGGCCATGGCAATCTGGGCGCCATGCTGCTCAGTGAGAACTCCAAGTGCTTTGCATTCCTCGCCGGCCACGAGTCTTTTGCCGCTGCCGAAGGCGCCATCGGCATCGTTCGCAACGCCAACAAGGCACGCAAGGAACCGCTGCGCGTCATTCTGAACGGCCTCGGCAAGGATGCCGCACAGATCATCAGCCGCATCAACGGTTTCACTTATGTTCAGACGCAGTTTGACTACTACACCGGTAAGCTCAATATCGTCCGTGAGATTCGCTATTCCGAGGGCGAGCGTGCCAATGTCCGCTGCTACGGTGCAGACGACGTGCGTGAGGGCGTCGCCATTATGCATTTTGAAGGGGTCGATGTTTCCATCACCGGCAACTCCACAAACCCCACCCGCTTCCAGCATCCCGTCGCAGGCACCTACAAGAAGGAATGCATTGAGCAGGGCAAGAAATACTTCTCCGTCGCCTCCGGCGGCGGCACGGGCCGCACGCTGCACCCGGACAATATGGCTGCCGGCCCCGCCAGCTACGGTATGACCGATACGATGGGCCGTATGCACTCCGACGCGCAGTTTGCCGGTTCCTCCTCTGTCCCTGCGCATGTGGAAATGATGGGCTTCCTGGGGATGGGCAACAATCCCATGGTCGGCGCTACCGTCGCCGTTGCCGTTGCAGTCGAAGAGGCGCTCAAGAAGTAACTTGTTTCTTTTCCCCTCCCATGGGTAATGTAGCAACCCGCCACCGGCGGGTTGCCATAATTCCCATCCGAAATGCTACCGCATTTCTCTCCCATGGTGGCGCTACCGTCGCCGTTGCCGTTGCAGTCGAAGAGGCGCTCAAGAAGTAACTTGTTTCTTTTCCCCTCCCATGGGTAATGTAGCAACCCGCCACCGGCGGGTTGCCATAATTCCCATCCGAAATGCTACCGCATTTCTCTCCCATGGTGGCGCTACCGTCGCCGTTGCCGTTGCAGTCGAAGAGGCGCTCAAGAAGTAACTTGCTTCTCTTCCCCTCCCATGGGTAATGTAGCAACCCGCCACCGGCGGGTTGCTCAGGTTGCTAAAAGGCACTCCGTCATTGCGAGACTCTGAAAGAGTCGCGTCACTCTCGTACACACACCGTCGCCGGATGCGGCGATTGTCCCTCTAAAAAGGATGCTGTCATGAAACTTACACAATCTAAAGGAATACGGATTCGCCTGACGGAGGATCAGCTTCTACAGCTTTCCCCCTTTGACGAAATCGACCGAATGATCGGTAAGGAAGGCATCCTGAGCTTTGACATTATTGAGCAGGGACATATCATCGGTTTTGCCATGCTTCGCCCCTATGGCTCCCGCTCCTATTTTCTGTGGAACTACGCGATCGACGTTCGCTGGCAGGGACAGGGCTATGGCCTTGCGGCGCTGTGTGCGTTGGCAGACCTGATGAAGACCCGGTACGGCGCCGACGAGCTGAGCACTACCTACCTCTGGGGAAACAAAATTGCGAAGCGTCTCTGCGAAAAGGCAGGCTTTATCGAGGAAGAAGTCATCGAAGAGCATGGTATCCATGAGGTCGATATGACACTTGATTTATCCGAGCTTGCGTAGTTTTACCGCTGCATAGAGGCTCCCCGCAGACTATGTCTGCGGGGAGCCTCTATATTTTTCGACTCGGGCCACTGCCCTGTCGTGCCCTTTTTCATTTGCGCCTAATTGATCATATGGCGGATCGGTCTGAGCTGCACCCCCATTATACCGGAACAAGCCGACCTTCTCGGAAACACCGGCATCATGTGTTTTCCTCTTGCTTAAAAAGTAAAGAATCTTCCACGAATTGTTGACAGGAACGAAAAAATAGGGTATGATAAAGTATCGGATTTTGTGAATGAAGCAAGCCGAAATCGTAAAAGAAAAGGAGTGACATGGCATGGATGCTGGGAGTCCCAATCCGGTAGACCGACGAAGCGTATCTTCCCGCGCCCGGCGTGTATGCCGTGCGCACAGGTCATAACGCGGTCTGCCGCCCGAACTTCCGGATTTCTCGCCGAAATTTATGAAGCAGGAGGGAAACACCGATGGCGGAACATTCCGTAACCGTCGAAAGCACGCTCGAAGCGCTGCTGGCGGAAAAAAAGTATCAAACGATCCGTGACATTCTGGTCACAATGAACCCCGCCGACATTGCCGGCGTGTTCGACGGGCTGGCCGAAAGCCTGCCCCTGCTCTTCCGGCTGTTGCCGAAGGAGCTTGCCGCCGAGACCTTCGTAGAAATGGAGCCGGACGCACAGGAGCTCCTGATTCGCGGCTTTTCAGACTCCGAGTTGCGCGAGGTACTCGACGAGCTGTATGTGGACGACGCGGTAGACATCGTTGAGGAGATGCCTGCGAATGTCGTCAAGCGGATTCTGGCGCAAGCCGACCCGCAGATGCGCCGCGAGATTAACGAAATTCTGCGCTATCCCGAAAACTCCGCAGGGTCAATCATGACCACGGAGTATGTCTCTCTGCGGCCGAATATGACCGTGGAGGAGGCCATTCTCCGTATTCGCCGTACAGGTGTGGATAAGGAAACAATTTATACCTGCTATGTTACCAGTGACCGCACTCTTGTAGGCCTGGTCACGGTCAAAGATCTCCTTCTCGCACAGGACGATGCACAGCGTATCAGCGAATTGATGGAGACGAACGTGATCTCCGTCACCACGCAGACAGACCAGGAAGAAGTCGCACAGATGTTCTCCAAATACAATTTTCTGGCCTTGCCTGTCGTCGATGCGGAAAACCGAATGGTTGGTATTGTCACCTTTGACGATGCGATGGACGTCATGGAAGACGAGGCTACGGAGGATATGGAGATCATGGGCGGTATGACACCGTCGGACAAGACCTACCTTCGTTCGACGGTCTTTGACCTCTTCCGCCACCGTATTCCGTGGCTCATGCTGCTGATGGTCTCCGCGACCTTCACCGGCATGATCATCACAGGCTTTGAAAGCGCGCTCGCCGCGCAGGTTGTCCTGACCTCCTTTATCCCAATGCTGATGGATACGGGCGGTAACTCCGGCTCGCAGTCCTCCGTCACGGTCATCCGTGCGCTGTCGCTTGGCGAGGTGGAACCGTCTGACCTTCCTGCAATCGTCTGGAAAGAAATCCGCACTGCCGTGCTCTGCGGTGTCGTGCTTGCAACAGCGTGCTTTGCCAAGATTATGCTGATTGACCGCCTGCTGCTCGGCAATACCGACATTACCTGGCTTGTTGCGCTGGTCGTATGCGTCACGATGGCGTTGACCGTGCTTGTAGCAAAGCTGATCGGCTGCACGCTGCCGATCATTGCAAAAAGGCTCGGCTTTGACCCCGCCGTTATGGCAAGCCCGTTTATCACGACCATTGTCGATGCGCTTTCACTGTTGGTCTACTTTGGTATCGCAAGCTGGCTGCTGCTTTAGCGTTGGGTCACAGCGGCAGAAATCCCGCCTCTTGTGTGCAGATTCATAAAAACGTCAGTGGGGCATCCCTTTCGGGGTACCCCACTCTGATAGCCGTCAGCTTCGGCAGCGCACGGCATCCGTTCGGAAGGACGGGTGCCATGTGCCTTCCCGCGCTTTGGCAATCACGAAACGCGCTGGAATTGGCTCTCATACAGCGTCTTATAAAAGCCGCCGGCAGCAAGGAGCTCTTCATGTGTCCCCTGCTCAACGATGTGTCCGTCGCGCATGACGAGGATCAGGGAAGCGTCGCGAATGGTAGACAGGCGATGCGCCACAACAAAGCTCGTGCGCCCCTGCATCAGCGTATCGAAGGCCTGCTGCACGCGCAGCTCCGTGCGTGTATCGATGGAGCTGGTCGCCTCATCGAGAATCAGCATCGGCGGCAGACAAAGCATGACCCGTGCAATGCACAGGAGCTGCTTCTGTCCCGCGCTGAGGCTCTCATCGGTCAAAACCGTATCCAGACCCTGCGGCAGACGTCGGATAAATTCCCAGCAGTGCGCATCCTTTGCTGCGCGAAGGATCTCCTCGTCGGTTGCATCCGGCTTGCCGAAGGCGATGTTTTCTCGCACGGTCCCGTGCTTGATCCATGTCTCCTGCAGAACCATACCAAAGCAGCTACGCAGGCTATGGCGCGACAGGCTGCGCTCCGGTTTTCCGTCGATACGGATCTCACCGGAATCAACCTCATAAAAGCGCATGAGCAGATTGATGAGCGTCGTCTTTCCGCAGCCGGTCGGCCCAACAATCGCCACACGCATTCCCGGTTTTGCGCGCAGGGAAAAATGCTCGATCAGCGGCCGCTCGGGAACATAGCGGAACGACACATCTGCAAACTCCACATCGCCGCTCACCTCTTCCGCCTCACCGTCGGCATCGGCCGTTTCGGGCGGAACGGCCAGCAGATCGAAAATGCGGCTTGCGCAGGCAAATGCATTTTGCAGCTCCGTCACAACGGAGCTGATGTCGTTGAGCGGCTTCATATACTGATTGGCGTAGGACAGGAGCACCGTCAGGCCGCCGACCGTCAGAGAGCCGCCGGGGATCAGCAACACACCCCACAACGCCACGCAGGCATAGATGACACTATTGACCAGGCGTGTAGATGGGTTTGTCAGGCTGCTGAAAAAGGATGCCTTACAGCCGCAGTCGATCAGTTCCCGGTTCATCTCCGCAAAACGTTTCGAAGCCCGCTGTTCATAGCCGAAAGCACGGACAACCTTTTGATTCCCGACCGTCTCGTCAATAAAAGCCGTCTGCCGTCCTCGCAGTTCGCTCTGTTTGCAAAACAGGTGGAAGGAGCGTGAGGAAACAAACCTAGCTACCAGAAAGCTCAGCGGCGTGAGCGCAATTACAAGGAGCGAAATACGCACACTCTTGGAGAGCATGAATCCCAACGTAACCGCGACGGTCAGAACGCCGGAAAAGAGCTGCGAAAGGCCGAGCAGCAGTCCGTCGGACAGCACGCCCGTGTCCGCAATGACACGACTGACAATATCGCCGGAGCCATGCGCATCAAGATATGACAGCGGAAGGCGCTGAATATGATGCATCGCGTCATTGCGCAGCTCTTCAACAACACGATAGGTCAGGCGGTTATTGACGAGACTCAGGCCGTAGGTCGCCGCGGCGGAAATAAGGGCGCAAAGCAGCGCACGCAGGAGAAAGTCGCCCATAACGGCAAAATTGACTTTACCCGTGCCGAGGATGCAATCGATGGCATCACCAAAAAAGATCGGTACCAGAAGCTGTAAAACAACCGATACGCCGGCAAACAACAGGCTTAGTACAAGCAGCGGCCAACGTCTGCCAAGATAAGGCAGAATATGGCGCAAAACGCCGAGGTCTTTTTTCTTATTCATGCCCGTCCTCCCCTTTCGTAAGCTGTGAAGCACAGATCTCGCGGTAAACCGCACAGCTTGTTTGCAGCGATTCATGCGTTCCCATGCCGACAAGTGAACCGTTATCCAGCACCAGAATCAGATCCGCGCTGCGCACACAGGCGATGCGCTGCGATACAAGAAAGGTCGTTGTCTCACTGCGCAGGGAAGCAATTGCGCGGCGCAGTGCGGCATCCGTAGCATAGTCAAGGGCGCTGGAGCTGTCATCTAAAATTAAGATTTTCGGGCGCATCACAAGCGCGCGAGCAATTGTCAGACGCTGGCGCTGCCCGCCGGAAAGATTTCTGCCGCCCTGCTCAACAATAAAGTCCAGTGCGCCTGGTTTCTCCTGCACAACCTGCTTTGCCTGTGCGAGCTCCAATGCGCGCCAAAGCTCGTCGTCCGTCGCGGCCGGGCAGCCGTATCGCAGGTTCTCACGGATCGTCCCGGAAAACAATACTGCCTTCTGCGGAACGACGCCCACCTCGCGGCACAGTGTATCACGGCTGAGCGTATGTACATCCCGTCCCTCCAGTCGAACGACGCCGGAGCTGGCGTCGTAAAAACGTGGAATCAGACCGATAAGAGAGCTCTTGCCGCTGCCCGTGCCGCCGATAATACCGACAGTCTGTCCCGGCTGCGCAGAAAAGGAAATGTGTGAAAGGCAGTCCGCACCTGCGCCGTCATAACGGAAGGAAACATCCTCAAATTCGACGGCGGGCGCTGCAGAGTCGGCAGGAGCGGTATCCCACGCGGGATACTGCATAGACGGCTGCGTGTTCATCAGCTCTGCAGCGCGGCGCGCACAGGCGGCGGAACGGTTAAGTGTAATAATCAGCGAGGCCATTTTAACCAACTCCACAATGATCTGGAGCATGTAGTTATACAGCGCAACGGCCTGCCCCCGTCGCAGCACACCAAGCTCCACCTGAAGCCCCGCCTTGCGGATCAGGAGCACGGTTGCAAGGTTAATCATCAGGTAAGTCAGCGGATTCATTGCCGCTGAAATACGGCCGACAAACAGGTTCAATTTGGTCAGCGCGCGGCTGCTCTGTTCAAACTCCTCCACGGAACGCTCCTCGCGCCGGAAGGCGCGGATAACGCGCACACCGGTCAGGTTCTCGCGCGTCATGGCCGTCACGCGATCCAATCCTGCCTGCGCACGGCCGAACAGCGGAATACTCAAAAGCATAATGCCGTAAACAACGGCAAACAGAAGCGGGATGGTTACGGCAAAGATCAGCGCACAATGCAGATCGATCGTAAAGGCCATGATCATCGCGCCAAACACGATAAACGGGCTGCGAAGCAGCAGCCGCAGGCCGAGGTTCAGGCCGTTCTGAATCTGGTTAACGTCATCCGTCAGGCGCGTGATGAGTGTATCGCCGCCGAGTCGATCGAGCTGCGAGAAGGAAAGCGCACCAATGCGCTCGAACATCCGCTGACGCAGCGCACCTGCCGCACCGGAGCTGGCACGTGCCGCAAAAAACTGCGCCACGACCGTACAGCCAAATCCGACAAGCGACATCAGCAGCAGAAGTGCAAACCGCCAACCGGTATGTCCGTCGGCCGTACCGGCATCGATCATCGCTGCTACAACCAGCGGCACAAGCAGCTCGAAGGTCGCCTCAAGCAGCTTGAAGGTCGGCGCGAGAATCCCGTCGCGCCGGTTGTTTTTCAGTAATCGAATCAGTTCTGCCATGAGTTTTTCTCCATATTGCTTATTTCGCGCTCATTATAGCATACGGAAAAGCCGAATGCCATAGCGAGTTTGGCAAAAATCGACGCGCCCGCCCCGTGTGTTTTACGGAGGCGGGCACGATTTTAGATCAATAGCCCCAGCGCTTCATGAAGGCATCCATCAGTGCCTCGTTTTCCTTTGAACGCTGCTTTACGGCATCGAGTGTCTCATTGCTTTGCTGTATGGCCTTCTGTACGAATTCCTCCGTAAATTGCAGGCTGGACAGGCAGGTAATCAGGGACTTGACCGTCGTCTCGTCACAGTTTTCCGGCACGAGCATTCCGTTCAGCTCATAGACCATCATGTAATAGGTGTCGATTCCCTCGTTAAAGATATCCTGATAGCCGGGGTCGGCAACACAGGCGGTAAGCATCAGCTTCGACATCGTACCGGCAGCAGTTTTGCAGCTCGCCTGCGCCAGTGTCGGTTGCAGACCGGCTGATGTCAGTACGCCGGGATAGGCCTCGCAGGAGGTCACGGAAATATCCGTCAGCGGAACAAAGCGGCCGCTCCAGCTTGCATCGGTCAGACGTTGATAATCCACAAACTGCGCCCAGGCATCGATGATACCTTTCGCATTCTTTTCCGTCACAACGGGTGCATTCCCAAAGAACGTCGCTCCGGAGCCGTTGCCGGTGTACGGCCCCCACTTACGCCAAGCCTGCCGTGCTTCCTCGGATTTGAGTAGCGGTTCGAGCTTCCCGTAGCGGAAGAACTGCATGGATTCATCCGCCGGATTTGTCACACGGTACCAGAAGGTCACGCCTTCGCTGCCGAAATCGATCTTCCAGCCTTCCGGAATACGAACACTGAAGCCCTCCCCCTCGTAGGTCGTCAGCTTCAGGCCGCCTGTCGGCTGTCCGTCGGTCGGCTTCTGTATTTCGCCGGTATCGGATGGCGTGGAGTCACTCGGCTCAACCGGTGTTGTCCCACAGGCAGTCAAAGCACCCACCAGCAGAAGTGTCGCAAGCAGCAGGCAAAACAGTCTTTGCATCATTTTGAATTCCTCCCGTCAGTTTCTGTACGCATGAGCAAACGTCAGACAATCATATGTGAAGTATTTGTCGTAGCCCTCGGTCATGATCTCTCCGATGGGCAAGAGCTTATAATCCGTCGTGATCACATGGCTCGTGCAGATATTAAGTACATTGTCATAATATCGGCTCAGAAGCTCCAGCTTGCGAAGCGTCAGACGGCAGTTTTTATGCTCCGCTGCCGGGAAATACGGTGAAACGGTGCCATCGGGCGCGAGCTGCGCCTGTACCTCCTTTTCGTCCAGAGGCTCCGAATCATAGACCAGCTCATAAAAACCCTTATCCGTCATGACGATATTATTGTTGAACAACCGGAGCGGTGTTTCGCCATCCAACGGCGTCAGATCAAGCGGGAACGCAATATAGGTTTTGCTTCCCATGCTGCGGTACCAGTTCCAGTCGGTCGTTCCGGCATCGAGTGCCTGCGCCGGGAACAGCAGACTGATCTTTCCCTGATGAAACACAATGGTCGGCCCAAAATAGGTATATACGGCCTCTGCCGTGCGATATTCGTCCGTACAGTCGACCAACGATTTTCCGTCTGCATTGTAGCGATAAACGCGGACAAACAGCGCATAGGAAGGATCGGTCAACGCCTCGGCGGTATACGGACCGGTCGGCGATTGCGCTCTGAGCTTATAGACGGCGCCATCCCGATAGTATACCGTGCCGCTCTCACCGTCGTAGGTGAAGCGCCAGTACTGCGGCAAACCGGGCGCCGGAAGCTCGCCAATCTTCTCCACATTCTTTGCATTGGACAGCAGCATATTAAAATTCGAGCGATAGATCTCCCCGTTGTTCAAAAACAGGCAGTCTATATCCTTGCTGTAGCCATAGTCAATCTGACCGTCAAACAAAGTGTTGCGGTCAATAATCCCCTCTCCGCCAAGCAAAGTCGTATAATCCGATTGATCGAAGGCCAGTCCGCGACGGGCCAGCAGCTCCTGCTCCAACGTCTGCAGCTGCGGAACTTCGGTCGGCACGGTGGGGGCATCCCCGCCATCCGTAGACGGCGCCGCACTTTGCGACGGAACCGAAGAGTCACTTGGCAGATCGGACTGCGTCGAACAGCCGGCAAGCGCCGCAAGCAGGAAGACCGTCAAAAGAAGAATTGTAAGCCTTTGAAACCGTTTCATTCTCTGTCCCTCCGGGTAACAAAATCATGTCACACTGATTGTGACAGCCATATTATACCACAGTTTTCAACGCTGTGCAAGTCTCGTTCCGCCGGGGCCTCCAACCGCTTCTTTCTCTTGACTTCTCGCCGGAGAGGCATTATAATGTGGGTGACATAATCACAGACAGGAGAGATTTTTATGCGTAGCCTACGGACGGTGCTCCTCGTCCTTTTGATACTTCTTGTGTTGTTTGCCCTGTGTTATCGCTTCCTTTGGACTGCCGGGAATCTCGCCGCACTCGGCGAGCATTTCTACCGCAGCGGAAACAACAAGCTGTCTGTCGCCTGCTACGAAAAGGCTCTTTCCTTATCATCGGGCAGCGAAGCTTATGCGCTGCGTCTGGCCGAGCTTCAGACCGAGCAGGGAAACTTTACCAAGGCCGAGCGTGCGCTCGTTACCGCCATCCGAAGCAAGCCAACCTTGGAACTGTATCTGCACCTTTCGCAGCTGTACGTACAGCAGGACAAGCTGATGGACGCAATTGCGCTGGTTGACGGCGTATCCGATGCGGCTCTGGCCGAACAGCTTCGTTCTTTGCGCCCGTCTGCGCCGGTTCTGACCCCGGAAAGCGGCAGCTACAGCGACCATATTTCCGTATCCGCAGAAGCCACAGGCGCTAAGGTCTATTACTCGGATGACGCACAGTTCCCCAGCACCGCGAAACCGCTTTCCGAACCGATCCCGCTCCCTGCCGGAGTGACCTCTCTCAGCGCGGTGGCCGTCGGCGAAAACGGACTGGTCAGCCCGCAGGTATTCGCGAAATATGAGGTTGCAGGTGTTGTGGAGGAGGTTCACTTTGCCGACCAGGCACTCGAAGCGTTTATCCGCGAGCTGATCTACAAGGCGGAAAACTCCGTCATTCTGACAAGCGACCTCTGGCCGGTTACGGAGCTGACCATACCGCAGGAGGTGCAAACGCTGGAGGATCTGCGATATTTCACCGGTCTGGAGACATTGATTGTCCGCAAAAGCACCGTCGACGACTATTCCTTCCTCCCTGAGCTGAAGAAGCTGAAATCGCTCGACCTCAGCGGAAGCCTTGTTTCGGCGGAAACACTCGAGCACATTTCCGCTCTGAAGGAACTGGAGGCACTGTACCTGAACGCCTGCGGTCTGTCAAATATTCAGGCGATCGGCACACTCTCCGCTTTACATACACTCGATCTTTCGGATAACAGCATTCGGGACGTCTCTGCTCTGAGCGGCTGCGTCGAGCTCCGCATATTAAACCTGGCCCGCAATTCACTGAGCACACTTGACGGATTGGAGCAGCTTACCGCTTTGACGGAGCTGGACGTCTCCACCAATCAGATTACTTCCGTTGCCGTCCTCAGCCGCTGTACGGCACTGACGGTACTGAATATCTCTGCCAATCGCATCACCACCCTGAGCGGCTTGTCCGCCATGACAGGCCTCTCCACACTCCTTGCACAGAGCAATGCCCTGACGGATATTTCAGACCTTAGCGGCTGCATCGGTCTGACGGTCGTTTCGCTCGCGCGGAATGAACTGACGGATATCTCATCCCTGCAGGCCGCCGGCAGTCTCACCGAGGTGGACATCAGTCACAATCAGGTCACTGCGCTGCCCCGGTGGAGCACTTCCCTGCCCCTGCGGCGTCTTTCTGCTTCCAATAACAGCCTGACGGACATCTCCATACTCGGCGGAATGAAAAGCCTGCAGCGCGTCAACGTAGATTACAATGAACAGCTGTCTGATATTCTGTGCCTGACCGACTGCGATGCACTTTTACAGGTTGACGCCTTCGGGACGGCCGTGAAGGACGTGCAGGCACTGATCGACCAGGGCGTTTCCGTCAACTACAACCCCGCGTAAATTCAAGTCGTCCCCGAATACCGCAAAGCGCACCGCCCGATGCATCGGGCGGTGCGCCTGTTTTACTTCAGAACGGCTTTATGGAATACCTTTTTCCCCTTGCGGAGCTTCACGCCCTCGCGCAGGCGTTCTTCGCTAAAGCGAAGATCAATCGATGTGACCTTCACGTCATCCGCAAATACGCCGCCCTGCTGCACCAGACGGCGTGCTTCGGACTTGCTCGGTGCAAGACCGCACGTCAGCAGCAGCTCCAGAATGCCGATGCCGTTGTCCGTAAGCTGCAGGGAGGAGAGCTCCGTCGTCGGCATATTGGCATCGTCGCCCTTACCGGAGAACAGCGCCCGAGCAGCCTCCTGTGCACGTGCCGCTTCCTGCTCACCGTGAACCATTTTTGTCAGCTCATAGGCAAGAATCTCCTTGGCCTCATTGATGCGCCCGCCGTCCCATTTGTCCATCTCGTTGATCTGTTCAAGCGGCAGAAAGGTAAGAATGCGGATGCAGCGCATGACATCGGCATCGCCGACATTACGCCAATACTGGTAGAAGTCAAAGGGACTGGTTTTGTTCGGATCCAGCCAAACGGCGTTTCCTGCCGTCTTGCCCATCTTATTCCCCTGCGAGTCGGTAAGCAGCGTGATGGTCATCGCATGTGCATCCTTGCCGAGCTTGCGGCGGATCAGCTCCGTACCACCGAGCATATTGCTCCACTGGTCATTTCCGCCGAACTCCATATTACAGCCATAGTGCTGGAACAGATAGTAGAAATCGTAAGACTGCATGATCATGTAGTTAAATTCAAGGAAACTCAGGCCCTTTTCCATGCGCTGCTTGTAGCATTCTGCGCGCAGCATATTGTTCACGGAAAAACACGCCCCCACCTCACGCAGGAGCTCGACATAGTTCAGACCCAGCAGCCAATCGGCATTGTTGACCATTTTGGCTTTCCCGTCGCCGAATTCGATGAAGCGCTCCATCTGCTTGCGGAAGCATTCGGCATTGTGCTCAATATCCTCTCTGGAGAGCATTTTACGCATGTCCGTGCGACCTGAGGGGTCACCGATCATCGTCGTACCGCCGCCGATCAGAGCAATGGGCTTATTCCCGGCCATCTGCAAACGCTTCATCAGCGTCAGCGTAACGAAATGTCCGGCAGTCAGACTGTCTGCGGTACAGTCAAAACCAATATAGAACGTCGCCTTGCCGTTGTCGATCATTTCACGGATCTCTTCTTCGTTCGTTACCTGCGCGATCAAGCCGCGGGCAACCAATTCATCATACAGTTTCATTTTTTTCCTCCGAAGTATTTTGTTGCAGAATTTCCTGTTGTTTTTTCCTGCTCAGTCCGCCGAGAACAAGCGCATAGGCTTCGTCAAGCATCTCACGCAGAATGGATTCCGGTACCTCGCCGTCCGCACGGACGGAATTCCAATGCGTCTTATTCATGTAATAGCCCGGCAGAATGTCCGGAAAAAGCTGGCGCAGTGCATCTCCTCTTGCAGGCGCAAGCTTCAGCGTAATATAATAAGGTTTCTCGCCCCTGTCATCAAGGCAGACGGCGCAGAACAGCTTATCGCCGATCTGGTATCTGTACCAACCCCATTCCTGCTTGAAATCCTTTGTTACGCCCGGTTTCCGAAGTAAATATGCGTCCAGCCATGGGTATTTCATAGAAACCTCTCCTTTGCAAAATCATAACCACCGGCCGTGCCGGTGGTATGCACTAGCCCCCTTGGGGCATGCCCATGGCCGAGCCTATAGGCTC
>CAKUGQ010000014.1 GCA_934654755.1 uncultured Oscillospiraceae bacterium | reverse complement strand
GGCTGACGCAAGTCTCGCAATGACGGTTGTCGGTGCATGAGATTGCCACGGCCACCGGCGTGGCCTCGCAATGACAATGGGATACGGGATTGCCGCGACTTGCCAACACAGCCCCGCAACGACAGGTCGGTAGATTAACGCAGGCTGCGTAGGTACAGGGCGGTGCTCTCGATGCGAAAAGACCGCCGCAAAGCGGCGGTCCTGCACGGGCGAATCGCCCACTTTCAAGTCAAATTATTTTCTGTTAAAACACGGGTTTCTGAACACGGTCCCGCATTGCACGCATCTCAGAAACTCCTGCTCCATCAGCTCCGCATACGTTACGATGAACCTCTTACCGCAGCGCGGACAAGGAAAGTTAATCGTAAGGTCAGACGTTCCATTCGCTCCGCCGACGGCATCACGAAGCATCTCCTCGTCCAGAACAATAGCATCTTCATGGTTTTCTTTCATGGTGATCTCCTTTCATGCCGCGGTCTCTGTCGCAGCAGACATTAAACCTGAATTACGGCTTCGCCAATGCCTGCACAACAAAGCCCGCAAGCATCAGTCCCGCGCAGGACGGCACCCACGACACGGAGGCCGGAATGCTGCGCCGCCCGGGAGGGGGCGGCTCCAACGGAAGCGGCGTTGCCGGCAGCTCCTCGCTGAAAAGAACGGTGTGGTGCTCAATACCGCGTGCGCGCAGCTCCCGCCGCATCACCCGCGCCAGGTGGCAGCCACTCGTTTGGGAGATGTCCGTGATGCGAAACCGCGTCGGGTCGAGCTTATTGCCCGTGCCCATCGCGCTGATGATCGGAATACCGCGCTGTCTCGCCGTCTCAATCAGGCTGAGCTTACAGGACACAAGATCAATCGCATCGACAATATAATCAAAGTGTTTTGTGAAAAATCGATCTTTTGACTCCTCGTTATAGAGTATCGGGAGCGATATAACGTTACATTCCGGATTGATGTCGCGCACACGCGCCGCCATGACATCGGATTTGTACTGTCCCAGCGTGGAATGCAGCGCACAGAGCTGTCGGTTGAGGTTGGACAGGCCGACGGTATCGTTGTCCACCAGCGTCAAACTGCCGACTCCCGCGCGCGCAAGGCCCTCGCAGACATAGCTGCCCACGCCACCGATGCCGAAAACGATAACGCTCGACGCGCGAAGCCGCGTCTGCACCTCCGGCCCGAGAAGCATTTCCTGCCGAATGAAGGGATCGTTCATCTTACCGCTCCTTCCCCACCATAAAAAGTCAGGGACGCCTTACGGCGCCCCTGAAACGGATCAAAATCAGACATACAGGCCGACATCCGCGTGCAGCGCGTTCTTGACGCTGAACTGACTGGCCTCGAAGGTCTCCTTCGTCACCTTTTCAAGCCAATCGGACAAAATGGCATTGCGGCAGGCATAGTCGCGGTTGGTCTGGCCGTAGCCGTCGAAGTACAGAATGAAGGTACCGTCGTCGGTATCAAACTTCATCCAGTCGCCCTCTTTGCGCGCCTCATCAAACACCCACGAAGCCATCTTCTGATAGGAGGCGAGCTGCGTACGGGTGACGTTTTCAAGCTCGTAATCGCCGGTCACGTCGGACTGCTTGGTATCGGACGCAATCTTGACGAAGGCCTCGCGGGAGGCGTCCTCGTCCAGACTCTTCATGATCTCGATAACTCTGTTGGCCTCGGTCTTGCTCGTATCGGTGGTCGTGGAGCTGCTCGAGTCGGCCTTTACGAAGATCTGAACGAGCTTTGCGGTATCATAGAACTCATTGGTCACGAGCTTCAGGACATAATAGGTGTCGTCCTTCTTCTCCTTTTCGGAATCGGTGGTGAACTCCTTCTGGAACAGCTTCACGTTCTCGCCGTCTGCCTTTGCGGTCTTGAACAGCCAGTCGGCCGCTTCTTCATTGGTCATCGACTTCACACGCTCATGCAGATAGTCGGCATACAACGCTGCCTTCTCGTCCTCGGTGTTGAAATCCTTGAGCATATTTTCGGCAGCTTCCTTCGCGGAGGTACGGTTCTCGTCGGAAATATCCGGGGTCTTACCGTCGCTGTCCTTCTTTACGAAATCGGACGCCTTGACGGTATACAGCCAGAAGGTTGCGCTGTCGAACGCGGTATTGTCCTCATCGTAGCGCTTCTGGATCTCGTCGGCGGTGTAGCCGTCGCGGAGCTGCAGGGGGTACTCGGTATAGACCTTTGCGACCTTGAGGTACTCGCGGTAATTCTCCGCATTGCAGCCGCTGCCAAACACCTTCGACAGATACTCGTCGCTGCTCATGGAATACAGTCTGGAAACGGTAGCAAGGCTGGTGATCTCCTCGTCGATCTCCTTGGTAGCATCCTCGGAGAGCTGGAAGCCCGCTGCCTGCGCCAAATCATACACACCGTAGTAGGCGGCTGCGGTACGGGCGGCGGAACGGGCGAAAAATTCGGCCCAGGTGATGTCGTATTCCTTGGCGCCTTCCTTCAGCTCGGGAAGATCGGAAAGATCCATGCCGAACAACGTGAGCATGGAAGCGCCGGACGCGCTGATCTTCTGCTCCTTGAGGGGCTTACCGGTGTCGATCCCCATATAGGAAACATAGCTGGAAATATTGTTGATCTGGGCACGGTAGAAATAGTTGAACTGCGCGGGCTGAATGATATGCTCTCCAACCTGCATGATCGTCTGTCCCGCCCAATGGCCCTTGTAGATCATAACGCCGCCGAACACGATTGCCAGAACCAGAACGACGCTGATCAGAAGGATCAGACCCTCGGACAGCTTCTTTTTCTTCTTCGGCTGCTCAACGGGAGCAGTATTCCCCTGCTCAGCGCGCTTTTTTCTTTCACGGGAAGCACTCATAATCAATTAACCTCTCATTCATGGGCGCACAGGCGCGCGCCGGAAATAGCTTTCGTCATTATACCTTAAAAAGTCGGCAGTTGCAAGCCCAAAGTCAAAAAAACAGAAAAAAGTTACAAAGCCTTTCCACGCCGTTTTCTTTTTTGCGACGCGGTACGGCTACAATGGAGGAAAATACGGCAAAATAAAAGAACGTGCGCAAAGCGCACGCTCCCGCCGGGACGGGGCTGCCGCAGCAAACCGTCCGTTCCGTTTTATCGGCCCCGCCGTGGCCGTGTAGCCTCGTTTATAACCTGCACGAAAGGGCAGGTGGGTTGTCTCTCCGCGTCTTAGCTGCTTCCAACGTCCACCCACGGTCAAGGCCGGGGCGGGAGGCCTGCAATCCGAGGCGGAAGTGCGACATCCCGTAAAAATGATGTGGGTTTAAAGGAGACTATCACGCACCCGGCAGGGAACCTGTTTTCATTATGCGACGTCTGATGAACGATTATTCGTCGTCGTTTTCCTCATCGTCCTCATAGAGCGCGTCAATGAGCAGTTCATATACACGCTCCAGCTCGTCCGTGTCCTCCACGGCGACCAGAATCTGCTCCCCGTTTTCTTCGACGGACTTCAAAACGCTGATCTCCAGCTCTTCGGCCTCCTCGTCGGCATCCGCCGGGGTCACGGCCATATATTCCGAGCCCTCATACTCTATGGTCGAGAGAACCTCAAGCTCATACTCCACGCCGTCTTCATCGACAATGGAAATGTAATCCGAACCGTACTCCATCTGTGTCCCTCCGTAACGTTTGTAACCACAGTATAACGTCACAGACCGGAAAAATCAAGAGAAAATCCGGCGAATGCGTGCGCGAAAAAAATTTTCTTTCCGTTTCCGCGCCGTCATGCGGACGGATTGTCGGAAATATTTTCGCAGCGTTCAAAAGCTGCGCGGATGGATTGACAGACGTGATATAATTATATAGATTAGGAGAACATCGGCCTTGTCCCGCATCCTGCGGGAACGACATCTCTGAAAGGGAGGATCCCCATGAATCAATACGAAAGCAGCTCTGCAAAGCGTCCGCCGCTGGCGTGGCGGATCACACGCGTTTTTTTGCATATCACCGGAAAGGTCCTGCTTTGGGCGCTGGTCGTCATCGGCACCGCCGCGCTCATCACGGCGGTCGCCGGCATGATCTTCATGACGAAATTCAGCGCCTATCTGCGCGCGGACGTGATCCCGCGCGCGGAGGAATACGCGGAAGCACTGGAGCTGGACCGCGTTTCTCTGGCACAAACCTCCGTGATCTACTACACCGACCCCGAAACCGGCAAGGCACAGGAGCTTCAAAAGCTCTACGCCACGGAGAACCGCACATGGGTCAGCTACGAATCCATTCCCCGTGCGCTGGTCAATGCGACCATTGCCATTGAGGACAAGCGTTTCCCCGATCATAACGGCGTCGACTGGGTGCGCACGATGTCCGCCGTAAAAAACTTTGCCGGCGGCGACGCATCCTACGGCGCCTCGACCATCACCCAGCAGCTTATTAAAAACCTCTCGCAGGAGGATGACGTAACCATCAACCGCAAGGTGCAGGAAATTTTCCGTGCGCTGGCGGTCGAGGAACGCTACTCCAAGAAGGAGATCATGGAATGGTATCTCAATACCATTTACCTCGGCGAGGGCTGTTACGGCGTGCAAAGCGCCGCCGAAACCTATTTCGGCAAGGATGTCAGCGAGCTGACGACCGCCGAATGTGCCGCCATCATCGGCATTACGAACAATCCATCGCTTTACGACCCCTATGTCCGTCCGGCCAATAACCGCAAGCGCCAGCTTACGATCCTGCGCGAGATGTACGATCAGGGTTACCTGCAGGAAGCGGAATACGAGCAGGCCAAGGCGCAGGAAATGGACTTTCACGGCCGTAACAGCTCCACAAAGACTTACACCTGCCCGTCCTGCGGCTTCGCCGGTACGCGCAGCGAATATGAGGAGCGGACGGGCGGCTTCTACTGTCCCGAATGCGGAACGCTGAACTACGCCATCAGTACCAACAGCTACTACTCCTACTTCACCGACACCGTATACCGCGATGTGATCAACGACCTGCGCGAAAAATACGGCTACAGCTATGTCGCCGCGCAGCAAAAGCTCCTGACGGGCGGCTATCAGATTTACAGCACCCTGAATCCCACCGTACAGGCAACGGTAGACAGCGTATATGAAAACACGGACAATCTTCCCGAAACGCGAAGCATCCAGCAGCTTCAGTCCGCCATTGTCATCATTGACAACCAGACCGGCGACATCATTGCCATGTATGGCGGCATCGGGAAAAAAGAGGGCAATCTGACGCTCAACCGTGCCACCATGAGCAAGCTGCCTACCGGCTCGTCAATCAAGCCCATCGCCGTTTACGCCCCTGCACTGGAGGCCGGACTCATCACGCCCGCCTCCGTCATTGAGGACTCCCCCATGACGGGCGAGGGCGAAACGCCGTGGCCGCAAAACTACTACCGCAATTACAGCGGCCCGTGCACCATTCTTCGCGGTCTGTCTACCTCGCTCAACACCATCTCGGTCAAGACATTGGAGCTGCTCGGCCTGCAAAACAGCTATAATTTCCTCACGCAGAAGCTCGGCATCTCCACGCTTGTCGAGTCGTGGGAGCAGGGCGGCCGGCACTACACCGACGTCGCTTACGCCCCCCTCGGTCTGGGCGAACAGACCTTCGGCCTGACCGTGCGCGAAATGACGCAGGCCTTCGCCGTATTCCCCAATAACGGTATCTACCGCGACGCGCGCACTTATACGCTCGTCACCGACGCCGAGGGCAACGTGATCCTTGACAACTCGCAGGAGAGCCACAGTGCGCTTGGCGAAAAGGCCAGCTTCTATATGAACTATATGCTGGAATACACCACGAAGTACGGCTACTCCAACAAGGCCCGGCTCAGCGGCATGACCTCCGCGGGCAAGACCGGCACCTCGTCGAACAACAACACCCAATGGTATGCGGGCTACACGCCCTACTACACCGCCGTGGTCTGGTGCGGCTATGACACGCCCGAGCAGATCGTTATGACCGACGGCTCCACAACAAACCCCGGCATCACCATGTGGAAAAAAGTCATGGAGCCGCTGCACAAGGGACTGAAGGACCAGCCCTTCTATCAGCCTTCCTCCGCCGAGAGCTATCGCATCTGCGCCGACTGCGGCCTGCTCGCGGGCGAAGCCTGCGAAAAGGACGTGCGCGACGGCGTTAACCGTGTAGTTGAGATTACGCTGCTGCCGGAGGACGTTCCCACCGAAGCCTGTACCTGCCATGCGCTCGTCAAAATCTGCGGGGAAAGCGGCAAATATGCGACGGATTACTGCGAGCTGTATCCCGGCAACACCGTGACCACCAGGGGAATGCTCATTTATAATGACACATGGAAGGTCAATAAGAATAAATCCTGGGTCTTTAACCCGGTGACGGCGGAGTATTGCCCGCTGCACACCCACGCCCCGGCCGGTCTGCCGACGGAGCCGACGACTCCGACGGTACCGACGGAGCCGAATGATCCGTTTGAGCCGATCCTGTCATTGCCGCCGCAGGCAGAGGACAAACGCCATATTTCGCGCTCTTAAGGCGCGTTACCACGGAGAGAGACATGTGGAAAGCCAAACATTGGAACGATTATGAGGTGCTTGATACCTCCGACGGCGAAAAGCTGGAGCGCTGGGGGCGCTATATTCTCGTGCGTCCCGACCCGCAGATCATCTGGTCCACACCGAAGGACGACCCCCGCTGGCGCCGCTTCGACGCACGTTACAGCCGCTCGTCCACCGGCGGCGGTCAATGGTCGCAGCACCGTTTGCCGGAGCGCTGGCAGGTGCGTTACCGCGACCTGACCTTCAACGTCAAGCCCATGAACTTCAAGCACACGGGCGTATTCCCGGAACAGGCCTGTAACTGGGACTTTATTGCCGAGCGCGTGGAAACCGCCGGCAGACGGCTCAATGTGCTGAACCTGTTCGCTTATACCGGCGGCGCAACGCTTGCAGCGGCCAAAGCGGGCGCTGCGGTGTGCCATGTGGATGCCGCCAAAGGCATGGTCGCGTGGGCACGCGAAAACGCTGCCGCCTCCGGTCTGGAGGCGGCTCCTATCCGCTGGATCATCGACGACTGTGCAAAATTTGTCGAGCGCGAAATCAAGCGCGGACGCCGCTACGACGCCGTGATTATGGATCCGCCGTCCTACGGCCGCGGGCCGTCCGGCGAGATCTGGAAGCTGGAAAAAGACCTGTATCCGTTTTTACAGCTTGTCGCAGGCGTTTTGTCCGACGAGTCCGACTTCTTTATCATCAATTCCTACACCACAGGCCTCGCGCCCTCGGTGCTGCGCTGCCTGCTCGACACGGTGATCGTGCCCCGTTTCGGCGGCCGCAGCGAGGCCGACGAGCTGGGTCTGCCGGTCACGCAGAGCGGGCTTGTGCTGCCCTGCGGCGCGACCGGACGCTGGACGAAAGCGAGGTAAACGCCATGTCCGATGCAATCGAGGTGCGCAGCCTTCACTTTTCCTACGGCGAACCGGGCAGCGAACAGGTTCCCGTCTTTGACGGGCTGGAGCTGACGGTACGGGAGGGCAGCTTTGTTGCCGTCCTCGGCCGCAACGGCTGCGGAAAATCTACGCTTGCCAAGCATTTTAACGCAATTTTGCTGCCGGAAGGCGGTTCGGTATGCGTATTCGGGCTGGACACGAAGGACGAGGACAAGCTTCTCCAAATCCGGCGCACGGTAGGCATGGTGTTCCAGAACCCGGACAACCAGATGGTCGCCAATGTCGTCGAGGAGGACGTCGCCTTTGCGCCGGAAAACCTCGGCGTGCCCTCGCCGGAGATCCGCCGGCGCGTGGACGAGGCGCTCAAGGCCGTCGGGATGTACGAATTCCGCACACACGCGCCGCATCTTCTGTCCGGCGGGCAGAAACAGCGCGTTGCCATTGCGGGCGTCATCGCCATGGAGCCACGCTGCATCGTGCTCGATGAACCGACCGCCATGCTCGATCCGCAGGGCCGTGAGGAGGTCATTGCGACCATTGAGCGCCTGCGTGACGAGAAAGGCATTACGGTCATACTGATTACTCACCACATGACCGAGGCCATCCGCGCCGATCGCGTCGTTGTGATGGACGGCGGAAAAATCCTTGCCGACGGAACGCCGAAGCAGGTTTTTCCGCAGGTCGGATTGATCGAGCAGGCAGGACTGCGCGTCCCGCAGACCACTAAATTGCTCAGCGAACTGAGAAAGGCAGGCTTTGACCTGCCGCTCGACGCGCTTTCCACGGAAGAATGTGCGCAGGCACTTTATCGTTATATAAAGGCTTGACCACGGGAGGAAACCATATTGGCAGCAAGTATTGAAGTCCGGCACCTGCGGCATACCTACAGTGCCGGGACGCCCTTTCAGCGCGATGCGCTGGTCGATTTGAATCTGACGGTCGAGTCCGGTGAGTTTCTGGGTATCATCGGCCACACAGGCTCCGGGAAATCCACACTCATCCAGCACCTGAACGGCCTTTTGAAGCCCACCGAGGGACAAATCCTGATCGGCGGTCAGGACATCTGGCAGAACAAGCAGACGCTCCGCGCGGCGCGTTTCCGCGTCGGGCTTGTGTTTCAGTACCCGGAGCACCAGCTATTTGAAGAATCCGTCCGCAAGGATATCGCCTTCGGCCCGAAGAACATGGGCCTTGCCGAAGCCGAGGTGGAGCGGCGCGTCCTGCGCGCAGCGCAGTTTGCAGGCGTTGCTCCAGCGGTACTGGATAAGTCGCCCTTCGACCTGTCCGGCGGTCAAAAGCGGCGTGTCGCCATTGCGGGCGTGATCGCCATGGAGCCGGAGGTCGTTATTTTTGACGAGCCAACCGCCGGTCTGGACCCCGCAGGCTGCGACGGACTGCTGGAGAACATCCGCGCCTATCGCGAGGCCACGGGCGCAACCGTGCTGATGATCAGTCACAGCATGGACGACGTCGCGCGGCTGGCCGACCGGCTTGTGGTGCTCAACCACGGACATATCGAGCTTTCCGGCACGCCTGCCGAGGTCTTTGCGCACGCGGAGCGCCTGCGTGAAATCGGCCTGAGCGTACCGCAGGTCACGCAGCTTTTTACGCGTCTGCGTGAACTGGGCATCGACGTCGATCCGGCCACCTATACGTTGGAGCAGGCGAAAGCGCAGCTCCTGAAGCTGCTGGGAGGTGCGCGAAATGCTTAAAGACATCACCCTCGGCCAGTATTTCCCCGGCGATACCGTCGTCCACCGGCTTGACCCACGCACAAAGCTCCTCCTGCTCATCGTTTACATCGTAGCACTGTTTTTGTGCCGCTGGTTTGTGTCCTATGCGCTGATGCTCGCGTTTCTGGTCACCGCCATTGTGCTGTCGCATACACGCTTTCAGGCGCTCGTGCGCGGCCTGAAGCCGCTCCTGATCGTCATGATCTTCACGGCGCTTCTGAACCTGTTCTATACCGACGGGCAGGTGCTGGTACAGTTCTGGATCTTCAGAATCACGCTCGAAGGCCTGCGCAACGCCTTTTTCCTGCTGCTGCGTATTCTGATGCTGGTCATAGGCACCTTCCTTCTGACCTATACCACTTCTCCCATTGCGTTGACCGACGCGCTGGAGTCGCTGCTCTCACCGCTCAAGAAAATCCGTTTCCCGGTGCATGAGCTGGCAATGATGATGAGCATCGCTCTGCGCTTCATCCCTGCGCTGATTGAGGAAACCGATAAAATCATTTCCGCGCAGAAAGCACGCGGCGCCGACTTTGAAACCGGCAACGTGTTCCGCCGGGCCAAGGCGCTCGTTCCCATCCTTGTTCCGCTGTTTGTCAGCGCGTTCCGTCGTGCAGACGATCTGGCCACGGCGATGGAGTGCCGCTGCTACCACGGCGGCGAGGGCCGCACAAAGCTCAAACAGCTTCGTTTCGCGGCGCGCGATATTCTGACGCTGCTGCTCGGCGCGGTCGTACTGGCAGGCGTGATTGTGCTGCGCAGCTTCGGGCTGTAAGCCTTCACGCCGTTGCAAATACGCGCAAAGAAAGCGTCTTTTGAGGAGAAAGCCCGCGACGGAGCCGCCCCTGCAGCGTCGATGAAATTGCAGCCGGCTCTCGGCCGGAAAGGAGGTTTTCCATGCGAAATATTGCCCTGTTTCTCCGTTATGACGGTACCGCCTACCATGGCTGGCAGGTGCAGAAAACCGAGCGCAGCGTCGCGCAAACGCTCGAGCAGGCCGCCGAAAAAATCGTCGGTCACAAGGTACACATGACCGGCTGCGGACGGACGGATGCGGGCGTTCACGCCCGTGTCTATGTTGCCAATTTCCGCACGGACAGCCGCATTCCCTGCGACCGTCTGCCGCTGGCGCTCAACAGTCGCCTGCCGGCCGACATCGCAGTCTATGAGGCGCAAGAGGTGCCGGAGCGCTTCAACGCCATCGGCTCCTGCGTGCGCAAGGAATATACCTATCAGATCTACAACTCCCGTTTGCGCGATCCTTTTTTTGTAAACCGCGCATGGTTCTACCCCAGGCACCTCGACGAACGGATCCTGCGAGCCGCTGCCGCACAGTTCGTCGGAACGCATGACTTCGCTGCCGTGCGCTCCGTCGGCACGGAGGTACGCTCCACCGTGCGCACCGTCTATCATTTTGACGTAGAGCGTGACGGTACGCTGCTGTATTTCCGCGTGTGCGCCAACGGCTTTCTCTACAATATGGCGCGTGCAATGGTCGGTACGGCAGTCTACGCCGCCGAGGGCAAAATCCCGCCCGAATCCATCGGCGCCCTGCTCGAGGCCGGAAACCGCACGGCAGCCGGACCGACCGTACCCGCCTGCGGCCTTGCCATGACCCAACTCTGGTACGACGACGGGGAGGTATCTTTCCATGTCCGATAACATCCATATTGTCCCGGACGGCAGTGCGCAGCCGCCGAAAAAAAAGGCGCGGCGCTGGCCGCTGATTCTCGCCGCACTTCTCGTAACATTTGCACTGATTGCAGGCTTTATCCTGCTCTCCGACAACATTGCCTTCGACGGGCTGAAGCGCTCGCTCCGTTATCTTGGGAAAACACCGGGACAGTACGGCCATATCGCACTCGACGGCGTGGAAAACGCCGCCTATGCCGCCGTAGACGGTACTCTGGTGCTCTCTGACGGTACTGCCCTGCGCTTTTTTGCAGAGGACGGCAATTTGAAAGCCCGCATCGGCCTCTCGCTGTCGCAGCCGATGCTGCACGCCTCGAATAAACGCGTTCTCTGCCTTGACATCGGCAGCAAGCGTGCCGGCGTCTACGACGAAAACGGCGCCGAGCTTTTCAGCGCGGAAACGGACGGCGCCCTGCTCTGCGGTGACCTTTCCTCCGGCGGTTACTGCGCGCTGCTTTCTACCGGGCAGGACGTGCACGGCACGCTGGAGGTCTATCACCCCGGCGGTTCGCTGCTCTACCGCTACCGCTCCTCGGCGGATTATCTGAACACCTGTGCCGTTTCGCCTGACGGCAAAACGGCCGTAGCCGTCGCGCTCGGTCAAAAGGACGTTCATTTTTCGTCCACGGCGCTGCTGCTGCGCACAGACAGTGAGGATGCGCCCATTGAGCTCTCCCTCGGTGAGCAGGTCATTTACGCGCTGACCTATCTTGACGCGCAGACGCTTTGCGCCATCGGCGAAAAAAGCGTAATTCTGTTTACAATGCAGGGTGACGTGCTCGGCGAATACACCGCTCCTGAGGGCGCCGCCCTGCGCGGCTGGTGTGCCGCGGGAGACGGCGTGCTGCTGGCGCTGGATTCTTTCGACACCGCCGACCGCTACCGCGCCGTTCTGCTTGACCGCAGCGCAAACACCGTTGCCTCCGCCTCACTCGACGGTGCGCCGCTGTCGCTGAGTGCGGCGGGGAACTATCTCGCCGTACTCACAGGCACAAGCCTGACGGTTTATGACGCTTCACTGGCTCTGCGTTCAGCCTGCGAAACCGGTGGAAAATACGCCTTTGCCGCCGTGCGGCGCGACGGGACCGCGCTTGCGGCGGGAAGTAGTGAGGCAGATTTGATTTTTCCGTAAATATGATAGATTTCTTCATATTTTCGTGCTATCCTAGTTCGCAAGACCCCTGAAAGGAGAACATCCTATGAGAACGCCTCTTTGCAGCCGATGCAAGAAAAACATCGCTGTTGTATTTATTACCAAAGTCGAAAACGGAACCGCCACAAACGAAGGGCTGTGCCTGAAGTGCGCACGCGAGCTCGGCATCAAGCAGGTTGACGAGCTTGTCGAACGCATGGGTATCAGCGACGAAGATCTGGAGGGCATCGCCGAGGATATGTCCTCCATTCTGTCGAATCCGCCCGCCGCCCCTGACGCGGATGGCGACGAGGACGATATCGGCAGCCGCACCGCCACCTTCCCGCACATGAATCGCCTGTTCGGCAGCGGGAATGAGCCCGCGCCACGTGAGGATGCACCCGCGCAAATGCCGCCGAAGGAATCCGGTGAGCGTCCCAAAAAGCAGAAGCACAAATTTCTCGACACCTATTGTCATAATCTGACCGCCAAAGCGCGCGAGGGCGGGCTGGACCGTATCATCGGCCGCGAGGTCGAAACGGAGCGCGTCATTCAAATCCTCAACCGCCGTCAGAAGAACAATCCCTGCCTGATTGGCGAGCCGGGCGTCGGTAAGACTGCCGTCGCCGAGGGACTGGCGCAGAAGATTGCCGCAGGCGAGGTGCCCTATAAGCTGCGCGACAAGGAGGTCTATCTGCTTGATATGACTTCTCTCGTTGCAGGAACACAGTTCCGCGGGCAGTTTGAAAGCCGCATGAAAAGCCTGATCGGCGAGATTAAAGCCTGCGGTAACGTCATTCTTGTGATCGACGAAGTGCACAACCTTGTCGGCGCAGGAGACGCCGAAGGCGCGATGAACGCCGCAAATATCCTCAAGCCCGCGCTGTCGCGCGGCGAAATCCAGGTCATCGGCGCAACCACCTTTGCCGAATACCGCAAATATATCGAAAAAGACGCAGCGCTGGAGCGGCGTTTCCAGCCCGTTATCGTCGCCGAGCCGACCATCGACGAAGCCGTAGCAATCCTTCGCGGCGTAGCACATTACTATGAGCTGTACCACGGCGTAAGCGTTTCGCCGGAAATGGCGCGACAGACCGTACTGCTCTCCGAGCGTTATATTACCGACCGTTATCTGCCGGACAAGGCCATCGATCTGCTCGATGAAGCATGCTCCGACCTGAATCTGCACACGCAGGCCATATCCGATCTTGCCGAGAAGCGCAAGGAACGCGAGGACTACCGGTTGGAGGTCAAAATGCTCTCCGAGGACACCGAGCACGAGAACTACGAGCGTCTGGCGACACTGCGCAGCAACATCTGCCGTCTGGACGGTGAGATTTCCGAGCTGGAGGCACAGCCTGCGCCCGCACTGACGATGGATAATCTGGCCCGCATCATTGAGCTATGGACCAAGATCCCCGCCAGCAAGATACGCGCACAGGAATACGAGCAGCTCCGCAGTCTGGATGAGCGTCTGCGCCGCCATATTGTCGGCCAGGACGAGGCCATTGCCGCCGTCTGCGCTGCCATCCGCCGCAACCGCGTGGATATTTCAACGAAAAAGCATCCCGTCTCCTTCCTGTTTGTCGGCTCGACCGGCGTAGGCAAAACGGAGCTGGTCAAACAGCTCGCCGGCGAACTGTTCGATTCCGTCGATTCGCTGGTACGGTTGGATATGTCCGAATACATGGAGCGGCACTCCGTCTCCAAGCTCATCGGTTCGCCCCCCGGCTATGTCGGCTACGACGAAGCCGGCCAGTTGACGGAAAAGATCCGCCGCAAGCCCTATTGCGTCGTCCTGTTTGACGAATTGGAAAAGGCACATCCGGATGTGCTGAACATTTTACTGCAAATTCTCGACGACGGGCGCATCACCGACGCGCAGGGGCGTGTCGTGAACTTTGAGAACACCGTCATCGTCATGACCTCCAACGCCGGCTCCGACCGGAAGGACGGCTCCGTCGGGTTTGGCCGCAGCATCTCCGATCAGAGCAAGGCAAAGGCCATGAAGGCGCTATCGGACTTCCTGCGCCCGGAGTTTATTAACCGCATTGACGAGATCGTCTGCTTCAATAAGCTCACAGAGGAGAATTTCCGCGCCATTGCAGACATTATGCTCGGCGAGCTGAAGGAAAATCTGGCTCAGCGTGGTATTACACTGCACTGGGACGCAAGCGTCGCCGATTATCTGGTTAAAAAGTCCTATTCCGTCACCTACGGCGCGCGCAACCTGCGCCGGACACTGCAAAAGGACATCGAAGACAAGGTTGCCGCCGCAATCATCGACAGCTTTGAGGCACCCATCTCGCAAATCGGCCTGACCGCCGAAAACGACACGATCGTTCTGCGCACGCTGTAAGGAATATGCCGCTCCGTCCTGTCATTGTGAGGAGGGCGTAGTTTGACGCGGCAATCTAAGGAAGCGTCTTTCGATGCCGCCGCCCAATGTTTTCCGGGAGGAAACACCATGGATGCAAAAATCTACACAAAAGAGCACTTTGTAACCTCCCGCTGGGCAGGCGGCACAACCACGCAGCTCGCTATCGCCCCTGCCGGAGCCATCTACGCCGAGCGCGATTTTCTCTGGCGGCTCAGCTCCGCGCAGGTCGCACAGGAATACTCCGTATTTACCAAACTGCCCGACTACAACCGCCTTTTGGGCATTATTGATGGGACTCTCTATTTGCAGACGGACACCGAGCCGTTCTTCCCGCTTCCTGCGGGACAGGTTTGGGCCTTCGACGGCGGCGAAAACGTCATGTCGCAAGGCCTCTGCCGCGATTTCAATCTGATGCTGCGTAAGGATGCCTGTCGCGGCGAGCTGCATTGCCTTCGTTTGGGCGGCGAGGCGGCGCTTCCGCTTACACAACCGCAGCAGTATAGCCTGCGGGGCGTGTACTGTGCCGAGGGTCTTGCCGAAATCAACGGCACGCCGCTGGGTGCGCAGGCGCTTTGGCTCATCGCAGATGCAGAACCGCTGCACGCAAAGGGCGCGGGGTTGCTGTTCTGGTTCCAGGTAGAAGGCCCCGACCGCGCAATCCTGCAATTTTGAGTAAAAGCCCGAAATCCGAAAAAAAACACTTGACAAGCCGTTTTTTTCTGTTATAATAGAGTGCGTTGCCGGAGACAGCAGGAGGCGCAAGCCGTAACGACCACATATCCTGCCGAGGTTGCACGAAATTCATCGGAGTTTTTGTGTCCTCATGTCTTCTGGCATGAGGATTTTTTTCGGAGGTGACACACATTGCCCAATTCTAAGGTACTCGAAAGCAAGAAGGCAATCGTTGACGCCCTGACCGAGAAGCTGCAGAAGTCTACCGCAGCCGTCTTTGTCGATTACAAGGGTATCACTGTCGCTCAGGATACCGCGCTTCGCAATCAGTTCCGTGAAGCCGGCGTGGAATATGCCGTCGTTAAGAACACGCTCACCCGGTTCGCCGCCAACAAGGCCGGTTATGACCACTTCGATGAGATGCTCAACGGCACCACCGCTCTGGCCACCACCACGGGCGACCCCATTGCCCCCGCGCGTATCGTCAGCGAATTTGCCAAGAAGAACAAGAACGTTCTGAAAATTAAGGGCGGCTTCGTCGAAGGTTCCGTCCTGTCCGTCGCTCAGCTCCAGAGCTTTGGTGAGCTTCCCAGCAAGGATGCCCTTATCGCTCAGGTGCTCGGCACCTTCCTCGCCCCCATTTCCGCTCTCGCGTTCTGCCTTGATCAGATCCGTCAGCAGAAGGAAGGCCCCGCCCCCGCCGCAGAGGCCGAGGCGTAATTCAATCAAAATACATTTAGGAGGATTTATCCATGTCTGAAAAAATCACTGCTCTGATCGAAGAAGTTAAGGGCCTTTCCGTTCTGGAACTGGCTGAGCTTGTCCATGCCCTGGAAGAGACCTTCGGCGTTTCCGCCGCTGCCGCCGCTGTTGCAGCTCCTGCCGCTGCCGCCGAGGCTGTTGAAGAGAAGACCGAGTTCGATGTCATTCTGAAGGACTGCGGCGCTTCCAAGCTGAACGTTATCAAGGTCATCCGCGCTGCCACCGGCCTCGGCCTGAAGGAAGCCAAGGAGATCGCCGACAACTGCCCCAAGACCCTCAAGGAAGCCATCTCCAAGGAAGACGCAGAGAAGCTCGCCAACGACCTCAAGGAAGCCGGCGCTACCGCAGAAATCAAGTAATTTCGTCTTTCGAATTGCATCTTAAACGCCCGAAGGCATTGCCTTCGGGCGTTTTCTGCTCTGTTTTGTCCGTAAGTCATACGCTCTCACCACTACGGTAGAGCTGCATGATCTCCTCCAGCGCGTCCATATGGGTAAAATCGCGATTATACACGATCCTCGTTTCGCGAACCATGCTCAGATTTTCAATCGGCAGCGCTGCCAGCTTTCCTTTGCGCAGCTCATCCAGACAGGCGCTTCGCGGCAGGACGGATACGCCAAGCCCTTTGCGGATCAGGTCCTTGATCGTCGCAATGTTATCAACCTCCAGCATAATATCAAAATCTGCGATGCTGACACCGTTGCGCTCCAACGCGGATTCAAACAGGCTGCGCGTTGCCGAAGCAGGTGTGCGCAGGATCATTTTCTGCTTCCGCAGCGCGCCCAGCGTAACGACGGCCTTGCGCGCCAGAGGACTTCCCGTTGCCGTAATGCACATCAGATAATCCGTGTCGAGTATCATTGAAGAAAAGCCCGGCTCCTCCACCGTACCGTCGACGATTGCCAGATCGATCTCATAATTCGCAAGCATATCATAAAGATTATTTATGGTATCAGTAAAAAGTATAATTTTTGTTCCACCATGAGTGTTGCCATAGCGTGCCAATGCAGCAGCCGTCTGATTGCTTTCCGATGTGTGCGTGATCCCCACACGCAGCACGGAAATGTGCTTTTCCGCATTTTGCAGCTCCAGCAGCATTTTCTCATTCAGGGATTTCAAACGCCGCGCATACTGCACGACAATCTCTCCCTGCGGGGTCAATTTCAGGCCTGCGCGGCCGCGAACAAAAATCGGCGTGCCAAGTTCCTCCTCAAGTTGCTTGATGTGGTGACTGACGGCCGGCTGTGTCAGCGACAACGCCTCCGCCGCACGGGTGAAGCTGCGGTTCTCAACCACCGCCAGAAGTGTGAGTGCCTTTCCTCCGAGCATAACCTATCATTCCGTTTCCTTATGAGATGGTAAAAACATATTATTTGCTTTTATTACCGCTCCAGTATATCATAGGATAACACAAACCGCAAGGCATTTTTGAAAAAGGAGGGAAACGAAATGCCCTGTCTTTATGATATGCTGAGCATCACCTCTCCGGTATCGCAGCTCATTCTCTCGATCGCTCTGATGCTGTTCGGCGGCTTTGCCATGACCCGGCTGACCAAGCTGCTGCATCTGCCCAGCGTTACGGCCTATATCGTTGCCGGGGTTCTGCTCGGTCCGTACTGCCTGAATCTCGTGCCGAAAAACATCATTGAAGGCATGGATTTCCTCTCCGACATTGCACTGGCATTCATTGCTTTTAGCACGGGAGAATACTTCCGTACAGCGGCCCTTCGACGCGGCGGCGGACGTGTTGTCCTGATTACCGTACTGGAATCTCTCCTTGCTTCCGCCGCAGTCTACACACTTTGTGTATGGGCTCTCGGGCTGGCGCATGGCTTTTCACTCGTACTGGCGGCGCTGGCAGCGGCTACCGCTCCGGCTTCTACCGTTATGACCATTCGACAGACACACGCAAGGGGCGAGTTTGTCGACACATTGCTCCAAGTTGTCGCGCTTGACGATATTGTGGGCCTCGTAGCCTACTCCGTCGCGATCTCCGTTGCGACGGCAGCACTGGGCGGCACGCCCCGTGTAGATAGCGTACTGCTACCGCTGGCGATCAACCTGGGCGTATTCGCATTGGGCGGACTGTTCGGTTTCTTCCTGAAGCTGCTGCTGCATAAACGTTCCACGGACAATCGGCTGATCGTCTCCATCGCGATGCTGTTTGCGTTCTGTGGGCTGTGTACGGCACTGGGCGTTTCGCCGCTGCTGGGCTGTATGTCTATGGGTATGGTGTATATTAATCTGACAGGTGACGAGCGCTTGTTTCATCAGCTCAACTACTTCTCGCCGCCCATTCTGCTGCTCTATTTCGTCCGCTCCGGACTGAACTTCGATCTCGGTGCACTGACACGCAGCACCGGCAGTATCGGCAGCGTTTCTCTGGTGCTGATCGGCGTAGTATACTTCTTCGCCCGTATCGCCGGCAAATACGGCGGTGCATGGCTCGGCTGTCTGGCAACGCGCAAACCGACAAGAGTGCGCAATACGCTCGGCCTGGCGCTCATTCCGCAGGCAGGTGTCGCCATCGGGCTGGCCGCAATGGGTGCACGTGCCCTCGGCGGTGAAAACGGCAACGCGTTGGAAACGATTATTCTGGCCTCAAGCGTCCTTTATGAACTGATCGGGCCGGGCTGTGCAAAGCTTGCACTATACCTGTCGCATTCCTATATGCCTGTTCCGTCTATGGAACAGACTTCCCCTTCCGCAGAGGAAACGGCCTTCACGGAGGAAGCACAAAAAAACGGGGCATCCTGACGGATGCCCCGTTTCCCACGCAGCAATCGAAACCACAGCAGCGGATTGAATTACCCAAGCCGCAATCGGCCGCGCTTCTGTCGTTTTACAGAGACGCAAAGCGTGCCGCGCCGGAGGTTTTCAGCCAGCGGTAAAGCAGCAGCGCCGCAGCGGCACTCAGTGCACCGACAATTCCCAGATAAGCAGCCGCACCGAGAACGCGGCTCAGCACAAGGTAAAGTCCGCCGACAACAATTGCATAGATCCAGCCGCCGAACAGCGCCAGCACAACCGGCGCACTCTGCTTAATGGGCGTCAGTTCATTTGTCCATGTCAGGTTTGCCATACGGGTACCCAGAGACAATCCGATGCAGGCAAAGAGCACTACGAACAACAGTGCATCAACCAATAGCAGCGCACCCTCGGCAAAGCTCATCGGCAGTACGATCAAAAGACACACGGCGAACACCAAAACGGGCACCGTTGTAAGCAGCAGATGCAGCTGCAGCTTTGCCCGAAGCACCTGCCACGGCGTAACAGGCAGCGACTGTGCCAGCCAGATCGTTTTCCCCTCCAGAGAGACGGAAGGTGCAGCCATATCGTTCATTGAGGCCATCAGACACAGCGCCGCCAGCGCAAGCGGCGCCAGAACGTTGCCCTCCGCACCGAAGATTTGCAGCAGGCCGTCAATCAAGGCACTGCCGCGCAGCAGAAGCGCAACGGCTGCAACCGGCAGGAACAGAATCCCCATGCCACAGTTGAGCATATAGTTCGCACTTGAGGTAAAGCGCTTCAGTTCACGCCCGAACAGCGCGGAGCTGACACTGCGGCGCCCGGCGTTCGTTCGCCGTTCACGCACGCGGCCGACCGCATTGGCTGAGGCGGCAAGCTTGAAGAAGCCGCGCGTCATGACCCGCCACGTCAGTGCAAAAAGCAGCCCAACAACCGCCGCAGCAAGCAGGCAGGCAAGCGCATCGCCCTGCCCGACCCGACCGAACAGATAGAGCGGATAGAGCCTACCGCGGATCACGTCCGCGACCAGCGCGGCATTTTGCACCAGCTCGGCAATCCATTCCTGTGCCCGGAAGTAGACAAAGTAATACACGGCTATGAAGAGGAGCGACGCAAGAACGGTGACGAAGCTGCGGTTCTTCAGTCGAACACTGATCTTCGCGACAACCCAACCGAGCAGGCAGGAAAGCACCAGCACCAGCAGCGATACCAAAAGCAGCAACACAATCGGACCAAGCAGACCGCCGACGGAGAAGGGCGCAACGCACCAGTAAACAATCGCGGCAGGGAGCAGCACCATGGCGGAATAGATCAGGCCCATCAGATAGACCGCCGCAAGCCGCGCGAGAATGATGACCCGCGCGGGAATCGGCATAGAGAGCAGCAGGTCATTGTCCTTCGCCAGATAGAGCGCCGAATGCGTGTTAAACACGCTGCCAAAAGCACCGAGCGCGACGGCGACGACACCGAAAATGCAGAAATACATCCAGCCCAATCCCGCGGTGAGCAGCGGTTCGGCCATCCCTGTCGCGGCGATCGCGAAGATACCGCCGACGAAAATCAAAGTCGCCAGATACGCCAGAATAATCCCGACGCCGCCGTTGCGGGCACGCTTGCGCTTGGCATCGTAAAAATAGCTGCGGAAGATCTCCATGAACTGCTTTTTCAGGAGTGTTTTCAGCATGACTCTTCCTCCAATTCGAGGAACACTTCCTCCAGCGAGTCGTCACCCTTGACCTGCTCCATCGTCCCGGAGCGGATGAGCCGACCGCCCTTGATAATGGCAACCTTATCGCAGAGCTTCTCCGCAACCTCGAGCACATGTGTCGAAAAGAAGATTGCACCGCCCTCGTTACAGACCTCGCGCATCATGCCCTTGAGCAGATGCGCCGCCTTGGGATCAAGACCCACAAACGGTTCATCCATCAGGATCAGCTTCGGCTTGTGCAGCCACGCGGATATGATGGCAAGCTTCTGCTTCATGCCGTGTGAATAGGTAGCGACAGGCTGGCCAAGGTCGTTCGCCAGCTCAAACAGACTCGCGTAGCGCTCAATTCGCGCGTTGCGCTCGTCCGTACCGACGCCGAAAATGTCCGCAATAAAATCCAGATAACGCCTGCCGGTCATAAAATCATAAAGATCGGGGTTATCCGGAATATAGGCAAGCTGCTGCTTGCAGGCCACGGGCTCACGGGCGATTGAGTGGCCGCAAACGGTGATCTCACCGGAATCAAAGGGCAGAATGCCCACTGCAGCGCGCAGCGTTGTCGTTTTGCCCGCGCCGTTGTGGCCGATGAAGCCGTAGATCTCACCGGGGGCAATGTGCAGCGAGAGATCGTCCACCGCGAGCTTGTCGCCGTATTTTTTTGTCAGATGATCGATATTTAGCATATGTTTTCCTCAGTATAAAAGAATTAAAGTCAGATTGGTGCACAGCATCAGATGAAGCACCATGTGGTAAAGATCCGGTATGACGCGCGTATCGCTCGCGGGAATGACACGGATCGTATCACGGAAACAGCTGTTATAGCCGCGCAGCTTTTTCTCCGTGGCCCCGAAGATCGTGTAATACCAATGGCAGAAAAACTGTGCGCAGCAGCCGATCAACACCGCCGCCCTCATTGCTTTTTCAGAGCATTCTGCAGGATATACAGCCCGACACAAAGAACGGTACCGCCACCCACAATGGCATACATTGCGCCGAGGGAGACCTGCGTGCCAAAGAAATACAGATTGCAGTCAATGCCATCCCGAATGCCTTCGACCACCTGCGCCGGAAAGCCGACGCGCAGCATTTCACGGTAAACGCCCGCCATTGCGTGATTGCGGATCAACGCGGTTCCGTAGGTTCCGGGCAGGAAGCCCAGCACCTTTTGCAGTCCCTCGGAGAAGCTGGCAATGGGCATATATGCGCCGCATAAAAAGCCGTAGCCCGCACTGACGACAGTACCGACCGCAGAAGCCTGACCGTTGGTACGCAGCGGCTGATTGATGCAGGAGGAGAGCGCCGTTCCGAACAGTGTAAGAAGCAACACATCAAGTACCAGCATGGCAATATCGGCAGCAGAGAAATACCATCCCTGAATTGCCTGATACCCGAGGCAAGCCGCCAGCGCACAAAAGTTGACAATGATCGTCACAAGTGCGGTGCTGCTGAAGTAGCCAAGCGCCAGCGTCGAGCGGCGCAGCGGCGTGACGGTCAAATCACGGATTGCGCCGGAGGCACGGTCTCCAATCATCATCAGATTGGCGCAAAACGCGACGGTCACACAGCTTACCGCCAGCAGCGACGAGATAAGCTGCGCCGTAACTGTACCGTTGAGCAATGCATCCTCAATTTGAAAGCCCTCCGGAAGCGCACTTGTGAAGCTGTCGCGATAAACCTTTGCAAGGAAGGTCGCGTAGAGCACCAGCAGGATCAGCGGCGTAATGAGCGCGGTAAAGAACGTGCCCTTATCCTTGAAAAACAGTTTTGTATTTCTGCGAACCAGATTCCCGTAGCCCGTCATCATCCCTGTGCGCCTCCCGTCAGCTTCTTGCCGGTAACGGCAAGAAACACATCGTCCATTTTCCCCTTTGTAATCTCGTAATCCTCAAACAGCGACGGCTCCGACACAATCAGACGTGTGGCAGCCGCAGTATCCGGCACGGCAATGCGGAAAGCATCTCGCAGCGGCTCGTAGGGCAGGCCGAGCGCCTTGACCCTGGTCTCATCCGCACGGTAGAGTGTAATGTAATCGCCTGCGTAGGCGTTTTTGAGCGCAAGAGGCGTCCCCTCGGCGCAAATCGTGCCGCTGTCGAGAATGACCACATAGTCCGCATCCGCGGCTTCTTCCATGTAATGCGTTGTTAAAAAGACGGTCATCGCCTTCTCCCTGCGCAGCTCGGTCACAACATTCCACAGCAATCGTCGTGTCTGCGGATCAAGCCCCGTCGTCGGCTCGTCAAGAATCAGAATCTCCGGCTCGTGCAGCAGGGCACGGGCGATGTCGATACGACGGCGCTGACCGCCGGAGAGCTTGCCGACCGGCCGATTCAGAAGCGTCTCAAGCTCCAGAAGCTCCGTCAGTTCCTCCAGACGACGGCGGAAGCGCGCGCCGGTAATCCCGTAAAGCGCTGCACGGCTGCGCAGATTGTCCCGCACGGACAGGGGTGCGTCCAGCACGGAACTCTGGAACACCACGCCGAGGCTGCGCGTAATGTGCGTCAGATCCTGCTCCAGTTCCTGTCCGGCAACACGGACCGTGCCGCTGTCCTTTTTAAGCTGGCCGCAGAGAATGGAGATGGTCGTAGATTTGCCCGCGCCGTTTACGCCCAAAAAGGCAAACAGCTCGCCCTTCCGTACATGAAAGGACAAATCACGCACCGCCTTTACTTCTCCGAAGGATTTGTTCAGGTGTTCAATGTCGATAATATGCTCCATCAGGTTTCCTCCAGTGTCTTCCATACACTTCCTACTTCAAAACCGTTCTTTTGCGACTCGCGCATCGGTACAATGGGCGGGTTTTTACGCAGATCGGAACGCAGAAACAACAGCATTGCCATGAATTCCTCGCCGAGCTGCCGGGCTATCTCCTCCTCGGTGAACTGTACCCGACGCGTGACGCACAGAACGCCCAGCGCAAAGCAGTTCATCCAGGTATGCCGGAACAGGAAGGCTGCATCCTGCTGCGGCAGTCCGTAGTCGCCGCAAATAAGACGGATGCACAATGCCTCCATCTCTCCCAAGCCGGCAAACACATCGTCGAAGCCTTCATACGTTGCTCCCTCCGTCATAAACAGAAGCTGAAAAAGCCTCGGCTCTTCCTGTGCAAAGCGGATCATCCGCATTCCGACCTCCTTAAAGGCCGGAGTAAAATCTGCGGCGCGGCGTAAATAGTCGTTCAGCCGCTCCTGCGCGGCGCGACGAACCTCCTGCTGCACCTGCTCCATGTTTCGGAAAACCGTAAAAATCGGTCTGGCAGAGCTGCCAAGCTCCGTTCCGAGATTCCGCGTAGTCAATGCGCCCAAGCCTTCACGGCTGACGAGCCGCAGCGCAGCCTCTACGATCTCCTCTTTGGTAAATTTCGGTTTCGGCGGCAAAGGGAAAGCACCTCCTGCAAAAGAAGTTGATTTGAAACGTCTGATTTAGATTATAATGCATATTCTCCGGTTTGTCAAGTCTCTTTTTTCATCGTCTTCTCTTGTGATATTGCATAGATCGACACGGTAACCTTTCTCCGTGTCATCACGAGGATCGAGACAACATGGCTATCCGGAGGGATTTTCCGCATCCCTTATTGCAGCAAAAAAAGCCTCCCCGAAGGGAGGCTTTTGTCGTATGGAATTAGGGGATGATTAGAAAATACCCTGCTCCATCATGGCCTCGGCGACCTTCTTGAAGCCGGCGAGGTTGGCGCCTGCAACGAGGTCGTAGCCCAGGCCGTACTCCTCGGCTGCTTCCGCAGAGACCTTGTGGATGTTGACCATCATCTTGTGCAGCTGCGCATCGACTTCCTCGGCAGTCCAAACCAGACGCTCGGAGTTCTGCGCCATTTCAAGGGCAGAGACACCGACGCCACCGGCATTGACGGCCTTGGACGGAGCAACGATCATGTGCTTCTGCTCACGCAGGAAGTTCAGAGCGTCGTTGGTGGTGGGCATATTGGCAACTTCGATGTAGTACTTCACGCCGGAAGCCGCGATCTTCTGTGCGGACTCCATGCGGACGTCGTTCTGGAGAGCAGCGGGCATATAGATGTCCACGTCCTTGACGCCCCAGCACTTCTCGCCGGGAACAAACTCGCAGCCGAACTTGTCGGCGTAGGGCTTGCAGTGCATCGGATCCTTCGCGCGCATCTCAAGGATGAAGTTGAGCTTCTCTTCGGTGGCGACGCCATCCGGATCATGGATGTAGCCGTCGGGGCCGGCGAAGTAGGTGACCTTCGCGCCGAGCTGCATGGCTTTCTTCATGATGCCCCAGCCGACGTTGCCGTAGCCGGAGATTGCAATACGCTTGCCGTCGATGGTGTCATTCTCATGCTTCAGGACTTCCTGCAGATAGTAAACAGCGCCGTAGCCGGTTGCTTCCGGACGGATCAGGGAGCCACCGTAGCTCAGGCCCTTGCCCGTGAGGACGCCGTTTTCCCAAACGCCCTTCAGGCGGCGGTACTGGCCGTACAGATAGCCGATTTCGCGGCCGCCGACACCCATATCACCGGCAGGAACGTCGATGTCCGGTCCGATGTAACGATACAGAGCGGTCATGAAGCTCTGGCAGAAGCGCATGACTTCGGCATCGGACTTGCCGGCAGGATCGAAGTCGGAGCCGCCCTTAGCGCCGCCGATGGGCAGGCCGGTCAGGCTGTTCTTGAAGATCTGCTCAAAGCCGAGGAACTTGATGATGCCGGGGTAAACGTTCTTCTGGAAACGAAGGCCGCCCTTGTACGGACCGATCGCGCCGTTGAACTGGCAGCGGTAGCCGATATTGGTGTGGTATTCGCCCTTGTCGTCCATCCAGACAACACGGAAGGTGAACATACGCTCGGGCTCGACCATGCGGTTCAGCAGGTCAGCTTTCACATATTCGGGATGCGCGTCGATGACGGGAGACAGAGAGGAAAGAACCTCCTCAACGGTCTGCACGAATTCCGGCTCGTTGCCGTGCTTAGCCTTGACATTTGCGATGACACTTTCGATATAAGCGTTCATGGATACAAAGCTCCTTTTATTTTTTTCCTGCTGAGCAGGATTTTTCATGAGTTGGAGGAATTACTTGCCGAAATTCTCAATAATGGAGACGATTTCGGTGCCGATACGCTGCTGTGCCTCGACGGTAGCGGCGCCGATATGCGGCGTGCAGGAGACCATCGGGTGGCTGTAGAGCGCCTTATTGGTTGCAGGCTCGTCGGCATAGACATCCAGACCGGCAGCGCGAACCTTGCCGGATTCCAGACCGGCCAGCAGGGCGGCCTCATCGACATTGGTACCGCGGGAGGTGTTGATGATGCATACGCCGTCCTTCATCTTGGCGATATTCTCGGCGGAAATCAGCTTGCCGCCGTCAACGGCCGGTGCATGGACGGAGATGAAGTCGGACTGCGCCAGCAGCTCATCCATCTCGACATAGTTGATACCGAGCTGCTCCTCGATGCCGGGGATGTGGAAAATATCAAACGCAACGACCTTCATGCCGATGGCCTTGGCCATCACGCCGAGGTGCTGGCCGATGCGGCCGAAGCCGACGATGCCGAGCGTTTTGCCCTGAAGCTCGATGCCCTTGCCGTAGGCTTTCTTCTCCCACTTGTCCTCACGCATGGTGTGACCGGCAACGGAGATGTAACGGGCGCAGGAGAACATATGTGCCATAGCCAGCTCAGCAACGGACTGGGAGGAGGCGCGCGGGGTGTTCATAACCTTGATGCCCTTTTCCTCGGCATACTTGACGTCGATATTGTCAACGCCTACGCCGCCGCGGATAATGAGCTTGAGCTTGCCGCCGGCAGCCTCATCGATATGGTTGGCACGGACCTTGGTCTTGGAGCGGACGACAACGGCGTCAAACTCACGCAGCGCAGCGCCGAGCTGATCCGGCTCATAGAACTGCTCAACGACCTCATGACCCATTCCCTTCAGGGAGGCGATGGCGGATTTATCCATTCCGTCGGTAACAAGAATACGCATGGTAAAACTCCTTACTTTTTATATTCTGCTTCAAACTTCTTCAGGCAGGCCACCAGCGCCTCCACGCCTTCCTTGGGCATGGCGTTGTAGGTCGAAGCGCGCAGGCCGCCGACGGACTTGTGACCCTTGAGGTTCTCGAAGCCCGCCGCCTTCGTGTAGGCGATGACCTCGGCATCGAGATCCTTGTCGCCGGTGACGAAGGGAATGTTCATCAGGCTGCGGAATTCTTTATCCACCGTACCGTTGAACATCTTGGAGGAATCGAGGAAGTCGTACATGACTTTCGCCTTCTCCTCGTTGATGCGCTGCATGGCCTCCAGGCCGCCGATGGACTTGAGGTACTTGAAGACCTTGCCGCAGACGTAAATCGCCCAGCAGTTCGGCGTGTTATACATGGAGCCGTTGTCGGCATGGGTCTTATACATCATATAAATGGGGGTCTTGGGATCGAGATCCTCGCGGATGAGATCCTCGCGGATGATGGCGACCACCATACCGGCAGGGCCGACATTCTTCTGAACGCCCGCGTAGATCATGCCGTAGTCGGAAACATTGCAGGGCTTGCTCAGGAACATGGAGGACTGATCGGAAACCAGAACATGACCCTTGGTGTTGGGCAGCTTGTTCCATGTCGTGCCGTGGATGGTCTCATTCTCGCAGATGTAAACATAGTCGGTATCCGGAGCGATGTCCAGATCGGAGCAATCGGGGATGTAAGCAAAGTTGCGATCCTTGGAGGAGGCCGCAACGTTGATCTCGCCGTACTTCTTCGCCTCGGCAATGGCCTTCTTGGACCACGCGCCGGTTTCAATATAAACCGCCTTGCCGTTTTTCATCAGATTCATGGGAATCATGGCGAACTGCAGCGTTGCGCCGCCCTGGATGAAGAGCACCTTATAATTGGCAGGGATGCCCATCAGGTCACGAAGATCCTGCTCCGCTTCGTCGATGATCTGCTGGAACACCTTGGAGCGATGGGACATTTCCATAACGCCCATACCGGCACCGCGGTAGTTCAGAAGCTCGTCGCGGATCTCCTCCAGCACGGGAACGGGCATGGTCGCGGGTCCGGCGGAGAAATTGTAAGTACGATCGTACATATCTGTACCTCCTGTAAAATCTGGGTTTCACACCCGGTCGTCTCCGAGTATAGCCCATCCGAAAGAAAAAATCAACCCAAAAAAAGCAGAAAAAATGTTTTTCAGCCTAAAAATTTGTTTGTCCGATGAAAATCAGCATTTTGCACAATTTGCACCAGAGGCGCCTTGTGAAAAATGCTGATTTTGGGCTATTTGCTGTTTAAATTCTGTATGTGAAAGTAAAGTGCGGCAATATGCTCCGGCGTTGTGCCGCAGCAGCCGCCGACCAGCTTTGCGCCCGCTTCCGCGAGTTTGACGGTTTCCCGTGCGAAGCTCTCCGCATCCATCGGATAGACTGCGACGCCGTCCGGGGTCAGTGTCGGCATTCCGGCATTCGGCTTCGCCATCAACGGGACATGCGCCCTGCGTGCCATGCGCGAAATAAGCGGCAGCATTTGCTCCGGGCCGTAAGAGCAGTTCAGCCCGACTGCAGCCGCGCCCAGTGTCTGGAGCGTTTCAAGCGCGTCAAAGCAATTGCCGCCGAAATAGGCCGTGCCGTCGGTCTGTACGGTCAGGCTGCACACAACCGGCAGGCTGCAAATGCTCTGTGCGGCCTCCAGCGCGGTGACCGTCTCATCCACGGCGAGCATGGTTTCGATTACGATCAGATCCGCCCCCGCCTCGGCAAGGGCGCGCGCCTGCTCACGGTAAATATCAAACAGCTCCTCCTGACTCATACTGCCCTTCGGCTCCATCGGTTCACCGGTCGTCGTCATCTCTCCGGCAACCGGAACGCGGCCGTCCGCCACTTCCAGTGAAAGCGCCATAAGTCTTTTGTTCATCTCAACCGTGCGGTCGGCCAGACCGTGGCGGCCGAGGCTATAGCGGTTGGCTGAGAAGGTCGGCGCAAGAAGAAGCTGCGTGCCGGCCTCCAGATAGCCTCGCTGAAGCTGCTGAAGCACCTGAGGGTGGTCGAGCACCCACTGCTCGGTACACACGCCGCGCGGCATTCCATGGCGCATGAGCCACGAGCCGGTCGCGCCGTCAAGCAGTACGACACCCTGCCGGGTCAGCTCGGAAAAATCCTGCCTGGTCATGATCATCCTCCGTTTTTTTACATTTTCTCCATTGTACTTCACTTTTTCCGCGATTGCAATATTGAAATTGCCCGACAAATCTGTTAATATAGGGACACTGACATCAGAAAGAAGGAGCCATTCATGAAAAAAACCGTTCTTCGCCAATATGCAAAGCTGATCGCTACCACCGGTGTTAACGTTCAAAAGGGGCAGGAGGTCCGCATTTTTGCCGAGCTGGATCAGCCGGAATTTGTCAAAATGGTCGTTGAGGAGTGTTACCGCGCAGGTGCCAAGGTCGTCACCGTCGAGTGGGGCTACCAGCCTCTTGCCAAGATCCACACCCGCTGGCGCAGCGTCAAGACCATGTCCACCGTGGAAAAATGGGAGCTTGAGCGCCTGCAGCACTATGTGGACGTCATCCCCTGCCGCATCTACCTGATGAGCGAGGATCCCGACGGCATGAAGGGCATCAATCAGGAAAAAATCGCCAAGGCGAGAGCCGCAAAATATAAGATCACGAAGCCTTATCTCGATAAGCTGGAGAACAAGGAGCAGTGGTGCATTGCCGCCGTTCCGGGCGCGGCATGGGCCAAGAAGCTCTTCCCGAAGCTCTCAAAGGCACAGGCCATCGAAGCGCTCTGGAAGGCGATTCTGGCGGCGTCCCGCGTCAACGACGACCCCGTCGAAGCGTGGCGAAAGCACAACGAGGACCTGGCCAAGCGCTGCGAGTACCTCAACGCACTCGGTATTGAGACACTGGAATACCACAGTGCCAACGGCACGAATTTCCGCGTCGGCATGATTCCCGAAGCGGAATTCAAGGGCGGCGGTGAAAACTCGCTTCAGGGCTTCTTCTTTAATCCCAATATTCCGACTGAGGAGGTCTTTATCTCCCCGATGCGCGGGCAGGCCGAGGGCATCGTCTATTCGACCAAGCCGCTGTCCTATCAGGGCGAGCTGATTGAAAACTTCTCCGTCCGCTTCGAGGGCGGCAAGGCTGTCGAGGTTCACGCGGAAAAGAACGAGGAGCTGCTCAGGCAGATGATCTCCATGGACGAAGGCGCCGCCTACCTCGGCGAATGCGCATTGGTGCCCTACGACTCCCCCATCCAGAATTCCGGTCTGCTGTTCTACAACACCCTGTTTGATGAAAATGCCGCCTGCCATCTGGCGCTCGGCCGAGGCTTTATGGACACCATCCGCGGCTTTGAAAACCGTACGCTGGAGGAATGCCGCGCGCTTGGCGTCAACGACTCCATGATCCACGAGGATTTCATGATCGGCTCCGCCGATATGAACATCGATGCTCATACCCGCGACGGCCGCACCGTACCGATCTTCCGCAACGGTAACTGGGCGTTCAATATCTGATTCCCCCGAGGAACAACAAAAAGCCTCCCTTCGGCTTCCTTCTCATAAAGATGAATAACGAGAAACAGAGGCAATCGGGCGGGAAGGACGAACAGTTTCGGCTGTTCGTCCTTTTTGCTTTGCGAAAGGCTCCGTGAATCTGAATAACTTATGAAATAAAAGCGGAGCTTTTATTTCGGGTGCGGATAATCCGCACGAAAGATTTTTGATAACTTCACATCCGCACATGTTTTGGCAAGTTCCGTATCCCGTATCCTCCCGGGGCAGGAGTATTCAATTGTCACCGCAATTGCGGCGGAAGTAGCATATTGTAATGCCCCTTCATTGATACCCCAAGGTCAGAAACGAAAAATGTTCCTGACAGTAAAAATTTTTGAAATTATTTTTTGACACAGAAAAAGCCACCCGACTTTTTCGGTCGGGTAGCTGTGCGTATGAGAAAAAAGCGTTTCAACAGAAATGCTATATCAATTTTTTGATATGTTCCTTCGCCTTTGCGTAGTATTTTTGGAATCGCTCACATCCCGTATCATTGTATTTTATGCCGAGCATAATCCATTCACAATACTCGTATAGTAAAAAATAATCCAGAGTTCTGCGGTAGGTATTGCAGTCGATGCCTTTTTCTTTTAATAAATGCTCAAAATAATATTCTACGGCATAGTCTTTATCCGCTTGCGTCATATAGAAAAAAGCCGATTCATCCTCTTCGCAGTGAGCAATCAGACGGGCGAGTGACGTTGGATAAGGCAAAATTCCGGCATATTCCCAGTCAATTATGACCGCACGTTCCTCTGCGCACAGAACGTTAAACGGAAGAAGATCGTCGTGACACAGCGTCCGCGGAATATCTGAATAAATCTGCAAATATTGTTCATATGCCCGCTCCAGTTCTGCGTCATTCAGATATTTCCCGCGCTTTTGCCTTCCCGGCAGACTCGCCTCAAAACCGTGACCAATGCCTTGAAGCTCTCGCTTTTCCCAATACATATTCTGCAGATAAATCAATGCATCCAAAGCGGCAGTCAACGATTCCCGGTCGCATTTTTGCAGGTTGCGCCCTTCTATGTATTCCATAAGGAAAAACAACTCGCTGTCATGCTCAATACTCTTATAAAATCGGGGAGCTCCGCATTCGGCTAAAGCTAAAAAAGCATCATAAACATCCAATTCTTGCCTGCTCGTCTTTTTCAGCACACGAGTAACACCATCTTCTTCTATCTTCCATACAGCATAATCGGAGTCATCCTCTTCGTGTTTCAACACGGTTACCTCGGCTTGCTCGCCAAAGCCCATTTTTGCAATTATTTCTTTTATATTCATATTGGAACCGACCCTCCGCTTCTTCAGTCAACTACTGCACTTCAATGGCTGTCTCGTTTTTTGTTTCTTCCCGAGCACAATGCCATGCAAGAGGAGGCAAGCCAGGGAAACTTTCTGATAACGACAGCTGTCCGACTTTTTGTGGGTGTGTTTATAATGGAAGTTCGCCAAACTTGAAGTTGTCGGGTTATTGAGTGTAAATCACTTTTCCCGTAACGGAAAGAAAATGTACCTTCCAATTATAGTTTTCAAAACTGACAAGTTCACAGTCTGTGCCAAGCCACTTTCCAATCGTTACATTGGTAAGACCGAGATAATTGGTTTCAAATTTCGCATCGCCTGCGGCATTGCAGCCTATCTTCATCGTATAGCTTTGATAATCCTCTTCCTTTTGACCGTCTGTAATTATACCATTTTTTCGACCGTTTTTCAAGGACGAAAAGCGTAGACAAAAACACGCAGAGTTCAGAAATGAACTCTGCGTGTTTTTGTTTGCACTCTCAATCGGCAGATTTAGATGGATGCTTAAAAACATCCTTATGAGAATTTGCCTTCCGGGAGGCTTTTCTGTTGAATCAGAGCGCAGCGAAGAATCGATCGATGACGTCGAAGCTGGATATCCAGGCCAAAATCACGATGCCGTTCATGATCAGTCCCGCAACGGCCTTTCCCTTCGGGCGGGAACGGCGGCAGACACCGCCGATGGACAGGCCCAGACCGGGCATGGAAAGAACCAGTGCGATCACCGTCATGACAGCGCCGAGGCCGATCAGTGTGAAGCTCGTCGCCGCAAGTCCGAGATAGAACGGCAGCATAAAGACAAGCGCAATAATCCCAAGCACCATGCCGGCCGTTCCCGGACCGTTGCCGGTAAGCTGCGGCTGTGCGGGCTGCTGCGGGTAAGCGGAGTACGGTTGATACTGCGGCGGAACCTGATACTGCGGCTGCACGGGCTGCTGCGGTACAGGCTGCTGAGCCACAGGCTCTGCGGTTCGGACGGGCTGCTCTGCCGGCGCATCCTGCGGAAGCCGGTTGCCGCAATTCGGGCAGAAGGGGTCGGAATTGTCTGCCATCGCATTGCAGTGCGGACATTGAATCATTGCCATGGAATTACCCTCTTTTCTAATTTCTATGCACTTATTCTATCGGGGCAGCGCCATTGTGTCAAGTGGGAACACGCAAAAACGTTCAGTTTTTACCCGCAACGTCCAAGCGGTTCAGCGCACGCGCGAGCTTTGCGCGTGCAATGCGCACCTCCTGCTCGTCGCGCTGCTGCGCCAGAATCGCCTGCGCGCGCTTTTTTGCATCCTTGGCGCGGGCGGTGTCAATATCTGCGGCATACTCAAAGGTCGTGGCAACCAGCCGCACCTCTCCGCGCTCCACGCTCAAAAAGCCGCCTCCACAGGCGGCCCGGCGGCGTTCTCCTCCGGTCACAACCGTCGCACGACCAACGTCCAGCGCGGCGACAAAATCCGTATGTCCGGCAAGAATACCGACGTATCCCTCCGTGGTGCGCACGGTAAGCTGCTCGGCCTCTCCGTCAAAAGCCACGCCCTCCGGCGTAACGATCTGAAGGTGAAACGCGCTCATCGTGCGCTCCCCTTTGCCTTCTCCACGGCCTCGTCGATCGTGCCGACAAAGAGGAAGGCCGACTCGGGCAGATCGTCATGCTTGCCCTCCAGAATCTCGCGGAAGCCGCGGATCGTTTCGCGCAGCGGGACGTACTTCCCCTGCATTCCGGTAAACTGCTCCGCAACGGAAAACGGCTGCGACAGGAAGCGCTGGATCTTTCTGGCGCGGCTGACGGTGAGCTTATCCTCCTCGCTCAGTTCATCCATACCCATGATGGCAATGATGTCACGCAGCTCCTGATAGCGCTGCAAAATGCGCTGCGTCTCGCGCGCAACCTCGTAATGCTCCGCTCCGACGATATCCGGCGTAAGGATACGGGAAGTGGATTCCAGCGGATCGACCGCCGGGTAAATGCCCAACGAGGCAATGCCGCGGTCCAGTACGGTGGTCGCGTCAAGATGAGCGAAGGTGGTGGCAGGTGCGGGGTCGGTCAGGTCGTCGGCGGGAACATAGACCGCCTGCACGGAGGTAATGGATCCCTTCCGCGTGGAGGTGATACGTTCCTGAAGCGCGCCCATTTCGGTCGCCAGCGTCGGCTGATAGCCAACCGCGGAGGGCATTCTGCCCAGAAGTGCCGAGACCTCGGAGCCTGCCTGCGTAAAGCGGAAAATATTGTCGATAAACAGCAGCACGTCCTGGTTCTCGCGGTCGCGGAAATACTCCGCCATCGTCAGACCGGAAAGCGCCACGCGCATTCTTGCTCCGGGCGGCTCGTTCATCTGGCCATAGACCAGCGCGGTTTTTTCGAGCACGCCGGACTCTTTCATTTCGTGATACAGGTCGTTGCCCTCGCGGGTACGCTCGCCGACGCCGGCAAAAACGGAAATGCCGCCGTGCTGACGGGCAACATTGTTGATCAGTTCCATAATCAGCACGGTCTTACCCACGCCCGCGCCGCCGAACAGACCGATCTTGCCTCCCTTGGCATAGGGTGCGATAAGGTCAACGACCTTGATGCCCGTCTCCAGCAGCTCCGTTGTGCTTTCCTGCTGCTCATAGCTGGGCGGGTCGCGGTGGATGCTCCACTTCTCGCAGGTAATGGGTTGGGGCTTTTCGTCAATGGCTCTGCCGAGCAGATTGAACATCCGTCCGAGCGTCTCCGGACCGACGGGGACCTTAATAGGCGCGCCGGTATCGATTGCCTCCATACCGCGGCTCATACCGTCGGTGGAGCTCATGGCAATGCAGCGCACCACGTCGTCGCCAAGCTGCTGGGCAACCTCACAGACGAGCTTACCGCCGTCATCCAGCGGAATCTCGACGGCATTCAGCAGCGCGGGAAGGTGCCCGTCCGGAAAACGAACGTCCAGCACAGGGCCGGTAATCTGGATGACTCTGCCGGTGATTTTCTCTTGCATAAGCGGTTCTCCTTTCGGCCGCCTAGAGCGCCTGCGCGCCGGAGACGATCTCGGTCAGCTCCTGCGTGACGGCAGCCTGGCGGGCACGGTGGTAGCGAAGCGTCAGCGAGTCGATCAGCTCGCCGGCGTTTTTATTTGCGGCGTTCATTGCCGTACGGCGGGCGCCGTGCTCTGAAGCCGAAGCTTCGCACAATGCGCCGTAGAGCAGGCCGGCAACGTACTGCGGTACAATTGCATGCAGCAGCGCCTCCGGCTCGGCATCCGCCAACGCATCGGCATGGCGGTCGGTTTCCGCCGGATCAAATTGCAGCGGCAGCAGCGTATCCAACCGTGGTGTCTGCGAGAGCATGGAAGTGAACTGCGTATAGGCCAGTACAACGCGATCAAAGCGGCCTTCATGATAGCCCTCGCACAGAAGGCGGGCAAGCTGCACGCAGTCACCCACGCCCACATCGGCCGTCTTACCGAAGGCATCGCTCACACGCTCCCAGCTGCGATGCTCAAAATACTCCAGCGTCTTTTTCCCGACGGGCAGCACGCAAAGGGGGATATCGCCCCTCTGCGCCTCAACAAGCCGGAAAAGATTGGCGTTATAGCCGCCGGCGAGTCCGCGGTCGCCGCCGATCACAACGAGGCAGATTTTTTCGATCGGACGTGCGTCGAGGTAATCGCACGTTTCGCCGTGCGCAGCCGCGCGCAGCGCGCCGATGGCCTCACCGAGCACCTCACAGTAGGGTCTGGCGCGCTCCACACGCTCACGCGCATGTCGCAGCTTGGAGGTGGCGACCAGCTCCATCGCTTTTGTGATCTGCCGCGTGCTTTCAATACTGCGGATACGGTTTTTGATTTGCTTCATTCCGGAGCCTGCCATAAAACACGCTCCTTATCCTGTGAAGCGGGCGCTCACGGCGCCGATGACGGCGCGCAGTGCGGCTTCGTTTTCCCCGCTCAGTGTCCCGGTCTCTCCGATGGCCTGCGGAATCTCGGGATGATGCAGCGTCAGCTCCTCAAGCAGAGCGGCTTCAAAATCGCGGATACGGCCGACGGGCACCTGCTCCAGCAAATCCTTGACTACGGCATACAGGACACACACCTGGAGCGCCGCGTCTATGGGGCTGTTGCGGTTCTGCTTGAGCGCCTCAACAATACGCTCGCCCTGCGACAGACGCGCACGGGTATCCGCGTCGAGATCCGAGCCGAACTGCGCAAAGGCCTGAAGCTCACGGTACTGTGAGTACATCAGCTTCAGCGGACCGGCGACCTGCTTCATTGCCTTGATCTGGGCGCTGCCTCCCACGCGGGAGACGGAGATGCCGGGGTTGATGGCCGGGCGCACGCCCGCATGGAACAGCTCCGGCTCCAGGTAGATCTGCCCGTCGGTGATGGAAATCACGTTTGTCGGAATATAGGCCGAAACATCCCCGGCCTGCGTTTCCACGATGGGCAGCGCCGTCAGCGATCCGCCGCCGTGCTCCGACGACAGCCGCGCCGCACGCTCCAGCAGACGCGAATGCAGGTAAAAGACGTCGCCGGGATAGGCCTCGCGTCCGGGCGGGCGGCGGATCAGCAGCGACATGGCACGATACGCTACTGCGTGCTTGGAAAGATCATCGTAAACGATCAGGACGTCTCTGCCCTGATCCATAAAGTACTCGCCCATCGTGCAGCCGGAGTAGGGCGCGATATATTGCAGCGGCGCAGGCTCCGAGGCCGTGGCGGACACGACGATGGTATACTCCATCGCGGCGTTTTTCTCCAGTGTGTCAACAATCTGCGCAACGGTCGAACGCTTTTGACCGATGGCAACATAGATGCACAGCACGTCCTTGCCGCGCTGGTTGAGAATGGTATCAAGCGCAATGGCCGTCTTGCCGGTCTGGCGGTCGCCGATAATCAGCTCGCGCTGGCCGCGACCGATGGGGATCATGGAATCGACGGCCTTAATCCCCGTCTGCAGCGGCACGGAGACGCTCTTCCTCTCAATAACGCCGGGAGCACTGCGCTCAATGGGCCGAATCTCCTTGAAATCGATCGGGCCGCGGCCGTCAATGGGGCGGCCGAGTGCGTCAACCACGCGGCCGACCAACGCCTCCCCGACCGGCACGGATACGACACGACCCGTACGCTTGACCACACTGCCTTCGCTGATGCCGACATCGCTGCCCAGCACAACCGCGCTGACAAAATGCTCCTCCAGATTCAGCGCCATTCCGACCGAGCCGTTTTCAAATGTCAAAAGCTCGTTCGCGCGGCACTTTTCCAGGCCGTGAAGCTTGGCAATGCCGTCGCCGACCTGTACGACGTAGCCGATCTCATCCTGCTGCGTTATGTTGGAGTAGCTTTTGATCTGATCCTGCAGCAGCTTTCCGATCTCTTGAATATTCAGGTTCACTGTTTCACCAACCTTATACTGTCGTTTCTTGCAGACTGCGGCGCAGCCGCTCCAACCTGCCGCGGATACTGTCGTCCAGTTCGACACTGCCGTAACGCAGCGTAACGCCGCCGAGCAGTGCCGGATCGACGCGGTTTTCCAGCACAATTCTCCGGCCGGTCAGCGCGTGCAGCCGGTCGCACAGGGCGCTGCGCTGCGCGTCGCTCATCGCCACGGCAGTCGCAGCAGTTGCCCGCAGAATGCCATGGTGTTCGTCGTAGGCCGTGTCAAAGGCTTCACAGCAGTCACCGAGCGCGTACATCGACCGCTCGCGACACAAAATGCACAAAAAATTTCGCAGATATTCGTCGCATTCGCCGAAGGCCTCACGCAGCAGCGTGAGTTTTTCCTCGGTGGCGACGGCGGGCGTGTCCATCAGCGTCACATAGCCGGGCGTCTGTGTCACGGCCCGTGCGGCTGCGTGGAGCTGCCCGCGTACAATCTCATCACGCCCCTCGGGGCAGGCAAGGTCGAACAGCGCCTTGCCATAGGCAGCGGCGTCAATCATGGCGCTGCCCCAGCCGGTCAATGAACGAATCGATCAGCTCGCTCTGCTCATCGGCCTTGACGTCGCGTGCCAGCACCGCCGAAGCAATGTCCACCGCGATCACGGACACATCGTTTTTCAGCTCGTTTGCCGCACGGCGCTTCTCCTGCTCGATCTGCTCGTCGGCACGGCGAAGCGTTTGCTGTGCCTGTGCGCGTGCATCGTTCAGGATCTCCTCGGCATTCCGCTCAGCGCGGCGATGCGCATCGCGCACCAGCTCGTCGCTTTCGCGCTTCGCGGCGGCAAGCCGCTGCTCATACTCCGCGCGCATGGTCTCAGCCTCTGCCTTGGATTTTCCGGCGTCCGCATAGAGATCGTCGATCTCCTTCTGACGCGAGTCGATCATATTTTTCACAGGCTTGAACAGCAGCTTCCGCAGCACGAAGAAAAGAATGAGCAGATTGCACAGAGTAAAAATACTGGTCCACAGCTCCAGCGAGATGAAGTCGCCGGATTCACCGAAAAGGTACAAGGCAATCCCTCCTTTCTACGGTTCCGAGAGATACGCCTCAGAACGCGAAGATCAAAAGAAGCGCGACGACCAGCGAATAAATGCCGGTGGTTTCGGTGATGGCGCAGCCGAGAATCATGTTGGTACGCAGCGTTCCGGCCGCGTCGGGCTGACGGGCCATGCCCTCCAGCGCTTTACCGACGGCATTGCCTTCGCCGATAGCCGGGCCGATGGCGCCGATGCCCATGCAGAGACCTGCACCGATTGCGATCAAACCTTTTGCGAGTTCCATTGTAGTTTCCTCCTGAGTAGTACTTTTGATATATCGAGTGTCTATTCACATATTGAATGTCGAATCGCCGTCACCCGACGGCGGCCGGCTTTTCCTCCGGCGGAGGGCAGGCCGCGCCGACATAAACCATAGTCAGCATACAGAACACCAGCGCCTGAATGAAGCCGGAAAAAACGTCGAAATAAATCGACAGAATCGCCGGAATGCCCACCTGCAGGATGGGGATGTTCGCGATGAACTGATTCGGCACCCAGCCGAGCGCCACGGAGCTCAACAGCGCCAGCGCCGCGTAGATCAGCGAGGTCAGAACGCCGCCGCCGGCCACATTGCCGAAATGACGGAAAGCCAGCGACAGCGGCTGTGCCACCTCACTGACGAGGTTCATCGGCGTCATCACGACAATCGGCTCCGTAAAGCCCTTGAGCCAGCCGAGGACACCGTTACGCTTGATCGTGTTGTACCAGACCAGTGCGGTCGTCACCAGCGCCCAGACGAGCGTGGTGCTGATGTCCGATGTCGTGCTGCGGAAAAAGCCCGTCATACCGATAAAGGTTCCGCCCACCGACGAAAGGAACAGTGCGCCGATATACGGCGCAAAACCGAGATTGTGCTGCCCCATCGTGGATGAAACAAGATCATAGAGCATCGAAACAAGCTTTTCGACCAGTGCCTGACGTCGGCCGGGCCGCTTTTGCAGGTTTCTGCCGAGCAGCCATGCCGCAATGATGAGCGAGACCATCACCGCAAAGGAAGAGACGGTCGTCTCCGTGATCGTAACGTCAAACAGCCCAAAGAAGGAAAACCGGAACAGCTCGCTTGCGCCCTTTCCGACATTTTCCATCAGTTCGCACCTCCCTGTTTCTTTTTCCCGTCGAACGCCGCAGCAAACAGCGCCAGACGCATCAGGCACAGAGGCAGAAGCGTGGCCAGCAGATCGAGCTTCCAGAGCTTAAACGCCAGTACCAGAATCCCCACGAGCGCCAGCATACGCAGAATCAGACTGCCGCGCGCGGCAAGCTGTCCGCGTGCAGGACTTTCCGCGCGCTCGGCCTTTAAGAGCGTAAGAACCATCGCGCTGAAATTCGCCAACGACAGTCCCGCACCCAGCAAGGCGCCGAGCAGAACCTTGATTGACCATTGGCCGATCAGCGCGTACACGCCGAGCATCAGCGCCGTCAGCCCCACCTCCGTTAAAAGCACCGGCAGAAGCTGCCGGAAGGCCGCCTTTGTCGTATCGAGCGAAAAAGGCAGCAGCACGGAGTCAATGTTCTGCGGCTGAGGATTCGGATTTTCCGTCACAACTGTCATCTCCTTGCGTCGGGTCAAAGGTTTTTACTGCGGTCAGAATGAAGCGGAACATGCTGTATACCCCGCACAGTGCGCCGAGCACAACGCCGGTAACGACCGCCCAGCGGCCGCAGCCCCAGCGGTTGGTCATCAGCCAGCCGAACAGGACAATCAGCCCTGCCGGGAACACGAGTGCAAAAGCCGCCTGCGTGATATAGTGGAGCGCGTAGACGAAATGAAACAGCTTTTTCGGCACATTTCCGCCTCCTGTTCCGCCATGAAAATATCGTACCCATTTTATCACAGGGCGCATCCGCTTGCAAGGAAATTTTTCCTCGCTTTATGCGTCAATTATGCGCTTCTGTCTAAAAAAACCGGAATACGACAAAGACGGCGGAGCCTGTCGGCTCCGCCGTGCAGCGTATCAGGAAGGTCTTACTCCAGAATCTCGATCTGGCAGGCGCGCATGGCGCGCAGCGCGGTGTCATGGCTCTGCGGGGTCACACCCGCACACAGCCGCGCATTGACCGCAATCGGCAGCTCCGGGCAGAACGCACGCAGCAGCAGCGCGTTGGAAATCACACAGATGTCCGTGCAGACACCTGCCAGTTCTACGGCGCCGATCTCGCCCGCTTCGTACAAATTACGCACATACTCGCCGAGAAGCGTCGAGCCAAAGGTCGGCTTTTCGATGCAGACGCTCCCGGCGGGCAGCTCCAGTCCGTCGGCAGGCGCATGACCCCAGCTCCCGCGCAGGCAGTGAGGCACCGGCAGAGCGCGCCCCTCACGCGTAGCCGGATAATTCTCCCCGTGCGAATCGAGCGTATAGGCGATCCGCCCGGCCGTACGCAGCCGCTCGTTGAGCGCAGGCAGCAGTGCCTGCGCCTCCTTCGTCCCGAGCGCGCCGGTAACGAAGTCGTTCTGATAATCGATCACAACCAGTAAAGTGTCCATAGGATTCCCTCCGTCGGTGTTCCTTCGTTTTGTTTTAAGCATAGCAAACCCGAGGCAAAAATGCAAGCCCCACGGTGATTTTACAAAAAAACCGAAAAAACAGAAAAAAGCTATTGACACCACCGCGGATGTTTGCTATAATGTGCAAGCTGTCGCAAGGTGAATATGCTGCTATAGCTCAGCAGGTAGAGCGCATCCTTGGTAAGGATGAGGTCTCCAGTTCGAATCTGGATAGCAGCTCCAAATCAGGCTCCGAGGCTCTTTGCTTCGGAGCCTTTTTTGTGCCGGAGACCTCATTTCAAACACGGCCGCCCCATATCGGAGCGGCCGTGTCTTTTCGGCAAAAAGGAGCCTTTCGGCTCCTTTTTGCAATCCTCCGAGGTCATTCCGTCACGGGAACGGCTCCCTCCGACTCGGCCACAGGCGTCTGCGCCTCCGACACGGCCGCATCCTCTTCCGGACGGACGGTCAGCCCCTGCGAGCTCTGGTATTCGCGCTTGGCCTGCGCGAGCGCTTCGCGCATTTCATTGATATACCGGAACGATGATGTGACCTGCTCATACAAAGGCAGATACTCCGCCTCGTCCGGTTCCTCGTCGGTAATATAATCCTTGTAGCAGATTTTGCCGAGGCGGGTATACAGCCGGCGAATGCGCTCCTGCTCACGCAGAATGAGCATCTTCTGCTTGGACACAAAGGAATAGTATTTTGCCGCTTTTCCGGCGCTGCTGACGGCCTCGGCGGCCATCGCCTTAAAATCTTCAAAGGGTGTATTATTCTGCTGCATTTTCGTTTTCTCCTTCCGCAGAGCTGCGATTAACAAGCATTTTGCTGCCGTCGGGTCGCCGGACAGCCAACACATAAACGATGATCCCCAGCGCAATCAGGCAGGAAAGGCCGCCAACCCACTGGCTGACACGCAGCGGCCCCAGATAGAGACTATCGGTGCGCATTCCCTCAATGATGGCACGGCCGAGGCCGTACCATGCGATATAGCCGAGAAAGATCTCACCGTCGAAGCGGCGTTTTTTCGACAGGAAGTGCAGCAGCACAAAACCGATCAGATTCCACACGGACTCGTACAGGAACGTCGGCTGCACCTGGACAAAGCCGACATAGCCGCCCTCCTGCGCCTTTTGCAGCAGTAACGGAAGCTCCGTCGAGGTTGAGGGAACCCGGTCGGCCGCCACACGCATGGCAAACAGGCTGTCGGTGTAGCTTCCGAAGGCCTCACGGTTAAAGAAGTTGCCCCAGCGGCCGCAGATCTGTCCGATGAGCAGACCGAAACCGCAAAGATCCAGAACCGGCAGCAATTCGCCGCGGCGCTTTTTGCTGCACAGACAGTAAACGCACAGTGAGAGTGCGCCGCCGAGCACGCCGCCGTAGATGGCAAGCCCACCGTCGCGGATCTTCAGGAAATCGTACCAGTTGTTATTCGGGCCGAAAAAACGCTCCCACTCAAACACGACATAGTAAAGCCGCGCACCGAGGATTCCGCAGGGCAGACCGATGAGAATGACATTGAGCAGCTCATCCTGAGAAATGCCAAACTGCCTGCAGCGGCGCATGGTATAGATCGCCGCCAGCAGCACGCCGAAGGCGATGATGACGCCATACCATTTGATCTCGAACGAGCCGATAAAAAAGCCGTCCGAAGGGTCGATCGTAATGCCGAGATGCGGGAAGCTGATGGAAGTACCGGAAAACATCCGCTTCTCCTCCTTTTCAATAGAATGCATCGCGGCTCTATCATACCAGAACACGGCGGTCATGTCAAGGAAAAAGGGCTTGTCTTTCCGCCCGGAATCCTGTAAAATAGAAGAAAAGGAGGGTGGGCATATGGAATGGACGGAACTGACCATCCGAACCGCATCGCAGGGTGTCGATCTTTTGTGTACGGCACTGACGGATGCGGGCTTCGACAGCTTCGCCGTCGACGACGGCGAGCAGTTCGCGCAATTTCTGGAGACCTCTCAGGATTATTGGGACTATGTGGACGAATCGCTCGGTGAAAAAATGCGCGGGCTTTCTCAGGTGCGCCTTTGGCTCGGTGAGGAAGCCGAGCGGCAGATTCCGCAGCTTCAGGCGCTCCTGCAGGCGCTTCCGATACGCTGGCCGAGCGTCGAATTCGGCCCGCTTACGCTCCGTCTGGAAAACGTGCCGGACGAGGACTGGGAAAATTCATGGAAGAAGAACTACCGGCCGCTGGCCGTCGGTGAGCGGCTGTGGATTGTACCGAAATGGATGACTCCGGAGGCGCCGCAGGGACGTGTGCCGCTGATTCTCGACCTCGGTCTGACCTTCGGTACCGGCGAGCATGACTCAACGCAGCTCTGCCTGCGCCTTCTGGAGCGCGTGATCCGGGGCGGAGAACGGGTGGCCGACCTTGGCAGCGGCAGCGGCATTTTGTCGATCGCGGCGCTGCTGCTCGGTGCACAGAGCGCCACAGGCGTGGATGTCGATCCCGCGGCCGAGCACATCGCGCGTGAAAACGCTGCGCTCAACGGCTTTGACCGCACGCGCTTCTCCGCGCAGACGGCAAACGTCATTGACGACCGCGCCGCCATGCGGCGTCTTTCCGAGGGCGGCTACGATGTGGTCTGCGCCAATATTGTCGCAGGCGTTCTGGTGCGGCTTGCGCCTGTCATTCCGGCTTTTCTGCGCCGGGACGGCGTGCTGATCTGCTCCGGCATCGTCCGTGAGCGTGAGCGGGAAGTACGCGCGGCGCTGGAGGCGGCAGGACTGGAGCTTCTGGACGCACCGCACACGGCGCAGTGGTGCGCGCTGCTTGCGCGCAGGGGGCGGGAGGCATGAGAGTTCCCTACCGCTACAAGCTGTTTCTGAAAAAAGCGCTTCGGGTGCTGCTTATCACGCTGGCGGCGCTGTTTGTGCTGACGCTGGCAGTGCTTGTCTACCTAGAGCCGTATCTGGTCTATGACCGCGACGGCGTCCACCTGGATTTTTCGGACCGCCGGACACCGGACGCCTCAAGCCCCACAGTCCCTGAACAGCCGAGCGTCCCGGATGCGTCGTTCATTCAGGTAGAGCCGTCGGAATCCGGACGGCTTCTCTCGGAAACGGGCGGCTACTACATCACCACCTCCATGCTTCTGGAGCCGGAGAAGGTGCTTTCTGCCGTCAAGTCACTTGATAGGCGCTGTGCCGTCGCCATCGAGCTGAAGAGCATTTTCGGAAATTTCTACTACTCTACCTCCATCGGCGGAGCGCCATTGGCGGATACGGACGTGTCGCAGGTCGATGCGCTGATCGATTATCTGCGCGAACAGGGCTTCTACATGATCGCCGTTGTACCCGCCTTTCGCGACCGCGCTTTCGCGCTGGAACACGTTTCCAGCGGTCTGGCGCTGCAGAGCGGCGCCCTGTGGGTCGATGAGCGGCAATGCTACTGGCTTGATCCCGCCGACGGAACGACCCTGAGCTATCTGATGCAGATTGCGCGCGAGCTTTCCAGTCTCGGCTTCCGTGAGATTGCCTTCTCCGATTTCCGTTTCCCCTCCAGCAGCAGGATCAACTACCGTTCCGACAAGACCGGCGCAGAGCTGGTCGCCGATGCGGCCGGGACGCTGACCGCTTTCTTTGAAAGCAGTAATCTGATGATCTCCTTCGTCACGGACGACGTACAGTTCGCCTCCGCGCCCGTCACCGGCCGTATCTACATCCCCGATGCCGACGGCACAAATGTGGAAAAATATACGCAGGGCTTTGCCGCATGTGCAAGCCTGCGGGAGCTGGTATTCCTGACCGCTTCGCGCGACGTACGCTTCGACGACCGTGCGGTACTTCGCCCGCTGCTTAACGAATCATAACCGAACGCGCCTGCCGCAAATGCGGCAGGCGCGTTCGGTGTTCATAGCAGCAAGCCCGTCGCCAGAATACCGAGATTCCGCCGGTATATCTCGTCAAACTGTGTAATCGGCAGCGGATTCTGCCCGAGCCCCGCCTCGATGGTATAACCCGGCCGGTCAAAGGTCAGGATAAACCAGTCCTTGTAGCCCGCAAACCCGGAGGCATAAGGCGTATCCTCCAGCAAATAACCGCTGAGCCGGGCGAACTGTTCGCCGATATGCCGAGCACCGACCGGCTCCAGGTCAAGGTACTTCCAGTAGATCACCTCACCCTGTGTATGGTAAGACAGCGTAAGGCGGGGATCGACCGTGCGCGTCAGGCGTGCCATCGCCGCCGACTCTGGCTGATCCAGCGGCGCGCGGCCGACAAAATCGCGCGGCGCCGGGCCGGTGAAGCCGAGCGCATATTTCAGCTCCCGCGCCTGTTCCCAGCCGGCCGGGTAATTCAGGTTGAGGTCCACGCCGGACAAATTTGCCTTCCAGCCGTCCGGGAACGGAATCGCCGGGTAGCGCGCAGCAATGGCTTCGGCCTCCTCAAAGGCCTCACTGCCGCGCAGAATGGCACCCGTGACCAGATCTACTCCGTCCGGATTGACCATCGGCACACAATAAAGCTGCGTGCGGCGGAAGAGCGCCGCGGCATCCTGCCCGAAGATCGTTCCGCCCGCCGCGACGGCCGCAGCGTAATCCTCCATGAATTTCAGCAGAACCGGCGTCGTAATCCATTCGTTCGCATGGTGGCTGGCATTATAAAGCACGCTGCGCTGCCCGCTGCCGAGACGCAGCAGTGTGACCGGTCGGCCGAAGCGCGTTTTCACCAGCGTTCTCTGCGTAAGGAACGGATAGCGCGCGGTCAGTCCCTGCACACACAGCGCCAACAGCTCCGAGGTAAACGCCATATCCGTCGGCACAACGGGAAAGCCCAGCGGGATAATCAGCTCCTGCCCAACCGTCAGACGGCGCGGTTCAATGCCCGGATTTGCGGTCAGAATCGCCCGTTCCGTCGTACCGTGGCGCTCTGCCAACCGGTAAATCGTCTCCCCTGCACGCACGCGGTGGCGCACAAAACCCGTCAGGTACGGCTCAAGCGCCTGCATGGTCTGCACGTCAAGCGAACCCGTGGGCGCAAGTCCCGACGCACGCTGAAATGCCTCTACGGACGCTGCCTCCGCGCGGCGCAGCGCCAGCTCCAGAAGTGTCATTGTCATCCCCTCCCGTCCTACTGTATTCCCCTGCCGCACGCGCTATGAAAAAAAGCTGGACATTCCGGATTTTTGTGATACAATGCAGATTGAGCCGGAAGCCAGCGGTCAGGACGGATCGTTATACGGCATTTCCTGCAAAGGGATGAAAAAATATGCAAGAAGAACGTTACGCCGTCGTGATCGGCGGCGCAAACATCGACATTGGCGGCCGTGCCCTGCGTCCGCTCGTAGCGCGGGACTCCAACCCCGGAACGGTTCACGTCAGCCTCGGCGGCGTCGGACGGAACATCGCGCACAATATGGCCCTTCTGGGCGTAAACACGCAGCTTTTGACCGCACTGGGCGACGACGCAAACGCCCGCCGCATTGAAGAATCCTGCCGGAGTCTCGGTATTGATCTGAGCGGCGCGCGGCGTGTTTCCGGCGGCCGGAGCTCGACCTATCTGTTTCTCAGCGACCCCTCCGGCGACATGGCGCTCGCCGTGAGCGATATGGAAATCTGCGAGGCCATCGACGCAGACTATCTGCGCACACAGCTTTCCCGCATCAACGGCGCGGCGCTGGCCGTGGTCGATGCAAATCTGCCGCAGAATGCCATTGATTTTCTGGCGGAGAATTGCCGCGTGCCGCTGTTTGCCGACCCCGTTTCCGTCGCCAAAGCGGAGAAGCTGCGTGTACTCCTGCCGCGGCTGCACACCTTCAAGCCCAACCGCATGGAGGCGGAGCTGCTCAGCGGCGTGCATATTACGGACGAACCGAGTCTGCACGCCGCCGCACGGCGGCTTCTGGCGATGGGTACCCGACGGGTGTTCATTTCGCTTGGCACGGACGGCGTTCTGGCTGCCGAGGGCAGCACGCTGCTGCACATCCCCTGCTGCCCGGCACAAATGAAAAACGCCACCGGTGCAGGCGACAGCTTCACCGCCGCGCTCGCGTGGAGCTATCTCTCCGGCGCGAATCTGGACGAAAGCGCCCGCGCCGCCGCAGCTGCGGCCGCCATTACCGTCGAATCCGAAGACACCATCTCCCGCACGCTCTGTGCCGCCGCGCTGCGGTCGCGCATGAAGGCGGCGCGGAGCAAATAAATCAACAAGGAGGAACGATTTATGAATCCCTATCTGGACATCAAGCCCGAGGTCAAGGAGGCGCTCGCCGCCGGTAAACCCGTCGTCGCACTCGAATCGACCATTATTTCTCATGGTATGCCCTACCCGCAGAATGTGAAAACCGCGCTGGAGGTCGAGCGGATTATCCGTGAAAACGGCGCCGTCCCGGCAACCGTTGCCATCATCGGCGGCCGTCTGAAGGCCGGTCTGACCGAAGACGAGATTGAATACTTCGGCAAAAAGGGGACGGCCATCGCCAAGGCATCCCGCCGCGATCTGACCATGCTCTGCGCGCGCGGCGCCGACGGCGCAACAACCGTCACCACGACGATGATGATCGCGCATATGGCGGGGATCCGCATCTTTGCCACCGGCGGCATCGGCGGCGTGCATCGCGGCGCGGAGACGACCATGGACATCTCCGCCGATCTGGAAGAGCTGGCAAGCACGCCCGTGATGGTCATCTGCGCAGGAGCGAAATCCATTCTCGATCTCGGCCTGACGCTGGAATACCTGGAAACAAAGGGCGTTCCCGTGCTTGGCTACGGTACGGATGAGCTGCCCGCTTTCTACACGCGCAGCTCCGGCTTCGGCGTGGATTACCGCGTGGACAGCCCCGCAGAGCTGGCAAAAGCGTTGGCCACGCAGCAGGCACTCGGTCTGCGCGGCGGCATGCTCGTAACGAATCCCATCCCCGAGGAATACTCTATGGATCCGAAGCTCATCAACGGCGCGATCGATGAAGCCATTGCCGAATGCAAGGCCAGGGGAATCCACGGTAAGGCAACGACGCCTTTCCTGCTGGCCAAGGTCAAGGAGCTGACCGGCGGCGACAGTCTGGACGCCAATATTCAGCTCGTATACAACAACGCCCGCCTTGCGGCGCAGACCGCCGTGGAGCTGGCAAAGCTCTGACGGAGCACGCCGCCCATATGACAGGCGAAAGGGAACCCCAAAGGGTTCCCTTTCGCTTTCTCCCAATCCGTCGTCGGAGATTGTCCGGCAGACCGATATGCCGCCGGAGCAGCTTCCCCGGCGGCATATTTTTTTACTTCTCCGTAAGGCGCGAGAGCTGATACAGCAGCTTTGCCGCATCCAGACGGGTCATGGGCGCATCCGTGGCGGCGAAGCGCACACCTGCCTCATACAGCGCCTGCACGGAAGCCGCCGCCCAAAGCGGTTGATCCTCCGGCCGCGCTGCGGCGGAAACGGGCAGGTGCAGCGCGCCCTGCGCGAGCACGGCGGCCTCCTGCGCGGTAATCGCATCGTTCGGGCGGAAGCACAGGACGCCCGCTCCTGTCTCTCCGCGAACCAGTCCGCAGCGCAGCGCACCCGCAAGATAGGGCTGAACCCACGCGGGGGCATCCTGTGCATCGGTAAAGGCCGCAGCGCTGAGCGTCGGCTCGACCGGCAGGTCGCACAGCTCCATCAGCATGACCAGAAACTCGCCGCGGCTGAGCTTCTCCGACGGCAGGAAGCAGAGCTTTTTGGCTACCGTCGTGCCGCTATACAGCCCTGCCTCCCGCAGCCACAGTGCCTCAAACGCGTCGTAGCTGCCCTCCAGATCGGCAAAGGTGCGCCGTTCCGTGGGCTTCAGAATACGGACGCGGACGGTCGCCGGCTCCGAGACGTTTCCTGCATCATCCGTCACGGTAAAGGTAAATTCGTCCTCGCCGACCTTGTTGTGCTCCGGCGTGTAGACGAAGTTGCCATCCGGCTTGATCTCCACCGCTCCCCGCTTCGGTGCATCGGCAAGCTGAAAGGTCAGCGTACCGTTTTCCGGGTCGGAGCCGGTCAGTACGCCGTCATTGGCAACGTTTTTGTACGTCTCCAGCTCCGCAGGCTCCGCCTTGGGCGGACGGTTCTTCCCCGAGCCGATGCGCAGAGTAAAGCGAGATTCTGCACCCAGTAAACCGCCGCGCACGGGTTGATAGCGCAGCACGGCATCGCATTCCTCCGTGCAGACGGGGACAAAGCAAAGCGATTCGAGCATTTCGGCGGCAAGAATGTCGCCCGCCCGCAAAACGCGCGCGCCGCAGCGCAGCGTGCCGATATGCGCAGCGGGCACCTCGGTCAGAAAGACCCCACGCAGCGTCTCATCGCCGCCGAAGTCTGCCGGAGACAGGCGGTAAATACAGCCGAAGCGGGTCTGTGCCGACGTCTCCAGCGGCGCAGACGCCGGACGCTCGCTCTCGTCCGTGCCCGAAGCGGAGGCGGGCAGGCACAGCAGCGCGGTCAGGCAGCAGCAGAGCGCCAGTGCCAGTGCGCAGATGCGAAGTTTGGTTTTCATGAAAATCCCTCCTGTGTTATCGCTGGGTCTGCCCATAGGATTCTCCAAAACTTCCAAACTATACAAAAACGAAAGCCGCCCCGGCGGGCGGCTTTCACGGTCTGTCTTACGAATGGCTCGGCTCCGCGGCACGAAGCTGGAGCTGAAGCCGGTCGGCAATGAGCGCGATAAACTCGCTGTTGGTCGGCTTTCCCTTCGTGTTGGAAACGGTATAGCCGAAGAAGCGCTGCAGCGTTTCCAGGTCGCCGCGATCCCACGCAACCTCAATGGCGTGACGGATGGCACGCTCCACACGAGAGGGGGTTGTGGAAAAGGTTTTGGCTACCTGCGGATAGAGCACCTTGGTGATTGCGTTGATGACGTCCATGTCGTCAACGGCCAACAGGATCGCCTCGCGCAGGTACTGATAACCCTTGATGTGCGCCGGGACGCCGATTTCGTGAATGATCGACGTGACCATCGCCTCCATATTGGCGTTCCCCGCCGACATACCGTGCGCGGCTGCACTTCGGTCGGCGCGAATTTGCGCCAGGCGCTCCGCAATATCCGACGCCTCACTCGGCTTACGCATGATGTACTGTGCACCGAGACCGATCAGCTGGTTCGTCAGAAAATCGGTCATGTACTCCGTCAGCACCAACGCCGTCGGGCGCTTCGGAAGTGCTGCGGCGGCGCGGAGCACAGCAATGCCGTCTGCCTGCGGCAGCATCATGTCCACGACCAGCAGCTCAGGCTGCGCCTTTTGGAGCGCGGCGATGGCCTGCAATCCATCGCTTGTCGCTGCCAATACAGAAAATTTGTCAAGCTTCTGCACCGCGAGCTGCACCCTTCGGCACAATGCCTCGTCGCCGATCGCGATTAGAACTCTGCTCCAGTTATCCATGTGAACTGTCCTCCCTCCGATTATGCGCTTTTTTCAAGCGGTGCTTTGACTTTACCACATACATCGGCGATTTGCAAGTATTTTTCTAAAAATTCCACAAGTTTCGTTCGATATTTATCGACTTTTTCGGCAAAGAGACCAAATTCACTCACGAACCAACGTAAATTGATACGTATTCAGTGCGATCTTTTTCGCGAAAACGCGTTTTTCTTTTCCCGTTTTATTACGCAGAGTTTTTGGGCTCCGTCTTGCAAAATGTCGAAGTGTATGCTATAATGTATGCGTGGGTTTTGGCGCGATGCCGAAGCCCTGCAACGCTGGGCTGCCATGCGGCAGGCAGCAGAGGGAGGAAGAAGCGCCATGAAGCTCCTGCATATGATCTCCGGCGGCGATACCGGCGGAGCCAGAACGCATGTTTTATCGCTGCTCGGCAAATTGCGTGAGCGTCATGAGGTGTTGCTCGTCTGTTTTCTGGACGGCCCCTTTGCAAATGATGCACGCCGTATGGGCATCGAAACCTTGATCCTCCCCTCGAAAAATCCGTTCACGCTCCGCCGCGCACTGCGCGCATTGATCCGTGAGCGCGGGATCGAATTGGTCCACTGTCACGGAGCGCGTGCAAACGTTACGGCGCGCTTTCTGGGAAACCGCGTCGGCGTACCGCGTATCAGCACCGTCCATTCCGACCCCTGGCTCGATTATATGGGGCGGCCCGTGCGCGATGCAACCGTCGGCGCAGCCAATCGTCGCGCGCTGCGGCGCATGGATGCACTCACGGCCGTTTCCGACCGAATGCGCAAACTGCTGTGTGAGAAGGGGCTTGACGGCAACCGTATCTATGTGCTGTATAACGGCGTGACGCTTGACTGCTCCGTTGCAACTCCGCGCGACGCTTTTCTGGCACAGGTGGGGCTTTCCGTTCCGGAAAACGGCGTCGTATTCGGTATTGCAGCACGGCTGTCGCCTGTGAAGGACATTCCCACGCTGCTGCGCGCCTTTGCCGAGGCCGTAAAGCAGGCGCCGTATATTCGTCTGTTGATCGCCGGCGACGGCGAGGATCGTGCCGCGCTGGAGGCGCAGGCACAGGCGCTCTGTCCCGAAGGAAGCGTGTGCTTTGCCGGATGGGTACAGGACGTAAACAGCTTCTGCAATGCGATTGACGTTAATCTGCTGACCTCTCTGTCAGAAACTTTTCCATACTCGCTGCTTGAGGGCGGGAAAATGGGCTGTCCGACCATCGCGTCGGACGTCGGCGGTGTGCCGGAACTGGTCGTCAACGGACAGACGGGTTTTCTGTTCCGGCCGGGAGATGCGCAGACGCTCTGCCGCCATATTCTCACACTGGCGGAAAACACAGCGCTGCGCAAGTCCATGCGCACAGCCATTCGGGAAAAGGTGTTCGGTGAGTTCTCCGTCGATGCCATGACGGCAGCGCAGGAGAATATCTACCGGGAAATCATAAAAAAGCAATGATACGAAGATAACAGGAGCCTCCCGACCGGGAGGCTCCTTTGGTATTCAGATCGCACCGAGACGCTCCAGACAGCGTTTCAATTCCGTCGCGCCGACCCAGCTCTCTCCGAGATAATACAGCAAATCCGCCATCGGCTGCGCCGTGGATTCGTCCGGCTCATGCGCCGCAAGCCACGCAAGAAGCGCCGTCCAGGCGTCTTCCTTTGCCGCACGCAGCTCCGGAGTATCCGCCTGCGCCTGCGTATCGTCGTAGTCGGCGTGGCGCAGACAGGGGGAGGCACAGGTCCGACAGTCCGGTGAAAGGCGGAATTTCTCCTCACGCAGAAGTACGGCATCCGCACCGGGCGTGCGCAGCACCTGCGCTGCGGCACGCAGCGCACGCAGCTCGGGTGTGCCGTCCATTGCGCGGACCAGTCCGATGGCCGCTGCGCGGCGTCGGTCAGTCATCGACTTCTTCCCCCTGCGGATTCAGAATCACGACCTCCACGGGGAACCGCTTGCCGCTGGCCTCTGCGGCACGCCGCACCGCAAAGGGCAGGCCGCCGCAGCAGGGAACCTGCATCCGCACAGCACGCACGGAGCGGATGTCATTGTGCGTAAAAATCGCGGTGAGCTTTTCCGAATAATCCACCATATCCAGCTTCGGGCAGCCGATGAGCGCCGTGCGACCGGAAAGATAGCGTCTGTGGAAATCCGCACAGGCAAAGGCGGTGCAGTCAGCCGCGATCAGCAGGTCGGCATCCTGAAAATACGGCGCGGTAACACCAAGCAGCTTGAGCTGTACGGGCCAGTTCCGCAGTGAGGAACCGCCCGACGGTGAACCCTGCGCGGCGCGCAGGCTGGGGCAGCCGCCCGGCTTCGGCTCGGTGCGCGGCAGCCTTGCGGCAAGGACCGCCGCCTCGTCGTAGGCAGGCGCCTCGCGCTCGACAAAGCGAATGGCACCCTGCGGACAGGCAGGAAGGCAATCTCCCAGGCCGTCGCAGAAATGCTCACGCGAGAGCGCCGCCTTGCCGTCAATCACATCGATGGCGCCCTCATGGCAGGCACGGGCGCACAAACCGCAGCCGTCGCACGCTTCCCGGTCGATCTCAATGATCCTTCGCTTCATTTTCCTTTGCCTCCAATCGGGCTTTTTTCTCCGCCTCGCGCTGCTCCTTCTGCCGCGCGGCGATGATCATCATCTGCTCATACATGGCGTCGCCTACGCACTGACGGGCGTATTTGCACCACTGCACACAGCTCAATGTATCATTATACGCGACAAAACCGCATTTCTCGCAGCGGACCTCGGTATCCGAGGAAAACATCTCGATCTCGGCGCCGCACTGCGGGCAAACCTTTTCCAGAATGGTTGGGGTGCGGGGCTTCCCCTGACAGCCGTCCATAATCATAAGCAATCATCTCCTTTCGTTCCCATTATAATGGGAATCCGTTCGTTTCGCAAGAAGAAAAAGTTTGCTTTGCCGGGAAAAACTGTTGACACCTCCGACCTTTTTGTGGTAACATACCTCATGGAAAGACGGCGCTTGCCGACCGAACAGAATATGGATCGGAAGATTGCGCCGGGAGAGCTCACGCCCGCGTGGCGCCGAAGGGGAATGCGAAAACTCTCAGGCAAAAGGACCGGCTCATGACGATACTCCGAGAAGGATGGGGCTTGCCCCATACGCCGAAGGGGCAACCCGCCCGTGCGGGAAATCTCTCAGGTTTTTGAACGGAGGCACAAGGTTCCCGTAGGGGCTTTGTGCCGTTTTTTCTATGTCTCAATGCAATTTAAAATATAGGAGGAACCATTTCTATGAGCGAACTCAAGCGCACTCAGCTTTACGACGTCCATGTTGCCGAAGGCGCAACGCTGGTTGATTTCGGCGGCTGGGAAATGCCCATCCAGTATCCCAGCGGCATCGTTGCCGAGCACCTTTACACCCGCCACGAATGCAGCCTGTTCGACGTGTCGCACATGGGCCGTCTGATCATTGCCGGTCCGGATCGCATTGCGTTCCTGCAGCACGTCCTGAGCAGTAACGTCAACGCCCTCGATCTGAATCAGGCGCAGTACTGCATTATCCCCAATGAACGCGGCGGCGCCGTGGACGACGCCTACCTCTACCGCTTTGAGGAGGAGCGCTTCCTGCTGGTTGTCAACGCGGCCAACACCGACAAGGATCTTGCCCACCTGACCGAGATCGTCAAAAACTACGACTGCACGATTACCAATATCACCGCCGACTATGCCGCCATTGCCGTACAGGGTCCCAAGAGCAAGGATATGCTCATGCAGCTCTCCGGCGGCGAGGCGCTGACCGAGCCGGTGAAGAACGCACTCAATACCCTCAAGTTCGAGGGCCGCACCGTGCGCGTCGCCAAGACCGGCTATACCGGCGAGCCTCTGGGTTATGAGGTCTATATCGAGTCCGCCGAGGCCGCATGGCTGTGGAAGCGGCTGGAAGAGCTGGGCGCCAGACCTGCCGGCCTGGGCGCACGCGACACGCTGCGTCTGGAAGCCGGTCTGCCGCTGTACGGCCACGAGATGGGACTCGCGCCGGACGGCAGCGAGCTGCCGATCTTCGCCGTGCCGCTGGCCAAGTTTGCCGTCAGCTTCTCCGAGCTGAAGGGCGACTTCGTCGGCAGAAAGCCGCTGGAGATCCAGTACTCCGCCTATCAGAAGATTCTGAGCCGCGACTATTCCGAGATTGCAAACCTGCCGCGCCGCATCCGTCCGATCACCCTGCTCGACCGCGGCGTCATGCGCGCCGGCATGGAGATCTATCGCAACGGCAAGCTGATCGGCTGGGTCACCTCCGGCACCATGGTTCCCTACTATCGCCACGAGGGCGAGGGACTCGCCACCGAAATCCTCGATGACACCGCCAAGCGCTCCATCGGTCTGTGTTACATCGACAGCGATGTGCTCAAGGACGAGGTCGTGGAGATTGACGTCCGCGGCAAGCGCCTCAAGGCCGCCATTCCTCCCTACCATATGCGCGTCGATGCGCCTCCCTTCGCCCGCCCGATTATCTATCAGCTTCCCGAAGAGGAAACGACCGCAGCCGCAGCCGCCGACCGCAGCGGCTTTGCCCTCGATCTTCTGAAGGACGCCACGCAGAATCATCACTGGCGTCAGAAGCAGTGCATCAACCTCATCCCGTCGGAAAACTCCGCCAGCCGCGCCGTACAGATGCTCTGCGGCTCCGATCCCGCTTTCCGCTATGCCGAACATAAGAAGATCAAGTCCTTCTATGATGCCGACGTGTTCTATTATCAGGGCACGAAGTTCATCAACCGCGTGGAACAGCTCTTGGTCGAGCAGATGAAGCAGTATTTCGGCTGCACCGAGGTCGAGACCCGCGTCACCAGCGGTCAGATGTCCAATACCGCCGTGTTCTCCGCTCTGATGGACTGGAAAAACCGCGGCAACCGCAAGGTCGACCCGAAGCGTCTGGGCTACATCCTGAACAACCACATCATCAAGGGCGGTCACCTGAGCGCTCAGCCGATGGGTGCGCTGCACGATTATGTCGCCATTGACCCCGTCACCGAGCGTCACGCCATCGTCAACTTCCCCGTCTGCAAGGACAACATCTACAAGATCGACGTCGAGGAGACCAAGAAGGTCATCGAGAAGTATCGTCCGGAGTTCATCATCTTCGGCAAGAGCATGGTTCTGCATAAGGAGCCGGTTGCCGCCATCCGTAAGTTTGTGGACGAAATGGGACTGCAAACCACCATCATGTACGATATGGCGCACGTTCTGGGTCTGGTCGGCGACTACTTCCAGAAGCCCTTCGAGGAAGGCGCAGAAATCGTCACCGGTTCGACGCACAAGACCTTCTTCGGCCCGCAGCGCGGCGTTATTGCCGTCAACTACAAGCCCGAGGATCTGAAGTACGAGCTGTGGGAAACCATTGAAAGCCGCACCTTCCCGGGCAGCGTCTCCAACCATCACCTCGGCACGCAGCTCGGCCTGCTCATGGCCGCCTATGAGATGAATCAGTTCAAGGGCAGCTATCAGAAAGCCGTCATCGAAAACGCGAAGTCCTTTGCAAAGAGCCTCAAGGCGCAGGGTCTGGACGTTGCGGGCGACCCCGCCATCGGCTACACCGAAACGCATCAGGTCATCGTCAATGTCGGTTACGGCATCGGTCCGGAAATTGCCGAACGTCTGGAGCAGAATAATGTGATCGTCAACTATCAGGCCACACCGTGCGAAGAAGGCTTCACCGCTTCCGGCGCACTGCGTATGGGCGTCAATGAAATGACCCGCTTCGGCTTCGGCGAGAAGGAATTCGCCCGTCTGGCCGAGCTGATGGCCGACTGCATCCTGCGCAACAAGGACATTACCGCCGAGGTTGAAAAGCTCCGTGCGGACTACACCGAGATGCACTACTGCTTCTCCGGCGCCGAATTTGACAAGGCTCTCGAGGGCTTTGCCGCAGAAATCGGCTTCTGATCCGAACCTGTCCCGGCGGAGCGCCTCGCCCCGCCGGGAAACGGAAATCCATAAAAATCAACACATAACATTTTTTGGAGGTATTACCATGAATTACCCGACCGATCTGAAGTACACCAAGTCCCACGAATGGATCAACATGGACGGCAAGACCGCCGTCATCGGCATCTCCGACTTCGCACAGGATGCTCTGGGCGACCTCGTGTTCGTCAACCTGCCGCAGGTGGGCGACAGCGTTTCCGCAGGCGAAGCCTTCGGCGATGTCGAATCCGTCAAGGCCGTTTCCGACCTGATCTGCCCGGTCAGCGGCACCGTCTGCGCCATCAACGAAGAGCTGCTCGACTCCCCCGAAATGCTCAATTCCGATCCCTACGGTGCCTGGATCATCAAGGTCAATGAGATCACCGCCACCGAAGAGCTGATCGACGCCGCCGCTTACGAGGCTTTCTGCGCCGAGGAGGGCTGATATGGGAAGCTACGTTCCTTCCACAAAGGAACAGCGCCGGGAAATGCTTGAGGCCGTCGGCCTGAAGGATTTCAAGGAGCTGTACCGTGACGTGCCGCAGGATATGATCCTCGACCGCCCGCTCAATATCCCCGAAGGGATGAGCGAGCTGGAGGTCAGCCGTGCGGTACGCGCCATGGCCGGGAAGAACAGGGTGTTTGGCACCGTTCTGCGCGGCGCAGGCGCTTACGATCATTACATTCCTTCCATCGTGAAATATATCCCCACGAAGGAGGAGTTCCTCACCGCCTATACGCCCTACCAGGCCGAAATGAGCCAGGGTGTGCTGCAGTCCATTTTTGAATATCAGACCATGATCTGCGAGCTGACCGGCATGGATGTGTCGAATGCGTCGGTCTATGACGGCGCCACCGCCGCCGCCGAGGCCGCCGCCATGTTCCGCGACCGCAAGCGCACCGTCACGCTGATTTCCGCCGCCGCACATCCGGACACCATCAACACCGTCCGCACCTATTGCTACGGCAGCAACTCCGAGCTGAAGCTCATCCCCGTCAAGGACGGCAAGACCGATCTCGACGCACTGCGCTCCCTGCTCGACGATACCGTTGCCTCCGTTTATGTGCAGCAGCCGAACTTCTTCGGCCTGTTTGAAGATGCCGAGCAAATCGGCAAAATCGCGCATGAGGCGGGCGCCATGTTCGTTATGGGCTGCAATCCCATTGCACTTGCGATCATGAAGACCCCGGCCGAATGCGGCGCAGACGTCGCCGTCGGTGAAGGGCAGCCGCTCGGTATGCCGCTCGGCTACGGCGGCCCGTACCTCGGCTTTATGGCCAGCACCCAGAAGCAGATGCGTAAGCTGCCCGGCCGTATCGTCGGCGAAACCGTCGACAGCAAGGGTGAACGCGCCTATGTCCTGTCGCTGCAGGCCCGCGAGCAGCACATCCGCCGCGAGAAGGCCAGCAGCAACATCTGCTCGAACGAAGCGCTGTGCGCCCTGACCGCCGGCCTGTATATGGCCACGATGGGGCCCGAGGGAATGCGCGAGGCCGCACGTCAGTGCATGGCCAAGGCACACTATCTTGCCGCCGAGCTGTGCAAGATCCCCGGCGTGAGCCTGAAATACTCCGGTGAATTCTTCCATGAATTCGTCACCGAGATGCCCAAAGCGGATGAAGCGCTCGCTGCGCTCGAGAATGCCGGGATTCTCGGCGGTCTGCCCGTTGAAGGCGGCGTGCTTTGGTGTGCCACTGAGAAGGTTGGCAAGGCCGATCTGGATCGCGCAGTCGCAATCGTTAAGGAGGTGTGCGCGAAATGAAGCTGATTTTTGAGAAGAGCGTAGCCGGACGCCACAGCGACCTGCTTCCCGCCTGCGACGTCGCGCCCGTTGAACTTCCCACCGGTCTGCGCCGCGAAAAGGCATTGCGTCTGCCGGAGATGGCTGAAATCGACGTCTCCCGCCACTACACCGAGCTGAACCATCGTGTCCATGGCGTCAACTGCGGCTTCTATCCGCTCGGCTCCTGCACGATGAAGTACAACCCCCGCATTGACGAAGAAATGGCCGCACTGGAAGGCTTTACCGCGATCCACCCGCTCGCGCCGAAGAACTCCACCGAGGGCTGCCGCGAGGTGCTCGACACCGCCCGTCACTATCTTTGTGAAGTAACCGGTATGGACGACATGACCTTCCAGCCTGCCGCCGGTGCGCACGGCGAATTTACCGGCGTGCTGCTCATCAAGCAGTACCACGAGTCGCGCGGCGACAAAAAACGCCGCAAGATTATCGTTCCGGATTCCGCTCACGGCACGAATCCCGCCACTGCTGCGATGTGCGGCTACGAGGTTGTGAACATCGCCTCCGCGCCGAACGGCTGCGTCGATCTTGACGCGCTGAAGGCCGTACTCGGCGATGACATCGCCGGCCTGATGCTGACCAACCCGAACACCGTCGGTATTTTCGACGAAAACATCCTTGAAATCACCCGTCTGGTGCACGAGGCCGGCGGCCTGTGCTACTACGACGGCGCGAACCTGAACGCCGTTATGGGCATTGTCCGCCCCGGCGACATGGGCTTTGACTGCATCCACATGAATCTGCACAAAACCTTCGCCACCCCGCACGGCGGCGGCGGCCCCGGTGCAGGCGCGGTCGGCTGTAAGGACTTCCTTGCCCGCTTCCTGCCGAAGTCGGCTACGCTCGACGGCGAAGGCCACATTCAGGTACGCGGCTTTGCCGGTAACTTCCTTGTGGTCGTCAAGGCGTTGACCTATATTATGACGCTCGGCAAAACCGGGATCCCCGAAGCCGCAACAAACGCCGTGCTCAACGCCAATTACCTTCAGGCGAAGATCAGGGGCAGCTTCACTCCCGCCTTCGACCGTATCTGTATGCACGAGTTTGTGCTCGACCTGAGCGAGTTCAAGAAGGAGACCGGTGTTTCTGCGCTCGACGTCGCCAAATCGCTCATCGACTACGGAATGCACCCGCCCACAATGTATTTCCCGCTCATCGTCCACGAGGCGCTCATGCTTGAGCCGACCGAGACGGAGAGTAAAGAAACCCTCGACTGGGCGGCAGAGATCTTCCGCAAGCTCTACGCTCTGGCCAAGACCGACCCGCAGTATATGCACGATGCACCGCACAACGCGCAGATCGGTCGACCGGACGAAGTCCGCGCCGCCAGAAAGCCTGTCCTGCGCTACGAATTCTGATCCCATACAAAAAAGACGCCTCCCCGCGAGGCGTCTTTTTTGGTGTATTTCAGAAATCTTCCCGGGTATAAAAATGGGCCGCCCAAGCGGCCCATTTATTTTTCATTGCTATACGGCAGCAGGCACTTTAGCGCAAACGGTATACTCGCTGACATCGAGAATCGTCTCGCCGTCAATCTGGAGCGCCGTCGGACGGTCAAACGCGACACGGATCTCATGTCCGCTTAGTACCCGGCACATTTCGTCATGCTTGATATGCTCGCCTTTGAAGATGGACGGAAACACAATCAGCGTCTTGAGCTTTCCGGAACCGAACATCAGGCTGACGGAAACACGATGCTCCGGATCCAGCCGATCCTGCTGCGGTGCGACCATCATGCCGCCGCCGTAAAATCGCCCGTTCATGGTCGGCGCAAGCCAGACCTTTTTAAACTCGTGCTTCACGCCGTCCACGGTGACGACGGCATTCGTCGGGTGGTAATGGAACAGCAGTCCCTTAATGGCAATGCCGGCATAATTGACAGGTTTGTCGCTTGTCTCGCGCAGCTTGTCGCCAACCTCGCAGCAATAGCCGTCGATGCCGTAGCCGATGCCGTTAAGGAAACGATAGGTCTTCCCTTTCACTGTGACGGTAGGAAGCCCGGACAGGTATTTTTTAATGGAGAACGGCGCATCGCCCTTTTTCTTGCCGAGATCATGCAGAAAGTCATTGCCGCTGCCGACGGCGAAATACAGCACATCGCAGGGGATGTCCATGCCTTCACAGTCGTTGATGAAGCGGTTGATGGTACCGTCTCCGCCACAGAGAATCAGATCCGTGCCGATAGGAAGTCCGGCAAAAAAGTCTCCATAGCCGGGCAGCGTGGTCATATCAATATACTGAAGCTCCGCCTCGGGCAGGAGTGTATCCAGCTTGCGCGCCTCCTCTTCACCGTGATGATTTCCGGCGTGGGGATTATAAAGAACGACGTATTTCGGCATAAAAACCCTCTTTTCTCGTATTTCTTGTTTCATTATAGTCCGACACCGCAGCGGCTTCAACTGGCAAACCTCCCGTTTTGCACAAAATCCGGTTGACAAGCACGGCACACTACGATACAATCAAGGTAAAAAACGGGAGGGGATCTCATGGACAAACGTGCCCTGCGCAAGCACATTTCCGAGCAGAAGGCAGCGCTCTCATCGGAACAGATTGCGCACGCCTCGGCAGAGCTTGCCGAGCGCTTCTATGCGCACCCGCTCTACCGGGCCGCAAAATCGATCTATGCCTATGTCAGCTTCAACGAGGAGGTGCGCACGCTGCCGATCATAGCGCACGCGCTGGCCGACGGCAAGCGTGTCGCCGTCCCGAAGGTCTACGGCAAAGAAATGCGTTTTCTCTGGCTCGACGATCTTTCGCAGCTCGCGCCCGGCTACTACGGCATCCCGGAGCCGACCGGCGACGGCCCCATAGCGGACGATCCGACCGCCCTGATGCTCATGCCGGGACTGGCTTTCGATCCACAGGGGCATCGGATCGGCTACGGCGGCGGCTTTTACGACCGTTTTCTGGAGCGTGAACCGCACCCGACGCTTGCGCTGTGTTTTGACTTTCAGCTTCTACCGGAGTTGGAGGTGCAAGCCCACGACATTCCCGTCGACGCCGTCCTGAGCGCACGAATCGAGCCGCAATAAAACGAAAGGGCGTTCCCTCACGGGAACGCCCTCATCAGATTGTCAAAAACCCGATCTGTCATTGCACGCCTCCGAAAGTGCCGGGGCAATCTCGTGTAAGGCTCTGCATCAGATTGCCGCGTCGGGCTTGCGCCCTCCTCGCAATGACACGACGAAAAGGGCGTTCCCTTACGGGAACGCCCTTTTCTGAAAGGAGAATACGCTATGTGTCGGAGAATTATTTGATTTCAAGGCGCTTGGGTTCGGGCTTTTTCGGCTGGAGCTTCGGCAGAGTCAGCGTCAGGACGCCGTCATTGTAGGCGGCCTCAATCCCCTCAACGTCAATGCCTTCCAGGTTGAAGCTCCTGCGGTAACTGCCGTAGCTGCGCTCGCAGCAGAGGAAGCCGTTCTTCTTTTCCTTATCCTCATAGTTGGAATGGCGCTCGGCAGTGATGGCAAGGCGGTCATTCTCAAGGTCAAGGTGGATATCCTCCTTCTTGAAGCCCGGAAGATCGACCTTCAGCTCCAAATGGTCACCCTTGTCCTCAATATCGGTACGCATCAGGCCTGCCGCACTTTCCGGAGCAAACAGGCTGCGCTCAAACTCCGCCAGCTCGCGGAAGGGATCATAATATTCATTGTGCTTACGATACGGTGTCATGTTCAACATGGTTCATTCCTCCAATTCATCGCCCCCGGTGGGGGCTTCCTTTGTTTTTCTGGCCTTATTATCGCGCCGGGCTTTGAACGATTCTCGCAAATAATATGAATAAAATATGAATTTTAGCACTCTTCGGTGTCGAGTGCTAATCTATTTTCCCGGCACAAGAAGGAGCGTCACCTCCGGACTGCCCGCACCGACGATGACCGTGGCGCGCGCCGCTGCGTCCTCGTAGAGTGTGTATACGCCATAGGGCACCGACTCAAAACGGCAGCTTGTCTGCCCCGTCTCCGGTCGGATACGGGCCTCGTAATCGCCGCCGCGCAGCAAATACTCCGTGCCCGCCTGTTCCGTCTCCGAGCGCTGTACAATTACAGTCCCGCGCGATACCGTATCGAAGGTCAACCGCCCCCCGCAAACTGCCGCACAGCCGGAGCGCACACGCAGCCCCGTCTGTTCCAGCCGTACAACGGCGCGGCCGTAGTCCGTCACGGCCAGATAATCTCCCGGCTCCAGAAGCTCACTGACAGCCTGTCCGCCCGCATCGGCAGTCAGCATTTGCAGCGGCGTTCCGTCCGGACGGCACAACCGCAGCCATGCGCCGGGCTCCGGTAACTGCACCGCAAGACGCAGCCACACACGTTCGCGGCCTGCCGATGCGCTCAGCGCACCGATCGTCAGACATAGTGCAATTCCGAGCAGCAGACAGGCGCTGAAGAGACGCAGTACGCCACGTTTCATAATACTCCCCCCAAAATCGGTTCTTACCAACAGTATAGGGGATCCTTCCTGCGAAACACGGCGAAGCCTGTCGAATTTCTTTCGTATATTTCTTTCTGCCTCCGTCGATACTTTCCTCGGAGGTGCTTCAAATGCAAAGCAACAAATTCAGGCGCTTTCGCAGCTTTGTAAAGGAGAAGGGCTACTACATAGTCCTGCTTCTTTGTGCAGTGGCTGTGGGAGTATCCGGCTATTTCCTTCTGCGCGGTCGAATCCAACCGATCGAAGCAACCGACGGCTCCGTGCCGTCCGTCTCCACCCCGAGCGTGACAAAGCCAAACGGCGGAAGTCCCGTCAACGGCGGCGAGCAAACTCTGACCGATCCGCAGGACAAAGTCCCCGTCCTGCCCGTCCGGGGCGACGTGATCTACGACTACGCCGTAGACGTGCTCTCCTACAACGAAACGACGCGCGACTGGCGCACCCATGAGGGCGTGGATTTCCGCGCCAAGGAGGGAGAGGAGGTCGTAGCCGTGCTGGGCGGAACCGTTTTTGCAATCTATGACGACTCCTCTCTCGGCACGACCGTCGTGCTCAAGCACGACGACGGCTATACCACGCACTATGCCAACCTGGCCAAGGAAGTGCGCGTCAAAGTCGGCGACAGGCTCAATGCAGGCGCCGTGCTCGGTACGATCGGCTCAACCGCAGGCATTGAGACAGCGATGGAGCCGCACCTGCACTTCGCGGTCTACCGCAATAACCGCCCCGTCGATCCCATTCAATTCCTGAAAACCGGCGAATCATAACCACCGGCCGTGCCGGTGGTATGCACTAGCCCCCTTGGGGCATGCCCATGGCCGAGCCTATAGGCTC
>CAKUGQ010000013.1 GCA_934654755.1 uncultured Oscillospiraceae bacterium | reverse complement strand
CGGGTGTAGCTCATCCGGTAGAGCGCCACCTTGCCAAGGTGGAGGTAGCGAGTTCGAGCCTCGTCACCCGCTCCAAAAAAGCAGCCTTTGGGCTGCTTTTTTGTTTTTGAAAGTGCCTGCTTGTATGCCATTACACGGGAAACATCGTCCGGCGCAGTACGCTAAGGTGCTTTTCCGCAGGATTGCCGCAGCTGCCGGCATGACCGCGCGACGACCGGAGTTTGAGATCGCCACAGTCTGTGTATCCGTTCGTACAAAGACTTGCGTATACTCCCGCATCTCACCCTACTACTCTGCAAGCGCCGCACGGAGCGCTTTGCGTGCCGGAACGGAACACTCCGGTACAATGCCGCAGCCGATAAACTCCGTTCCGTCCGTCAAGCGCGTACCGATGGAGACGATCCGCGCCGTTGCATCGTCCGGCAGACGCAAAAGAAGCGGCGTACCCGTTGAACCGTGGGTGCTTTGCCCGATCAGCCGCGCACGGGCGTTTGCCCGGAACATGGCGCATAATTCCTCCGCAGCCGAGATTGTCGCCCGCGAGGTCAGAAGTGTGACCGGTCCGGTAAAGCAGGCTTTCCGTCCCGGCGTACCCAGGCGCTGCACATAGTGTTCAAACTCCATGCGGTGCACGACACGTAACAGCCGTTCGTCACGCAGCTCGCGGCCGTATTGACTCGCAACGGCGAGGTCGCTCCCGCGAAGACTGCGCGTCCATTTCGCGCAAACGGGAAACTCGCCGTCGATGAAAAGCTGCGCAATTTCTGCGCCGATCGAGGTCATGCCGCCAATGCAGTCGCGCAGATCCAGTACAACCTTTTCCGGGCGCTGCGTATCCATCGCCTCAGCCAGATATTTCGCCGTACCGCCATGCAGCAGATCCGGAATTTCTGCCAACAGTATATCCCCCGCCCGGCGGAGCACCAGACCGTCGGAAGTGCTCAACAGCGGCAGGGACCCGGTATCGCGCGGTGCGTGCAGAAGCTCGGGGCGCGGGCTCGTCAGATCAAATGGAAAGTCTCCCGCCTGTGTGCCGAGCACATTACCGCGCGGCTCCACAAAAAATGGCAGCAGCAAATCGAGCTTTGAAGGGTAGATACACGCCCCGATGTGGTAGCAATAAGGCGTAATCCGTCCTAAAAAGTCCTCAAACGGTACGCCGTTGAGTGTCGTCACCTCCGCGCCGAGCAGCGCCGCGCCCTCCGGCGCGATGTACCTGACATACCATGCACCGTCATATTCCAATCGGAACGGCGCAAAGCCGCGCGTCTCGCGCAGCCTTCGCGGCGGCAGATAGTCTGTGTGCCCGTCTCCAAGCCGTGCCAGAAATCGTGTCATCAGCAGGTGGAAGTCCGCTTCACCGCCGTCGCAAATCTGCGCCAGCGTCTCGCGGTAGGCCGCGTCCCAATCGATGGGATTGCGGTCGAAATAGGGAAAAACCGCATCCGCATGTTTCCAGAGTGTAGAAAGCGCAAAGATTCTGTCGTTTTGATTCATTTTTGTTCCCTCCCGTGTCTCCTCCCAGTATAACGGCAAAAGGGCAGAAGAACAAGACTTGAAATATTGTGCAAAATCTGCTATAATATAGAATGTAAAGAGAACAAAGGAGGCAATCTTATGTCTGCATATGCAAAGGAGCTGTGCCGCTGGCTCGACGGCGGTATTTCTCCCTATCACACCATAGAGATGGCAGCCGAGTGGCTGCAAGAGCGCGGCTTTATCGAGCTTGCGCTTGGCGGTGATTTTGCGCCCGTTAAGGGCGGCAAGTACTATGTCGCTGACGGTACCTTCCTTGCCGCCTTCACCGTCGGTCGAAAGGCCGATTATTTCCGCGTAGCCGCGTGTCACACCGACTGGCCCTGTATGCGTATCAAGCCGAATCCCGAACAGGTCTCCGGCGGCTGCTGCAAGCTCAGCGTAGAACCCTACGGCGGCGCAATTCTGAACTCCTGGCTTGACCGTCCGCTCTCCCTCGCCGGTATTGCGCTGGTGCGCACGGACGATCCCATGCGCCCGGAAAAGCGGCTCGTCGCATGGAGCGAGGCTCTGCTGACGATTCCGAACCTTGCCATTCACATGAATCGCGAGGTTAACAAGGGTGTAGCAACCCGTCCGAATGTCGATATGCTGCCCCTTTGCCGCGCCGTAGAGGCCGGTTGGAGCAAGGACGGCTATCTTCTCGGTAAGCTCGCCGAAAAGCTCGGTGTGAAGCCCGAGGACGTGCTGAGCTATGAGCTGTGCGCCTACTGCGCGGATACAGCCGAATTCGTCGGCTTTGACGGTGACTTCCTCTCCTCCCCCCGACTTGACAATCTCACCTCCGTACACGCCTGTCTGGACGGTTTGGCGCGTAGTCAGGGCGACGGAATCAATGTCGCCGTGCTTTACGACAATGAAGAAATCGGCAGCAACACCCGCCGCGGCGGCGACAGCTCCACCTTGGGAGTCATCCTGGAGAAGCTGACGCTTGCACTGGGTATGGATCGCTCGGCGTATCTGAACGCCTGCGTCAATGGGATGCTTCTGTCCTGCGATGCGGCGCATGCCATGCATCCAAATCATCCCGAATATGCCGATCCGGCCAACGCGCCGCTGCTCGGCAGAGGCGTCGCGCTCAAGCGCAGTCCCCGTTATTCCTCGGATGCCGAGACCTGTGCCGTCGTGCGCGGCCTTTGTGAAAAAAACGGCATCGCAATGCAAACCTACATGAACCGTGCGGATCTTCCGGGCGGCAGCACCGTCGGCTCGATGGCTTCGGCGCTGCTGGCCATGCCGGCGGCGGATGTCGGCGTACCGCTGCTGGGAATGCACTCCGCGCGCGAGCTGATGGGCGCCGCGGATCAGGAGGCCTTCTGTCGCCTGTGCGAGGTCTTCTTCGCATCCTGACGATGCACCACATAGTCCCCTTCCGCACGATTTTGCGGACGGGGACTGCTCTGTAAAATTGTCGTAAAATCCGCATCGGAGACGCAGGGACTTCTTGACTTTTTCGTGTCCGGCGGATATGATATTCCGGATGCGGTTTGGGACACACACATTTTGCCCGCTTCCCGCAAGACAAAAACCCCGACCCTGTCCAATGATCGAACCGCCGTCCGGCGGTCGGAGTATGGAGGAATCAAAGCCTATGGAATGGCTGCTTGACCTGTTCGGAAATGTTGCAAACTTCACATGGCAGCAGGGTGTGATGATCGTCATCGGCGCCGTGCTGATCTACCTTGCCATCAGAAAGGAGATGGAGCCGGCGCTGCTGATGCCGATGGGCTTCGGGGCGATCCTTGTCAATCTGCCCTTCGTCAACACGGAAGCAATTGAAACGCTGTTTCAAGCCGGTATCGCCACGGAGCTGTTCCCGCTGCTGCTGTTTATCGGCATCGGCGCGATGATCGATTTTGGTCCGCTGTTGAGCAATCCCAAAATGTTCCTCTTCGGCGCCGCGGCACAGTTCGGAATCTTCTTTGTGTTGGTCGTCGCGGTCCTTTGCGGGTTTAATCTGCAGGATGCCGCCTCCACTGCCGTCATTGCCGCAGCGGACGGCCCGACGAGCATTTTTGTCGCCAATTACTTTGGCAGCCAATATCAGGGTGCGATTATGGTTGCCGCCTATTCCTATATGGCATTGGTTCCCATTATCCAGCCGCCTATCATCAAAGCCATCACCACAAAAAAAGAGCGGCGCATCCATATGGACTATACGCCCAGCAAGGTCAGCAAGACGACAAGAATCCTGTTCCCGATCTTCGTTACGATCATCGCAGGTACCATTGCGCCTAAGAGCGCAGAGCTGGTCGGCTTCCTGATGTTCGGCAATCTGCTTCGCGAATGCGGCGTACTCGACAGCTTGAGCCAATCTGCACAGCATGAACTGGCAAATCTCATCACGCTGGTACTCGGCCTTTCCGTTGCTTTCCGTATGAAAGCGGAAATGTTCATCACCTGGAACACTCTGCTGATCCTTGGACTCGGTCTGCTGGGCTTTGTATTCGATACCGTCGGCGGTGTATTCTTCGCCAAGCTGCTCAATCTGTTCTCAAAAAAGAAGGTTAACCCCATGATCGGCGCTGCCGGCATTTCAGCCTTCCCGATGGCCTCTCGCATGGTGCATAAAATGGGTCGCGATGAGGATCCCTACAACTTCCTGCTGATGCACGCGGCCGGCGCGAATGTCAGCGGCCAGATCGCCTCAGTCATCGCCGGTGGTCTGATTATCACACTTGTCGAAAAGCTGCTGCACTAAAAGGAGGAACGGTCTATGAATGTGAACTGGGAACTTGTTTTGGACTGTCTCGGCATCATGGGCAAGGGAATGCTCGGCATCTTCGCCGTAATCCTTGCGATTTGGGGGCTGGTTGCCCTGCTCAATCGCGTCACCGGAAAAAGGTCCGATACATAAACGACGAAAAAATCTCCTCTGTGCATAACAGAGGAGATTTTTTCGGTATCTCAGACTGGCGAAAGGAGCTTTCTCAGATCCTGACCGGCAAACTGGATCAGGCGGTAGCTGCCCGTCAGCCGCGAAGCGATCTGCGGACTGTAGCGCCGCTCCAGCTCCGTGTCGGTCAGATTGGTCGAAAGGATCGTCGCCCGACCGTCCATCAGTCGGGTATTCACAATATCATACAGTGCAGAAACGGTAAACTGCGTTGTCATCTCCGTTCCGAGATCGTCAACAATCAACAGGTCGCATTCAAAATACTTGCGTGTACGACCGCGGTTTTCCGCATCGTCCGTACCGAACTTCACTGCCTCAAAATCTGCAAACATACGAATGGCGCTGTCATAGACTACGGAAAAGCCGCGATCGGCCACCTGACGGGCAATACAGGCCGAGAGAAAGGTTTTTCCCAATCCCGTCGCACCGCTGAACAGGAGATTACCGGACTGCGATGAAAAATTCGCGGCATAACGCTTGCAGATGTGGAAATTCGACTGCATCAGTGCGCGGGGACTGACGCCCAGTTTAGGATCATATTCGTCCGGATATACGTCTGAGCGGAAGCTGTCAAAGCTCTCGCGCCCGCTGCCAAGTAAACTGGTCAGCTCTTTTTTCTGCTCCTGGCGGCACAGCTCCCGCAGGCAGGAGCACATCTGTGATCCGCAGTAGCCGGAACCGCCGCATTCGGGACAGATGGGCTGGTCGTCTAAGTAGCCGTCTTCAAAATCACCTGCTTCCAGAATCCACTCCCGCTCGCGCTGGAGCGCCAGATTGTGCTCACGCACCTCGGCCACAGTCTCTCCGGGATCCTCGCCGCGCCGCAGCGCGGCTGCGGTCAGTCGTGCCATCGTGCGGCGCAGCTCACGGTCGATCTCCTCCAGACGGGGGTATCTCTCATACGCGATACGCCGATGCGCCTCGTTCTCACGGACACGCTCGGTCTTGGCGGCCTCCAGCCGCGCCCTGGCGCGGCGGAGTACCTGTTCGGAGTATGCCATCGTCAGTTCTCCCTTCCCTCGGCAATCGCACGCGCAACGGCTTGCCGCGCTCTCGGCGAAAGCGCATCATCATGGTGCTGATAGCCGCCGTGCTGACCGGCCCTCTCGGTACTGCGGACGTCGCCCTCGGCAATCTGCTGGGGCGTGTGCAGGCCCTTTTCGTGCCAGCTTGTCAGAATCGAATTCATATAAGGCCACTTAAGTGCGCCGGTATTCAGGCAGGTACGCTCGTAAGCCATCGCAATCGCCTCATCGGAAAAGCCCATCGCAATCCAGGAGGAAAGAAGCTTTTCCTCCGCCGCCGTCAAGCGTCGACCATCGATTTGCAGGAGCAGCCGTAACTGCTGCACTCGTGTATGTACGGCGAGCTGCGTCTGCACATAAAAGCTCGCCTGTTCAAGCGTGTCGATCCCTTCGTCGAACCAGCGGTAGGCTTCGCGTTCGATGGTACGCATCGCAGGCATCCGTCCGCCCTGCCGCCGGGCGCGCTCGATGCAATACGACAGCAACAGGCCGACAACCTCAACCGGAAGCCGCAGATAATCCGTCAGTGACAGCAGGACCTTCAGTTCCTCTCCGGAAAGTGTGCGGCCGAGGCGGCGCTGCGCCTCGCCGACCAGTCGCGGGAAGCTCGGATCCTTTCCGCGCAGAGCGGCGCTCACATCCTGCTCGGAATACACCGGGCGCTCCGGCTGAAGCTCGGGGCGTCCTTCCGTCCGCCACAGGCCAAGCTGCCGCAGGCAATCCTTCGCCATAATCAGTCTTGCGATCGGGAGATGCAGATTGTCCGCCGCCGTCTCCGGCGGGAGCTTGGCTTTGCTGTATAAATAAAGTGACACCGCCTCCGGGCAGCCGCAGCTCAGCAGCTTACGGAGTTCTTCACTTGTCAGTGTCAGCCCCTGCACGGTACTCACTTCCTTTCTCTGTGGAGTCTTATTATATCACGGCGCGCCGTCTCGGGAAAGCCAGAAAAACGCCGACTTTTGCGCTCTCTTTTTTGGCAGGCAACCAGATATTGTATCCCTCAAAAGCCTAAAGCACAAAACCGCCGTTGACGGGCAGGTTCTGTCCCGTAACAAAATCGGCATACGCCAGATATACAACGGCCTCCGCGACGGTCTCCGGTGTACCGTTGCGGCCAATCGGCGTTTCCTCCGCCAGCGCCGAAAGCGTCCCGGCGGAGACATTGGCAACCATATCCGTCAGGATGACGCCGGGAGAGACGCAGTTGACGCGGATACCGGACGGTCCCAACTCCTGCGCCAGAGCCTTTGTCAGCGCGATGACCGCGCCCTTTGTGGCGGAATAGGCCGCCTCACAGGATGCACCGACCTGTCCCCACATGGAAGCAATATTGATGACCGCTCCGGCCTGCACCGCAAGCATTGCGGGCAGTACCGCACGCACGGTGTGGTAAATGCCGCCGACATTGACTGCAAACAGCCGATCCCACTGAGCCTGCGTAATCTGCGAGATCAGACCGTAGTGGCATATTCCGGCGTTATTGACGAGAATATCCACGGGCGGAAGCGCCGCAATCGCGCGGCAAACCGCATCGCCGTCAGCCACATCGCAGCAGAGTGCCTGTGCTCCCGTCTCTGCTGCGACAGATGCCGCGCTTTTGTGATCAACGCGATAAAGGAAACTGACGCGCTCTCCCCGTGCAGCAAAAGCACGGACGCAGGCTGCGCCGATCCCTCGACTACCACCGGTAATCAAAACGTGTTTCATATGAGCCTCCGAAAAAGCCGCCCCTCTCCCGGAGGGGCGGCCAATGATCTATCTTCTGCGGGTTCTGGTCTTATGTTCATACTGGCGGCAGCCGGCAAGCTTGCTGTCCGACTCCTGCATAAAGCGCTTGAGCTTTTCCTCAAAAGTCGCCGGAGTCTTTGGCGCAGGCTCAGTACGGGACACGCCCTGCGTGCGCGGAACCGGCTGCGCCGGACGCTGCGGCTCCTGGGCGCGCTTGATCGACAGACTGATCTTGCCCGCCTCATCCATGCCGAGGATCTTCACGCGCACCGTCTGCCCTTCGGTCAGGTGGTCGCGGATCTCCTTGACGTATGTACCGGACACCTCGGAAATGTGCACCATGCCGGTACGGTTTCCGGGGAGGAGCACAAACGCGCCGAATTTTGTAATGCTTTTTACCTTACCTTCGAGAATGTCGCCGACCTTCAGATCCATAGACGCCGTATCGCTCCTTCGTTATTTTCCGCTGTCGATAAACACGATTTCGCCGTCTCCGACCAGGTTCAGACGCTCACGGGCGATTTTCCGCACCGCCTCATCCGTGCCAAGCTGATCGATATCCTGCTGAAGCTCCCGGTTTTTCTGCTGTGCGGCCTGCACCTGCTCAGCCAGTGCGTCGCGCTGCTGCTGCGCCTCAGTAATCTGCGGCCGAATCCGCACGATCGTCACGATCGCAAACACCATGAGCGTCAGAAGAATCAGCTTTGTAATGAGTGATGATTTGCGCAGTCGCATATTCGGGCTCCTCCGTTCGTAAATGTCGTACCCTGCGGGCTTCTATCATTGTAACCGATTTTCTCGCGCTTGAAAAGAGATTTTTTATTTTTTTTCGAGATTTTTTTAAAAAAACTCCGACGATTCGCCCGAGCAGACGGACAGGAAACGTCACGCCTCGCCAAAAGGCGACGCTCAGGCGGCAAAAGAGGCGGCTTAGCGTCAAAAACCAGAGTGTCAGCCCCGCCGCTTCGCCGAAAAGACTCGCCAGGCGGAACTCTCCCCTGCCGACGGTCAACGCAAACAGGACGTTTGCCGTCAACAGTGTCAGAGCAAACAGCCCGTCCAGAATTGGCGTGAGCCAACGCAGACTGCGCCGCAGCCCGCGCAGCAGATCATAAAGCACACCCAGACCCGCGCCCAACGCCAGAGTCCATACAAAGCCGAGCGCCTGCGATACGACCGGCTGCTCCATCAGCGGAACAGCCGCGCAAAAAAGCCGCCGGATTTCTGCGCTTCTTCATAGCTCAGGCTCTGGACGGAGCCGTCCACAATCACATTACCGCCGTCGATGGAAAGCGTCTGCAAATGCAGTCCCTCTCCCCGAATCACCAGCACGCCGCGCGGCGTATGCAGCACGACCGTCTCTTCGTCAAAGCTCTCTACCTCGCGCACGCCTGTAACCTGCAGCTTCGCGCGGTTTTCCAGATGCAGCGAATGGTTCTGCACCGGCTCGTTCGTCATTGCCATCGGAATCACCCCGCAAAATATATACGAGCGAGACACACGAAATATTCCGTTTTTTCATCTCACCTCGCGAGGATCATACCGCTCCGCGTCCAGCACGTCCGAAAGCTCCACAAGACCGTGGTGGTATTCGCCGCAATAATCGAAATCCGGGCGGCGGCTGTGCAGCGCCACTACATCGGCGCGCAGCGAAAGCGTGAAGGTAACGCAGGTGCCGTGACCGTCGGGATTTCCGCCGACGCTCATCATCCCACCGTGCAGGCGGACGATTTCGCGCACGATAGGCAAGCCGAGTCCGATGCCGCGCCGCGGGTCGCCGAAGGGATCTTCAAAGCGGCTGTAGAGCGTTGCCAGAACGGCGGGAGGAATCCCCTCCCCGTCGTCCGAAAAGCGAACAAGCAGCTCGCGTTCGCGTCTCTCGGCGCTCAAAGTGATCGTCCCGCCACGCGGCGTGAACCGCAGCGAGTTGGACAGCAGATTGTAAAGTGCTCGTTCCAGCAGTACCGGATCAATATCCCCCATCACCGCGCCCTCCGGCAGATGCAGGCTGAGCCTCCGATCTGCACCGTCGAGCAGCGCCGAGGCATCCCGGACGAAACCTCTGAAAAAGCCGCACAGCTCCGTCGCAACCCGGTGTACCGGCTGTCTTCGGCGGAGCATCTGCCCGCCGTCGGAAAGCTGTGAGCACAGGCGCATCAACTGATACAGGGATCGATTGAGCGCCGCTGCCTCCTGCATAAGCATCGGATCGTCGTAATCGTCCAGCATGGCAAACAGCTTCGCAGAGGCATTGACCGCCGCCGTAACCGAGCGTCGAAGCGTAACCGCCATCGCAACCGCGGCAGCGGCTCCGGCATTCTCCTCTCCGGCCGGCGCCGCAAAAAACAGTTCTCCCTCGTCCGTATGTGTGATATAGGCATTGTAAGGTACACAACCGCCCAGTACCAGCGGCAGGTTCAGCGTTTGCTCTTCATGACGCAGCGAAAATAATTTTCCCCCATCCTCCGTCAACTCGCGGAGAGACATTCCCTCCATCACAAGTCCAAAACAAGCGCCGTTGCACCAGACAACCTTCTCCCCGCGCACCAGAAAAACCGGCTGCGGGAGCACGTCACAGAGCATCTTCGCATCCATAGTTCTTTATTCCCTTTCCTTTTTGTTCGCCACGCATTTGCTTGTCAAATCACGTCGAATTGTTTCTATCATACCGTATTTTCCCGCAAAACGCAAGTCGGAATACGACTTTTGGAGAACAGCCCGGGTTTTTCTCTCAGAAATTTGCCGAAACGCAGATTTTCCCCCGAAAAGGTCAAGAAACGACGGATTTCTTATTGAATTTGGCATCCGGGAATGCTACAATAAAGCCGAAAGAGAAATGATGTCAAAAAAGCGCAGAAATCGTCAGGAGGGTATGAATTCTATGGATATGTGCCGGAAATGCTGCTATTGCAGCGAACAGGGCGGAAAATGCGCCCTGTACCAGAGCCGCTATGACGACATGGAGCCGGAGGCCGTCCGCAAGGCAGCAAAGGACAATGTTGCAGCAGAGCATGGTCGTCCGGAAATATTTCTTTTCGCCGTTAAAAATCTGTGCTCTCAGGGCGAGACCCATTACGGTGCGGCAGGCCGCATTCTTGAAAAGGGTCTGGAGGCAGGAGACGAAGCCTGCCTTTCTTACCTGATCTCTCTTCATTATATCATAACATACGCAGATCGAAATGGTACTATCAAAAAATTAGATCAAATATATACGAGTCCGCTTACCGACAAAGTTTTTTCTGATTGCAAATACTATCTCCGGTATGAAAAGTTCGGCGACCTCGCCGCTTCCTCCACCAATAGGCAACACCTACTTTGGGCAAGTCGATTCTACCAAATGGCTCTGGAGAACTATTCCGATCACTATTCCACGGAAGCGCCGGATTTTCCCGCACGCATCTCGGAAAAGCTGGATGATTGCCATGCGGCGTGGTTCTCTCACGTAAACGATCCTGCGATGTGCGAGACCTTCCGAAAGGCAAGGTCGGGAGACGCGCAGGCGCAGCTTGCGGTCGCACGGTACTTCCGCGATCAGAAAAACGAAATTGCCTGCGATTCAACTGCCGGCGCCGAAGCCGTCAAATGGTACCGCCGCGCCGCAGAGCAGGGATACGCCAATGCGCAATGCAGTCTCGGCTGGTGTTATGAGAGCGGAACAGGCATACAAAAGGACGCCGCCGAAGCCGTCAAGTGGTACCGTCTTGCCGCCGATCAGGGACACGCTGGTGCGCAATGCAGTCTCGGCGAGTGCTACTTCTATGGGACAGGTGTGCAGAAAGATGCCGCCGAGGCCGTCAAGTGGTATCGCCTTGCCGCCGAGCAGGGATACGCTTATGCGCAATGCAATCTCGGCTGGTGCTATGATAGCGGAACAGGCGTACAAAAGGACGCCTCCGAAGCCGTCAAATGGTACCGCCGCGCTGCCGAGCAGGGACACGCCGATGCGCAGTACAATCTCGGCTGGTGTTATGGTAACGGGGTGGGCGTGCAGAAGGACGCCGTCGAAGCTATTAAATGGTTCCGCCGTGCTGCCGAACAGGGAAATGCCGACGCACAATATAGTCTTGGCTGGCGCTATGGGTATGGAACAGGTGTGCAGAAAGATGATGTTGAAGCCGTTAAATGGTACCGTCTCGCTGCCGAGCAGGGAAATGCCTACGCCCAGAACAACCTCGGCAATTGCTATCAAAACGGAACGGGTGTGCAGAAGGATGCCGCCGAAGCCGTTAAATGGTACCGTCTCGCTGCGGAACAAGGAAACGCCATTGCGCAAAACAACCTCGGCGCATGTTACCAAAACGGGAAAGGTGTTCGAAAAAATGCTGTCGAGGCCGTCAAATGGTACCGTCCCGCTGCCGAACAGGGATACGCCATTGCTCAGAACAACCTCGGCGTATGCTACAGAAAAGGGATAGGCATTCAGAAGGATGACACCGAAGCCGTCAAATGGTACCGCCTCGCCGCGGAACAGGGAAATGCCAATGCACAATGCAATCTCGGTTGGTGTTGTTACAAGGGGGTAGGTGTGCAAAAGGATACCGCCGAAGCCGTCAAATGGCTCCGCCTCGCTGCAGAGCAGGGGCACGCCGATGCGGCAAAGCTACTTCACGAATTCAAGGCAGAATAAAGCACGCTGTATTAGCGGCACCTTCACAGGAAACTCGGCGGAAGGCGTCAGCTTATGCCGGGAAGCAGCTCAGGAATTGCGTGCTTCTACGAAAAGAAGTTCCAGAGCTTTTTCGCAATTTTATATATAAAAAGTGCTTGTTCTTTGCCTTTTTATGTGGTATAATAAGCGTTCAGAAAACCCGCGGAGGTGGTTCGATTGAGAAATTCCATTCTGGTGCAGGGCGCACGGGAAAACAACCTGAAAAATGTAGACGTTGAGATCCCGCGCGATGCGCTGTGCGTTTTTACCGGGCTTTCCGGCTCCGGCAAGTCCTCGCTGGCCTTCGACACGATCTATGCCGAAGGACGACGGCGCTATGTCGAGTCGCTGTCTGCCTATGTACGGCAGTTTCTGGGGCAGATGGACAAGCCCGACGTCGATCTGATCGAAGGACTTTCTCCTGCCATTTCCATCGACCAGAAGACAACCTCAAAAAACCCCCGCTCCACCGTCGGCACGGTGACGGAGATCTACGACTATCTGCGTCTGCTCTGGGCACGCGTCGGCATTCCGCACTGTCCGAAGTGCGGCCGCGAAATCCGGCGGCAAAGCGTCGATCAGATCGTTGACCGCGTTCTGGCCATGCCGGAGGGTACGCGCTTTCAGGTTCTTGCGCCTATCGTGCGCGGAAAAAAGGGCGAGCACGTCAAGCTGCTTGACGGTGCGCGGCGCGGCGGCTTTGCCCGCGTGCGCATCGACGGTAATCTGTACGATCTGAGCGAAGAAATATCACTTGACAAAAACAAGAAGCACTCCATCGAGCTGGTCGTGGACCGGCTCGTGCTGCGCGGCGAGATGACCCGGCGGCTGACCGACTCCGTGGAGACGGCGCTGGCACACTCCGGCGGACTGGTCGTGATCCAGTGCCCGGACACCGGAGAGGAAACGCTTTTTTCCCGCAATTATGCCTGCGAGGACTGCGGCATTTCCATGCCGGAGTTGTCACCCCGGATGTTCTCATTCAACAATCCGCTCGGTGCCTGCCCGGACTGCGGCGGTTTGGGCTTTCGGCTCGTAGTCGATCCCGCACTCATCATTCCGGATCCGGACAAGTCCATTCTCGACGGCGGCATTCAGGCCAGCGGTTGGGGCAACATTCGCGGTGATTCCATTTCACGGATGTATTTTGAGGCGCTGTCGCAGAAATATCGCTTCAGCTTGACTGATCCGATCAGAACGCTTTCGCCGGAAGCCATGCAAATCATTCTCTACGGTACGAAGGGCGAAAAGCTTAAACTGCACTACGAGCGCGGCAACGGCAGCGGCACGCTGGAGCAGGCCTTTGAGGGTATCATTCCGAACATCGAACGCCGCGTGCGCGAAACACAGTCCGACGCGATGCGCAAGGAGCTGGAGGAGTATATGACCGCCTCGCCCTGCCCGCACTGCGGCGGCGACCGTCTTTCCGATATTGCCCGCGCCGTCACGGTCGGAGGGGTGTCCATTGCCGACTTCTGCAAGCTGCCCGTGCGGCAAGGTCTGGAGTTTATGGATCGGCTTCGGCTCGAGGGTTCGCAGGCAGTCATTGCGGAGCAGATTCTGCGCGAGATCAAGGCTCGGCTTGGCTTTCTGCAAAGCGTCGGCTTACAATACCTGACACTGGCGCGCCCCGCCGGGACGCTCTCCGGCGGCGAAGCGCAGCGCATCCGGCTGGCAACGCAGATCGGTTCGTCTCTGATGGGCGTGCTGTATATTCTCGACGAACCGAGCATCGGCCTGCACCAACGCGACAACGACCGTCTGCTCGACACACTGCGCCGCCTGCGCGATCTGGGCAACACGCTGATTGTCGTGGAGCACGACGAGGATACCATCCGGGCGGCGGACTATATCGTCGACGTCGGCCCCGGCGCCGGCATTCACGGCGGAAGAATTGTCGCCTCCGGTACCCTGGAGGACATTATGGCCGCACCGGAGAGCCTGACGGGGCAATACCTGTCGGGCGTAAGAAAGATCGCCGTCCCGACCGTGCGGCGAAGCGGTAACGGAAAACTGCTCAAAGCCTGCGGCTGCTGCGAAAACAACCTGCAAAATGTCGACGTAAGCATCCCGCTCGGCACCTTCACCTGCGTCACCGGTGTTTCCGGTTCCGGCAAATCCTCCCTTGTCAACGAAATCATCGCCAAAAAGCTTGCCGGAGCACTCAACCATGCACGCGTCCGTCCCGGAAAGCATGACCACTTTGAGGGGGTCGAAGCCCTTGATAAGGTGATCGTCATCGACCAAAGCCCCATCGGACGCACGCCGCGCTCGAACCCCGCAACCTATACGGGACTGTTCTCCGACATCCGCGACCTGTTCGCCTCCACCGCTGCCGCTAAGGAACGCGGTTACGGCCCCGGCCGCTTTTCCTTCAATGTCAAGGGCGGTCGCTGTGAAGCCTGCGGCGGCGACGGCCTGGTCAAAATTGAAATGCACTTCCTGCCGGATGTCTACGTTCCCTGCGAAGTGTGCCACGGTAAACGATACAACCGTGAAACGCTTGACGTCACCTACCGCGGCAAGTCCATTGCAGATGTTCTGGAAATGACTGCGGATGAAGCGCTGGAATTCTTTGAAAATCAGCCGCGTCTGCGTGAAAAGGTCGCAACGCTCGTGGAGGTCGGCCTGGGCTACATCAAGCTCGGGCAAAGCTCTACGACGCTCTCCGGCGGTGAGGCGCAGCGCGTCAAGCTTGCCACGGAGCTCTCCCGCAGTGCGACCGGGCGCACGCTCTATATTCTCGACGAGCCAACCACCGGCCTGCATATGTACGACGTACAGATGCTCCTGACGGTTCTGCAAAAGCTTGTGGACGCAGGAAACACCGTACTGGTCATTGAACACAATCTTGACGTGATCAAAACGGCGGATCATCTGATCGACCTGGGCCCCGAGGGCGGCGACGGCGGCGGCACCATCGTCGCAACCGGCACGCCGGAACAGGTCGCCGCCTGCGAGGCAAGTTTTACGGGGCAGTACCTCAAGCGGATGCTCTAAGAAAGGAGGGCCGGCCATGGACAGACTACTGCGGCATTTCCTGCTGCGTAACCCGGACGGACTGACAGACGCGGAGTTGCTGGAGCTTCTGCTGCGTTTTACAAACGGCGACGCACAGGCACGCAGTACGCTCCTGCTTCAGCATTTCGGTGGAATCTGCGGCGTACTCGACGCGGACGCGGAAGAGCTGGGCGACGCCTCGGACGAGTCGACCGCGCTGCTCCTGCGGCTTGTTGCGGAGCTGCACCGTCGGTATTTCCTCTCGCGCGCCCGCAGTGAGACCCGTCTGACAGACACGGCTGCCTACGGCGCATACCTGCTGCCGCACTTCTTCGGCGCGACGGAGGAGCTTGTCTATCTGCTCTGTCTGGATGCAGCCGGACGGGTGCTCGGCTGCGAGCTGCTCGGTCGCGGAAGCATCAACTCCGCAAACGTGCCGATGCGGCGGCTGGTGCAGCAGGCACTGCATTTCAACGCCAGCGGCATCGTGCTGGCGCACAATCACCCGTCCGGCCTGGCTCTGCCGTCGAACGAAGATATTTCCCTCACGCTGCGCCTCCAGGACGCGCTGGACGTCATGGACATTCTGCTCATCGATCATCTTATCATCGCCTCGGATGACTTTGTTTCGCTGCGCGACAGCGGATATTTGAGAAGATACTAAACAAACAAGCGGGAAGTCGGGAGACTTTCCGCTTGTTTGTTATCATGCAAAAACCGCCTGCCGGATTCCGGCAGGCGGTCTGTCAATTTACTTGCTCTCGGTCATTTCCTTCAGCGCATCCTTACGGCTGAAATTCGCACGGCCCTTCTCATCAAAGCCCATGAACTTGACCCAGGTCATATCTCCGATGTTGAGCACATCTTCGACCTTTTCAACGCGGCGGTTGTCCAGCTTGGAAATGTGAACCATACCGTCGTGACCCGGCGCAATCTCAACGAAGGCGCCGATGGGCAGGATACGAACCACCTTGCCGTAATACAGTGCACCGACCTCGGGAACAAAGCAAATGTCGTCGATCATCTTCTTTGCGGCATAGCCCGCAGCGGAATCCACCGCAGCAATGAAGACATTGCCGTCATCATCAATGTCGATTTTGGCGCCGGTATCGGCACAGATCTTCTGGATCGTCTTGCCGCCGGAGCCGATAACCTCGCGGATCTTATCGACCGGAATCTTCAGGGAAATCATCTTCGGCGCAAACTCGGAAACCTCGGAGCGCGGCTCGGAAATACAGGGCAGCATGACCTCGTTGAGGATCTCCATGCGCGCCTTACGGCAGCGCTCCAGCGCATCGGCGATAATCTCCATCGTCAGGCCCTTATTCTTCAGGTCCATCTGAATGGCGGTAACGCCTTCGGAAGTACCGGCAACCTTGAAGTCCATCTCGCCGTGGAAGTCTTCGACACCCTGAATGTCGGTGAAGGTACGCCATTCACCGGTTTCCTGATCGGAAATCAGGCCGCAGGAAATACCGGCAACCGGACGCTTAATCGGAACACCTGCATCCATCAGTGCCAGCGTAGAACCGCAGATGGAGCCCTGGGAGGTTGAACCGTTGGAGGAGAGCACTTCAGAGACGACACGGATGGCATACGGGAACTCCTCAACGCTCGGAATCACGGGCAGCAGCGCCTTTTCTGCCAGCGAACCGTGACCAATCTCGCGGCGGGAGGTAGAGCGGGCAGCTCTGGCCTCACCCGTGGAATAGGCGGGGAAGTTGTAGTGGTGGATATAACGCTTGGTATCCTCGGGATAGATGGTGTCGAGCTTCTGCGCGGCGGAAAGGGTATTCAGCGTGCAGATGGAAAGCACCTGCGTCTGACCTCTTGCAAACAAGCCGGAGCCGTGGACACGCGGCAGGACGCCGACTTCGGCGTCAAGCGGGCGGATCTCGTCCATTCCACGGCCATCCACGCGCTTGCCTGCCAGGAGCCACTTCTTGACGACCTTCTTCTGCATCTTATACAGGCAGACATCAATGTTGATGGCGAAGTCCTCATATTTCTCGGCAAACTTCTCGGCAAAGTCGCGGCGGGCTGCAGTCAGGCGCTCCTCGCGGACGTTCTTGTCATCGGTATCGAGCGCATATTCGATCTGATCCATACCATAGGCAATAAGCTCGTCGAGTAGCTCATGGTTGACGGCCGCCTTCTCAAACGTGAACTTCGGCTTGCCTATGGTTTCGACGATGGTGTTGATAAAGCGCACGACTTCCATATTCGTCTCATGAGCGATACGGATACACTCATAGACGATATTCTCCGGCGCTTCCTTCGCTTCGGTCTCAATCATTACGACCTTTTCAAAGGTGGAAGCAATGCACACAAAGCAATCGGCAGCGTTTCGCTGATCCGCAGAGGGGTTGATCACATATTCGCCACCGATATAGGCAACGTTCGTCGTTGCGATCGGGCCGTTCCAGGGGACATCCGAGCAGGCAACGGCAATGGACGCGCCGAGGGAGCCGACGATCTCGACGGGGTTGTCATAATCGTTGGACAGGACGGTGCAGGTAACGACAACGTCGTTTCTCAGCTCGTCGTCGAACAGCGGGCGCATCGGGCGGTCGATAATACGGCTGTTAAGGATACCGCGCTCGGAGGGTTTCCCTTCGCGACGGTTAAAGCTTCCCGGAATGCGGCCGACGGCATACAGACGCTCTTCAAACTCGATGGTCAGCGGGAAATAGTCGATGCCGGGCTTGGGATCGGGTGAGCAGGTGACGGTGGTGAGCACGGTGGTGTCGCCGTAGCGGCAGATGCACTCGGCATCGGCCAGCTCCGCAACCTTTCCCGTCTCTACGGTGAAGGGGCGGCCGCCGATGACGGTCTCAAACACATGGTGGTTGGGGTATTGTTTTCTGGTAATCATTCGTATTCCTCCTGTAGTAATCTGCGGGAGGTTTAGCACTTGAAGCTGCGGCGCGGCATACGCCGTACCTTCAACTGCTAAACCGCTCTCCCGCGGGTTTTGGATTTATCGCAAAAATGGGCGACCGAGCCGGCCGCCCATGATTTGCTATTACTTACGGATGCCGAGCTTGGCGATGATGGCGCGATAACGGTTGATATCCTTCTTGGCAAGATAGTCGAGCAGGCTGCGGCGCTTACCGACCATCATGAGCAGGCCGCGACGGGAATGGTTGTCGTGCTTGTGCTCACGCAGATGCTCCGTCAGCTCGTTGATACGGGCGGTGAGGATAGCGACCTGAACCTCGGGGGAGCCGGTATCGCCCTCGTGGGTGGCATACTCGGCAATGATAGCGGTCTTCTTTTCTTTCTGGATCATGGTTGATTCCACCTTTCAAATGATTCTCCGGCAGGCCAAGGGCGGGTTGGCGGAGTGCCGTTTTGCGGCGGTCTCCCGGCTCTGAGCGTGCGGAAGCGGACGGTCTTCGCCGTCAACTGCATTATGATACCACAAGCAAGGAAAAAGTGCAAGAGGAAATTTGTCCAACGCCGTACTTTTTCATTATGCGGACTTACTTTTCCACCCGGAAATTCAGCGTGATCGCGTCGAGCTTCGTTTCTATACGGCGATAGCGCACGCCCGCAGCATCAAGCATCCGCTTGGAAGCACGGATAGCATCGGTGTCTGCATACTTGTCCGAGAGGTAGAGAATCTCCGAAATTCCGCTCTGAATGATCGCTTTGGAGCATTCGTTGCAGGGAAACAGTGCCACATACAGCCGCGCACCGCGCAGCACACGACCGCCCGCATTCAGGATTGCGTTCAGCTCGGCATGGACGACAAAGGGATATTTCGTCTCCTCGCCGCTGCGTTCCCATGGAAATTCGTCATCCGAGCAACCGTTGGGCAGGCCGTTGTAACCGGTGGAAATGATGATGTTTTCCGGCGAAACGATACACGCACCGACCTGCGTATTGGGATCCTTGCTGCGGTTTGCAGCCAGCAGTGCGATTCCCATAAAGTATTCGTCCCACGAGATATAATCGAGTCGTTTCATGGCGGTCTCCTTTCGAAAATCAGATAATAAAGCGCAGGGCCTTGACGCCCGTGGCGGCAAGGGTAATCAGTACGCCGGCAATCAGCACGCCGATCGCGATTGCCGGCAGCGCACGCTTCATGCGCATCTGCATCAGCGCTGCGATCAATGCGCCCGTCCACGCGCCCGTTCCGGGCAGCGGAATGGCCACAAAGAGGCACAGACCGACCAGCTCCGACTTGCGGACGCGTCCGCTCTTCCGTTCGGCGCGCCGCTCAATCTTCTCGGCGATGCCGCAGAGCTTCGGGCGGGTCTTCATCCATGCAAGAATGCGGCGGATGAACAGCAAAATGAAGGGCACGGGCAGCAGATTACCTGCGACGCTGGCTGCGAATGCAAGCCACGGCTCCACTCCGCTGGCTACGCCGAAGGGAATACCGCCGCGCAGCTCCACAACAGGCAGCAGGGAAATCAGGAAAGTTAACAGCAGCTTTCCCAGTCTTGTTGCAAAAAATGCCATCTCAGCGCTCACTTTCGCTCAGTATGCGTCCATTCTAACATAGCACGGTAAAAAATGCAACGTTCCCCCGGAGGTTTTTTATTGACAGCGGCGTTTTTTTGTGGTAAGACATAAGAAAAATGCAAAGGGGCGGTTAAAATATGAAAATCGCAGTCATTACGGGCGCAAGCTCCGGCATGGGGCGTGAATTTGTCCGGCGTTTGCCAAAATGGGAACGGTTTGATGAGATCTGGGTCATCGCCCGCCGCACGGATCGGCTGGAAGCCCTGCGCGCCGAGGTAGAGATCCCTCTGCGCCCGATCGGTCTGGATCTGACGCAGTCCGATTCTCTGCAGTACTACGCGGAGCTCCTGGATGCAACCACGCCTGACGTGGCGCTTCTGGCAAACATCTCCGGTTTCGGCAAATTCGGCCGCTATGATCAGATTCCGCTGGAGGACTCCATGAAGATGATCGACCTGAACTGCAAGGCGCTCGTTGCAATGACGGAGCTGACGCTGCCGTATATGCACCGCGGCGCAAAAATCATGAACCTCGACTCACTCTCCGCCTTCCAGCCTGTGCCATATCTGAATGTTTATGCATCCACCAAGGCCTTCGTGCTGAGCTATACGCGTTCACTGGGGCGGGAGCTTGCTCCGCGCGGCATCCGTGTGATGGCTGTCAGCCCCGGCTGGGTCAAGACGGAGTTTTTCGAGCACGCACTCAAAACGAGCAGCACTGCCGTATGCTACTACAACAAGCTCTACGAGGCAGGCGATGTAATGGATACTGCGTTGAAGGACCTGTATCGCACAAAAAAGGACGTCTCCATCCACGGCGCGCGCGTGCGCTGGCAGGTGCGGCTGGTCAAACTCCTGCCGCATAGTCTTGTCATGAACATCTGGCTCAGGCAGCAGAAGCACGACAGGCTGCCGGAGGAGAACTGACCTTGTCGCTCCCGCAAGCTCCTGTACCTCCGCCTGTCATTGCGAGGCCCCGAAGGGGTCGCGGCAATCTCCTGTAAAATCCCACATCAGATTGCCACGTCGCGGGCTATGTCCTCCTCGCAATGACGCAGGGTGGACTGCCATGTTGGGCTGCACTCGCATCGTAGTGTCATACGCCGCAGTGGCCACGGCGGGATGAATGCCAAACCGCTTCACGGTGCAAAACACCCCCGCCTCGGTTGAGGCGGGGGTGTGCTGTCGTTTGGACGATCTATTTTGCATATTCCGTCGCTTTGGTCTCACGGATGACGTTGACCTTGATCTGGCCGGGGTACTCCAGTTCGTTCTCGATCTTCTTGGCAAGCTCACGTGCCAGCAGGATCATGTTATCCTCGCTGACCTCCTCGGGCTTGACCATAATACGCACCTCACGTCCGGCCTGAATAGCATAGGACTTCTCGACACCGGGGTAAGTGCCGGTCAGCTCCTCCAGCTTTTCCAGACGGCGGATGTAATTCTCCACATTCTCGCGGCGCGCACCGGGACGGGCAGCGGAGATTGCGTCGGCCGCCTGAACAAGGCAGGCAATGACCGTGCGCGGTTCCACATCATTGTGGTGCGCCTCGATGGCATGGATCACATCAGGCGACTCGTTATACTTACGGGCAAGCTCGACGCCGAGCTGAACGTGGCTGCCTTCCATCTCGTGGTCGACAGACTTACCAAGGTCGTGCAGCAGACCCGCGCGTTTGGCAAGCGCCACGTCCACTCCCAGCTCACTGGCAAGCAAACCGGCAATGTGCGCGACCTCGATAGAATGATTCAAAACGTTCTGTCCGTAGGATGTACGGTATTTCTGGCGGCCGAGGAGCTTGATCAGCTCCGGGTGCAGGTTGTTAATTCCCGTCTCAAAGACGGCGCGCTCGCCCTCCTGCTTGATGACACGGTCGACCTCTTTCCGCGCCTTTTCGACAAGGTCTTCAATGCGGGTCGGATGTATGCGGCCGTCGGCAATGAGCTTCTCCAGCGCCAGACGCGCGACCTCACGGCGCACCGGGTCAAACGACGAAACGGTGATGGCCTCGGGCGTGTCGTCGATGATCAGATCGACACCGGTGATCGATTCCAGCGTGCGGATATTACGTCCCTCACGGCCGATGATGCGTCCCTTCATCTCATCGTTCGGCAGCGGCACAACGGACACGGTCGCTTCTGCCGTATGATCGGCGGCGCAGCGCTGGATGGCGATGGAAATGATCTCACGCGCAAGCTGTTCGGCATTGTCCTTCGTCTGCGTCTCGATCTCCTTAATCTTCATCGCGGCGTCGTGACGGCATTCGTTCTCAATACTCTGCAAAAGCTGTGCCTTTGCTTCCTCCTGCGTCAGTGCGGAGATTTTCTCCAGCATTTCGAGCTGGCTCTTTTTGATCAGATTGACCTCCTCCTGTGTGGAAGCAACGGCAGCCTGACGCTTGCGCAGCTCATCCTCCTTACGTTCAAAGGCGTCCAGCTTCTTATCGAGGGATTCCTCCTTCTGCTGAAGGCGGCGCTCCTGCTTTTGCAGATCCGCACGGCGCTCCTTGACATCTCTTTCATTTTCGGTCTTCGTTTTTTCGTATTCGGTTCTGGCTTTATGGATCTCATCCTTTGCCTCGACAAGCATCTCCCGTTTTTTATTCTCGCCGCCCTTGATGGCTTCGTTAATAATACGAGTTGCCTCCGCCTCGGCACTGCCGATCTCACGCTCGGCTACCTTTTTGCGGTATCGAACGCCGATCCAAAAGAAAGCTGCGGCAACCGCCAACAGTCCCAGAAACATCAGAACATAAAAATACCACTGCATTCTTCTCGAATACACCTCCTGTTTCAGTATTGGGTTTGTCGGGCGCAACGCGCCCCAAGAAAAAGCAAAGGCGGCTCCGGCTACCCCAAGCGGGAGCGGCCCATACGAATCCAACGTTTATTGTAACCTTAAAACTGTCAAATGTCAAGAACGAGTTCACGGTTTTGTAAATTTATCCGTTGAGTCGGACTCCAGCAGCTCATAGATCTGGCCGCAGAGCAGTGCCGCCAGCGGGAGCAGCAGCATTCCGGGAATACCAAACAGGCGGTAACCGGCATAAAGGGAAACCAGCGTCAAAAGCGGCGGCAGGCCGATCTGGCGTCCGACGATACGCGGTTCAAGCATGGTGCGCATAATGCTTGCGGCGGCATAGAGCAGAAAAAGTCCCACCGCAAGCGCCGTATTTCCCTGCAAAAGCACGATCACGCCCCACGGAAGCAAAACCGTCCCCACACCGAATACAGGCAGTGCGTCCACCACCGCAACGATCAGCCCGAGCAGCAGCGCATTCGGTATACGCAGAAGCAACAGTCCCGCGGTCACAATACCAAATGTGATGAGCATCAGAAAAAGCTGCGCGCGCAGATAGCCGCCGAGTGTGCCGCGCAGCTTCTGCCGCACTTCCCTGCTCCGCTGCGTCCATGATGCAGGCAAACGGCGTGCAGCCCAGTCCCTCAGCGACGGAAGCTGTGCGGAAATCAGGTAGGCTGACAGCAAAAAGGTCAGGAAAAACAGAAGCAGCTCCGGCAGCATCGTCAGAAGCCCGCCCGCGAAGGCCAGCAGCTTCTCCGAAGCGGCACTGACCAGCATACTGCTGCCGCTGAACAGACGGCCGACCCAGGAGGCAGTAGCCGCCGATAGACCGTCCGGCAGTCTCCGGCACAACCGCAGCAGTGTCTCGCGCAGCCGCGCCATCGGCTCGGACAACGACGACAGCAGCGCGGGCAAGCGCTGCACCAGCCGCTCCGACTGCAAATAGAGCGTCCTGCCGAGCAGCCAGAAGAATCCGCATACTAACGCAATGGCCAGTGTGACGCACAGCGCGCTCGCCGCCGTTCGCGGGAAACGTCCGCGTCCGGTCAGGAACCGGACCGGCTTTTCTACGGCCCACGCCAATGCCAACGCCAGCAAAAACGGCAGCCCCACCGGTAAAATAAACCTCGCGGTCAGCCAAACACCCGCAAGGCCGGCAAGCGCATAAAGCGGAAGTTTCCAGAGCTGCTTCAAAACGCTTCCTCCTTCTGAATTTTGTCAAACGGCTTGCATTTTCCGTCAAGGCATGGTAGAATGTCCGCACACCGCGGGCAAACGTCCGCAGAATCACCACGCAGGAGATGCCAGCATGGAAAAAATGCCGAAATACTATATTGTGGAGGCCTCGGCGCTGCCGGAGGTCTTTCTGAAGGTCGCCCGTGCGAAGTGGCTGCTTGAAACCGGCGAAGCCGAAACAATTCACGACGCCACGCGCATCGCCGGCATCAGCCGCAGTGCCTTTTACAAATACCGCGATGCCATTGCGCCCTTTCAAAACCTGATGGCAGGCAGAATTCTGACCTTTCATTTCCTGCTGCGCGACGCGCCGGGACATCTGTCGTCCATCCTTTCCATTTTTGCCCGCTTCAGCGCAAATATACTGACCATCCACCAAACCATTCCCACAAACGGCTACGCCGCCGTGACAATCTCGGTCAAATCCGACACACCGGAGGAGCACAGCGCCGATGACCTGCTGCGCGTCCTGCGTCAAACCGAGGGCGTGCTGAAAGCGGAAGTCCTTGCAGGCTGAGTGTATTCACGCAGCCCGACCGAGTTGCCCGGAATTGTCAAAACGCCTGTCTGCCAAAAGGCAGACAGGCGTTTTCCATATTGAAGAGTCAATTCAGTTCCAATTCCGCAACGACAGCAGCGCAGCGGGGGCACAGTCCCTCGGCGTTCGCCTTCGTCGAGTGCATCCAGCAGCGTGGGCACTTCGTCCCCTTCGCTTCACTGACGCCAATCGTTACGCTCTCAAAGCTGCTGCCCGTACCGGTCAGCGCACCCTCCTCCGGTTCGCCCCAGGCTACGTCGGATACCAGGAACAGCTCCGCCAGATCCATCGTGCGCGTTGCAGCCTCGAGCGCCTCGTGACGACTGAGCGTTACATGTGCCTCAAGCGCCTTACCGATGCGTTTGTCCGCACGGGCGGCCTCGAGAACGCTGTTAACGTCGCTGCGGAGGGCGATGAGCGTGTCCCACTTGTCCATTTCATCGGCGTTAAGGGCATAATCCGCATAGGGCTTGACCATCTCATTGAGGACAATGTTGCGTGTATCGTCGCCGGTACGATGCGGCATGGCCTGCCAGATCTCGTCGCAGGTAAACGGCAGGATCGGCGCGTACATTCTTGCCATCGCGTCAACAATCAGGTACAGCGCGGTCTGTGCGCTGCGGCGGCGCAGGCTGTTGCGCCCGTCGCAGTAGAGACGATCCTTGAGGATATCCAGATAGAAGCTGGACAGGTCCACAACACAGAAGTCGTTGATCGCGTGCGTGAGCACATGGAATTCATAGTTGTCATAGGCACGGAAGCCGGTCTCGATCAAGCCGTTGAGCTTCGTTACGGCCCAGCGATCCAACGCAAGCATTTGTTCCGGTGCCACAAGCTCGTTCGGATCGAAACCGTCAAGGTTACCGAGGCAATAGCGCGCGGTATTGCGGAATTTCAGATAGCTCTGCGAGAGCTGCTTAAAGATTTCCTTCGAGCAGCGCACATCCGCGCGGTAATCTGCGGACGCCGCCCAGAGGCGCACAATGTCCGCGCCGAAATCGCGAATCAGGTCGGCCGGATCAACGCCGTTTCCGAGAGACTTGTGCATGGCCTTGCCCTCACCGTCAACCGTCCAGCCGTGGGTCAGGCACTTTTGGAAGGGAGCGCCCTTCCCCAGCGCGCCGACACTGGTCAGCAGGCTTGACTGGAACCAGCCGCGGTATTGATCGGCGCCCTCCAGATACATCGTCGCAGGCCAGTGCGCAGGGTCGTCCCGGCGCAAGGAGGCGATATGCGTTGAGCCGGAGTCAAACCAGCCGTCAAGGGTATCCGTTTCCTTCTCAAAGCCCGAAGCCTTCCCGCAGTGCGGGCAGGTCAAGCCGGCCGGAATCAGCTCCTCCGCTTCCCGTGCAAACCAGATATTGGAGCCGTGCTCGGCGAAAAGCGCAGAAATGTGCTCGATCGTTTCAGGCGTGCAAACGGGTTTGCCGCAGTCCCTGCAGTAGAACACCGGAATCGGCAGACCCCAGCGGCGCTGGCGGGAGATACACCAGTCGGCGCGGTCGCGGATCATGGCGACCATGCGGTCCTTGCCCCACGCGGGGAGCCACTGTACCTCATCACAGGCGGCAACCGCCTCATCCTTGAAGCTCTCTACGGAGCAGAACCACTGCGGGGTGGCACGGAAAATGATCGGGCTCTTGCAGCGCCAGCAGTGCGGGTAGCTGTGGACAAATTTCTCGGAGGCAAACAGGGCGCCCGTGGCGACAAGGTCATCGAGGATTGCCTGATTGGACGCATCGTAGCGCAGTCCGGCAAACTTACCGGCAGCCTCGGTCTGATAGCCGCGGTCATCGACCGGCACGACCAGCTCCATCTTGTAACGGCGGCAGGTCTGATAGTCATCCGCGCCAAACCCCGGAGCGGTATGAACGCAGCCGGTACCGGAGTCCATGGTAACATAGTCCGCCGTAACAAGCAGCGAATCGCGGTCAAGGAAGGGATGCTGTGCGGTCATATACTCAAAGAAGCTGCCGGGGAAACGCGCAAGAATCTCATAGGACGCAATCTTGCCCGCCTGCATGGTTTTTTCGGCCAGAGCCTCGGCGACGATATACCGCTCACCGTTATCCGCCTGAACGAGCACATAAGATTCCACCGGGTTGAGCGCAATGGCGAGGTTGCCGGGCAACGTCCATGTGGTCGTCGTCCAGATGACGAAGTAGGTCTTCTTCGTTCCGAATTCCGCCAGCTTCCCCTGATCGTTCTTCAGAGCAAACTTTACGTAAATGGAGGTACAGGGGTCGTCCTGATACTCGATTTCGGCCTCCGCCAGCGCAGTTTCATCCTTCGGGCACCAGTACACAGGCTTCAGACCCTTATAAATATATCCCTTGCGGAACATCTCGCCGAACACCTTCACCTCTTCGGCCTCAAATCGCTTATCCATCGTCTTGTAGGGATGCTCCCAGTCACCGATAACGCCCAGGCGGCGGAAGCCCGCCATCTGGCGGCGGATAAACTCCTCCGCAAAGGCCTCACAGGCGCTGCGGAACTCGGTCACAGGCATGGTCTTGTGATTGAGCTTGTTCTTTTTGATAATCGCCGACTCAATGGGCATTCCGTGGTTGTCCCAACCGGGGACGTAAGGCGTATCGTAGCCGCGCATCGCGTAGGAGCGGACGATGAAATCCTTGAGCGTCTTGTTCAGCGCGTGACCCATATGGATGTCGCCGTTGGAGAAGGGGGGGCCATCGTGCAGAATAAAGGTCGGCTTTCCGGCGTTCTTCTCGCGCAAAAGACGATAGACGTCAATGCGGTTCCAATGCTCCAGCATCGGCGGCTCACGCTGCGGCAGACCCGCCCGCATGGGGAAATCGGTTTTCGGCGTGATAATCGTGTCCTTGTAATCCATTTTCTTTTTCCTCCATATTATCTACAACAAGTAGTGTTTTTCCTGTAAAACAGTCGTCTTTTTATGCGATTGCAGGCAGCGAAGCAATGCGGCGATCCGGTGCCGCGCCCGCGGCTGACGGAAAAAGAGGACCCCCGTCTCATGAGAGACAGGAATCCTCCTGCGGTACCACTCCCGTTCCCCGCCTTGCGGCAGGGCACTCGTCTGCGCGTTATCGGGCGCACCCGGCTGCGGCTACTTCAACAGATATATGGTTCACCCAGCGGCTCCGGGGTGATCTTCAACCGCTGCGCGTCCGCCTTGCACCCTCCGGCGGCTCTCTGAACGCGGAGAAACGGTCTACTCGTCCCCTTCCTTGCCTTTGCTTTATTCGTTTGTAATGTGACCGGTTCCAAAGCCGAGCTGATCAAATATTTTTTGCTTCTCCGGGGAAAAGCTGCCGTGCAGCGTGTCAAGCTTGCGTGTCGGGCTGCTGTCCGTCGGCTTTGCGCTGTCCGCTCCTACGCTCCGATCAATCTGTTCGATGATCTCATCGGTGGAAGCGCTGCTCTGCTCTGCGTCGTAGTCGTAGGGCTGTGCCTTCTCCTCCGCGTGCGGCAGACGCTCCTGCCTACGCAGCTCGTCAAGCAGCTCAAGCTGACGCTTGAGACGCTTTTCCATATCGTCCAGAAAGCGGGCGCTTGCGTTCTGCGCCTCGGCGAGACGCTCCTGCTCGGCCGCAACCTGTTCGTCCGTATTGCGGCTTTTGGCGCCGGCGGATTCCTCCGCTTCGCGGAGCATCTGTGCGCATTTCTGTTCGGCATCGGCGCGCATCTGTTCACAGGCCCGCTGCGCTGCCAGCATTGTGCTCTGCATTTCCTTTTCCTGACTGCGGTATTCCTCCAGCTTTTCAACCAGAACACGCATCTTGCTTTTGAGTACGGAATTATCTTTATAGAGCGTCAGGTAGTCCTGTGTAAGCTGGCCAAGGACTTCGTCCACGGCGTCCATATCATAGCCGCGGCGCACACGCTCAAAGCCGATCTCCTGTATCTGTTGCGGGGTCAGCAATTTCTTTCATCTCCTGTCTGTTTGTCGGGCATCAGAGGTAGCTCGACTCACTGCCTTCGTCATCGGATGTATCATTGGTGGAATTGACGACACCGACATTGCGCGGCGTTACCAGATATGTAGCGATGGCCACCTTCTGGATCTTTCCGTCAATGGCGTAGGCGCAGCCGGAAAGGAAGTCCACGATCCGTCGGGCAACGTCCTTATTGGTCTGCTCGAGGTTCAGAACCACCGCCTTATTCTGGCGCAGGTTGTCTGCAATGGTGGAAACCATATCGTAGCGCTCCGGCTTGACAAGAACAACTTCAAGCTGGGTATTGTTGATGCTCACAACGCGGGTATTGGCATTGCCGCTCTGGCGCACCGGCTCCGCCGGCGTGCGCGACGAAAAGGCGCCGCGTCTGGGTGCAGGGGTGGGAGCAGGCTCATCAAAGCCCTCGTCATCATCTTCATATTCATCATAATCGTCGTCTCTATCCTTTTCGGAATAGGGATGCGTCAGCTTTTTCAGTTCGTCCATCAGACCCATGGTGCTCGTCCTCCGTATATCTTTCAGTTTTCTGTTTTCTGATAGTTTCGCGCGCCAAAGATCGCCGTCCCGACGCGGATCATGGTACTGCCGGCTGCGATGGCGTCCTCAAAATCGTCCGTCATTCCCATCGACAGAATATCCATGCTACTATTATGAATGCTTTTCGCGGTTATGTCAACAGCTATTGTATGGATTTTTTGAAAAAATCTGAGATTATCGCCCGGCTTCTCACTGACCGGCGGGATCGCCATCAGACCGCGCAGGCGGCAATGGGGAAATTGCGGCATCGATTCGGCAATCTGCGGCGCCTCTTCGGGCGAAAAACCGGACTTGCTCTCTTCGGCCGCAACATTGATCTCCAGCAGGATGTCCTGAACGACTCCCTGCTTCGCCGCCTCGCGCTCAATACATTGCAGCAATTCAAGGCGATCCACCGACTGAATCAGTGCGACCTTGCCGACAACCTGCCTGACCTTATTGGTTTGCAAATGACCGATAAAATGTATCGGGACGCCGTCATAGGCATGCTCTGCCAGCTTCTGCGTCAGCTCCTGCACACGGTTTTCGCCGCAAAGATCCACACCTGCGGCAATTGCGTCGCGCACGCGCGACGCATCGTTCATTTTGGTCGCAGCACACAGAAGAACCTCCCTCGGGTCGCGCCCGGCGCGCTGCGCCGCCTCGTTCATCCGCGCACGGATGGAGGCCACATTTTCAGCGATTGTCATCTCATCACCATTCCGTTCTCTATCGTTTGATTTGTCAGGATCAGCTCGTCCTGCGGCCAGAGGTTGGACGTACTGCCGTCATCCCAGCGGACAATATAGTCATCTCCGCTCTCGTAAAGGATCTCCACGGTTTTCCATCGTGCCAGCGTGTTTTGCAAAACATACACGCCCGCTGCACCATCGATATAATACAGCGCCGACTTCGGGACCCGGAGTCCCTCATAGCTGCGGAACACAATATCCGCATTTTGTCTGCGCAGCGCCGTGACCTCCTGTAATTTCTTCTCATATGAAAGCACGAGCACACACTTTCCGTCCTCCGCGTCGCCCACACGTTCAATGCGCATCCGTAGCTCACGCAGTCCCTGCCCGGACAGGCTGACCGTCAGATAGCTCCGCTCACGGCACTGCTGCGCACGTTCGGCAGGAATCACGGCCATAAAATACCAGGTTTGTCCCGTACAGAGGCGACCGATCGCGTAATCCGAAACAGCGTCGGCCGTCAGTGAGTTTAACGTCGAAGGTGAAATTGACAGAACGCTTTCCGGTGTCAGGAGCGTCTCAAAGCCGTCCGGCTGCGCGGAATAGTAACCGGAATCCGGAGCGGGTACCTCTGCCGCGCCGTCCTGTACGTCGGCTTGCAGCGCCGCAATACGGGCTTCAAGCTCCTCAATACGTCTCTGAAGCTCTGCGGCATCTCCGTCGGAGACACCGCGCCGCAAAATCATCGGCTGGAGCTCCGTCGCCGCCGACTGCACGGCTTCATAGTCCCGCCGTGCCATCTGAGCCGACAGGCGCAGCAGCAGCGTACGAATATCCGCGTCCAGCCCGCTCGGGTTCGAGCCGTCCGCCGCAAACCGGAGCTGCTTGAGCTGTGCCTGAAGCGAAGCAAGCTCCTGACGTAAAAGCCGCGCTCCGGCATCGCGGTAGGCCGTGGCAACCGTCTGTCCGCCGCCGATCCATTCACCCTCCGTCAGCTCACAGACCGTCAGGCGTTCGCCGCTGGTAAGCACGGTCTCGGAACGCACCACAAAGCCGGAAACGGTTAATCCGTCGCCGACTTCGCAGAGCGCTGCAGGCTGGGTAGTATAGCTGCTTCCGCGGCGAAAGACCACGGAAAACAGCACATAGCTCACCATAAGCACTGCAAGCACAACAGATATGATCTTAAAATAGGCATCGCCCTGCTTTTTCATCGGTCTGTCTCCCCGCCGTATACGGCGCTGCGCAGGGCTTTGATCCGTCAGGCCGGAATACGCACTGGCTGCAACGGCACCATTGTGGAAATGGCGTGCTTGTAGATCATCTGCTGTCTTCCGTCGGACAGAAGCAGCACGACAAAGCTGTCAAAGCCGGAAACAACGCCCTTCATCTGAAAGCCGTTCATCAGAAACACGGTGACGGGTGTGTGCTCCTTGCGTACTTCGTTCAGGATCTGGTCCTGCAGGTTATCTGTGTTTGCCATATTCGGTATTACTCCTTTGTGTTTTTTTGATGTAACACCGACATTATAGCAGATTCATTTGTCGAAAAAAGCAAGCTCTCGTCGAGCCGAAGAAAAAAGTGCGGAATCGTCCCCCAGGCGGTCGCGCAGGAGCCAGTGCACCTCCGCGTTCCGGTAAAACCATGTCCGCTGGCGCTTGGCATAGTGCCGGGTAGCAAGCCGGATCTGCGTGCGGGCGGTATCTTCGTCCGTCTCGCCACGCAAAACGCGCAAAAGCTCCTTATAGCCGATGGCCTGAAGCGCCGTGGCGCTCTGCGGCACGCCGGAGGCAAGCAGCCGGCGTACCTCATCCGTCAGTCCCCGTGCAAACATCTCGTCCACCCGCCGGTCGATGCGTTCATAAAGCACCGCACGGTCGGCATAGTCCAGCCCAAGCCATATGGGCCGGTATTTCGGCGGAAGTGCCTGCGTCGCACGGTTGTGCGCCGAAAGCGTCGTCCCCGTTTCGCGCCAGACTTCCAACGCGCGGATAACGCGCTTGACATTGGCCGGGTGAATGGAAGCGGCGGATTCCGGATCTATCCGTCGGAGCTCGGCATACAGCGGCTCGATCCCCTCGGCGCGCACCTGTGCTTCCAGCGCTCCCCGAACACCCGTGCGCGGGTAGGGCGCAAAGCTGCGCCCTGCGATCAGCGAATCAATATACAGTCCCGTACCGCCGACAAGGACGACGGCCCTGCCGCGCATCAGAATGCTTTGCACACAGGCATCCGCCTGCTCGACATAGCGACTGACGGAATAGCTCTCGCAGGGATCCGCAACGTCAAGCATCCAATGCCGCACGCCGCCGCGTTCCGCCTCGGTGGGTTTGGCGGTACCGATATCCATGCCGCGGTATACCTGCATGGAGTCAAAGGAAACGATCTCCGCATCCATCGTTTGCGCCAGACGGACGGACAATGCCGTCTTGCCCGTGGCGGTCGCACCGACAATACAGACGATTCTGTCCATATTCACACCCTCCGGAACTGCCGTTCAAGCTGTCTCCGCGTCAGCTCCGCACAGATGGGGCGACCGTGAGGACAGTATTTCAGATCATCGCGCGTCAGCACCTCGTGCACCAGCGCCTCCAGCTCTGCCGGGTTACTGTGGTCGCCACCCTTGATTGCCGCTTTACAGGCAACGGTATGCAGCAGCTCATCACGCAGATCGTCCGGTGAAAGCTGCCGTCCGGCCGAAAGCTGCGCCGCCAGCGCGTCAAGAGACGCCACGGCCTGCGAGGGATCAAGGTCTGCCGGAAGCCGCCGCACGGCGATCGTCCCGCCGCCGTAGTCGGCAAGCTCATAACCGAGCCGCTCCAGAACCGGTGCGTTTTCCAACAGCAGCGCCGACTCCGACCGCTCCGGCTCGTACAGCACCGGCTGCAGCAGGTATTGCGACATAGGCGCCAGCTTCTGCGCGCGCAGCTTTTCAAAAAGCAGTCGCTCATGCGCCGCGTGCTTATCGATCAACAGCAGACGATCGTCCTGCTCGACAAGAATGTAAGTATCAAACAGCTCTCCTGCAATGCGGAAGCGCGTATCCTCTGCCGGCGCAAGCGTCTGCTGTTCCGGCTGCGGTGCAGGCGTCGGTTCCGGAGCCGGCTCCGACTCCGGTGCAGCCGTCGATCCCGGAGCCGACTCCGGCTGCGGCGCAACCCGTGCTTCGGCACTGTGCTCCGGCGCAACGCTGCGGCGCACGGCCTCGGCAGGCACAACACGCGGCGTCTGCTTCACAATCCCGGCAAGCGCGCGGTATTCCTCCGTCGTCATTGTATGGAAACCCGCCTCCGGCTGCGGCCGGGCGGAAAGCCGCGGCGCGGAGTCGCGCAGTTCCGGCTGTTTTTTCTCCGGCTGCACGGGAAGCTGCATTTCCACCTGTCCCGGCGCGCCGTTCAGTGCAGTCAGAACGCCGTAGTGAACGCAGTCAAACACCTCGCGCTCCCGCAGGAACTTGATCTCCGTCTTAGCGGGATGAACGTTAACATCCACCAGATTTTCCGGCATGGACAGATGCAGCACGCACGAAGGGAAACGCCCCGGAAGAAGCTGATTGCGGTAGGCCTCTTCCAATGCAGCGGTCATCGTCCGCGAACGGATGAAACGTCCGTTGACAAAAAAGAGCTGGTTGCTGCGGTTTCCGCGCGTCGCGCTCGGCCTGCTGACAAAGCCGGACAGTCGAAGCTTGTCCCAGCCGCCCTTTACCTCCGTCAGACCCTGCGTGTTCACACGACCCCAGACGGCATAGACGGCGCTGTAGAGCTTGCCGTTTCCTGGGGTAGAAAGCTGCTCGGCGCCGTCACGCAGTACACGGAAGGCGATCTCCGGGTGTGCAAGCGCCTGATGCTGCACACAGGCCAGCAGCGCAGCAGCCTCCGCATTGTCATTTTTCATGTACTTCATCCGCGCAGGCGTGTTATAAAACAGGTCACGCACGATGATGGTCGTCCCAACCGGACCCCCGGCCTCGGCACATTCGGTAACGACCCCTGCCTCCAGATGCAGGCTCGTACCGAGCGGCATATCGGCCATGCGCGTCAGAAGATCGACACGCGAAACGGCGCTGATCGCCGCCAACGCTTCGCCGCGGAAGCCCAGTGTGCCGATGGCCTCCAGGTCTGCGGCAGTCCGCAGCTTGCTCGTTGCATGGCGCAGGAAGGCAAGCTGTGCATCCTCGGCAGACATTCCGCAACCGTCGTCCGTCACACGCAGGAAGGTCATGCCGCCGTTTTTCAGCTCGACGGTAATGTGGCTCGCCCCGGCATCCACAGCGTTTTCCACCAGCTCCTTGGCGGCGCTGGCAGGGCGTTCGACCACCTCGCCTGCGGCGATCAGGTCGGCAACATGGGGCGAAAGCTGCTGAATTCTTGGCATGGGGAACTCCTTTCAGAGGCTTAGGACAGGAAGCTGACGACAAACGCCAGCAGATTGATCGCCGCATGCAGCAGGATTGAGCCCCAGATGCTGCGCGAGCGGTGATAGGCAAAGGCAAGCCCGAGACCGGCGGGAAGGTAGATCACGAAGCAGACCGCGAGGTCCAACAGCGTAGATTCACCGATGCTCCCGACGACATGGATTGCCGAAAAGACGGCCGCCGAAACGATATAAGCCAGCACGGGGCTTCTGCGGCAGATCGGCCCGAAGATCAGGCCGCGGCAGAGACACTCCTCCGTGACGGGTGCGAGCACAACCGTGCACAGCAGCATCACAAGCGGCTGCATCGACGTAAGCGTCTCCACGGCGTCCTGATTCAAATTGCTCGGTACATAGCCCGTAATCTCCAGTGCAACGGAGATCGGGATATTCAGTGCGTAATACACGCCGTAACCCATCAGCACTGCCAGAATCAGCCGTCCAAAGCTCGTAATCGGGGCAAAAGAGCGAAACAGGAAGTCATGAAAGATTGCCGCAACGGCAAGAAAATTTACAATAAAAAATGCAACATTCAGCAGGAAGACGCCCTCCTGCGACTCCAGATCCATTCCCAGTGCAAGAAACAACAGGCTCAGCAGCAGGCCGGTCAGCAGCAGATAAAACGGCCAGTAAATAAAACCCGCGATCTTTTCGCGCCGGTTCGGAACGACAAGATTGCGATCCAGAAACGCCATGGCATTTTGCCTCCTTTACAGCATTTTTTTCAGAGAATACAGGGCATTCATTGCCTCAATGGGCGTGAGCGTATCGAGATCAATGCGCTCAAGCGCCGTGCGGAGGCGGTCATTTTCCATACTGGTGATGGAAAGCTGATCGTCGGCCGCAACGGTCACGGTACGCGTCGGCGCGCCGCTTTCAAGCGTCTGAAGAATATCACGCGCACGACTGATGAGCTTATCCGGCAGTCCCGCCAGCTTTGCAACCTCCACGCCGTAGGAATCGTCCGCCCCGCCGGGCACGATGCGCCGCAGGAATACGATTTCCGAGCCGCGTTTTTTGACGGCAATATGAAAGTTTTTCACACCCGGCAGCTCACGTTCCAGCTCGGTCAGCTCGTGGTAATGCGTGGCAAAGAGTGTCTTTGCGCCGATACGTTTTTTGTCCGCCGCATACTCCAATACGGCGCGGGCAATGGCCATGCCGTCAAAAGTAGAGGTTCCGCGGCCGATTTCGTCAAGGATCAGCAGGCTGCGCGGTGTGGCGTGGCGCAGAATCTCGGCCACCTCGGTCATTTCAACCATAAAGGTGGACTTGCCCGAGCCGAGATCGTCCGACGCACCAATGCGCGTGAAGATGCGGTCTACCACGCCGATACGCGCGGCGGCGGCCGGGACAAATGAACCGATCTGTGCCATGAGTGTGATCAGCGCCACCTGACGCATGTAGGTCGATTTTCCCGCCATGTTCGGCCCGGTCAGGATGACGGCACGGCTGCACTCGCAGTCGAGCGCGGTGTCGTTCGGAACAAACAGGCTGTCCTTAAGCATCAGCTCCACAACTGGATGTCTGCCCTCTCGAATTTCAATGCGATCCGACAGATCAATCTCCGGGCGGCAATAGCCGTTCTTCTCCGCAACGGCGGCAAAAGAGCACAGAGCGTCAAGACAGGCCGCCGCCCGTGCCGTGCGCTGAATGCGCTCGGCCTGATCCGAAAGGCGCAGTCGAAGCTCCGTAAACAACTCATATTCCAGCGCAACGATACGGTCGCGCGCAGTGAGGATGCGCCCCTCCAGTTCCTTCAGTTCCGGAGTGATATACCGCTCACCGTTCGCAAGCGTCTGCTTGCGGATGTAGTCCTGCGGCACAAGGGACACCTGCCCCTTTGCCACCTCGATATAGTAACCGAACACGCGGTTGTAACCCACGCGCAGATTTTTGATTCCCGTTTTTTCTTTTTCCTGCGCCTCAATCGCGGCCAGTGTTCCCTTGCCGCCGGATACGATGTCGCGCAGCTCGTCGAGCTCCTTGTGATAGCCGTCGCGGATCATTCCGCCCTCGCGGACGGTAAAGGGCGGCTCATCGACCACAGCACGGTCGATCAATTCACGCAGGTCGCGCAGATCGTCCAGTTCCTCACGCAATACGCCGAACATTGCCGCGCGCAGTCCCGCAATGCCTTCGCGCAGTGCCGGAAGCGGCATACTGCCGGCGGCAAAGCCGCGCAGATCGCGGGCGTTGGCCGTGCCGGTAACAATGCGGGCGGTGATGCGTTCCAGATCCGTCAGCGCGCGCAGCTCCTCCCGCAGCTCCTCCCGCAGCTCGGAGGCTTCGACCAGTTCCTCTACCGCGTCAAGGCGGGCATTGACGCGCTTCGGGCTGAGAAGTGGCTGCTCCAGCCAGGAGCGGAGCATTCTTCCTCCCATCGGCGTACGGGTCTTATCAAGCACCCACAGCAGGCTTCCGCGTTTTTCGCCGCTACGCAGCGTTCCGGTCAGCTCCAGATTGCGACGTGCCGTCAAATCGAGCTCCATAAAGCGTCCGCTGACATAAAACTCCGGCTCGCGCAGATGATTGGTCGCTACGCGGCGGCTTTGCAGCGCTGCCAGCAGCGCACCGACGGCACGCAGCGCGCAGGGAGCGTCCGACAGTCCGAGCGTCCCGGCGTCCTTTCCGAATTGCCGTTCGGTAAGCGTGAGGCAGCGTTCCGGGTCAAACTGCGCCTCGTGTCCGCGCTCAACGGCGCAGTGCAGCCGCTCGTTCAACGCATCGGCAAACGCCGCCTCGTCTGCGGCTCCTCCCCCGAGCAGCAGCTCGGACGGTGCAAAGGCGCTCAGCTCCGCCAGCGCACGGTCAAGCGCCCCGGCGCCCTGCGTCAGCGTGGCATAAACCGCACCTGTGGAAACATCGCAGAAGCACAGACCATATTCGCCGCCCTCTCCGAACACACAGGCAAAATAGTTATTGCGGCTCTCGTCAAGCATGGAGCTTTCCGTAACCGAGCCGGGCGTGACAATACGCACGATGTCGCGCTTTACCAGTCCCTTCGCCAGCGCGGGATCCTCCATCTGCTCGCAGATGGCAACCTTGTAACCGCGTGCAACCAACCGCGCGATATAGCTCTCTGCGGAATGGTAGGGTACGCCGCACATCGGTGTCTGCTCCTGCTTTTCCTTGCTGCGGTCGCGCGTGGTCAGCGTAAGATCCAGTTCTTTCGCGGCAAGCTTGGCGTCGTCCGAAAACATTTCATAGAAATCGCCCAGCCGGAAAAACAGCACACAGTCCGGGTGCTGCCGCTTAACCTCCAGATATTGCCGCATCATCGGCGTCAGCTCTGCCATAGAATTACTCCGTTTCTGTCTGTTTGCCGGTCAGGCTCCACGTTGTGCAGCCCGTAATCTCCACATCGACAAATCGTCCGATCAGGCCGTCGTCTCCCGCAAGGCGCACCAGACGGCCGCCGTCGGTACGGGCGGTAAGAAGCTCGCCCTCGCGCCCGTCAACCAGCACGCGCATCGTTCTGCCGATATACTCGCGGTGTTTTTCTTCCGAAATACGGTTTTGCAGGGCAAGCAGGCGGTCAAAGCGTCGGTTTTTCTCTGCCTTTGGCGTCGGATCGTCCATTTTCGCCGCCGGCGTACCGGGCCGCGGGGAAAAAATAAACGTAAACAGCGCGTCATAGCGCACACGTTCGATCAGGCGCAGCGTGTCTTCAAACTCCTCCTCCGTCTCGCCGGGGAAACCGACAATGACGTCGCTCGTCAGCACAAGCTCCGGCATGAGCGAACGGCCGTAATCGACGAGTGAAAGATATTGTGCGCTGTCGTAATGGCGGTTCATGGCCGCAAGCACCCGGTCGTTGCCCGATTGAAAGGGCAGGTGGAACTGCTTGCAGATCTTCGGGGCTTTCGCAATGGTGTCAAAAAGCTTACGGCTGGCATCCTTCGGATGGGATGTCATAAAGCGCAGGCGGAATTCGCCCGGCAGCTCGGCAATCTGCGCCATCAGGTCGGCAAAATCAACGCCGATTCCAAGATCCTTGCCGTAGGAGTTGACATTCTGACCGAGCAGCGTAATCTCCTTATATCCCGCCTCAATCAGCTCGCGGCATTCCTTCAGCACGTCCTCCGGTCTGCGGCTGCGCTCACGTCCGCGCACATAAGGCACGATGCAGTAAGAGCAGAAATTGTTGCAGCCGTACATGACCGAGACCCACGCCTTAAGCGGATTCGTGCGGGCAACGGGGATATCCTCGGCAATGGAGCCGGCACTGTCCTCCGTGGCGAAAACGCGTTTTCCGGTGGTGAGCACCTGCAGAAGCAGCTCCGGGAAACGCCACAGGTGATGCGTGGAGAACACGCCGTCCACATGAGCATAGCTCTTTTTCACCTTCTCGGCGACCTCGGGCTGTCCGGCCATACATCCGCACAGGAAGATTTTCTGACGCGGATGGCGGCGTTTGGTGTGGACAAGCGCCCCGAGATTGCCGAACACACGCTGCTCGGCGTGCTCGCGGATGGCACAGGTGTTGAAAACGACCACATCCGCACCCTCCTCGGAGTCGGCAAAGCCGTAGCCCGACGCCTGAAGCATTCCGCGGATGCGTTCGGAATCCGCCTCGTTCTGCTGGCAGCCATAGGTGTCCACATAGGCAAGCGGGACAATGCCCTGCACCTGCCAGTAATCCTGAATTTCCGCGCAGATGGCCGCCTGCTTTTGCAGCGCCTCGGGCGCGATCACGGTTGTTTTCATCGTCAAGGGAGTTCTCCTCCGAAAGCTCAAGTTTTATTCGTTTATTTTAGCATTTTTTTGTGAACAATGCAAGTGCGGCGGACACACGTTTTTCAAAAGCCTTGCATTTTTCCGCGGAGCGCGTTACAATAAAAAGGTAATTTCCCCGAAAGGAGGGCTTGCCGTGCTTTCCGTATTCCGCCGTGCGCTGCACCGCATCCCCGAGCTGGACTGGGCACTGCCCGAAACTTCCGCCTACCTGCGCAGCGTGCTCGCACCGTTGGACTGCCGCGTGTTTTCCCCCGTCGGCGACGCCGTCTGCGCCTATTTTGACTTCGGCCGAAGCGAAACGGTCGCCTTCCGCAGCGACATGGACGCCCTGCCGATTACCGAACGCACAAACCTGCCCTTTGCCTCGGAACACCCCGGCAAAATGCACGCCTGCGGACACGACGGCCATATGGCTATCCTGCTCGGCCTTGCCGAAGCCTTGGAAAACGGACGTGTTACACCGCATCGCAATGTGCTGCTGATCTTCCAGCCCGCCGAAGAGACAACCGGCGGCGCAGCCGCGATCTGCCGAACGGGGGTTCTGGAGCGATGCGGTGCGACACGCGTTTACGGTCTGCATCTGTGGCCGGAGCTGGAAAAGGGACGCATTGCCGCCTGCGCGGGCGGTATGATGGCCCGTTCGAGCGAGCTGACCGCAGAGATCGGCGGAAAAAGCGTCCACCTTGCGCGCTGGCAAACCGGGTGCGACGCACTGGAGGCTGCCGCGCGCTTCCTGACGCAGGCTTATGCGCTGGCCGAAGGACTTCCCTGTGTGCTGCGCTTCGGCAAAATGACCGCCGGCGCCGCCCGCAACGCGCTGGCGGATGCCGCGCATATGGAAGGCTCACTGCGCTGTCTGGACGACCGTCTGTTCCTGCAGCTGAAAGAGCGGCTTGCCGCGCTGGCCGAGACCGTAAGCGCCGAAACCGGCTGCCCGATCCGCCTGAGCTACAGCACCGGCTACCCGCCCGTAACAAACGACGCGGCGCTTCTGGAAGAAGCGCGGGCGCTTCTTCCCGTCGAACCGGCGGAGCCCTGCTTCCTGACGGACGATTTTTCCGAATATCAGCTACGCGTACCCGGCGTGTACTTCCGGCTCGGCACGGGCGGCGCGCCTCTGCACAGCCCGCAGTTTGACTTCGATGAAGCCGTTTTGGAGAAAGGGCTCGCCCTATTCTCCGCCCTTGCATAAGGAGAATGCCATGAAATGTTCCATCCGTCGTCTGTTTTCCTCGGCGGCGCTCGCCGTCCTGACCGTACTGCTCGTTCTGGTGGCGAAGCTCTGCAAGTCCGCCTTTTTTGCAGTCTATCCAAAGGTCTCCCGCGCACTCATCGGCGTTTTGGCGGAGATCACCTCCGTTGTGCCCTTCGCCGTATGGGAGCTGGTTGCCGCCGGTTTGATCCTGTGGTTTTTCGTTTCCCTGTTTTTGGCGGTATTCCGCGGCCGTATTATCAAATGGCTGACCGGCGTGCTGCTGGCGGCAATGATCGCCGCATTCTGGTTTGTCAGCGTATGGGGGCTGAACTATTTCGCCCCGAAAATGAACGAACGTCTCGGCCTGAGCGATACGCAATATGACGTCAGGCAGCTTCGCGAGGTGACGGAATACTTCCGTGACCGCGCCAACGCAGCGGCCGAAGCGGTCGAACGTGACGAAAACGGTGTCATGCTTGCCGGTGACTTTGACGATCTCGCCGTCCGTGCCGGCGACGGCTACCGCACCCTTGCCGAAGATATGGAATGCTTTGACGGCTCGACCGCGCGCGTCAAACGTCTGCTGACGAGCAAGCTGCTCGGAAAGACCGGCACAAGCGGCATCTTCCTCGCCTTTACGGGAGAAAGCGGCGTCTGCTCGACAACATTCTCCGCCTCCGTACCCTATACAATGTGCCACGAGATCGGCCATCGTATGGCTTTCGCCCGCGAGGACGAAGCAAATTTCGCAGCGTTCCTGGCCTGTATGGAAAACGGCCGCGACGATTTCGTCTATTCCGGCTATTATTCCGCCTATATCTACTGCATCAACGCTCTGAACCGCGCCGATCCGAATGCCGCGGCAGAGGTCTCCAAGGGAGTCGGAAAACTGCTGCGTGCAGATCTGTCGGCCGCTACGGCGCATTACAGGGCCGTTGAGGATGAAACGGCCGTAAAGATTCAGACAAAGGTTTACGAAAACTATCTCAAGACCTTTGAGGTAAAAAGCGGCGTACAATCCTACGGCGAGGTTGTCGATTTGCTCGCCCTATGGTATTTTGAGCGGATCCGATAAATGCCCGGCAACCCGCAGGCACGGCTGCATCGCCTTCGCGGCACGCCGACGATCTTTCAACAAAAAGCGCTTCCCCTGAAGGGGAAGCGCTTTCGGTTTCAGTTGGTCTTATTCCAGGGATTGTCGGGGTCGGGGTCGGTGGGGTCCCAACCACGGCATTCTTCGTTGTCCGAGATCTTCGGCGCTTCGGGTTTGCCGAGCGGGCCGGGCACTTCAGAGTTATAGAACTCAACGCCGGCAATCTCGTCGCGGTGATCGTAGATCCACTTTGCGTCAACGACCTGGAGACGAATGCAGCCCATGGAGGCGGCGGTGCCGAGCTTGTCAAATTCCCAGTACTCCAGAGTAGAGGGGTCAACGGAGACGATGTAGCCCTGAGAATCGCGGATCGGGGTGGTATAGGGCACGGAGTGGAACAGAATATTTCCCGTGATTTGCGTGACATAATAGCCGTACACGTCGCCGAACAGGCCGAGACCCTTCCACTTGTATTTCAGCGTATAGGTGCCGGACTGCGGGGTGGCGGTGCCGGTAGAGCAGATCATGGCCTTATAGGGAGTCGTATAGCAGCCGTCCTCCCCTTTGGTATAAACAGTCACGGTGTTGCACTGGTTATTGACCTTGATGAAATAGGGCTTGCCCTCCTCCACCTCCGGGCCGGTGATGGGCTCGGTCGGCACGGGCGTAGGCTCCGGCGTGGGCTCCTCAGTCGGCGCCTCGGTGGGCGCCTCGGTCGGTTCCGCCGTCGGCTCGGACGCAGACGCGGTCGTCGGCTCCGCCGTCGGTTCGGAGGAGGCGGTGGGCGCGGAGGTGCTCGGTGTGGTAGGGGTATCCGTTACGGCACAGCTCACAATGACAAACAGTACCGCCAGCAGCAGAACTGCACAGAGAATTCGTTTCATTTTGGCTCCTTTCCGGTTACTCAGCCGTTGTTGCGGGTCTTCATAAGCTGGCGCATTCTCGCGGAATGATCCAGCTCGCGCTTGCGGATACGCAGAGTTTTCGGCGTAACCTCAAGCAGCTCGTCGTCGGCAAGGAACTCCAGACACTGTTCCAGTGACATCACGCGCGGTGTGGTCAGGCGCAGCGCTTCGTCCGAGCCGGAGGCACGCATATTTGTTAACTGCTTCTTTTTGCAGACGTTGACGGTCATATCCTCGTTGCGTGAGCAAACGCCGACAACCATGCCCGCATAAACATCCGTGCCCGGGTCGATGAACAGCGCGCCGCGCTCCTGCGCGTTGAACAGACCGTAGGTGCAGGCCTCTCCGGTTTCAAAGGCAATGAGCGAACCGGTCTTGCGGCGCTCGATCTCACCCTTCATGGGTGCGTAGGAATCCAGCACGGAGGACATGATGCCCTCGCCGCGCGTATCGGTCAAAAACTCGTTGCGGTAGCCGAACAGGCCGCGCGACGGCACAAGAAATTCCAGACGGTAGCGGCTGCCGACCGGCGTCATGGACACCAGATCGCCCTTGCGGCGGCCAAGCTTTTCGATGACGCTGCCCGTGGCGCTCTCCGGAACGTCCGCGACCATGCGCTCGATCGGCTCGCAGACCTTGCCGTCGATGACCCTGGTCAGAACATGCGGCGTCCCGACCTGAAACTCATAGCCCTCGCGGCGCATCGTCTCAATCAGAATCGACAGATGCATCTCGCCGCGGCCGGCAACGTTGAAGCTGTCCGTCCCCTGTTCGGTAACGTGCAGGGAAACATCCTTGAGCAGCTCTTTTTGCAGGCGGTCGCGCAGATTGCGGGAAGTGACGTATTTGCCCTCACGGCCGGCAAAGGGCGAGTCGTTGACCGAGAAGGTCATTTCGATGGTCGGGTCGGAAATCTTCACAAAGGGCAGCGGCTCAGGCTTGTCCGGCGCACAGATCGTGCGGCCGATGGTGATATCGGCCATGCCGGAGAAAGCAACGATCTCGCCCGCCGAGGCGCTCGTTACGGGCTTACGCGCCAGACCGTCGAACTCGTACAGCGCAACGACCTTACCCTTGGCAAAATGCTCCGGGTCGTGATAATCGCAAACGATCACGTCCTGATTCTGCTGTACCGTGCCGCGCTCAATACGGCCGATACCGATACGGCCGACATATTCATTGTAGTCGATGGACGAAACAAGCATCTGAAGCGGTGCGTTGACGTCGCCCGTCGGCGCGGGAATATAATCGACGATGGTACGGAACAGCGGGTCGAGGTTCACGCCCGCCTCATGGGGGCTGTATGCGGCGATGCCCTGCCGCGCAGAGCAGAAGAGCGTGGGAGAATCGAACTGCTCCTCAGTGGCGTTGAGGTCGAGCAGCAGCTCCAGAACCTCTTCAACGACCTCCTCGACACGGGCATCAAGCCGGTCGATCTTATTGATGGCAACGATAACCTTATGTCCCAGCTCCAGCGCCTTCTGCAGCACGAAGCGCGTCTGCGGCATAGGTCCCTCGGCAGCGTCAACCAGCAGGATGACACCGTTGACCATCTTCAAAATACGCTCGACCTCGCCGCCGAAATCGGCGTGGCCCGGCGTATCGACGATATTGATCTTCGTACCCTTGTAATTGACTGCGGTGTTTTTTGCCAGAATGGTGATGCCTCGCTCACGCTCAAGATCGCCGGAATCCATCACGCGGTCAACGACCGCCTGATTCTCCCGGTAAGTGCCGCACTGCTTGAGCATCTCGTCGACCAGCGTGGTCTTGCCATGGTCAACGTGAGCAATGATGGCAATATTCCGAATATTTTTCTGTTCAGCCATTGGAAAACCAATCCTTTTCGCTATAATGATTCACAAATTGATAGTATATCACAGTCCGGAACGAAGCGCAAGATTTTTTTCTCGTCGGCACGCATTTATTCCAGGCTGCCTTCGCCGCCCATCAGGCGGGTCATCTCCTCGATGCGTTCGATCGGGAACGGCGGCTCACAAAGCGGCTTGAGCGCGATGCTCATGAGCTTCATGGGATTGTCGTCCGCAGCAACGCGGTTGGAGCACAGCTCTCCGCAGCGTCTGCACCGGTGAATGATCGCCCACTCGCCGCCCTTACGCACCCAGACGGAGATCGGCTCCATGATACCGCCGCAGTCGGATGCACGGTCGCCCGGCTCAACATCGACATGCAGGCTGCTCAGGCAGTTGTTGCAATGGTTGCGGTGCTCACTTCCGGCATCCTCCGGTACGACGGTGCGGCCGCAAACCTTGCAGGTAAAGCTGTCCGTACACGGATGGGTCTTGTAGTAACCCTTTTCAAATTGCTTGCGCTTATTCTCTCGGTTCATATCCTTTTCCCCGAATCGTATTGATTTCCGCCGCGCGGAGCGATTCTTTTCCATCATACCCTCCGCGGACGCTCTTGTCAAGGATTTCGGCTTCTCCATACAAAAAAACGCCGGCTTGACCAAAAGCTCTTTCAAGCCCTTGGTCAAGCCGACTGCAAAGCTGTAAACCGGTGTTCGGAAGGAGTGCATCACTCGTCAGTAAGCGGCTTGCGCATCAGATCGGAAAGCATCACGCCGTCCAGATACTGATTCACGACATCGTTCAGCCCCGACCACAGCGCACGTGTGCGGCAATTCTCCGCCATCGCACAGGCCTGCGCTTCCCTGCCGACGCAGGAAACGGTGGTAAAGTCCCCCTCGGTCATCCGGATGATCTCACCGACGCAGCACTCCTCGGGCGGGCGCGTCAAACGATAGCCGCCGCCCTTACCGTGGACGCCGACGATCATGCCGCCCTTGGTCAGCGCGGGAAGAATCCGTTCGAGGTATTTCAGCGAGATTCCCTGCCGCACCGCAACATCGCGCATAGGCGTGTAGCCGGACGCATAATGCTCAGCCAGGTCGATCATCACACGCAGCGCGTAGCGGCCTCTGGTGGAAACGGTCATATGCGCTTACCCCTCACTCACCGGCACAGTGCCCGCAGCTCTCGCAGGCAGGGAATTTTGTATGGTCATAGGCAATACCGTGCCGGTCGTAGTAGTCCTTGATTGCCAGCTTAATGGCCTCCTCGGCAAGCACCGAGCAGTGGATCTTGTGCGCGGGCAGACCGTCCAATGCTTCAACGACAGCCTTATTCGTCACGGCCAGCGCCTCGCTAACGGGCACACCCTTAATCATCTCCGTCGCCATGGAGCTGGAAGCAATCGCGCTGCCGCAGCCGAAGGTCTCAAATTTCGCATCTGTAATAATGTCGTTGTCTATCTTCAGATAAATCTTCATAATGTCGCCGCACTTGGCATTGCCAACCTCACCGACACCGTCCGCATTTTCAATCACGCCGACATTACGCGGATTGCGGAAATGATCCATCACCTTTTCACTGTAAAGCGCCATATTTACTACCTCACTTGATGAAATAATTCTGCTTTCCGTCCTGCAAATTATGCCAGACGGGAGAAATGCTGCGCAGATAGGCCACGACCTGCGTCACGGCGGCAATGATCTCGTCGATATCCGCCTCGGTCATATCCTCGGACAGTGACAGACGCAAGGACCCGTGCGCGATCTCGTGCGGGCGGCCGATGGCCAGCAGTACATGACTCGGGTCAAGCGAGCCGGAGGTACAGGCAGAGCCACTGGAGGCGCAGATTCCCTTGTCGTCGAGCAGCAGCAGGAGCGATTCGCCCTCGATGCCCTCGAAGCAGAAGTTGACGTTGCCCGGCAGACGGTGCACCGCATCGCCGTTGAGCACGGAGTGCTCGATCCTTGACAGGCCCGCGATGAGGCGGTCGCGCAGCGCGGTGAGCTTCGCGGCATTGGCTTCCAGCCGGTTTACGGCCTCCTCCAGCGCAGCGGCCATACCCATGATAGCAGGGAGGTTTTCCGTACCGGCGCGCTTGCCGCGCTCCTGCGCGCCGCCCTCGATAAGCGTCTCAAGACGAATGCCCTTACGGGCGTAAAGCACGCCGATTCCCTTCGGGCCATGGAACTTGTGCGCCGACAGCGACAGAAGATCGATATTCATCGCGCGCACGTCAATGGCAAGGTGTCCCGCCGCCTGCACGGCATCGGTGTGGAAGATTACGTCGTGCGCCCGGCAGATTGCGCCGATGGCGGCGATGGGTTGGATCGTTCCGATCTCATTGTTCGCAAACATCACGCTGACGCAGCAGGTGTCCGGACGGATGGCAGCCTCGACCTCCTCCGGCAGAACGACGCCGTTTTCGTGAACGTCGAGAAGCGTGACCTCAAAGCCGGCGCGCTCCAGTTTTTTCAGCGTGTGCAGCACCGCATGATGCTCAAAGGCAGTGGAAATAATGTGTTTTTTCCCTTTCCGCTCACCGATTCTGGCCGCCGACCAGAGGGCCTGATTGTCCGCTTCGCTGCCGCCGGAGGTGAAGGTGATCTCCTTCGGATCGGCGTTGATGCAGCGGGCGACGCGCAGACGCGCATCGTCAAGCGCTTCGGCAGCACGCTGACCCGCCGAGTGCAGACTGGACGGGTTGCCGTAGATTCGGTCGAAATACGGGAGCATGGCGTCGATCGCCGTCCGGCTCATTTTCGTAGTCGCGGCGTTATCCGCATAAATCATATCTATCTCAATCCTTTCGTATAAGGGATGTTTTACCTACCTTTTCGGTTGGTTATATTATAGTACCCCCATGCCCGTTTGTCAACACCCGACAAAAAGAAAATCTTTGCCCTCTCGTGCCGGAATTCAAAGCGTCTGTGCAATCCGTCGTGAGACGAAAACGCCGCTTGCGGAGGCATGAGACAGTGAGTGCGTCACGCCGCTGCCGTCTCCGATGATGTAAAGGCCCCTGTACTTCGATTCCAGATTCTCGTCCAGTTCGACCTCCATATTATAAAACTTAACCTCCACTCCGTAAAGCAGCGTGTCGTCATTGGCTGTGCCGGGGGCAATTTGATCCAGTGCATAGATCATTTCAATGATTCCGTCCAGAATGCGCTTGGGCAGCACAAGGCTCAGATCGCCGGGCGTTGCGGCCAGTGTAGGGACCACCAGTCCCTCCTCAATTCGCTTGGCTGTACTTCTGCGGCCGCGGATCAGATCGCCGAAGCGCTGCACGATCACCCCGCCGCCAAGCATATTGGACAGCCGCGCAATGCTTTCCCCGTAGCCGTTGCTGTCCTTGAACGGCTCGGAGAAGTGCTTTGCAACCAGCAGTGCGAAGTTTGTATTCTCCGTTTGCAGCTCCTTCCCCTCGTAGCTGTGACCGTTGACGGTAACGATACCGTTCGTGTTTTCATTGACGACCATTCCGTTCGGATTCATGCAGAAGGTGCGCACGCGGTCTTCAAACTGCTTCGTACGGTAAACGATCTTACTCTCGTACAGCTCGTCGGTCAGATGTGAGAAAATTACGGCAGGAAGCTCTACACGCACGCCGAGGTCCACGCGGTTGGATTTTGTGGAAATGTCCAGCTCGCGGCAGATCTGCTCCATCCACTTGCTGCCGCTGCGTCCGACGGACACAACGCAGCTGCGGCAGGCAAACCGCAGCGCACCGCAAATCACGCTGTAACCTCCGTCAACGACTTCGATGTGCTCAACGGGGGTATCAAAATAAAAATCGACATGCTGCTTCAGTGCATTGTAAAGATTCGTCAGCACGACATAATTGATGTCCGTGCCGAGATGTCTCACGGAGGCATCGAGCAGATTCAGTCTGTTCTGCAGGCACAGCTTCTTAAAGCGCGTCCCCGCGGTCGAGTAAAGTCTGGTGCCCTCACCGCCGAAACGCAGATTGATTTCATCGACATATTTCATCAGGTCGATGGCCTGTTTTTTCCCGACATGCTCATAAAGCGTCCCGCCAAAGTCGTTGGTAATATTGTACTTCCCGTCAGAAAAGGCGCCCGCGCCGCCAAAGCCGCTCATAATGGAGCAGCAGCTGCACCTGATACAGCTTTTCACTCGTTCGCCGTCAATGGGGCAACGACGCTTTTCCAGCGCGTGCCCTGCCTCCGCAACGGCGATACGCAGCTCAGGGCGCTTTTGGCTCAGCTCGTAAGCCGAAAAAATCCCGCCGGGGCCGGCGCCGACAATTACGACATCATATTGTTTTTCCATAGAATTTCCTCCGTTTTCCGTTGAATGGGTTTCTCTCCTCCGGCTTACCCGGAGATCAAAGCCACGGCAATATCGTTGACATTCGTACCGGTCGGGCCCGTAAAGACAAGCCCGTCCACATCCCGAAGCGCATGATATGCGTCGTTTTCCGCGAGCACCTCCGCGATGCGCACACCCTTGCCGGCCAATGTGCGGCAGGTATCGCCGTCGGCATAGCCGCCCGCCGCATCCGTCGGTCCGTCCGTCCCGTCGCTCCCGACACTGATGACACAAACGCCCGGGATCCCCTCAATGCGCTCCGCGGCCGCTAGTGCAAGCTCCTGATTTCGCCCGCCGAGTCCGTTTCCGGTCAGCTGAACGACCGTCTCCCCGCCGGCAAGATACGCAAGACGTCTGCCATCCGCAGCGTGAGTCTTCAAAATATCCGCCAGAAAAACGCCGGCATGGCGCGCCTGGCAGTCCAGATGATCCGTCAGGAGCACCGGCTCGTAGCCGAGCGACTCGGCAGCGGACGCCGCCGCACGGCACAGCTCACGCACACTTCCGACGATCCTGTATTTTGAATTTTGCAGCGACTTCGGCGTTTCGCGCCGCAGCAGCCCCCATGCGTCTTCGCTGAGCTTCAGGCGGTATTTTCGCGCAATCTCCATCGCCTCGGCGCAGGTGGAGCCATCCGATACGGTCGGTCCGGAGGCGATTGCATCCGGCGCATCGCCGAGAACATCGGAAAGCACGACGGCTTCTACGCGCGCCGGAGCACACCATTCGGCAAAGCGTCCGCCTTTGACCGCCGACAGCCGCTTACGGATCGTATTGATCTCCGCAACGGCCGCGCCGCAGGCCAGAAGCTGCGCGGTAATCTCCTGCAGCCCCGTCGCATCGAGCAGCGGCTTTTCAAACAACGCGCTGCCGCCGCCGGAAAGCAGAAACAGCACGGTGTCGTCCGCCTGCAGCGCACGCGTCATTTCCAGAACGACTTCGGTCGCACGGAAAGAATTCTCATCCGGGATCGGGTGTCCGGCCTCAAAGCAGGTCACTCCGGAAATCGGCCCCGGTACATGGCCGTATTTCGTAATCACGATGCCCGCCTCGGGCGGTCGATCGAGGCAGTCCGCAGCCGCTCTTGCCATACGCCACGCCGCTTTTCCGACGGCGACCATGTACAGTCGCCCGGAAAAGCGTCTGCCCTGCAGCGCACGATGCACCGCCTTCTCCGGACCGACAGCCGCAATCGCGGCTTTTACGATCGCTTCGGCATCGTCTCTGAGTCTTTCGTTCAACAGGTTCTCCTCCCGTACATCGGTTTCCTCGCGGGTCCACACGCCCCGCATACCTTGCCATTATAGAAGAAAAAGGCCGCATTCGCAAGCAGGAATCGACCTCTTCATGAAAAAGGCGGACACGCTATGGACTTTTGCCCCGGCATCGGTTATAATGAAACGATGGTATCTCAGAACCCGCTCGGGGCAAACCCACAGAATGGAGCAAACCGACCTATGGAAAAAAAGCTTTCCAAACTCTGTAATCGGGAAACGATTCTTTACCTTGTATTCGGCGTACTGACCACATTGGTCAATTACGGCGTGTTTTTCGCGCTCGGGCGCATCTGTGCAAGCGCCGTACTGAATAACGCCGTCGCTTTTGCCGCCGCAGTGATTTTCGCCTATGTAGTCAACAAGCTCTGGGTGTTTGATAGTAAAAGCTGGGCTCCCGCAATTCTGAGGCGGGAAATTCCGTCGTTTCTGGCCGCACGCCTGTTTTCCTTTGGCATTGAGGAACTGGGCATTTTCGTCTGCGACAATCTGCTCAATCTCGGACGTTTCGAGATCCTTCGCCTCGGCAGCGTGACTCTCAACGGCGTCGGGCTGGCAAAAATTCTCCTGTCGGTAATCGTCGTGATCCTGAACTACTTCTTCTGTAAGCTCGTGACCTTCAAAAAGCGGCAGTAATCCGCAGCAACGGAAAACAAACAGGCAAGACGCCCCGGACGGCATGACCCGCCGTCCGGGGCTGTGTCGGTTTTACGATCCGCATCGTCTCTGCCGCCTGCGCCGCAGCATTGCCAAAGAGGAACCCTCGCGGGTCCCTCTCTGCTCACATCATATAGTTTTTCATCTTCTGTGCAGCATCCGTCGCCGTCTGTTCGATGGCATCGGCAGCCTTCTGCGCCGTTTTCCGCACCTGCGACTGACGCGGGAGCATCAGTGTCGCCACGCCACCTGCCACCATGCCCGCGCCGAGCGCAAACAAAAAGGTTTTTACTTCCATTTTCTCGCCTCCTTTCGCAGCTATTTTTCCCGCGTGCGGCGAAAAAACACAAAATCATCTTTCTTCGCGGTGCATTTTGTGCTATACTGAACGCGATTGTGCAAAGGAGGCGTTTTTGATGTCGATCGATGTTTTACAGGAAAAGATCCGAAGGCTCAAAAGTCCGGTCATGCTCGGATTGGATCCGTATCTTCCCATATTGCCGCCGCATCTCGTCCGCGATGCCTTTGAAGCGCAGGGACAGACGCCTGCGGCCGCAGCCGCAGCCTATTACCGCTTCTGCACGGAGCTGATCGATTCGCTCGGCGAGCTGGTGCCCGCCGTCAAGCTGCAAAGCGCCTGCTTTGAGGCGCTGGGCGCGGACGGTATCGCGCAGATGCAGCGAATTTCACATTATGCCGCCGAACGGGGGCTGTACGTCCTGATGGACTCCATGCGCGGCGATGTGGGCAATATCGCCGAGATTTACGCGCAGGCCATGTTCGGGCAGGTACCCATCGGCCAGGCAGCTCATAGTCTCTATGCCTGCGACGGTCTGACGGTCAACGGCTATTTGGGCAGCGACGGAATCCGTCCCTTCCTTCCCTACTGCCGCGACGCGGGCAAGAGTATTTTCCTGCTGCTGAAAACCTCCAACCGTTCGTCACGTGAGGTGCAGGATCTGCTTTCGGGAGATCGCGTGGTCTACACCGCAATGGCCGACCTGGCCATGCGCTGGAGCACGGGTCTGTTCGGTCAAAGCGGCTATTCCGCCATCGGCGCAGTCGTCGGCGCAACCTACCCGGAAACGCTGCACCTGCTGCGTGAGAAATATGATCGGTTGTTTTTCCTTGTGCCGGGGTACGGCGCACAGGGCGGCACGGCCAGGAACGTGCAGTTCGCCTTTGACCGCTTCGGTCAGGGTGCCATCGTTTCGGCCTCCCGCAGCATCGTCTGTGCTTGGCAGAAGACAGACTCCGACGGAACGGACTACTGCGCGCACGCCGTCGCCGCCGTCGAAAAAATGAAGAAGGAGATTTCAAGGTTCGTTGTAATCCTATGACAGAGATATATTTAATTCGCCATGCCGAGGCCGAAGGAAACCTGTTCCGTCGGCTCCAGGGGCAGTTTGACGCCAACATTACACCCGCAGGTCTGCGGCAAATCCGCTGCCTGCGCGAACGTTTTGCAAAGATAAGCATCGACGCCGTGTATTCCAGCCATCTGTGCCGTACCCGGACCACGGCGCAGGCAATTTATACGCCGAAGGGGCTGCCGCTGCGCATCGATCGCCGCTTCTGCGAGATCGGCGCCGGTGTATGGGAGGACTGCGCCTACGGCGATCTGGAACGACTTGACGCGCAGAGCGTTTATGATTTTATTCATCATCCGCGCACCTGGCACACCGAGGGCAGCGAACCGTTCCTGCAATATACCGGACGCTTTCTGGAAGCCCTTGACGAAGCCGCCGCAGAAAACGACGGCAGAACCATCGCCGTTTTCTCGCACGGAATGGCGCTTGGCGGTCTGCTTCTGCGCCTGTTCTTCCCCGAAAAGGAAACGGCCGGACATCCGGAAAACACCGCCGTAGCACATCTTTTCTACGAAAACGGTGTGTATCGCCTTGACTACATGAACGACGCGTCACACCTTCCGCCGGAGCTGACGACACAGGAGCGCAAGCGCGCCGTATATCCCACCGGCAGCGGAAATCTGCACTTCGCCCCCGGCGGCGAGGGGCGACGCTCGGCATTTTACGGCGACGAGGCTGCGGGCTTCTCCGGATTTTCCCGTGAGAGTGCACACTCGGCCGTTCTGACGGAGCTGCATCTCGAGGAAAAATTCCGCGGCTACGGCATGGGAGCACAGCTCTGCGGCGATCTGGTCAGCACACTGCGGCATATCGGCGTTACGACCCTGCGGATCGACGGGGATCCCGGAGCGAAGCGAGGCTTTTTCGAGCGCATCGGCTTTCAAAACGGAGTTCTTGACCTTACGCCGCGCATCCTGGAAATCGGATAAGAGCACTCATTGACAGCTTTATGGATATGATCCGAAACAGGAAAACGGTTTTCTCGTTGATTGCAATTTCCGCCGTGCTTCTTATCGCAATTACACTCCTCTACGCACACTACTGGCTTATTCCTTTGTACGAAATGTATTCTGCGAACCGACAGACGCATGAAACCGGTATTGTTGAAAGTGTTACGGTCTCCGTTGTGACGGAGCCTGAGAAGCACCGTCAGAAATATGTCGTGCTTTCCTTGAAAAGCGGTCGGAATCTCTACATACACAAAACTCTGGCTGAGCTTCTGGGAGAGGGCTGCAGTGATGCAGACTCTCTGATAAATAAACAGATCCATGTCTCCTACCTGCGGCGGGATACATTTGAAAACGACGGTCGTATTTTGCTGTCCCTGCGTATCGCAGGCGAAGATTGGATCACTCTCAAAGATACAACCAATGCTTTCCGTAAACACACAAAAGCACCCGTATATACCGTTGCGCTGACGATTGCGGTCTTGTGGGTCTCATATCTCTCGATTTGTGTTTTTTCAGGCGTGCGAAAATATATGAGACTTCATCGCAAACGCACAAAAAAAGCGCGGAAAAACAGGCTTCATCCGGAAGGCTGATTCAGTCTCCGCCTCGGCGGCAAGCGTTTCAATGCACCATCCGGAAAATCGTGAAAACGCCGCACAAAGGCAACCGGGCTCCGTCGATTTCTTCACACGGCTTGTCATACTTGTTTTCCCCCCGGCATAGGCTCTAGCACGAGAAACTGCAAGGGGGAGGCACATTTATGAGCCATTTATACGCCGACATCGCCCGTCGGACGGGCGGCGACATTTATATCGGGGTGGTCGGCCCGGTGCGCACAGGCAAGTCCACCTTCATCAAGCGCATGATGGAGGAGCTGGTCATCCCGAAGATCGACGATCTGTATCAGCGTGAGCGCGCGAAAGATGAGCTGCCGCAGAGCGGCTCCGGCAAGACCATCATGACAGCCGAGCCGAAATTCATCCCCGAGGATGCCGTAACCATCACGCCGGACGGCACGGTTACGCTCTCGGTGCGTATGATCGACTCCGTGGGTTATATGGTTGCGGGCGCGATCGGCGCGACGGAAAACGGCTCGGCGCGCATGGTCACAACGCCCTGGGTCGATCACGAGATTCCGCTGACCGAGGCGGCGGAGCTGGGTACGCGGAAGGTCATGGAGGAGCACAGCACCGTCGGCATCGTCGTCACGACCGACGGAACCGTGACCGACATTCCGCGTGCCGACTATGTGGAGGCGGAGGCCCGCGCCATCACCGACATGAAAGCCACAGGCAAGCCCTTTCTGGTCGTAATCAACTCCCGCGCACCGCGCTCGGCTGACACGCAGGCGCTGCGCGCCTATCTGGAGCAGACCTACGGTGTCGGCGTTATCGCCGCAGATTGTCAGGCCATGCAGGAGGCGGAGCTGTGCGAGCTGCTGACGCAGCTTCTGTATGCCTTCCCGCTGCGCGAAATGCGGGTGTTCCTGCCCGCATGGGTACAGGCGCTCACGCTTGACCACCCGCTCAAGGCGGCGCTGTACGACGCACTGCGCACAAATGCCGCGCAAATCTCTCGTCTGGCAGAAACCGAAGAAGCCATTGGGCGCGTGTGCAGGCTCGACCAGATCAGCGGCTTCCGCATCGACGAAATCGACCTCGGCAGCGGCACTGTGACGTGTGAGCTGGAGTTCAACGAGGGACTGTTCTACCAGATTCTCGGTCAGAACACCGGTTTTGAGATCGAAAACGACGGTCAGCTCCTGCGGCTCCTGACGGAGCTTGCCGAAATGAAGCGGCGCTATGACAAGATTGCCTCCGCACTCGACGAGGTACGCGCCACAGGCTATGGCATCGTGCTGCCCGGTGCAGAGGAGATGCACCTTGAGGTGCCGGAAATTGTAAAGAAGGGCAGCGCCTACGGCGTGAAGCTGCGTGCCAGCGCACCGTCCATTCATCTGCTGCGCGCCGATATTCAGACGGAGATCAGTCCGATGGTCGGCGACGAACAGCAGTCGGAGGATCTGGTCAAATACCTGCTCGGCGAATACGAGGGCAACACCGAAAAACTCTGGGAGAGCAACATTTTCGGCAAGTCGGTTTACGAGCTGGTAAATGAGGGACTGACCGGCAAGCTCAAGCGAATGCCCGACGACGCGCGCTACAAGCTCAAGGATGCACTGACAAAGATTATCAACGAAGGTGCCAACGGACTGATCTGCCTGCTGCTCTGAGAATGCAGTGCAGATCTTGCCATACGGCATCGGGAAATTGCCGCAGATTGTCGGCGTAATCGCCATAATCACACGGTCAAAGAAGGAAAAATACCAAAAGCCGCCTCTCGGGCGGCTTTTGGTTATTCCGGCTGAGCCTTCTTCAGTTTTTTCAGCAGCGCCTTACAGCCTGCCTCAATCTGAATTTCCGCGGTATCAAAGTCACGGGTATACCACGGGTCGGCAATTTCGCGCGGCGCCTCCGTCCAGTCCAGCAGCATGGACATCTTGCCCTCCGGGTCGCCGCCGCAGATTTCCTTCATCCCCTCAATGTTGGACGAATCCATGCCGATCAGGTAGTCAAACCGGTCATAATCCTCGCGGGTGAGCTGACGTGCCGTTTTTTTGGAACAGTCGGCGCCGCGCTTCCAGATGCGGGTGTAGACCGGCGCGTAGACGCGATTGCCAACCTCGTCATCCGTGACCGCTGCCGACTCGATATAGAATTGATCCAGGCAGCCTGCGTCTGTCGCAAAACGTTTCATAAAAAACTCCGCCATCGGACTGCGGCAGATATTACCTGCGCAAACAAATAAAATCTTAGTCATGTTGTACCTCCACTACGGTCAATACACCGTTATTTACTGTAAAACGCACCGTATTCCCGGCAAAACGCAGCGCGTAGGCGCGCCCATCGGTATGGTAGTGCGGTCTGGGGTCATTGGCCAGGATCCCGCGCAGCGCTTCGCGCTGCGTCTCGGGGACGGCCGCAAGGCAGCCGTCGGGAATCCGCACCGTAAGCGTTTCCGGCACCTCGGCAGCAAAGCCGCCCGAAGCCTCCGGATATGCATCCGCATAGGGAAGATAGGGCTTGATGTCGAAAATCGGCGTACCGTCCATCAGGTCGGCACCCGCAATATCCAGCACCGTACCGCTGTCCGCCGTACGGCGCAGGCCAAGCAGGCGCACGCAGGAGAGCCCTATGGGGTTCGGCCGAAAGGGCGAGCGCGTGGCAAAAACACCCATGCGCGCATTGCCGCCCAGTCTGGGCGGGCGGACGGTCGGTGACCAGTCCTCACGCACGGTCTCGGAGAATTTCCAGATCAGCCAGAGGTGCGAAAAGCCTTCCATACCGCGCAGCGCGTCGGTATTGCGGTATTCCGGCGCAAAAACGACCGTCCCGTGCAGCGCCTCGACCAGCCCGCTCTGGCGCGGGATGCCGAATTTTTCGGGAAGCGCACCATGGTAGTGCGCAATCTCTTTCAACATAAGCTCGCTCATAGCCGCGAAAACACCTCTCCGAGCGGCGCATGCAGCACCAGACCGGCCTCACTGTCATAGGGCGTCTCATCGCGGTTGATCAGCGCAAGGCGGCGACCCCGGTAATAACCGAGCAGCCCCGCAGCGGGATAGACCGTCAGGCTCGTGCCTCCGACAATCAGAAGATCCGCCGCACGAATGGCTGCAATTGCACCCTCGACGGTTCTGTCATCCAAGGGCTCCTCATAGAGCACAACGTCGGGCTTGACGATACCGCCGCACTCGCAGTACGGGATATCCTTCGCATCGCGGATATACTCCGCCGGGTAGAAACGGCGGCAGCGCACACAATAGTTGCGCAGCACACTGCCGTGCAGCTCATAGACGCGGCGGCTGCCCGCCTTCTGGTGCAGCCCGTCAATATTCTGCGTTACGACGGCCGCCAGCCGCCCCTCCTGCTCCCAGCGCGCAAGCGTGCGGTGCGTTAGATTGGGCTCCGCGCCGAGTGGAAGCATTTTCTCGCGGTAGAAGCGGTAGAAATACGAAGGATTGCGCCGGAAAAAGCTGTGGCTGAGGATCGTCTCGGGCGGATAGGCAAATTTCTGGTGATACAGGCCGTCCACGCTGCGAAAATCCGGAATACCGCTCTCGGTAGAAACACCCGCGCCTCCGAAAAAGACGGCGCTGTGTGCTTCATTTACCCAGTGCTGCAGCGTCTCGATTGCGGAATTCATCGTCCTGTTCCTCCATTTCTGCAAGGAATTTCTTCTCGGCCTTCGTTCGATTCGGAAGCGTCAGCGCACGGAACAGATCCGGTCTGCGGTGAAAGGTACGCAAAATGGACTGCTGTCTGCGCCAACGTGCAACTCTTGCATGGTCGCCGGAGAGCAGGATCGGCGGCACCTCGCGTCCGTGCCATACCGCCGGACGGCTGTACTGCGGGTATTCCAGCAGTCCCGCCCAGTGGCTCTCGTCCTCAAAACACTCCGCATCTGACAGAACGCCCGGAACCAGACGGCACACGGCATCCGCCACGGCCATGGCCGGGATCTCACCGCCGGTGAGCACATAGTCGCCTACGGACAGCTCCTCATCGACACACTCGTCAATAAAGCGCTGGTCAATCCCCTCATAGTGCCCACAGACCAGAATAATATTATCCATCTGCGCCAGCCGACGCGCATCCTGCTGGCAGAACACATGCCCGCAGGGACTCATGTAGATGGTATGCACCGGTCCGCCCGCCTCGTCGCAGGCATGGCACCACGCGCGATACAAAGGGTCGGCCGTCATGACCGCTCCGCGCCCGCCGCCGTAGGGGTAATCATCCACCTGATTCTGGCGGTTGGCCGTGTAATCGCGGATCTGGTGCGTCTCAATGCGGATCAGGTCGCGCTCCTGGGCGCGACCGAGGATCGACTCGCTCAAAACATCTCCCACCGTGTCCGGAAACAGGGTCAGAATGTCAATACGCATCGGTTTCCATCCCTTCGATCACACTGACGCGCACGGTGCGTGCAGCAATATCGATTTCCTTTACAAACTGCTTCACGGAGGGGATCAGGTAGCTTTTTTCGCCCTTCACGACGTAAACCTCGCTCGCAGGCAGGCACAGAACATCGACGACAGTACCCAGCTCGCCGCGCGTTTCGTCGAGTACGCGGCAGCCGAGCAGGTCGGCGATAAACACACGCCCCTCGGGAAGCTGCGCCCTGCTGCGGTCAATGCACACCTTTCGCCCGCGCAGCGGCAGGACGGCCTCCGGTGTGTCGATCCCTCTGAGCTTGGCCAGTACACAGGTTTTATGAACACGCGCGGCCTCAACCGCGTAGGCCCGTCCGTCAATGAAAAACTCTTCAAAATCCAGAAGAAACTCCGGTCCGTCCGCCCACGGCAAAATCTTTACTTCGCCGTGGATACCATGGCTTGCCACGATCTCGCCCGCTTCCAACAGCGTGCGCGGCAGCTCAGAGCTTGTCATAAGCTTTCTCCAGGAAGCGTTCGGACTTGATAATGACCCGCTCATGCGTTGCGCGGCCGATTTCACCGGTCTCGTCATATGCAACAATCTCAAAGCGGAGCTTACGGCCCTCTGCGGCGACAAGCGTGGACTCGGCGCGCACCTGCATCCCAACGGGCGTGGCTGCGGAATGGGTGAGCTGAAGCGATACGCCAACGGAGCTTTCGCCCTCGGCCAGATACGGCGCGACGGATTCGCAGGCCGCGCCCTCCATCAGTGCAACCATGCACGGAGTCGCGTAGACCAGAAGGTCACCCGACCCGACGGCCTGCGCGGTATCCTCTTTTTCGACAAGGGACTCGGCATGTCCCTGAATTCCGATCTCGATCATGAAAAACGCTCCTTTCGGTTCGATGTATCTATCATAGCAAATTTCTCTCCCATGGTCAAGAAAAATAAGGTTGCACTTGATGAATGAAGATAGTATAATGGTGGTATCATTCTTTGCGAGGTGCGTAATGAACACTTACGATGAGCTCAACATGACCATGCTCTGCGATTTTTACGAGCTGACCATGGGCAACGGTTATTTTCATTGCGGTAAGGACAAGCAGATCTGCTACTTTGACGTGTTCTACCGCAACATTCCTGACGGCGGCGGCTTTGCCATTGCCGCAGGCCTGGAGCAGGTGGTCGAATATATCCGCGATCTGCATTTTTCCGAGGCCGATATCGAGTATCTGCGCGGCCGCGGCTGCTTCGGCGAGGACTTTCTCACCTATCTTCGCACTTTCCGCTTCACAGGCGACATTTATGCCGTCCCGGAGGGCACGCCCATCTTCCCGAAGGAACCGATCCTGACCGTTCGCGCACCTGCGATCGAAGCGCAGCTCGTTGAAACGTATGTTTTACTCGTGCTTAACCACCAGAGCCTGATTGCCACGAAGGCCAACCGCGTTGTACGCGCAGCGCAGGGTCGGACCGTTCTGGAGTTCGGCTCACGCAGAGCGCAGGGTGCGCAGGGCGCCATTCTGGGCGCACGCGCGGCTTACATCGGCGGCTGTGCAGGCACGGCCTGCACCATCTCCGACCAGCTCTACGGCGTTCCCGCCGGCGGCACAATGGCGCATTCCTGGGTACAGATGTTTGACAGCGAGCTGGAAGCCTTCAAAACCTACTGCAGACTCTACCCTTCAAACGCCACACTGCTTGTTGACACCTACAACACGCTCAAGAGCGGTGTACCAAACGCCATTCGCGCCTTTAACGAGGTCCTCAAGCCTCTGGGAATCACAAAGTGCGGCATCCGTCTGGACTCCGGCGACATGACCTACCTGACCAGGCGCGCGCGCAAAATGCTCGACGAGGCCGGCTGGACGGACTGCAAGATCTCCGTATCCAACTCGCTCGACGAATACATCATTCAGGACATTCTGGCGCAGGGTGCGCAGATCGACCTGTTCGGCGTCGGTGAGCGGCTCATCACCGCCCGCTCCGAGCCGGTATTCGGCGGCGTATATAAGCTCGTGGCTGTGGAGCGTCCGGACGGCACCGTCGAGCCGAAAATCAAAATCTCCGAAAATACCGGAAAGATCACCAACCCGCATTTCAAGAAGCTCTACCGCTTCTACGGCAATGATACCGGGAAAGCCATTGCAGACTATCTGTGCGTTTACGACGAAACGGTGGACGATTCCAAGGATCTGACCATTTTTGACCCCGAGGCAACCTGGAAGCGCAAGACGGTCTATAATTTTACCGCGCGCGAGCTTCAGGTACCGATTTTCCTCGGCGGCAGACAGGTCTATACGCTGCCTACGCTTGAGGAAATCCGCCGCTACTGCGCCGAACAGGTAGACGCGCTGTGGGACGAGGTCAAACGCTTCGACAACCCTCACGGCTACTATGTTGACCTGTCCCAGAAGCTCTGGGATATCAAGTACGCCCTGCTCTGCCGAAACGCCGGGGGGCAGGACAAGTGAAACGACGCACAAAGGCGCTCGCTCTGAGCGGCGTGCTGGCAGCACTGGCAGTCGCGCTGTTGTTTCTCGGCGGCGTGATCCCGCTGGCGGCACTGGCACTGCCGGTGCTGGCTTCGCTGACGCTTCTGCCGGTCTATATCGAATGCGGCACAAAATGGGGTTTTTTATGGTATGCGTCCGTCGCAATTCTCGGAATCCTGCTCGCGCCGGAGAAGGAAGCGGCCATTCTGTTTGTTTTCTTCGGCTACTATCCCATCCTGCGTCGCTATTTCGACCGCATCCGCGCCGCGGTGCTGCGGTGGTGCGTCAAGCTGATCTATCTCAACACCGCCGTCGCTGCGGCTTACGGTCTGATGATCTTCGTGTTCCGCATCGGAACGGTCGCCGACGATTTTGCCGCGGCGGAACGGTGGATGTTCCTTGCGCTGGCCGTGCTGGCAAACGTCTGCTTTGCAATCTATGACCTGCTTCTGGCGCGACTGGAAGTTTTTTACCATGTCCGCATCCGCCCGAAGCTGAAACTGTAAAACTATCAAAACACGGAGGAAACACCATGAAACGAGTATTTGCACTCTTGCTGGCCATCCTGACGGTGCTGGCAGTTTTCACTGCCTGTGCACAGAACGATGCCACGCCGAAGAAGCTCTATCTGCGCGTCACCCATGCCGACGGAAGCGCAAAGGAATTCCAGTTCACCACAACCGCCGATAACCTTGCCGACGCACTCATTGAGCAGAAGCTCGTGGAAGAACGCGCCAAAAAGGACGGCGTTTATGATGTGGTGGACGGCGAAAAGGCAGATTGGAGCGACGGCGAGGCATGGTGGTGCTTTTCAAAGGCCGGCGTTGACCTGACGGTTGGACTCGAACAGCAGAAAATCGCCGACGGCGACCGCTATGAGGCCGTTTTTAAACGAGGAATGTGACTTTTTAAGTGACACCCATTTCTGATTCATTCTGCTGAGTTCAAAAAGACAAAAATTTTTTGCATATTTTTGAGAAAAAATGCAAAAAAGGTATTTACAAACTCAAAAAAAGACGCTATACTTAGCAATAGGAAATGTCTCCGTGAAGGAAAGTATACTACACCTTTCAATCGGAATTCATACACCTGTATATTTTTTCAGAAAGCTGGGATCACAATGCCGCAATTCGTACAGACCGAACAACAGAAGGAACTCGTCAACTCCATGGCAAAAGAGCTTTCGCTTTATCGCAAAAAGGCTCGTATGTCTCAGGGCGACCTCGCCGCTGCCATCGGTAAGAGCCGCCAGAAGATCTCCGAGATCGAGCGCGGCGCCGCGCCGCTCGGCTGGGACACCTATCTTGCGATCCTGCTTGTGCTCAACGCTTACGGCGCACTCGAGCCCAAGGGGCACGACATTGAGCGCCTCGCCGCGACCTCCAAGGTTGTCGGTACCCGCCTTGTTCTCTAAAAGTGCATAAAAAGCGTGCCTGCCTGCGGCAGGCACGCTTTTTTGTTCTATGGCATTGCGGCAGCACGGCCGCGCGCCCCCGGCAAGCGGTCGGAATACCGCCTACACCACCGAGGGTACAGGAGTCGGACGGGCCTTATCAAAGACATCCTCCACGATGAACAGATCGTCCAGCATATCCGGATCCCACCACATCCGGTAGCCGTCGATATTCCGACGGCCCTGGCGGACGTATTTGTCGCGGATCTGTACCCAGTATTTCGTCGAATCGACGTTGCAGAAGAAGCGATAGCCCGCTGCATAGAGCGCGTCAAACTTCTCGCCCTGATATCTGCCCACACCGGCAATGTCGCTGCCGTAGGGATAAACGAAAATATCGCTGTCACCGACGATGGGCTGCACCTGATCCTCCCACTTCTGAATGTCAGTCTTTACGGCGCCTTCGGAGAGGTTTCCGTAAGCCGGATGGCCGAAGCTGTGGCTGGCAATTTCCCAGCCCTCGTCGCGAAGCTGCTGCGCAACGCGCCTGGCTTGCTCGACCTCCTGCTCATAGCGTTCCTGTCCGAGCGTCTCCTTATACTTCGGATGCGTGCGGTAGCCGAATACGCCTTCATAACCCGTTACGGCAATGATGGCGCGGGCACCGCGATAGGAAAAATCCGGATGCTGCTGAATAAAGCGCTCAAGGATCGGCACCAGATCATAGTCACCGTAGACCGTCTGCCCGCCCGCCGTAACATACTCGCAGGTGAGCTTGCCATCCTGCCCGATCACGATTTTATTTGCAAAGCCGTCGCCGCGCGCGTCAGCCTGCCCGTCTCCGTCGCCGTCGATCATGTATTCGTAGTAGTTGACATCATCCTGCGAGATGATGATCGGCGTCTTTCCGGGCGGCAGATAAATATCGCCCTGTGCATAGACCTCCTCGCCGTCGGCATTGGTCGTCAGCTTGGCAATATCGTGGATCCGGACAAGCACGAAGCCGCGGTCGTAGAGCGATTGCAGGATTTTTTCAAATTCCGAAACAGTTGCCATATACTGGTTGTAGCCCGTGGAGCTGTAGTCGCCATCGAAGCTGCGGTCGGTGTCCACGATCAGGCTGTGGAAGAAAATATGCGTAATCTGTGTGGTGTCTGCCCAGCGGACAAGCTTATTACGCTCCTTTTCCAGCCGCTCCCTGGCGGCGACAAGCAGATCATTGGTCTGCCAGTCGGAACCGTACTCGGCAAGCTTAGCAACGGCAGCATCGTAGTCGTAGCCGACGGCAAGGAGGTCGGCCTCCGCGATCAGCTCCTGCGCCTTGAGATTGACATCCTCCGTGGGCGGGGGCGTAGGTACAGGCTCGTCGCCGCCGGTCGGACGGGTCGTTGCCGGCGTACCGGGCGAAAATGCATGAATCGCAAGCACGGCCAAACCGGCAACACAAACAACCAGCATGACCAGAGTGGCAGCAAACGGCAGATAGCGGCCTGCACCGCCCTTTTTCTTCTTTTTTCTGTTCTGAGCAGGACGCACTGGCTGCGATTTCCGCGGCATTTCGCGCTGCGGCGGCTGCGGGTCTTCTGCGGGCGTTTCACGGCTCTCGCGGAGAATCTGCTCAACGTCCCATTCCCGCTCCCATTCAGGCATTTGACTGCGGTTCTTCTCGTCGTTCATAAAAACACCTCTTTTTCTGTGACAAGCATTTCCTTCTACCTTACCTATATCAGACGGCCGAAACAAAAAAAGGTTTCAGGTTTCTTTCCGCAACGGCCGTACAGAGCACATATTCCCGCTGCGAGCGACTTTCAAGTGAAAAACCGCAGCAGCGCAGCATTCCCTGTGACATGACCTGCACACTGCGCAGGTCGCCCCGAATCCCCTCTCCCGTGCATTTCAACACGGCCTCCTTCGCCGTCCAGAGTCTCAGAAAGCGCCGCACATCAAAGTCTCCGTCGGGAAAGACATATCCCGCCTCCTCCTCGCAGCAGACGCGGCAGGCGAGCTGCGCACGCAACGGGCGAAACGTCTCAATGTCCACTCCGACCGGGCGCTCTGCCATGGCGCAGGCCACAAAATCGCCGGAGTGTGAAAGACTGAAGAAAGGGCCGCCGCCGACATAGGGTTTGCCGTTCGGTTCAAACGAAAACGGAATCGGCTGCTTTACCCCGGCCTCGGCAAGCATTTGCTGCGCCAGCGCATAGGCAGCAATACTTCGCAGACGGTCGTCGCTGCAGCGCATGGCACCGATATGTGTACGCAGCGCATCATCAAAGTTTGAAAGCAGCCGCTCCGTTTGCAGCGGCTCAAGCTGCCGCAGATCAAGTACGCGCAGCGTCATTGTGCAAACAGCGGCGCAAGCAGCAGCGCGCCGCCGCACAGGCAAAGCAGCGCCAACAGCGCCATTCCGAAGTCAAAGCGCGGCGCAACGAATACGCTGCACACAAACAGCACTAAGGCAACCGTTGCCGCAAGCGCACCGAACACCATACGAGCAGTACCGAGCCCGGTCTTCCGCATAGATCTCACGTCCTTTGGTTTCATTATATTTCCCCCCGCAGGCAAAGTCAACCGCAGTTCGGTGACAATTCGGTTAAAAGATTGTAGCAATTACTGACAAAAATCGCCCGCCGGGGGCTGCCGGCAGGCGATTTTTTCAATGTCAGTCGAGAATATCAACGGTGACACGCTTGCCGTCACGCTGTGCAGCGGCCTTGATGACGGTACGGATCTCTTTGGCAATTCTGCCCTGTTTGCCGATGACCTTGCCCATATCCTCCGGGGCAACGCGCAGCTCCAGAACAATGCCGTCGCCGTCTTCCCTCTGCGCAACCGTCACAGCATCAGGCTGGCTGACAAGGTTCTTCGCCACGTAGAGTAGGAGTTCCTGCATCGGTAGGCTCCTCTCGCTCAAAGGACATTCGCCTTTTTGAGCAGCGCCTTGACGGTATCGGTGGGCTGAGCGCCGTTCTTGATCCACGCCTGAGCCTTCTCGGCATCCACGGTAACGGTAGCCGGGCTGGTCAGCGGATCGTAGGTTCCGATCTCTTCGATGCAGCGTCCATCGCGGGGGCTGCGGGAATCGGCGACAACGATACGGTAGTAAGGGGCCTTCTTCGCACCCATTCTTCTGAGTCTGATCTTGACCATTGGGGTATTTCCTCCAGTTAAAATAAAAATGTCGTTATGATCTATGGGTCTTTTCCCATCGATTTCAAATCACAGGCCGGGGAAGCCGCCGGGCAACCCGCCCTTGCCGAAAAGCTTGTTCTTTTTCTTACCGTTGAGCTGTTTCATCATCTGCTGCATCTGTTCGAACTGCCGGAGCAGCCGGTTGATGTCCTCGACCTTCTGACCGCAGCCGAGCGCAATACGGCGTTTGCGTGAGGAGTTGAGACAGGCAGGATTCTCACGCTCATAGGGCGTCATGGAGCGCAGGATCGCCTCGGTACGGCTCAGTGCGTTCTCGTCCACGGCGACGTTTTTCATGGAACCCATACCGGGCAGCATTCCCAGAATATCCTGCATGGAGCCCATGTTCTTGAGCTGCGAAAGCTGATCGTAGAAATCTGCGAGTGTGAATTTGTTCTGCCGCAGCCGCTGCTCCAGCTCCGCGGCTTTTTTCTGGTCGATGGCCTGCTCGGCCTTTTCGATCAGCGTGAGAACATCACCCATACCGAGAATCCGCGAAGCCATGCGTTCCGGGTGGAACGGCTCGATCATGTCGAGCTTTTCGCCGGTACCGATAAACTTGATCGGCTTACCGGTCACGGCCTTAACCGAAAGCGCCGCACCGCCTCGTGCGTCGCCGTCGAGCTTGGTGAGCATCACGCCGTCGATGTCAAGCCATTCGTTGAAGGACTGTGCAGCGTTCACCGCGTCCTGACCGGTCATGGCATCAACCACGAGCAGGATTTCGCTCGGCCTGATCTCGGCCTTGATGGCCTTAAGCTCATTCATCAGCGCCTCATCGACGTGCAGGCGGCCGGCAGTATCCAGAAACACCATATCATTGCCATGCTGCTCGGCGTGGCGCACGGCAGCCTTGGCGATCTTGACGGGGTTTTCCTGTCCCATCTGGAACACGGGAATGTCAAGCTGTGCACCGACAACCTCAAGCTGCTTGATGGCGGCCGGGCGGTAAATGTCGCAGGCGACAAGCAGCGGCCGCTTGCCCTGCTTCTTAAACAGGCCGGCAAGCTTGGCACCGTTCGTCGTTTTGCCTGCGCCCTGAAGTCCGACCAGCATCACGACCGTCGGCGGCTTGGGCGCGATGGTGATGCGCTGATTCTCACTGCCCATCAGGGCAATCAGCTCCTCATTGACGATCTTGACGATCATCTGCGCAGGGGTCAGGCTCTCCAGCACATCGCGGCCGACACATCGCTCGGACACGCTCTTAATAAAATCCTTGACGACCTTATAGCTGACATCGGCTTCCAGCAGCGCCAGACGAATCTCGCGCATTGCATCCTTGATGTCGGACTCGGACAGGCGTCCTTTGCCGCGCAGCTTTTTGAATGCGGCGTTGAGCTTGGCGGTTAATCCTTCAAATGCCATAGTGTCACTCCTTTACGTCGGAAAGGGCGGCCAGAATCTCCTCCGCAGCCATGCGGACGGATGCATCCGGATGCTGCCCAAGTCCGCGTGCAGCGCGGCCGATCCGCTCGGCCGCCTCGCGAAACCGCGCCTGCCGGGCAACGCAGCCCGCAGCACGTTCGCAGTCCAGCAGCAGCGCCTCCGCGCGGCCGATGGTGTCGTGTACACCCTGACGGGAGATGCCCTCGCCCTCGGCGATCTCGGCAAGCGACAGATCCTGATTATAATACAGGTCAAAATAGCTGCGCTGCTTCGGCGCAAGAAGCGCGCCGTAATAGTCGAAAAGCAGCGACATCCGATAGGCATCGTGCTTCATAAGCGTTCTTCCTTTCGCGTTGCTCCGCCCATTATACACGCTGCGCATCCGTCTGTCAAGAGAAAAAACTTGACAGATAAAGTTTTTTTCATTTCTTCTCCCGCACGCGCATAGGCTTGACCGAGGTGAGGAATGTGAAACAATTTTTCCGGGACTATGCGCCGCTGGCTGCGGCGTGCTTTGTGCTGCTCTGCCTGGTCACAGTGGCGCTGCTTCATCCGCTTGCGGCAATCCCGACCGCATCATGGGGGCTGAGCTTTCGCACGGAGGGGCAGCCGCCCTCCGGCAACGCAGGCATCGAGCAGCTTCGTACACTCGACACGGCTTTCCTCGGCGACACGTCCCAGAAGACAATCTATCTGACCTTTGATGCGGGCTATGAAAACGGTTACACGGCACAGATTCTCGATGTACTGAAAAAGCATAACGTTCCGGCCGCATTCTTCGTCGTCGGGCACTATGTCGAGCAAAATCCGGAGCTGGTGCGCAGAATGCGCGCCGAGGGTCACATCGTCGGCAATCACACGTTCCACCATTACGATATGTCGAAGCTGGCGGACCTGACGTCCTTCCGCGCGGAGCTGGAATCGCTGGAAGCGGCATACTATAATGTTACCGGCGAGGCGCTGCCGAAGTATTACCGGCCGCCGCGCGGTGTCTATTCCGAAGAAAATCTGAAAATGGCACAGCAGCTCGGCTATCGGACGGTTTTCTGGAGCCTTGCCTATGTGGACTGGCTGACCGATAAACAGCCGACGAAGGAACAGGCGTTTGCCAAGCTGCTGCCGCGGATCCACAACGGCGCGGTCGTGCTGCTGCACAGCACCTCGGCAACCAATGCGGAAATCTTAGACGAGCTTTTGACGCGCTGGGAGCAAATGGGCTACCGATTTGCCTCCGTTGACCGTCTGTTTTCCTGAAAATTTGCCGCAAAAACAGAAAATAATGGTTGACCTGCCCCCCTTTCTGTGGTAGAATAGCTCTACCTGTGAAAAAGGGGCTTTTTTTCTGCGCCCATTTTTCGCCTGCGGAGCACGCCCGGTAGTTTCGGCGTCGGCTAAATTTTCGATAGCCGCAGGAGCGCAGGGAGGCAAATGATTAAGGAGGTGCCGAACACTATGCGAGTTAAGATCACTCTCAGATGCACCGAGTGCAAGCAAAGAAACTACAACACGATGAAGAACAAGAAAAACGACCCCGACCGCCTGGAAATGAAAAAGTATTGCAGATTCTGCAGAAAGCACACGGTCCACAGCGAAACAAAGTAACGGAAAGGAGTTCCCAATGGCTGAAGTCAACAAGAAACCCAATATCTTTGTCCGTTTCGGCAGAGGGCTGTCCAAGTGGTTCCGTGAAATGAAAAGCGAGCTGAAGAAGGTCGTCTGGCCCTCGGGCAAGCAGCTTCTGAACAACACGATCGTCGTGCTCGTGGCCGTTCTGATTGTCGGCGTGATCGTTTGCACGTTCGACGTCGTTGCCGGTCTCGGTATCGATCTGCTCGGCAAGCTCTTCTGATCCGCCATGGCAGAGGCAGCAAAATGGTATGTTGTGCATACCTATTCCGGTTATGAAAACACCGTAAAAGCGACCATCGAAAAGACGGTCGAAACCCGCCAGCTTCAGGACATTATCCAGCAGGTCTCCATCCCCCTGGAAACCGTGACCGAGATCACGGACAAGGGTCCCAAGACCTATGACCGCAAGGTCTTCCCCGGCTATGTGCTGGTGAAGATGGTAATGACGGATGAAGCATGGTACATTATCCGCAACGTGCGCGGCGTGACGGGCTTCGTCACCTCCGGCAGCACAAAGCCGACTCCTCTGACCGAGGATGAGGTTTACCAGCTCGGCGTTGAAAAACGCGAGATCGTCGTCGGCTACGCCGAGGGCGATACGGTCGCCATTATTGACGGCCCGCTCAGCGGCTTCAACGGCACCGTAGAGCTGCTCGACATCGAAAAGAACAAAGTCCGCGTGACCGTTTCCATGTTCGGTCGCGAGACACCCGTCGAGCTGGAGCTCGATCAGGTCGAGGCAATCGCCGACTGATCGAACAACGTGGGAGGGGTTTCATCCCCCGCCAGAAATACGCGAGAGCGTATCACCACATTCTAATTGGAGGTGCTTATCATGGCACAAAAAATCACCGGTTATATCAGACTTCAGATTCCCGCTGCGAAGGCGACCGCTTCGCCCCCCGTCGGCCCGGCACTCGGCCAGCACGGCGTGAACATCGCGCAGTTTATCCGTGAGTTCAACGAGCGCACCAAGGATCAGGCCGGCTTCAAGATTCCGGTCGTCATCACCGTTTATTCCGACCGCAGCTTCTCCTTCATCACCAAAACCCCTCCGACCCCGACGCTCATTCTCAAGGCAGTCGGTCAGGAGAAGGGCTCCGGCGTCCCCAACAAGACGAAGGTCGCCACCATCACCAAGGCTCAGGTTCGCGAGATCGCCGAGAAGAAGATGCCCGACCTCACCGCCGCTACCATCGAGGCGGCCATGAGCCAGGTTGCCGGCACCTGCCGCAGCATGGGCGTCACCGTTGTTGACTGACCGATCATCGTCGAGGACGTAGTCCTCAATATGTGGGAGGATTATTCCGCATTCACCACTTCAAGGAGGAAATAACATTGTTTAGAGGTAAAAAATATAAGGACAGCGCGAAGCAGATCGATCGCTCCGTACAGTATGAAGTTGCCGACGCTCTGGCGCTCGTCGTCAAGACCGCCCCGGCGAAGTTCGACGAAACCGTCGAGATCCATATCAAGCTCGGCGTTGACTCCCGCCATGCGGATCAGCAGGTTCGCGGCGCCATCGTCCTGCCCAACGGCACCGGCAAGACCCGCAAGGTTCTCGTTTTCGCGAAGGATGCCAAGGTCGACGAGGCCAAGGAAGCCGGCGCGGACTATGTCGGCGGCATGGAGCTTGTCGAAAAGATCACCAAGGAAAACTGGTTTGACTTCGACGTCGTCGTCGCTTCGCCCGATATGATGGGTATCGTCGGCCGTCTCGGTAAGGTTCTCGGCCCGAAGGGTCTCATGCCCTCTCCCAAGGCCGGTACCGTCACCCCGAACGTTGCCGCCGCCGTCAAGGAGATCAAGGCCGGTAAGATCGAATACCGTCTTGACAAGACCAACATCATCCACTGCCCGATCGGCAAGGTCAGCTTCGGTGCGGAAAAGCTCACCGAGAATATGAACACTCTGCTCGGCGCCGTCATCAAGGCGAAGCCCGCCGCGGCAAAGGGTCAGTATATCCGTTCCTGCGTCGTTGCCTCCACCATGGGTCCCGGCGTCAAGGTCAGCACCGCGAAGCTGTAACTTTACAGAGGCCATGATTCACACCCCCGAGAGCCCTTTCGTTCTCGGGGGTTTTCACATACGCCGCAGTATAGCACGCCCCCGCCGGAAATCCGGCGGGGGGCTTACTTGATTGGGGAATGTCCGCCGTCCGGCAGCCGAGCCGTGCTCGCCCGTCGGACGGACCTGCAGGGGGGGGCGGTCAAAATAAAGGGTTAGCGGTTGTGTTTAACGGTGATGCTCACAGTGCTCCGTATCCGGAGACTCCGGCAGAACGGCGCGAAAAATCGTGCTCGAAACCACGGAGCCGCAGGTAATACACTTGCCGGTGCGTGGATCCGCTGTATGCGCTTCTGTGACATTCAAATCACAGAATTTACAGGTAAGTCGGTGATACGCCGTGTCTATTACCGTAGCAACATAATTATGTGCGCGCAAATAAGTATAGAATTCGCACGAAACCGGACCGCCAGTATAGAGCCTGTAGCCTGGGGGAACGTTTGTGTGCAAGTGCTCATATAGTCCTCTGGCACCCCATTTGGACTCGCACACAATGCCGCTCGAGCTGACGTTTTTTACGACTGCGGAGTGTAATGGATATCCATCGCTTCCATAGTATACGACAATATCTCCGGCTGACGGTACTTCGGTACGCCTTGCGTGGGTATCCTCATAGTATCTATCCACGTGCAGAATCCACGAGGGGTTTTGCACGGATTTTTGATACCATGCGTAGCTGTGGCAATTGTACTTTGACGTAGCAGACCCCAAAAGTTCAACTCCGAACATTTGCACAATTTCTGCGTCTAGTCTCTGCCGGTCGGCGTATGAGTGGTCGCCTCTTGCCGTATAGAGGGGTACAATCGTCCCGTTGGTCGTCCTTGTGTTCGTACTG